>JBGAHR010000084.1:0-13725 GCA_044226045.1 Chitinophagaceae bacterium
TGTGCTTCAAAAAAATATCAGGAATTAAAAGTAGTTTTGTTTCGAAAAATGCGGTTGACGGATGGGACGATTCACATTGTTTTGGGATTTTCCAACCCTACCCCAACCTTCTGATTCAGGTGTTTGGTGAAATAAGGCTTGTGCAAGATTAACTGAATTCAAAAATAATGGTTGATTCGTCATTGGTCATCCGTCGTGCAGAATGCAAACATCAATTAGCACATTGTCCCATTCACTAATTGGCAAATTACTCTATGACTCTCTTTATCAAAAATATGGTTTGTGACCGTTGTGTAATGGCGGTCCGGCAGCAGCTGGACCAGGCAGGGCTCACTTATAAGAACGTGCAGTTGGGACAGGTGGAACTCGCCTCCGATCCCGGCCAGGGACAACTGGAGGAATTGAGGCTACAACTGAAAAATATTGGTTTTGAACTGCTCGACGATAAGAAATCACAAATTGTAGAAAAAATAAAAAACGCCATTGTAACATTGATTCATGGTAACAAGGAAGAAGAATTCAATTTAAAGTTATCAGCTCATTTGCAGGATAAGCTTCAACTCGATTACCATTACCTGTCATCCCTCTTTTCTGCAGTGGAAGGGATAACTATTGAGAAATATGCCATCCTGCAGAGAATTGAAAAGGTTAAGGAATTGCTGATGTACGACGAAAAAACACTCAGTGAGATCGCTTACGAGTTGGGCTATAGCAGCGTTCAGCATTTGTCGCAACAGTTCAAGAAGACTACCGGATTAACGCCTTCCCACTTTAAATCCCTGAAGGAAAACAGGCGAAAGCCCCTGGATAAGATATAGTTAGCCGCCTTAAAATTATATACATCTTCCCCCGAATCGTGTAATTTTTCCTGCCATTTCGGTAGCAACTTTGCCTGGCCAAATCAGTTATCACAGTTCCAAAAGTTGCTGACATGCATACAACAGATACCATTTTGCCGGACGAATTAATTAAAGCAAATTCCTACCAGGCTATGTTTGAACCCTTGCCATTCAAAATCGCCATCATGGACGGGATCTCAGTGTACATTGGCCGGGATATACAAACCAATATTCACAGCCACCACCTGTTGGAAATTGCGCTGGCATTTGATCAGTCATTCACTATTGCTGATACTGCCAGGGAACTGCATACAAGCGCGGTCATATTAGCCTCGGATGTGCCTCATCAGTTCATCGGAGAGGCAAACGACTACCATATATTTATTTTGTTTGATCCGGAATCATCACAGGCAAGATTGCTGCAAAAAGTTTTTTCCCTGCATCAGAACCGGATGCAATCTTTGCCGGTTGCAAAGCTGCATGTTGTTATCGAGGAGTTGAAGAAATGGTTCTTCAGTTATGATAACAGTACTACGGTCGTCAAAGCCTCCATCGAACGGTTGATGCAATTGCTGGCTCCTTTTCACCAGGGTCATTCCACATTGGATTCCAGAATACTGCATGCAATTAGATATGTCGCGGATAATCTCGAGCAGGAACTTGATATTATCACGGTCTCCCGCGAGGTTTGCTTATCTGAAAGCCGGTTCAGTCATTTATTCAAACAACAGATCGGAATTCCCTATCGCCGCTACATCCTTTGGCGCAGAATCGATCATGCGGTCAAAGTTATTTGCAACGGTGCTTCTATATCTGAAGCGGCATTCGAAAGCGGCTTTTCAGATCCTGCACATCTTTCCAGAACATTCCAGGAGATGTTCGGACTTAAACCATCTTTCTGTTTTTCAACCCGTGTCAATCGTAACGGAGTAGCATAACTTCATTTAATAATAGACGGTAAGAAAATAATTGAAGGTCGAGCCGGCGAAAGCCGGCTCGACCTTTTGTTATGTGTACGGGTTACCAGGCACGAACTGTTTTTAAAAAGTTAGCAGGTTTATTCAAGTGGATAGCTGATATGTTCAAGACAAACTATTCAATGCGTTCTAATTTGCACGCATAAATTAATTAACACGGCAGAGGCCAATAAGGCGGTTGCCACAAAACAAAGTAAAATGAAAAAGGAAAATTTTGAGATCAGCAAATGCGGTAATGAAAATTGTAAATGTGAAACTTGTACCTGCGATGCTACCTGCAACGGTACCAATTGTTCATGCGGCTGCCAGTGCTGCCAGTAAGAAAGCGGGGCCGCCTGCGAGCGGCTCCTCTTTACTTTTTACCTGTCATCAGGAATTCACAGGAAATATCAGAAAAAGAAATAAAAATGAGAAAAGACAAAAGACTGAATATTGAAATGCTGGTGCTGTTTGTGTTATTGGGTTTGATGTCGGTAAGGATGGGACAAATTGTTTACCTGCTTTTTGTATCCAATTTTTAAAAATCGTTCAAAAAAAAAGTATGTCTATTGCATTGTTCAGCCGCGAAGATAAAATCACCCTGATTGCCAAACCGGCACAAGTAAAAATTGAAAAATGTTTTGATGTCAGCCTGCTGCACCGGCTTACCGGCCTGAACAGGATGGAGATCGAACGCCGGTTTATGGAACAAAATGAGGCCTGGGTAGTTTGGGTAAAGGATATACCGGCCGCATTTGGATGGGTAGCCCGTGTTTTTGCACCCATCGGAGAACTGGAAAGATTTGTGAGAGTGGCCGATGATGAAGTTTACCTCTGGAATTTCCGCACCCTGGAGCAATGGCGTGGAAAGGGCCTGTATCCCTTGCTGCTGCAACATATTATCCGATACGAGTGTGCGTTGGGTACCCGACGTCAATGGATTATTGCCAAACCCGAAAACAAAGCTTCTGTGAAAGGAATCGTTAAAGCGGGTTTTACAATGGTCGGGGAGTTGTCATACGACAGTAAACAGGAAGTTGTGTTGCTGCCGGTGGAAAGAGGGGAAAAAGCAGATGAGGCAGCTTCTTTTTTGAATATCAGGATCGTGGACGGCGATATCACTCCCTGCTGGTGCTGCTCAAGCCCTTCTATGGCACACTCGAAGAGTAGTTGTGAATGCCAGTGTGGAATTGATAGCGCGGAGCTTTGTCATTGCTAATCCATCGGAAAATTATATACATCCGGCTCCGGATGCTGTAACAAAACTGCCTGTTCGACCAGGTAATTTTGACAAAAGATTTTTTATGGAAGGTCTTGTTACAGCGATCAAAGCAGGAGGAAACAGAAAAGGTCATTTTATTAAAGAAACATTTCCGGTATTGGAGATGACCTGCGCAGCCTGCGCAGTGAGTGTGGAATCGATGCTAAAATCGGTTGATGGTGTTCGGGATGCCGGTGTGAATTTCGCCAACCAGGACGCCTGGGTTGACTATGACCCGGCCATTGCCACTCCCGAAAAATTACAGGAAACCGTCCGGTCAATCGGATATGATATTATTATCGAAAAGGAAAACCAGCAGGAAGTTAAAGAGACTGCCCAGCGCAAACAGTTAAAAGCATTGCAGAACAGAACAATCTGGTCAACTTTGTTATCAGTACCGGTTGTTATACTCGGCATGTTCTTTATGGATCTGCCCAACGTTAACTGGATAATGATGCTGTTGTCTGCGCCGGTTGTATTTTATTTTGGAAGATCTTTCTTCGCAAATGCCTGGAAGCAGGCCCTGCATCGAAAGGCCAACATGGATACACTGGTGGCGCTAAGTACAGGGGTGGCCTGGGTTTTCAGTTTCTTCAATACAGTATTTCCGGAGTTCTGGCATCGTCGCGGTATTCATCCGCATGTTTATTTTGAAGCCGCAGCGGTAGTGATTGCGTTTATTTCCCTTGGCAAGCTGCTGGAAGAAAAAGCAAAATCGAATACTTCTTCAGCGATCCGCAAACTGATGGGTTTGCAACCCAAAACGGTTACCCTCTATTTGAATGATCTCGAATCAAAAGAAATACCGATCAGCCAGGTAAAACCAGGCGATATACTGATGGTTAAGCCCGGTGAAAAAATACCGGTGGATGGAGAAGTGATTGCCGGTGGTTCCTACGTGGATGAAAGTATGATAACGGGAGAACCGGTACCTGTTTTAAAACAGTCAGGCACTGGTGTATTCGCGGGTACGATTAATCAGAAAAGTAGTTTTCGTTTCAAGGCGCAGAAAGTGGGTTCCGGAACGCTGCTGTCGCAAATAATTAAAATGGTTCAGGAGGCACAGGGAAGTAAGGCGCCTGTACAAAAACTGGTAGACAGGATCGCGGGTATTTTTGTACCGGTAGTCATAGGTATCTCCATTCTTACTTT
Source organism: Chitinophagaceae bacterium (assembly GCA_044226045.1). Classification (GTDB taxonomy): domain Bacteria; phylum Bacteroidota; class Bacteroidia; order Chitinophagales; family Chitinophagaceae; genus Endoryza. The sequence continues at coordinate 4,209 of JBGAHR010000084.1, forward strand.
CATCACCTGGATGGTTGTCGGTGGTGAAAACGCCTTTACGCATGCATTGCTTACCGCCGTAACAGTACTGGTGATCGCCTGCCCCTGTGCACTGGGACTGGCCACACCGACAGCCATCATGGTGGGTGTGGGCAAGGGAGCGGAGAACAATATATTAATTAAAGATGCCGAAAGCCTGGAAAGAGCTTATGCCATGAACGCAATCGTGTTGGATAAAACCGGTACTATCACAGAAGGTAAACCATCTGTAACAGATATGGCTACGGTAAACGGACTTGAAAACCCGGAGTGGTTGTCCGTAATCCATGCCATGGAATCCCGCTCCGAACATCCGCTGGCGGAAGCCATCGTTAAATTCATTTCCGAAAAATCAATACAGCCTGTTCAATTGGAACAGTTTGAAAGCATCACTGGCAAGGGAGTAAAAGGAACCTACCAGGGTAAAGATTATTTCGCCGGTAACCTGAAGTTGATGAATGAGAGAAAATTGCAACTTGATGTTTCGCTGGAGAACAGGATCCATGAATATATGGAGCAGGCGAAAACGGTTACCATTATGTCGGATGCAAAACAAGTTCTTGGGGTAATTGCCATTGCCGATAAGATCAAGCCTACTTCCCGGGAAGCCATTGCTAAACTGCAACAGGCAGGAGTGGAGGTATATATGCTGACCGGCGACAATAAACAAACGGCGGCGGCGCTGGCGAAGGAAGCCGGTGTAAGCCATTACCAGGCTGAACTGATGCCCGGGGACAAGGCCACATTTGTTAAACAACTGCAGAGCAAAGGAAAGATTGTGGGAATGGTAGGAGACGGTATCAACGACAGCCATGCACTGGCACAGGCCGACGTGAGCATAGCCATGGGAAAGGGCAGCGATATCGCTATGGATGTGGCAAAGATGACGCTCATTACCTCCGATCTCAACAGTATTCCGAAAGCAATCCGGCTGTCACGAAAAACCATCGCCACCGTTCGACAAAATCTGTTCTGGGCATTTATCTATAATATTATCGGAATACCCGTAGCCGCGGGTATTCTGTATCCCTTCAATGGATTTTTATTGGATCCCATGATTGCCGGCGCTGCTATGGCACTTAGCAGTGTCAGTGTTGTGAGCAATAGTTTACGATTAAAGTTTGCAAGGCTTTAACAAATGGGAGCTGTCCGATTTTTTCTACGTAAAAATCGGACAGAATTTAGGTTTTAGTCACGCAAATGAGCCGTTTACATTTCTTTTCTCCACGCTCGTCAACAGTTGTATTTTTTTGCAACGGTTGCTGAACGAGCTTTGTCAAACATTCAGATAATATGGCAAATGCATAAGCCATAACATCTTCTCAACCAACTACCGGACATATACAGCGTATAGTCCGACAAACTACAAGACGCTACTATCAGAATCAGGTAAATCTGAAAATCTTGGTAAATGCCAAGAATTCACCTGGACAATCCACACATCTTTGTGAAGAGGATTTGATCCGGTTCTATTGGATCGGAAAATTCTTGACAACGGCAGGAATCCAGCTGAGTTACCGGTATCAGGCAAGCACTATGAAAAAACAGAATATAACTATGAAAGCAGCATAAAAAGAACCTACAAACAAAACAATAGAGTACCTGAAAGCTCCTGTACTACAGGATAACCATTTTCATCAGCATTAAAAACATGGGTATGTTAAGAAAGAAAATTCTTGCATTAGCAGGATTAGCTATTGCATTGTCAACAGTGTCGTGTAACAAGACGGTTGACGAAATCATTACAGAACAACCGCCGCAGGAGCAAAGCAAGTCCTTCGTTCAGTTTAAAGCAGGCGGTGTAAATCTCGATGGCAAACAATATTATGCCATTGTAGATATTGAAAACAAGAACGGTGAAACGGTTGTCAGCAACAAAAAACTGACGCTGGACTATATCCAGGGCGAGTACAAGACCGATAAGGTCGAGTTGCCGAAAGGAGATTACCGCCTGGCCAAATTCGTAGTCGTTCGTTCATCAGACACAGCGGTTTTTGCAACCCCTCGTGCAGGTTCTGCAAAAGCAGCATTGATCTCCAAGCCATTGAAACTGGACTTTACAATCAGTACGGGAGGAGTAGCCTTGTTAGCCACTGAAGCGCTGAAAGTAAATCCTTCCGATGACGCAACCGCATTCGGATACACGGTTACGGATTTTGGTTTCTTCCCCAGCCTGGCGCTGAAGTTGAAACTGAGTCTTACCATCGGGGGGGTATTATTTGATAATCTGCCCGGAAAAATCGAAATCGATGCAATCGATAACCAGGATAATCACTGGACAAGACAGATAGATCTTTCTCCCGGGCAAATGAGTTTCAGGGTGCCGGAAAACTTCACCCAGTACAAATTCCGTGTGATCAAATGGAACAGCACACTTGAAAAGACCTATTCAAGAGCTGAGTTGAGCGAAAACTTTGCTATTGAAATGACAGCTGCCAAAAACGCCAAAAAGCTCGTGAAGGAATTTACCTATACAGAGCTTGCTACCGGGCTCAGGGCCGACAGCCGTGCGGAATATACCTATAACGGCCTGGGACTTACCCAAGCTCACTATTATCAGCGTTTGCCCCAATATCAGGATCTGCAGCTGACGATGGTCAACAAGTTTCATTACCTGTTCAACCAGGTCGACACCATCCGGCGTTTCGACGGCACAGGAATGCAAACCGGCTTCACCGCTTTCACTTATACTGCCGGAAAGATTACTTCCATACATAACACCAGCTATGATCAGCAAACATTCGCTGCCGTACATCACGGTGGTACTGCTGCTGAACCGGAACTCAACATTGACTATCTGTTCAGCAATGGCCAAAGCATGGAATATGTAATGAAATACAGGAACCAGAATAAAATCAGCTATTCCGCCAGGAGTTCAACCGGTGCGGGCGGGGTAGGAACCTACGAGTACGACAACAATATCAACCCGTACTACCTGATGCAGTATCCCGATCTGTATTTCAGCAATACATCCAAAAACAATAAGATTATTGAACAGACCGGTTCTGTAGGTGGTTTTCCCACAGTGGTGCCCTACAAGATGGAGTACGAATATGATGAGGATGGGTATCCGACCGTTTTGTATACCAGCTACAAAGGTTATACAACCGGAGAACATCTCTATCGCACCAAAAAAGTTTTTCAGTATCAGTCTTAGAATTCCCATGAAGGGTCCCGCTTCTGCGGGACCTTTTTCAAAAATCGGTCATGGAAAAACAGATGACGGCACAATTTGATGATGTAACGGCCATTTTGGAATTGAGATTAAGCGGGGAATTGGATAAGCAGGATATCGAAAACTGGAAGGTGGAGATTGAAAGAGCCGTGGATCAGATTCCATCAGGCTCCAGGTTCAAGGCGCTGATCAATATATATGGTTTCAAGGCAAAGGATATGGAAGTGCACCGGGCATTCCGGAACATTGTTCCGCTACTGCTGGCCAACTTCCATTACCGGATCGGTTACCTCGACATGTTCCCGGAGGCGCAGGTTGAATTGAAGTCGTTAAGAGGTATCCGATGCGTAGCTATGGCCAACGTGCATCAGGACGAATCGAAGATGAATGATTATCAGCAAAAATTTGGTAGAACATTTGAAAGGTATTTTACAGATCAGCAGACAGCATGGCGATGGCTACGTACCCTTGAAATTAAATAAGACCCCCCACGGGGTCTTTTTAATTTTATACAATCTCCGGATGATTTTATAACACCGGCCGCTCTCATCAATAATAGATTTGCATCAGAAAAAGCGACAAATATGCCAAACGAACAACAACTGTCCATTCTGATGGCGGATTTAAGTGGATACACCGCCATGACGGAAGTACATGGCGCAGAATCCGCCATCCGCGTGGTTGGCCGGTACCTGGGCCTGGCCGAACGATCCTTAAAAGGATCAGCCAAACTGATTGAGCGGGTGGGAGATCAATTGGTTATTGTTTCCGCCAATCCATTCGATATTGCGGACACTGCCATTGCCCTGATGCAATACAGCCGCGATGAAAACCTTTTCCTGCAGGTACATGCCGGCATCCATTACGGTCCGGTCGTCGAAAGCGATGGCAGCTATTTTGGTACTGCCATGAACCTGACCTCCCGCGTCGCAAGCCGGGCCAAGGCTGGCAGTATCCTATGTACAGAGGCTTTTATAAAACAGCTTGAGGCCAGCCCGGGATATCAGTTTCAGAAACCACAGCCGGTTATTTTTAAAAACCTGCTTCATCCCGTTATAACTGCCGAAATGGTAGTTAGTGGATCAACCGGAGTTTCAAAGCTGATGGACCCCGTTTGCCGAATGCAACTGGACACAGATCGTCATTACAGCTACTCTTCGGATGGCAAAGAGTATCATTTCTGCTCTGAAGAGTGCCTGAGTGTCTTCAAGCATTCACATGTGTTGAATTAATAACCCGCATTACATGTATACCTGGAAATCAAAACGAACATACAGGCAGACCGATGACTCGGTAACGATCGAATTCAATACCGGCGGACAGGAGTTTGTTTATTTGCCAGGTCAGTATATTGATCTCTCCTTTGATATTAATGGGGAGATCTGTAAAAGGTCTTATTCATTATGCAGCACACCCGGAATTGACCCTTATCCGGCGATAACAGTGAAGAGAATGGGCGATGGAATAGTGAGTAACTATATCCTCGATTATTACGATCAGATCAAAACCTGGCATATAGACGGACCCTTCGGAACATTTTATCCTAATGATTTGGTGATGGCTTCCGGTGCTGTAGTTTTGGTTGGAGGAGGTAGTGGAATAACACCTCTTTTTTCTCAACTGCAGTTTTTATTAATGAATACAGCCGCCCGGGTGCTGCTGTTGAATGCCAACCGGTCCGAAAAGGATATTTTATTCAGAGAGTCTCTTGAGCAACTCGGCAAGCGGTTTCCAGGCCGGCTTACCACCTGGCATTTCATTTCTGCTGATACTACTGATAATAAAGACCAAAAGAAGATAGCAGGGCGAATGAACAAGCTTGTGCTGAAAAAATTGCTTAAAAGCGAACTGAAGGAACAAATAACAGAGGCATCAGCATTTGTGTGCGGCCCGGCAGGTTTAATTGAAATGGCAGTCGATTGCCTCCAGTCAGTTGGTCTGCAAAGCGAAAAAATTTACCTGGAACATTTTACAACGGGTAAACCGAACAAGGCGGAGATACCTGCCTCATTCGAAAAGAGAGAAGTGTTATTGCATCATTATGAGCAGTCGGTTTTAATGGAGGTGGAGCCGGGTCAATCCATCCTGGATGCTGCCCTCCAACATAACTTCCGGATTCGTTATTCGTGTAAGAATGGAAGCTGTGGCACCTGCGTAGCACGGCGATTGCAGGGTAACGTACATATGGTTCAGAATTACGCCCTTAAGAAGGAACACCTGGATATGGACCTGGTGCTGTTGTGCCAGTCTTTTCCTCTCGACGATGAAGTGGCTTTGGAGACTGTCACTGCCACCTGAAAATAATATAAAGTTTATCCCTGATTCTGTAACGATCCGCCCTTTTTGCGGTAGTAGCTTTGAGTATTCGAAAACAAAATCAAATATGAAACAGTTGAATTTACAAATCGAAGGAATGGGTGGTGATCATTGTGTACGGGTTGTAGAAAAGATCCTCACCGGTCTGGACGGAGTTCAAATCGAAAAGGTAACTGTTGGACAGGCTCAGCTGGCATTTGAGAACGATCGTATCGATGAGAACCGAATCATCGCAGCCATTCAAAGAGCCGGTTATAAAGTGAAACCGACAGAAAAATAAAAAATCAGTTTACAGATAAAACGACAGGATATGGAAACTTTGAAATTTAAGACGACCATTAAATGCTCAGGATGTGTAAGTAAAGCCACCCCTTTCCTGAACCAGGCAGTGGGGGAAGAAAATTGGGAAGTGGATGTGAAAAATCCCGACAAAATTTTAACAGTAGTTAAAGAAAGCGAAACAACAGAACAGGACGTGTTGAAAGCCATACAGGAGGCAGGATATAAAGCAGAAAAGGTATAAGGTTCATCTTGCTGGATTTAATGTTGGGTTATGGTTATTTGTAGTAGGCCGGGTTTATCCCGGCTTTTTGTTTTTAATGACCTGTAAATTATATACTTCTTCGTAGTAATTCTATAACCGGCTGGCATCGATCAATGCTTAGCTTTGACTAAAATTGTCAATTATGAAACAGGCACTTATTCTTTTTATGGCTGTGCTGATGGGAAAAGGATTGTCCGCTCAATCCGAACCCGGTCTGGCAACACTGCTGACCAAATATTACCAGTTGAAAAATGCGTTGGTGGAAGGGAACGTCTCAAAAGCATCCGGCTATTCCGGGGAGTTGGTGAAGGTGGCGCAGAAGATTGAAACGTCGAAACTCGAAAAGAATGGCCAGGCGCTCTATTTACAGTTGAAAGATAAGATCATTTCAGATGCCCAGTCAATTTCTGCTGCATCACAACTGGACAAGCAAAGGGAACTTTTTTCCAGCCTGTCCAATAACATGATATTATTGGGTAAAGCCACGAAATTATCAGCTCAGCCGGTGTATGTTGATTATTGCCCCATGAAAAAAATGTATTGGCTGAGTGAAGAAAAGATCATTCGCAATCCTTACTACGGCAACGCCATGCTGTCTTGCGGGTCCGTAAAAGAAACTATTCAATAATCAGTCTTTCTAATTTGTCATGAAAAGGATTTTTCTGATACTGTTTATGCTGTTATTGAAGGGTCTTGCTTTTTCTCAGCATGATATGATGAAGCAGGATTCGGAGCGAAAGCCATTTTTTCACCGGAGTGGAGGTAGGGTTGTTTATCACCTTTATGTAACCGATACTGTGGTGAATTACACCGGAAAAAAAGCGAAAGCGATTGCTATCAATGGAAGCATTCCCGCGCCAACCCTCGAATTTGTGGAAGGAGATACCGCTGAAATCCATGTACATAATCTGATGCACATGGAAACATCCATTCACTGGCATGGACTGATTCTGGACAACTACCAGGATGGCGTTCCTTATCTGACAACTGCAGCTATTAAGGGCCAATCCACACTCGTGTACCAGTTTCCAATCGTTCAAAACGGAACCTACTGGTATCACTCACATAGTATGTTGCAGGAACAAAGCGGCCTGTACGGCGCATTCATCATTCATAAAAAGAATGAACAGCCCGGTAATCAGCAAGTAGTGCTATTGAGCGACTGGACAAATGAAAAACCGGAACAGGTGGAAAGATCTCTTCATTTCGCGACCGACTGGTATGCCATTGGCAAAGGAGCCACACAGGACTACTGGCAGGCTGCCAGGGAGGGTTACCTGAAGACAAAATTGGGTAACGAGTGGAAACGTATGTTGGCAATGGACGTCAGTGATGTGTATTATGATTTGTTTACGACCAATGGAAAGCCAACAGACAAGAGAGCATCATTGAAAGCAGGAGAGAAAATAAGACTCAGAGTGATCAATGGAAGCTCATCAACCTATTTCTGGCTTCATTTTTCCGGAGGAAAAATCACAGTAGTAGCCAACGACGGAAAGGATGTTGAACCCGTGGAAGTCGATCGGATGATTGTAGGCGTATCTGAAACCTATGATGTGGAGATCACCCTGCCATCCGACAGCAGTTATGAGTTTATGGCCAGTTCGGAAGACAGGACCCGGAGTACTTCCCTATGGCTGGGGTCAGGCGCCCCGGTAAAAGCCCGGCCCCTGCCCCGCCTGAAATATTTTGAAGGCATGAAGATGATGAACGGAATGATGCGAATGGATGGTTCGATGAACGATATGGGCATGAATATGAGTTTACAGCAAATGGATATGAATACGGTGATGTATCCCGAAATTGTCGACAGCAATCAATCGCTGGTTACGTTGAATTACGCGATGCTGCGATCACCGGAAAAGACCACTCTTCCCGAGGCCCCTGTTCGTGAATGGCGATTTGAATTGACCGGTAATATGAATCGGTATGTCTGGACAATCAACAATAAAACTGTATCGGAAGCAGACAAGATATTAATTCGGAAAGGCGAGAATGTTAGAATCGTCATTTATAATAATTCCATGATGCGTCACCCGATGCATTTGCATGGACATTTTTTTCGGGTGCTGAATGGGCAGGGCGATTACTCCCCATTGAAAACCGTGCTGGACATCATGCCCATGGAAACCGACACTATTGAGTTCAATGCTTCCGAGAAAAGCGGCGACTGGTATTTCCATTGTCACATTCTCTATCATATGATGGCCGGCATGGGACGAATATTCACATACGAAAACAGTGTTCCCAATCCCGCGCTGGGCGATCCGGCCAAAGCTTTGAAAAAAGTGTATCGTGATGACAGAAGATTTTATTTCTCTGCACAAGTAGGGCTCGAATCAAACGGAAGTGATGGGGAATGGATGTTGTCCAACACCCGCTGGCTGATTCAGTCTGAATGGAGGCTCGGCTTAAACAATGAAAAGGGCTATGAGAGCGAAACGCATATTGGTCGACTGATCGGAAGGAATCAATGGCTGATGCCCTATATCGGTTTCGATTGGCGATACAGGCATCACACGGAGCCGGAAAAAAACCTGTTTGGGCAGGTCAATACCAAGGATCAGAGAGCGGTAGTATGTTTGGGGGTTCAATATGTGTTACCCTTGCTGATTCGTGCAGATGCCCGGATCGATACGGAAGGAAAATTAAGAATGCAACTGGGAAGAGAAGACATACCGATCACCAAAAGACTTCGCCTGAATGGATACTGGAACACCGATCGGGAATGGATGACCGGTTTGCGTTTTATCGCCACAAAATATTTGTCCTTGTCCAGCCATTACGATAGCGATATGGGTTGGGGAGCAGGGATTACTGTGACTTATTAAATTCAGAAGTAAAAATTCAAAAGTCAAAAGTCAAAATTCAAGAGTGAGGCAACGTGAAACGATAAACTTTCGGCGTCCTCCGTCTTCGGCGGATAAGACTCGTCTGAGGAGGAACGGAACGGGAGTGGGAGCGGGAGCGGAAAGAAAAACCGCAAACTGCAAACCGCAAACTGCAAACCGCAAACCAACCTGAAACGATAAACTTTCGGCGTCCTCCGCCTTCGGCGGATAAGACTCGTCTGAGGAGGAACGGAGCGGGAGTGGGAGCGGAAAGAAAAACCGCAAACTGCAAACCGCAAACTGCAAACCGCAACTACAACCGCAAACTGCAAACCGAAAACCAACCTGAAACGCAAAACCTTCTCAATAACTCATTTCATCCAGCTTCACTTTTCCCTTAAAGGTCCAGAAAACAAAAGTTGTATAAATACCTACCAGGGGTGTACCGATCAATGCAATGATCAATAATGTTTTCATGGTTTTGGGAGAAGCGGCTGCATTGTCGATGGTGATGCTATGGGCGGTATTGTTGCTGGCATACACCAGGTTGGGGAATACCTCTATGGCAATGGTCACCAGTAATGCAGCAATAGTGATCGCAGAGCTCAGAAAAGCGATCCGGTAATTTCCTTT
>JBGAHR010000085.1:0-13405 GCA_044226045.1 Chitinophagaceae bacterium
CAGAAATATTTCATCTGAACTGTGTAAGAATCAAGACTCCCATCCGCGAAAATGTGTGCGGTCATTGTTTGCTGATTAAGGAACAGGATCGGTTGATGCTGATCGATACAGGCATAGGGCTGGAAGATACCCGTCGGCCAAACGAGCGAATCGGTGAGGAATTGGTGAAATTGGTAGGTTATCAATTCGACGAAGACCTAACTGCTGTACGCCAGATCGAGGCGCTCGGATTTGACCCGGCAATGGTGACGGATTGTATCGTGAGCCATCTCGATAATGACCATATTGGCGGGCTGCCAGATTTTCCTCAGGCAACCCTGCATCTTAGCCAGGAAGAGTACGACAGTTTTTTATCCGGTCATCCACGCTACCTTTCACTGCCACTTGCACATCAACCAGGGATTAAAACTTATGCTGAAAGTCAGTCGAACTGGCAGGGATTGGAGTTAAGAAAAGTAGATACAAATACTCGTGTCGAAGTCTATCTTGTTCCTTTATGGGGTCATACAGATGGTCATTGCGGGGTATTGATTCGAAACGATAATGAGACTATCCTATATGTGGGAGATGCCTATTATTTGCGATTGGAATTAGAGGATTCCGGTCATCCTGTCAATGAGTTGGCCAGGATAAGGGCAACCAGCAACGAGCAAAGGCTGGAATCCCTGGAAAAAATCCGTCAGTTTAACCGTGCAAACCCCGGTGTTATGCTATTCGGATACCATGATATAGAGGAATTCCCCCGATAGACTCTTGAATTGATGATACAGGCCAATTTCCCTTCCCTGGAAGCAGCCTATCAGGAATTTTATTGATGTAACTTAGAATGACCACCGCCAGTGGGGTACGGTATTTTTTGACCATTCTAACTGTTTATCATGAAAAAAATATCTCTTCTGTTGCTCATTATAGCAGTTTCTTTTTTATCAGGGTTTGCTTTTCATGCGGTATTTGTGAGATCCGCGCAGGCAGACCTGGAAGGGTTTAAGAGAGTTACCGGTATTGGTGGCATTTTCTTCAAATGCAAGAACCCGGCAGCCTTGCGGGATTGGTATCGACAGAACCTGGGCTTGCAAACCAATCAGTTTGGCGCTGTTTTCGAATGGCGACAAGGTACAGATTCGAGTAGAAAGGGATTTACTCAATGGAGTCCGTTCAAAGAAACCACTAAATACTTTGAGCCATCAACTAAAGACTATATGATCAATTACCGGGTGGATAACCTGGAAAAACTGGTAGCGGAACTGAGAAAGAATGGCGTAACGGTGGTAGACAGCCTCGAAACCTACGAGTACGGCAAATTCATTCATATCCTCGATCTTGAGGGAAATAAGATTGAGTTATGGGAGGCTAATGACCTGGAGTATGAAAGGATGGGAGCCAGGATGGGCCTTCAAACTACTAAATAGAATATTAAAATCAGTTCGCCGGTAGTAACTTCCATTATTAAAGTCGATCAGGCATGTTTAAACCTACCAGTTTATTAGTCGGATTTTTTCTGTTTGTACTAAATCTAACTGCAAAGAGTCAAGGAACATACTACCCGGACAGCACCTGGAAAACGAAAACAGCTGCTGAGGTGGGTATGAACAAGTCATATCTAGATAGCGCCATCAGCCTGGCGATGAGCGCAGAGAATAAAGTAGAGAGAGATCTTCGCATAGCCAATCTAAAGGCTTATGCCAATGAACCGGGCTATAAAATTATTGGTCCTATGAAGGAGCGGGGTGGTCCGGCGGGGCTGGTGGTAAAAAATGGGTATATAGTCGCTCAATGGGGCGATGTCAACCGGGTAGATATGACATTTAGTGTTACCAAAAGTTTTTTGTCGACAACGGCCTTACTCGCCTTAGATAATGGTCTTATCAGAAATGTGTCTGAGCCCGTGAAAAAATATGTCTGGGATAATTCTTTCGAAGGTCAACATAATTCGAAGATTACCTGGGAGCATTTACTTACACAATCATCAGACTGGAGTGGTAATCTGTTTGGCTTGAACGACTGGGCCGACAGGCCTCCCAAAGAAGGCGGTATTGACGACTGGAAGAACAGAAAACTGAATGAACCCGGAACAGTTTTCAAATACAATGATGTTCGTGTTAATTTATTAGCCTATTCTCTTTTGCAGGTATGGAGAAAGCCTCTTCCTGTCGTCATAAAGGAGAGGATTATGGATCCAATTGGCGCCTCGACCACCTGGCGCTGGTACGGATATGATCAGTCGTTTGTAAATATAGACGGTCTGATGGTTCAGTCGGTAAGTGGTGGCGGTCATCATGGCGGTGGATTGTTTATCAGCGCTATTGATCAGGCGAGATTTGGCTTGTTATTTCTGAGGAAAGGCAAATGGAAAAACCAGCAACTTCTTTCCGAGAAATGGGTGAATGCCGCGCATGTGCCATCTGTGCCCAATCCCGACTACGGGTATATGTGGTGGATCAATACCAGTAAGAGATGGAAAGATGTTTCACCATCCCTCTATTATGCCGCCGGATTTGGTGGTAATTATATTGTGATTGATAACGAACACGATCTCGTCGTTGTTTGCCGATGGATGGATGATAGCAAAATGGGAGATTTTATGAAATGGATTGAATTGGCCATCAATTCTAAATGATGTTTTACATGAATTTGACAGTTTTATTGTTCGATGATTTTGAAACCCTCGATGTGTTTGGTCCGGTGGAAATATTTGGCCGGCTAAAAGGAAGGTATCAGGTGAAATTCTGCTCCCTGGAAGGAGGACTGATTGCTAATAATCATGGCGTCTCTATACCTACGCATAGTATAGATGCCGTTATGAATGAAATCGAGATATTTCTCATACCCGGCGGTTATGGAACGCGACAGGAGGTTTTTAATGAAAGGCTTATTGAGAAAATCCAGGAGGTCGCCAGCCGATGCAGGTATGTGTTGACCGTATGCACCGGCACTTCCCTGCTTGCCAAAACCGGATTGCTCGACGGGCTGAAGGCAACCTCTAACAAGAAGGCTTTTGACTGGGTGGTATCCATGGGGGAAAAGGTGAACTGGCAAAGAAAGGCCCGATGGGTAACAGATGGTAAATACTATACCTCATCCGGCGTTACGGCCGGCATGGATATGGCGCTTTCTTTTGTGGCAGAGAAAGACGGGATTGAAGTAGCAGAGCAGGTTGCAAGGGATATCGAATATTCCTGGGTGAGAGACAGCTCCGATGATCCTTTCGCAGATTTATACACCTGAATCAAGTGATATCATCATGCGCCGATTGATACTTTATAGTTTAACATTCTTTCCCATTTTTACTTTTGCCCAGGCAATCGATTCAAAGCAATTTTTGAGTCCTGATTCTCTAAAACCACATCTTTCTGTTCCTTTTGGGAAGATATGTAGTATGGAGGTTGTGGTGGTCAGGGGCGACGATTTGAAGCTAAAGGTTTATGAAGGAACTTACTTGCTGAAAGTTCAATCGGTTAACGGAAAAAAACTGCCAGAACCTATATTGTTTTCTTTTCAAGATAAAACAGGCAGGCTGCCCGGTAGCTTTGGTGAGTTGTATCGTGCAAATCACAAAAAGAGTACTGGGGCAATAGCGGTTAAAGAAATTCAGCGACTCGAATTGAATTATGTTGGCAGGCATTATTTGATCGTAGCTTATGAAACCGGTCAATTCATCGGATTTCCTGAAGGGTATTTCGACTACCAACCGATACAATCCGGAACTTCTTTTCATTTCGAGAATAGTTTAGTGGTGCTATCCATCAGTAGTAAAACAGTTAACAATAATTGAGTTGAGAAATGACAGGCGAAAAAGAGCTGGAAAAGCTGATAAAGTCAATGCGACCGAAGTTGCAGGACGGGCAATTTGTTTTTTGTTCGTTGAAGGAGCTTGCTGCTGAGCACCTGGCTCATTGCCTCATGCAATTTCGGGAAGAGGAAGGAATAACTGTTATTGTATCAAAGGAAACAGCCGATCAATTTAACTGGGAGTATTCATTTGTTGCCAGCTGGATTACGCTGACAGTACATTCCTCACTGGAAGCAGTAGGTCTTACGGCTGCTTTTTCGAAAGCTTTGTCTGATGCCCAAATCAGCTGCAATGTAGTGGCGGCCTTTTACCACGATCATATTTTTGTTGATGTTAGAGATCGGAAAAAGGCGATGCGGGTGCTCGAAGCGCTAAGCCAACAGTAGTTTCACTGTTATTTTTATTGTCTTTCTTCCTAGCGGCGGCCGATCTTCCATAAATTTTGTGGATTGATATGTCAAAGCATTGTAGCATACAATGGTCGTAGTCGTGGCTTATTAGCTACACAAAATTGCCAGTTGTTGAAAGATAATAGTGTATACAAATGTAACTACAGTTTTATGTTTATCGTTTGATTAATGTCAAATAATCGCTCTTGCATTGGCGTTGGTCTGACTGACGGTAATCAGTGCCGATAATGAAATGAGTCATTTAAGTTTAGGTATAGAGTGGATAGTTTTCAACTCTTTTTAACGATAATCCTGATTTTGACTAATCAAACGCAACATGAAACAAGCCCCGACATCTTATCAATTTGCCGATGCACAATCACCCTCGAATTGGATAAATGCCTTGATAGAGAATTCGCCGGATATTATCCTGGTAAGAGACTCTGGCAAAAAAATTACGCACTGGAATAAGGGAGCGGAGAGCATTTTAGGATATACAAAACAGGAAGTAATTGGCAAAACGGCTCGTGAAATCGGTTTCCTGCAATTTGACGATCGGGAGATGGCTGAGATTGAGGACTCTTTGAAAGTCACCGGTCAGTGGAAATCCACTAAAAACTATTATACAAAATGTGGTCGCGCTGTTTTCGGGGCGGTAACTGCCAACCTTATCGGGATAGGCGATGACGAAGCTGTTTTATTCATCATTAAGGATATTAGTCAGCAGAAAAGGCTGGAAAGCGATTTATGGAGAATCAATGGAGATTTGGAAAGAAAGATATGGGAAAAAACTGTCGAAATCAGAAAATCGGAAAGCCGATTTAAGGCGATGGCTGAGCACAATGAAGAGGCCTTTGCCATGCTTGACGATTCCCGGAAAATTATATACAGAAGTCCTGCTGCTGCGAAGCTTACGGGTTGGTCTGATGAAGACGCCATGCAGCCTGGTTTTCTCGACAGGCTGATTCATCCGGTTGACAGGGAAAAATTCACAGCTTATGTAGACGCAGCCCGGGAGCATCCAGGTAAACTGATTCATACTTTCTACAGGATAATAACAAAGGAAGGGGAAGTCCGGTATCATGAAGGTACGCTTGTAAACCTGCTCAATGAAACCATCGGAGCTATAGTATCAGATGTTCGGGATGTAACAGAGAAGGTGCTAAAGCAACAGGAATTGGAGAAGAGCCGTATAGAAATTGAGGAACGGGAAAAGCTGTTGCAGCTGTATATAGAACACAGTCCTGCAGCAATAGCTATGTTTGATGCAAACATGCATTACCTGGTTGTCAGCAGCCGATGGTTAAAAGACTATGGATTGGAAGGGAAGAAAATAATCGGGGAATCTCATTTTACAATTTTCCCTGGCATAGCGGATACGTGGAAGGAGGTTTGTTCGGATTGCCTGAAGGGGGCTGCCCGTAAAAGCGAGGAGGAGTTATTCGTTCGTGCGGATGGCAATTACATTTGGATCAGGTGGGAGATACGTCCCTGGTATCAGTTCGATGGCAGAATAGGAGGGGTCCTTATTTTTTCCGAGGATATTACCAAAAGAAAACACGATGAAGAGACGATTGCCCAAAGTGAAATTAAATACAAGGCTCTGATGGAGAGTATCTCCGATGGTTTTATTGCATTGGATAAGAACTGGCGGTTTACCTATATTAATAAAGTCGCCGAACAGTTGCTGAAAAAGGACGCCGCTGAGTTGCTTCATCGAAATGCATGGGATGAATTCCCGGAAGTGAGAAATACTATATTTTATGAGGGTTTCCAGTCTGCTATGCGAAACCGCCAGAGTCTGGTTATCGAAGACTATTCCACATCGCTGCAGAAATGGGTAAGGATTCATGTTTATCCATCTGAAGCCGGTTTGTCGGTATTTTTTAAAGATATTGACGGGGAGAAGCAATCTGAGATAAGAGCCAGGCAGAGTGATGATTTACGTAAAGCAATCATGAATACGATACACGATGCGGTATTTTGCACCGACCAAAATGGTGGTATTGTTTATTGGAATCGCCGCGCAGAGGAGTTGTTTGGGTTCTCTCAGCAGGAAATGTTTGGCAGAAGTATATTCGACTATATCCTTCCTGTTAAGAGGGAAAGTACAGATACACTTCAAGATGAGAATTGCAGCAAAAAGTCGTGCCGGGTGATTTTGGGCAAGTTGATGGAAACAAAAGCCTTTGATGTACATGGCCGGGAGTTTCCGGTTGAACTTTTTGCTGTTCGCATTGGTGATCGATCAGATATTACCTTTTGTGGATTTATTAGGGATATCAGCGAAAGAAAGAAGGCGGAAGAAGAGGTGATCAGAAGTAAGGAAAGGCTTCAAAGGGCTCAACGCATAGCTCATCTGGGTCATTGGGAGATTAGTTTCAAAACGGGTGAATCCAAATGGTCGGATGAGGCTTATCGTATTTATGGCCTGGAGCCTGCAGATCACAACATTTCCATGGAGGAATGGTTAACCTGGGTGCATCCGGATGATTTGGATCGGGTAAAGGAGGAAATTGAAAATGGAAAGACAAACTGGGTTGGCAGCTCATTTTATCATCGAATTATTAGAAAAGACGGCAGTGTTCGTCACGTGTTTGCAGAAAGCAGGTACGAAATGGATGAGAATAGGGACCCAACGGCCATGTTTGGAATTGTCTATGATATTACACAGTTAAAAACACTCGAACAAGAACTACAGGATCACCAACGAGAAGAACAAAAAAAATTGACTGCGGCCATCATTGAAGCAGAAGAGAAAGAACGAAAGGCTATCGGAGAGGAACTCCATGATAATGTTAACCAGATTCTTGTGAGTATCAAGATCCTTCTCTCTACTGTTCAGTCTGTTTCCGATAGGGATCAGGATATAGTAAAGACTTCAATGGAACATCTTCAGTTAGCCATTAATGAGAACAGGAAAATTGCGCATGAAAGAACTTCACCGGATTTCACCGGGCTGTCTATTTTAGAAAGCCTCAAAAGGCTAACAGAAAGTATGCTGATGAATGCAGGTGTGAATGTAAGAATCATGTCGACGGAAATCAACGAGGATATTCTCGAGAAAGACCTCAAGCTGACTTTGTACCGAATTGCACAGGAGCAATGCACCAATATCGTTAAGTATGCCGACGCCAAAAACGTCAGTATAAAAATGAAAATCAAAAACAATCGGGTGATGATGACCATATCGGACGATGGAGTAGGCGCTGATCCCGAAAAATTGGATAATGGTATTGGTCTGAAAAATATCCGGAGCAGGGTAAGTATTTATAACGGTCAGGTAAATGTCGCAACTTCTCCTGGCGAAGGATTCAGGTTGTCTGTAACAGCGGAGATTGGCAATGGAAAAAAGGCGGGAGCAGCTAACGAGTATATTTGATTCAGGTAATTTCCTATTGCATATTTTGGAGTATATTTCAGAGGGTAAAGTTCCTAATTAACCACTTTCTTCCAATGCAAAGAAACATTTTAATTCTGTTTATCTTACTTACTGCTACTTCTTTTTGTTTCTCACAAACAGAAGATCCTCATTTTACAAAAGCCCGGGAATATGCTGAAAAGAAAAATTTTGCATCGGCCCTGGAAGAGATAAATCTCGCGCTGGTAAAAGACTTCCAGAACCCGGAGTATCTTGTTTTGAAAGGAAATGTGCTGGGGGAGCTGGAAAAATATAAAGAGTCTTATGAAGCCTTTACCCGCGCCATTGAAGCCAACCCCACTTATTCAATTGCATTTAATCAACGTGGACTTTTACTGCTGAAGTTTCGGGAAACAGATGCAGCCATTCGGGATTTCAACAAGGCGCTGTCTTATGAAAAAGCCGATACGATGAGAATGTCTCTATTGCTGAACCGGGGAGTGGCCAAAAAGAATGTTCGCAATTTTCAGGAGGCTTATGAGGATTTCTCACTCGCATTGAAGTACGATACCGTCAATGTAGGAATTCTGAACAACCTGGCTGCGGTAAGTGATGAAATTGGAAAGGGAGACCAGGTTCTTGGATATCTTTTCAGGATACTCGCCCTCGACTCCAGTTTTGTAGGGGCCTGGGTGAATATTGGGTTCAAGTACCAGGGGCTGGGAAAGCATGATTCTGCGGTTTATTATTTCAACAAAGCGTTGCTGGTGGATCCGGAAGAACCACTGACTTTCAACAACAGGGCTTACAGCAAGCTCAAGCTCGGTGATTTGGCCGGCGCCCTCTCCGATGTAAACCGGTCCATCAAATTGTACCCGGGGAATTCCTATGCTTATCGCAATCGCGCACTTATCTACCTGGCCCTTAAAAGAAAAACAGATGCCTGCCAGGATATTGAGGAGGCTTTGAGGCAGGGCTTCACTGAGATGTATGGCGATGAAGTAGAGAAATTGAAAAAAGAGAAATGCGAGGAATCACCGGTACAAAAAACATAAGCATACTTGCGCAACATTCAATATTGAATAATAGCCTGTCAATCGATGAAAGCTCCATTTTTTCTTTTAGATACATTTACTACGGAAAAGTTCAGGGGTAATCCAACGCCAGTTTGTCTGTTAGATCTCTTCCCGGTCGATCAGCTGCTTCACCAGATCGCGCTGGAATTCAATGCGCCGGTTACGGCTTTTCTAAGAGCCCTTGGAGATCGACGTTATGCTATCAGGTATTTTTCCGTCACAGGTGAAATACCTGCCTGCGGGCATGCTACATTGGGTGCCGCCACGGTATTATTCCGCGAACTAAAAGGAGAGAGATTGACGATGATTACGCAAGAATCGGTACAGCTGGAAGCCCGACAACAATCAGGAAGGGTCGCCATCAGTTATCCTCGCTTTGGATGGTCTGATATGCTGATACCAGCACAAACCATCGAAGCCCTGGGAGTGAGGAATACCATAGGTCAGTTATATAGCCGGGAATTACAGACCTTATTTATAGAATTATCCGATGAATCGGAAGTCGTTACCGCCCAACCGGATTTTCGACTATTAGAGAAAAGTAGTACCATGATCAAGGAGGTGGTGATCATGAGTGCGGCTTCCGGTAATAGCTACGATATTGTCTTAAGGTCGTTTTGTCCATGGATCGGTATAGACGAAGATCCGGTTACCGGTTCCATTCACGCTGTTCTGGGTCCATACTGGAAAGAGAAACTCGGGAAAGACAGCATCGAAGTGTACCAGGCTTCGGCGCGCGGCGGGTTTATCCACGTTACCGTTCTGCCTGATTTGGTTGAAATCGGGGGAGATTGTCAGTGGATACTCGAGGGACAAATTTCAGTATAGCGCCAGCTATTTTAGCACTTCAGATACCGGTACCAGTTCGATATCGGGGTTGTATTTCATCAGTTCATGTAAAATGGCCGTATGGCCGGCGCCAAAAATGACCAATACCCTTTCTTCTTTGCCCGTCAATTTTTTAAGGATATTCTCATAGATGACCATATTCCTCCTCCACCATTCACTCACCAGGTAAGAGCCAACATGGTTACCGGGTTTACCCGCCGAAATCAGTTTGAAGTAAAAACCATGTTGCAGCTTGTACATTTCATCACTATTTTCTCTCAATAACATTTCCCTTATCGTCATTTTCGCCAATGACTGATTGAACATTTCCTGGATCTTGGTAATAGACTCCTGTACATAGTTTACCAGGTCTGTCTGACCGGCTTCCGAAGCCGATTTCATCAGGCTGTCAAAGGGGAAATCGGCTTCATAATAATCTACTCCGTAAACCCCTGGCAAATTCAGGGTTTTGGCAAGACGAAAGCCTAATTGTTGCGTTTCCGTTGATTTTAGCGTAGCCTTTCCCGAGAGGTATTCCCTGTATGAAGAGTCCAATCGCGATTGCCTGTCTGGTGATGCTTCAATGAATATCCGGTCGGGGTTGAATTTTTTCAACATATCATGGACTTCCATGACCTGTTTCTGGCGGGCTTCCGACTGAATATCGGCATTTTGAAACTTGGCCACATCCAGTCCCGGATTGTCGAAGTGAAAGGTTCCCAGCAGTACAACTTTTACCGGCTTTTTACTTTGACTGATGCCCGGAAGGCTTAAAAAGAAGCAGGCGAGAAAAATAATCGACTTCATAGATTGGCAGTTAATGGTGTAATGTATGTTTGATTGCAGTAGGCACAATGTCATGGAAACGACACCGTGTGTTTTTCAGACGTTTGTGACAGATAATATGTTACAGAACAGACAAAAAACTCATTTGAGCGAACTTAACCAAATACAAACAAAAAAGTTTTTATGTTTCCGGCAGACTGGAATAAATTACATCATTGATTGACTTTCATTTGTTTAAGATGAATTTACACCGTCTGACCATCCCGCTGGTGCTGTTGTTTTCCTCTTGTTGTTTTTCGCTGCAGGCCCAGGATTCTTTGTTTAATCAATTGAAGACAGAGATCTGTCTTAAACTTTCGAAAGAGCCTAAAATTACCAGTGCGAGCTATCGGCAGCTATTCGAACAGTCGATTAGCCAACACAGGGATTCGTTTTTGGAGGAATGCCTGAGGAAATTCAGTGACAGTTCCCAGGCGCAACAGGAGAAGTTTACAGAGTATTTGTTTGACAGTCTTTCGGTGCAACTGGTATATTCCTGCAGACCGTATTTTCTGTTTATTGATGAGGTTCGATATGATGGGATTTTGGGTCTCAATAAAGATTCCATTGCCAAACTGATTAATAACATGAACTCCACTTTCTCAGATAGCTGGACACAGTCGAATTATACCAAAAGAGGCATTCTGTTTCTGCAGGTGGCTAAACTGGATTTTGCGTTGCAGGATTTTGAAGAAGCGCTGCTGATCGATCCACTGTCGATACAAGCTATGTACGGAAAGGCCTGGGTGCTCGAATTGAAAAAACGATACGATGAAGCATATGATCTTTATTTAAAGCTCTCTATGCTAACCAGAAACAATATGTATAAAATTTTCGCAGCAGCGGTGGAAAGAAAGAAGCGCATTAAGTGAATGCGCCAATGGTAATTACGGATTACGAATTACGGATGAATTTGGGAGCGGGAGTGAGAGCGGGAGTGAGAGCGGGAGCGAGAGTGGAAAGAGAAAGGGAAACAGAAACTGCAAACCAACGTGAAACGATAAACCGGAAACGATAAACCGGAAACGCGAAACGCGAGCAACCGCCAACCAGCCATTAATGAATGCACCATTTGCAGATGACTAAGATGTAGATTGATCAATTGTATATTTATGAATAATTCCAACAACATGACTGTCGTAGTTTTTCTTGGCTTGCTGGCTTTGGGTCTGCTGGCCGGATATTTTAGCGGGCTGGTGGGAATTGGTGGTGGTGTTATTATTGTACCGACACTGGTTTTACTATTTGGCTTTTCTCAATTAATGGCACAGGGCACTACGCTTGCCATTCTTGTTCCGCCTATTGGTATCCTGGCTGTTTGGAAATATTATCAAAACGGGCAGGTCGACATCAAGACTGCTGCAGTAATCTGTATTGGATTCATCATTGGAGGATATCTCGGAAGTTTGACAGCGGTCAATATCCCACAGGTAACATTAAGAAGAATTTTCGCAGCAGTATTGGTTGTGCTGGGAGTTAGAATGTTCTTTGTTAATTCGTGAATGGTGTTAGTTCAAGATACGAATTACGCGAATTAGGCGAATTAGGCGAACGCTGAAGACGCTGAGGGCGCAGAAGACGCAGAAAGCGCTGAAGATGCTGAATTAATTTTCGCTCTCTATCGCTCCCGCTCCTGTCTTCTCCCCGCACCCAAGGAACGCCGAGTGCGTTTATCTTTTATCGTTTCAGGTTGGTTTGCGGTTTGCAGTTTGCGGTTTCCCTTTCTGTTTCTCTTTCCGCTCTCGCTCCCGCTCTCGCTCCCGCTCTCGCTCCCGCTCCTGTCTTCTCCCCGCGCCCGAGGAACGCCGAGTGCGTTTATCGTTTTTCGTTTATCGTTTCACGTTCAGCATTTCCCTTTCTCGTTCCCTTTCTCTTTCCGTTTCTGTTTCTCTTTCCGCCCCCGCTCTCGCTCTCCTACTTCTCCCCGCACCCAAGGAACGCCGAGTGCGTTTATTGTTTTTCGTTCAGCGTTTCACGTTCAGCGTTTCCCTTTCTGTTTCCCTTTCCCTTCTTCCTCAGGCGAGTCTTATCCCGATCGCCGTGGACGGACCCTTTCCCAATTCACCTTTGGCGATCGGGAGGACTCGCCTAAGCGAGCGGCATTTACTCCAGCAAGCATCCACATCTCTTTCTGTTTCCCTTTCTCTTTCTCTTTCTGTTCCCCTTTCGGTTTCCCTTTCCGTTTCTGTTTCTCTTTCTGTTTCCCTTTCTCTTTCCCTTTCTCTTTCTCTTTCCCTTTCAACTACTGCGCACCCTTAATGATCTGGCTGATCTGGACAGTCGGTGGAATCTGCGTATATTTTTTAATATCTGCCAGTATCGCCTGGATGTTTTGTGAGATTGCCTTGTTATACTCAGCCACATCATAAATATAAAAATACCCGATAGCTACAAAGGGAACCTTGTCTTGGGGCGTTCTTCCGGCAATGCCCTTATCAATCTCATAATGCTCGAGGTTTTTTCCCAGTAAGCCCGCGACCATTGGCATATGCTTTTTTTCATAGTAATCCATGTCGAAAACAGTATCCGTTGCTGAGGAGTAAAGTATCGCAACTTTGAATTTAGCAGGGGCGGCTGTGGACCGATTTCCGGCTTTTTGCGTGGTAAAACCGGCAATTATGACGACAAATGAAACTAATAGAAGGCCTGATAATTTGTTCATGGCAATGTTGGTTTAAGTTGTTAGAAAATAGTCGCCATGAAATTACGGATTAAGAATACAATTTGCCAATTCGTCAATTAGTCAATGAGCCAATGATAATTACGGATGACGGATTACGAATGGCGAATTCAAAAATCAAAAGTCAAAACTACAATACAAAGAATGCAACATCCGTCAAACCGCAAACTGCAAACCGCAAACCGCCAACCAATGTGAAACAATAAACGCTAAACTGAGATTTCTTCGCGTGCTTAGCGGTTCTTTGGGCCCTTTGCGTCCAGGTTTCAGCGTGACCTAAGGATGACGGATTACGAATTACGAATGACGGATGACGGATACAATTCGTCAATTAGTCAATTAGCCAATGCTGATTACGGATTACGAATGGCGAATTCAAAAGTCAAAAATCAAAAGTGAAAACTACAATACAAAGAATGCAACATCCGTCAAACCGCAAACTGCAAACCGCAAACC
>JBGAHR010000086.1:0-13508 GCA_044226045.1 Chitinophagaceae bacterium
GGTTTGGGAAGCGGTATTGACTTCATAGCCTTCAACAATTACATCAAGCACATCTATCCCAACTACCAGGAACTGAGCGGTGGTAAATCAGCTATTGTTTTCGATAACAAACTTTATATCGGTACGCTGAATGGCTTGTACTGGGCTCCCTTGCAGGGACGCCAGGATTTTGCTTTTGTGAAAAGCAGCTTTGAAGCAGTTCCCAACACCAAAGGCCAGGTGTGGAATCTCTCTGAGGTGAACGGTGAACTGGTGATGGGGCATAATGAAGGGTTTTTTGTGATCCGGAATAATATGCCGCAAGTGGTGGATGGCAGCTCCGGTTTCTGGACTTTTCTTCCTCTTAGTAATGTGATGCCTTCTCCTGTAATTCTGGCGGGGACTTACAACGGTGTCAATTTTTACAATTACGATAAAGGGGTTTTCAAGAACCCATCCATTCACGCGCATTTCGAATCAGTGCGATTCATTGCCCTGGATAATGACATTGCCTGGGTTTCCCATCCGTATAAAGGACTGTATAAAATCCAGATCAACAATGGCGTCAATCCAACCTATTCGGTTTATAAAGACAAGCACGGTATTGTAACCGGAAACGGCAATCATATTTTCAAGGTTAAAAGCCGGATTGTATTTACCAGTTCCGCGGGCATTTTTGAATACGATCCCAAAACCGATGACTTCATTCCTTCTGTATTCTTCCGGAATATTTTTGGCAACAAGGTGATCGATTATCTGAAAGAAGATGATCGTGGCAATATCTGGTTCGTCGAGAACAAGCGGTTAGGCGTGGTTGATTTTTCAGCTGCCCAACCGGTAATCGTTCATATTCCGGAGCTGAATGAAAAGATCATGTCCGGTGGTTTTGAGTACGTATACCCTTATAACCAACGGAATATTTTTGTGGCAGCGGAAGAAGGATTCTACCTGGTCGATTATGAACAATACAAGAATAAGAAGCAATCGATCCCGATCCTGATCAGCAATGTGCGCATTTCCGATAAAACGGATAGCAGTATTTATTTCGGATATTCAAATGAGATCCCGTCCGGACAGTGGGTTAACCCTGAGATTCCCGAGATCAACTTTCATTGGAATAACCTGCACTTTGAATATTCCGCTCCGTTATACGGTAAACTCTCCAGTATGGAATATGCTTACCAGCTGGAGGGATTAGAAAAGGGCTGGTCTCCCTGGACCCGCAAAACCGAAAAGGAATATTCTTACCTGGCACCGGGTACCTATACGTTTCACGTAAAAGCCCGGACCCATGAAGGAGAGGAATCCGCGGTAACGAGTTATCGGTTTGTTGTTTTGCCTCCCTGGTACCGGACAACCTGGATGTACCTGGTATATGCCCTTCTGTTGGCGCTGGGCCTTTACCTGATTCACCGTTTTCAGCAGAAGAAATTCCTTAAGCAGCAACAGGCGCACGAAGACGAAAGGAAAAAGCTGGAGTATGTAAACAAATTACAACGGGAAAAATTTGAAGAGGAGCAAAAGCAGTTAATGTACCTCCATCAACTGGAGCTGGAAAGAAGCAAGAATGAAATCATCCAGTTGCAAAACGAAAAACTTGAGTCGGAAATACAATTAAAAAATACGGAGCTGGCCTCTACCACTTTTAACCTGATCCAGAAAGGTGAGATGCTGTTGAAGGTGAAAGAAGAATTCGTAAAGATGAAAAGAGTCAGTGAGGTGGATAAGGAATCGGAGGATTATAAAAAGATCCTGAAGATGCTGAACGAAGATAAGATGAAAAAGAACTGGGAACAGTTTGCCGTTCATTTTGATAAAGTGCACAGCGATTTCCTGGTATCTATCAAGGCTGCCTATCCGAACCTGACTTCCAGTGAGCTGAAATTATGTGCATATCTCCGGCTCAGCCTGTCGAGCAAGGAGATCTCGCAAATCATGAATATCACCATCAAGAGTGTGGAACTGGCCAGGCACCGGTTAAGAAAGAAACTGGGCATCGAGCCAAACGTAAACCTCTTGAATTTCCTGCTCAATTTCCATTCAGCAATCAACGGTAGCAAGCATGAAGCATAAACTTCAACAGTTATCCGGGTTTTGGAGAAATTGTTGTTCCAGCAGAAGGTTGCAGGTGACAGTAATGATCGTATTTATCTTTTCTCTTTCACAGTGCATGCAACTAACCGATCGTTCGGTAAGAGATCTGCGAGGACCAGCGTATGCCGGATCAGCCAGTTGCGCTTCCTGTCATGCCAGTGTTTATAATAATACCTTTCATACAGCCCATTTCAATACCAGCAGCGATTCTCTCTCGCGGGAACTGAAAGCCGGGTTCGATGCCGGTGCAAACAAATTCCGGTTTAATGACAGTGTGGAAGTCTGGATGGAGCGGGTGGATAACAAATTTGTACAAACCTATGTGTTGAATGGCCGAAAGTTGTTCTCGCAACCTTTTGACATCATTGTCGGTTCCGGGCGCAAGGCACAAACCTTCCTGTATTACAATGATCAGAAGAAAATATCGCAGTTACCACTCTCCTATCTTTATTCGGCCCATGCCTGGGCCAACAGTCCGGGTTTTCCGGCAACCGAGGCGAAGTTCGACCGGAATATCCCATCCTATTGCCTGGGCTGTCATAGCTCATTTGTTTCAGTAAAGCAGACTTACACCGGGGTGGTGATGCAGGAAGAATTTGAAAAAAATAAGATCGTATTTGGGATCGATTGTGAACGCTGCCATGGTCCTGCCCGGGCGCATGTTGATTTTCATACAGAACATCCCGATGAAAAGAAGGCTCAACACATCACTTCTTTTGCCACACTGACCCGCAAGCAGCAAAACGATCAATGCGCCCTGTGTCATTCGGGGTTCCGGGACGTTCAGCAATCCCTGTTTTATTTCAAACCCGGCGATGATATCGACCGGTTTTATATTCCCGAATTCGGGAGAATAGATACCGCCAGCCTGGATGTTCACGGTAATCAATACCAGCTGATGCTGGCGAGCAAGTGTTTCCGGGAGTCTGCTAACCTGACCTGTAATTCCTGTCACAACGTACATCAACAGGAGCGCGACAACTTCGAACTGTTTTCTAAAAGATGTCGAACCTGCCACCAGGAAGTGAGACATGATTTTTCGGGTAAAGATGCAATCGTTGACAGCGCAACCGAAAAAGACTGTATCAGCTGCCATATGCCGGAGAAGCCCTCTTCTGTGATAACCTTACTTACCCAGGGGAAGAAAGAAGCCGAGCCGGATCCGATCAGAACCCATCTTATTACCATTTACCAAACAGAGACCAGAAAATTCCTCGATTCCCTTCGCCCGAAATAACGTTAGCTGTTCCTCCCAAAAAAACTTCCCATCACTTACTCAATTCAGCAATGGGAAGCCGATATACTATAACACTGAATTACCACACAAAGGTGCCTACGGCCCCGTTGTTCAGGCTGGTGGTAAAAGACTTGCCGTTAAATTTTATATTGAAAACTTCAGGACTGTTACCATTGTTCAGCACGATCAATACTTTTTTACCTTCCGGATTTTTGAAGGCTACCGTTGACAATGTGCCGGTTTGCGAAGAGGAGATCCGTACAGAGCCGGGTCTTACGAATTTGGAAGCATGTGCTATGATATAGTAAGAAACATTCCGACTAACGGTACTTCCAATGGTAAGAGCGCCCATACAGCTCGTACATCCGCCATTGGTATGTGGCTGGTAATTCGGATCAGCCGCCAGGTTCCATTCGAGTACGTTTCGGCTCCAGTTACGGGTAGCGCCGATCACCAGGTTTTGTATATGCCATTTCAGATCACCGGCAAAGTTACCCGGGCCACCGGTCCATTGTTCGGTAAAGTACAGGTTCTTGTTCGGGTAACGGTCATGCACCTGGCTGAGAGCAGATATATTCCCACCGTATAAATGAAAAGCGGATCCGTCTACATAAGGACGTGCCGCAGCATCATCGAGTATGGTTAACGGATAATCCGGCCGGTCGGCGTTGTGATCATAGGTGATGATTTTGGTACTAATCGAAGCAGCCGCGAATGCGGGGCCCAGGTGATTTTTTATGAAGTCGGCCTGCTCTGTGGGTTGCATAACCATGCTGGGGTTATTGCCTCCGTGCAGGGGTTCGTTTTGGGGAGTGATGGCATCAATGGTGATTCCTTCGGCTTTCATCGCCTGTATGTACTTTACGAAGTACTGCGCATACACGGAATAATATTCAGGTTTGAGGCTTCCACCCATAAATGCATTGTTGGTTTTCATCCAGGTGGGTGCAGTCCAGGGTGACCCCATTATTTTAATGGTGGGATTGATGGCCAGAATCTTTTTCAGAATCGGAATCAGGTCCTGTTTTTCCTGATCGATACTGAATTGTTGCAAGGTTGGATCGGTCTGCCCGGCCGGTACCTCATCATAAGTAAAGGTCGATGCGCTGAGATCGGAGGCTCCGATGCTGATTCGCAGGTAACTGACGCCGATGAAAGTGCTGTCGCTCCGAAACAGCTCATTGAGCAAGGCATCCTTTGTGGCCACTGGCAGCAGGTTGATCAGTGTAGCGCTCCCGCCAGTTAGGGTGTAACCGAATCCATCGATCGTCTGATAGGTCGTTGTACTATCCACTTCGATCGTGCTGGCAGACGCATTCGAATTGTTACCAAATAGCAGCGACTGGTTTTGCTTTCTGAACAGCGAAGACTGATCGGGTTCAGTGAGCCAATATTCTGCATCAGATTTGGAAGTGGGCGTGCCCGGATCAGGATTGGGTTGATTGCCGCCCGTAGTACTTTTCTTCGCGCAACAACTTAGTATAAATGAAAGGCAGATAATAGAGCCGAATGAGGACAGTTTCATGGTTGGTGATTTGATTGAAAAGAAAGATACCCGCCAGTCCGGTCATCCATCGTTTGGCAATGATAGATGACCGGAGGCGAGCAGAAGTTTTGATACCTGTCACGGTATACCAGAAAGATATAAAATTAAATGCCTCTCAGCTCGACATTGTCAATGGAAATCCCGTTGGTACCGAGATCGGCTCCGCCGGTTTTGATCAACAAATAAATGGTGCCAGCCTGCGTGAACCTGATCTTTCCACTTTTACCAACCAGTGCGCCCGCGCAACCGATACTGGCAATATTGCCACTGAAGGTTGAGTTGCCGCAACCAGCCCAGGTATTCATTGCTATTTGAACACCGCCAGAGGAATAGTCATTGTTTTGAACAGGAGCAGTAGTACCAAAGTACACTTCAAACCAGGTGTCGGTAGCGCCGCTTCCGGATACCTGCATGCCGAAGCGATAATCCTTGTTGGCTTCTACCTGGATAGCCTGGTAGATTCCACTGTGACCCCAGCTCCCGCCGGTAGCTGTCATTTTTCCGTTCGCGCGAGTCCAGGTAACTGCCGGAGCGCTGATGATCAGGCGCGTCCATTTTGATTCATCATCGGCTGTTTCAAATTTTCCTCCCTGCACCAGGTTTCCCCTCGCCGGGTCTGAAGTAGCCACATTGATGGTTTGCTCGGAAGAGAAGGTGGAACCTCCTTTACCTACGGCATAGTGAACGATTTTGTAAGAGCCTGCATCGGGCAGAAAGATCGGTTGGGTCGATCTTCCGGCGCTCACGGAACCGGTTCCCAAATCCCATTTGGACATGATATAACTGCTGTCTTTCACCTGCGCAACAAAATTGTTGGCATCTATTGAAGTAACCGTGAAAGTGGCATCGAGGTTCGAGTCGCTCAATCCCCGATCGACTACCTCTTTCTTCTGGCAACCTACCATGAAGAGGCCTGCTGATAACACCACCAGCATATGATAAACTGATCTGAAATTATTTTTCATTGTCATTTCGTTTAATGATGGATCGACTTGAATTAATAACCCGGGTTCTGTACCAGCTTTGTTCCCTGCAATTCCCTGGCTGGTATTGGAAATACATCGTGCTTTCCTGCCACAAAACCACGGCCCGCCAGTACGGTCGCTGCATCACCCCATCTAACGAGGTCGAACCAGCGATGACCCTCTCCTGCCAGTTCTTTCCGGCGTTCGTCTTTGATCGCTTGCAGGGAAACCGGCACCGATGTGAGACCAACTCTTGCTCTGACTGCATCCAGCAAGGCTTGTGCGCGGGCACCTGTACCACCCAGCGCTTCTGCTTCCATCAGGTAAGTATCTGCCAGGCGGATGATATAGGTATCCTGCAGAAAATTCAATTCCGTGTTACCTCCCAGCGAAGTAACATCAGATGCGTTTGGCAGGAATTTCTTCAGGAAATACCCGGTGTTCTGGTAGCCGGCTGTATAGTCAATGTCTCCGGCAGTTTTCAGGGCATCGGCATCGAAGATGGTAGCGCTGAAACGGGGATCGGTTTTCATGAAATCATAGAGGCTTTGTGTTACCACACTGAAGCTCCAGCCAGCGGGATAGATATCCGGTGCATTGCCGGTTTTTTTCTGATAGCTCCGGGGACCGACCATCTGCGCGAAAGTATTTCCTTCGTCGGTGCTGCTGCCCCAGTTACCCCAGGTGGATCTTCCCAGGTTGGTGTGGGCCACTTCAAGAATGGATTCAGTATTGAATTTGTTGGAAGGAATCCACAGATCACTGAAACTGATGAGCAGTTTGTATCCATAGGAGCTGGTGGTACCAGGTGTAGGACCATTTACTTCGGCGAGTTGAGCCGCTGCCTGGGTTTTCTTGTTTTCGTAGAGGTAAACCTTTCCCAACAATGCCTTGGCAGCGCCTTTTGTAAATCTGCCGAGTTCAGCAGAAGGAAGACTCACCGGTAAAACGTCCATCGCCTCTGTCAGATCCTTTTCGATTTGTGCATACACGGCTTCCGGCGTTGCCTGCGTCACATTGTATATTTCTGAAGTGGTCAACGGTTCTGTAAACAACGGAACGTTTTTAAATAACCTGACGAGGTTAAAATAGTACAACGCTCTCAGCGCTTTTGCCTCTGCTGCAAAACGGGTGCGCAGATTTTCATCCATCGGAACCGCCGGTAGTTTCGACAGCAACACATTGGCACGGAATACGCCCTGGTAGTGATCACTCCAGTAACTTCCGGCAATGGATTGCGGTGTCATGGTATAGTTGGAAAATACCTGCAACTGGCTTCCGTCTGTAGGGCCGCCACCTCCGGCATAATGATCATCGGAACCCGCGTTCAACAGGGCCAGCATGTTTTCGAAACCGCCGGAATTTTTACGCATGATATCATACGTAGCCACCAGGGCCGCGAAAGCCTGGTCTTTATTGGCATAATAGTTTTCAGAAAGAAACTGTCCTTTCGGATCAATGTCAACAAACGATTTGCTGCACGATAGCAAAGTAATAAAAGCTGCCAGCGCGAGTAAGCAATATATTTTTATCAATTTCATAATTCTGGTTTTGTAGATTACTAAAACTGCAATTGAACACCTCCGATAATGGAACGAGCCTGTGGATACACCCCTCTGTCGAGTCCGAGTACCTGACCTCCGATTTCCGGATCATATCCTGTATAACCAGTAAGGGTAAACAGGTTTTCACCGGTGAGATAGAAACGAACACGGCTGGCTCCGATCTTGCTGACAATTCTTTCGGGAAGTGTATAACCGATCTGAACCAGTTTTACCCGGGTATAATCGCCACTTTCGAGATAGTAATCTGACATTTTGCTGTAGTTCCCGTTTGGATCAGCAGCTGTCAGCCTGGGATATTTATTGGTGGAGCCTTCACCTGTCCAGCGGCTCAGAATGCTTGTTTGATAGTTGGCATTGCCGATATCCAGTCTTCTCAATCCCTGGAAAATTTTTGAGCCGGCTGTTCCCTGCAGGAAGACCATCAGGTCAAAACCTTTGTATTCCAAGTTAACGGTAAAGCCAAAAGTGAACTTGGGGAAACTGCTTCCCAGGAATGTTCTGTCGAGGTTATCGCTGGTGATCTTGCCATCTCCATTGATATCTCTCCATCTTACATCACCGGGCTTGGCATTTGGCTGAATCAGGTTTCCGTTCTTGTCGCGATATGCGTCGATCTCGGCCCAGTTCTGGAAGATGCCATCTGCTTTGTAACCAAAGAAGGCATTGTACGGCTGTCCCACCTGTGTGCGCGTGATCGCTCCCATGGTCTGAAATCCTGCATCACCGGAAATGAAATTCGTATCTGCGGCTACATACGTCACGTTGTTCTTCATGTAAGAGCCGTTCGCATTCACGGAAATATTGAGATCGCCCACTTTCCGGCGGTATCCGAGTTCCAGTTCCACCCCGCTGTTTTCCATGGTGGCTACGTTAGCAACCGGCAGGTTGGAAACACCCACATAACCTGGTATGATGATGGGACGTAGAATGCCTTTGGTTGTTTTCTTGTAAACATCGAAGTTAACCGTGAGGCCATCGAGCATCAACGCTTCAAAACCAACATCGGTCTGACGGGTTTCTTCCCAATGCAGATCGGGGTTTTCCAATGATAATGGCGCATAGCCGGTATAGATTGTCTGCGAAGGATAACCCATGGTATAGTTGTATCCACCGGCTACGATAGCAGCATATCCAAACTCGCTGATGGCGTCATTACCAACCACGCCATAGTTTGCGCGGAGTTTGAGGCGGCTGATGACCTTGTTTGATTTCCAGAAATCTTCGTTCGATACATTCCAGCCAACAGAAGCGCCGGGGAACACCCCGTACTTTTTGTTCAAACCGAAGCGGCTGGATCCATCACGGCGAAGGATACCGGTGAACAGGTACTTGTCCATGTATGAATAGTTCACCCGTGCGAACAGCGAAGACAACTTGTGTTCGATGTTATCGCTCGTACCCGATTCCCGGTCAGACTGAGGAATATCGAATCTGAAAGAGGCATCGCTGAAATTATTGATCGGCAGGTTGTAAATGGTGTTGGACGAACTGCCGCCAATGTTTTCAACGTACACGCCCTGTCCCAACAATACAGTCACATCATGCTCACCAAATTTATAGTTGATGTTAAGGGTGTTTTCAATATTCCAGTTAAAACTGTTGTTATTTGATTTGTTATAGTTATTACGTATGATATTGTTCTGTGTCGGACTCAGGTAGAATATCGGCGTAAAGCCCAGTCCACCCCAATAGGCCAGTTTGCCACCCAAAGAGGAACGCAATTTGAAGTGCTTGTTGGGCGACGCCTCCAGGAATGCATTACCCACGAAATCATCAGACCAGCCATAACGACCCAGGCGGGTTTGAATATATGCCAGCGGATTCGTCATTTCCTGACCTACGCGGGTGGAGATTCCGTATGGGTTTCCTTCGGGATCACGAATGATGCCCTTATTAAGATACAAACCTGAATTGGCCACGTTGGGATCTGTAATCACTACCGGAGTAATGGGATCGAGGTTGATGGCGGAACTGAGCGGGCCACCAAATTCACTGTTGGTATTGCCAAGACCTACACTTTTCTGGTGTGAATAACCTACCGTTTCTCCGAAAGTTACATACTTGTTGATCTTGTGTGTGGAGTTGATACGGATATTCTTGCGGGTGTAATTGGAAATATCGGTGGCTACTATACCCTGTTGATCCTGGAGACCAAATGATATATAGAAGGTGGATTTTTCACTACCACCACTTAAACTGAGTTCGTGTGAGTAACGTTTGGCACTATTATTAAAAATAGTTTTCTGCCAGTCTGTTCCCGCGCCGAATGAGGTCGGGTCGGCATACACCAATGCACCTCCATCATTCACGGATCTTTCGTTCATGACTGCCGCATACTGGCTGGCATTAAGCAGGTTCAGTTTTCTTTCCGGGGAGGAAATACCATAAAAGCCATTATAGGACACTGTAAATTTTCCGGCTTTTCCTTTCTTGGTCGTAATCAGGATCACACCTGTGGCAGCCCGGGTTCCGTAGATGGCTGCAGAAGCGGCATCTTTCAACACTTCAATGGATTCGATATCGCTTTGGTTTATAAAACCAATGCCACCCTGGTCTACCACGATCCCGTCCACCACCCATAACGGGTTGTTACCGCCATCTCCGAAAGTGGTCAAACCACGAATCCGCACGGTAGAAGGAGAACCCGGCTGACCGCTGTTCTGAGCGATCATAACACCCGAAACCCTTCCCTGCAAAGATTGTTCAATCCGGTTACTGGGAACATTTTCGAGATCTTTTGCCTTTACACTCGAAATAGCGCCGGTTACCACACTTCTTTTCTGTGTGCCATAACCTACTACTACCACTTCATTCAGGGAGTTTGGCAAGGGATCCAGTTCAATGGTGAGAGACAGTGACTCACCGGAAACAGTCACTTCTTTTTCGGTCATGCCGACAAATGTGATTTTTAGAATGGCACCTTTTTTTACACTGATGTTGAACACACCATTTTTGTCCGTCCTGGTGCTGGTTGTTGAGCCGACGATCGAAACCGTCGCATCTGACAAGGCTTCACCGGTTGATTTGTTGGTGACCTTGCCCGAAATGTCGAGATTTTGCGCAACAGCCTGGCTAAACAGAGAGTGGAATAAGAGGACGCAGCAAAGCAGCAATGCAATTTTACTCTTCATACGCAAGCGTTTGTTTTGATTGTGAAAGAAATTACCTGCATCTAAAGTAAAACCCATTTCCAGCAAAGAGCCCTTTGCAACACCCCTCAATACCCTATCATATATTGATTGGCAGGATGATAACCGTTCATTTTACCCTATCAATACCACATCATAAATAATGAATACGGTTGCTTAAAACCGTGAGTATTGATTTTCAGCCAAAAACAATTCAGAGAAAAAAAGAGTAAGAGGTGCAAAAAAGTTTGAATGTTGAGTAAAATAGTCTACAACATGTATAGTAAAATGGAGGCTTCGCCAACCCATCATTCATGAATGGAAAAAAATATAATATAAGGGAAAAGGAATAGACAATTTTTCGCTTGATCCGTTAGGGCGACACACAGATGCATCAATTAAAAACGCCATGTTTGTGGTTGATAGCACTCAGGTGTTTGCTTACCGGCTTTGCAGTCCCGTGAATTCAATTCCCAGCCCGGGGTTGCCAGAGAGGCTGTATTTGCCAAAATCATAATTCAGTCCGGTGGCAATATCCTCAGCCAACAATAATGGACCATCCATATCAATATAATCAAGAAGCGGGGAAAGATGTGCAATCGCAGCAGATCCGCTCGTGCTTTCATTCATGCATCCGATCATCACTTTCATCCCGAGATTTCGGGCAGCAGTGATCATTCTTCGTGCGGGAGTGATGCCGCTGCACTTGGTGAGCTTGATATTGATTCCATGAAAATGACCATGGCATTTCTCAACATCTTCTTCTTTTACACAAGACTCATCTGCCAGCAAAGGCAGGGGTGATTGTTCGAAAAGAACCTTCATTCCTTCCCAGTCGTCTTTGGCCAGCGGTTGTTCGACCAGTTCCACCCCCAGTTTTGCCAAAATGGGAATCTTCTCAAGTGCCTGATCCAGCGTCCATCCGGCATTGGCATCCACCCGAAGTATGGCATCTGTGTGTTTCCGTATCTCCTCAATCATTTCGATATCACCCGGTACTCCCACTTTAATTTTATAGATCGGCCAGGGTTTTTCCTTGATTTTTTCAACCATTCCCGGAATGGTATCAATCCCAATCGTGTAATCAGTCAGCGGCCCTTTGGTGATGTCGAGGCCCATCAGTTCATACACCGGTTTTCGCAGCAATTTTCCGTAGAGATCCCAGGCCGCCATATCCAAGGCACATACAAGAAATTGATTATCAGGGATCAGGTGATGGAGATAGTGCCAGTAGCGTTCCGGATCCGTCATGGCAAATTTTTCAATGAAGGGCTTTTTCCTTTCCAGGTCTTCGATCATTTTCTCAACCGGAATATTATAATAGGCGATTGCCGGAGCCTCTCCATAGCCCTTTACTCCCCTGTTTTCGAGTTCAACCACCAGCGATGGCTGATGTGTTTTGGTACCCTTGGAAATCGTAAATGGATAGCGAAACGGTAGGTTAAAGTGAAAATAACTGCATTTCATGCCTGGGTAATTTCAATTTGGGAATTTCTGTCCCGCCAGGGGAACGGGCTGGCGGTCGATGGTGGTGTAAAGATATGACATTCAGCCAGCTAAATTCTGGCACCCGGCTGGTATTATACCTTAACAGAAAACCCACCCCTTATGAAAACAAACTCTACCCTTTCACCCCTTGGCATTTTGCTGCTGGTGTCGATGACATTTGGCAGCCCATTATTTTTATCAGCACAAAACATTGCGGGAAACTCCACCTTCAGCAGTGGTACCAACTACTGGAATCTGGATGGAATGAATACCGAAATCGGATTTGAAACCGGTTATGGTGGATCCAATTCATTGAACAGAGTGGCCGAAGTGGATGGTTATTCCGGTCTTCGTCAGAAAATTGAAGTGAAAACCGGCCAGACCTACAGGCTTTCATACAAGGCCGGCAGAAGCCTCGCTCGTTTTGCACCGGTTAGCCCTGCCATTCTGATCAAAGTGACCGGTAGCCAGACCAAGAACAATTACCTGAATTTTACGAAGTCGTTCAGCAACACTTCTTATTCACTTACCTCACAAAGTGCCTCCTTTACTGTAGCTGCCAATTCAGGCGATGAAGCGGTGGTGCTGGAGATCACCGGTTTTAATAACAGTACTTCCATGGGAGTGGTACTGGATGATATCGAACTCGTTTCAATTGCCGCGATGACCATGCCTGTACAATGGGTATCCTTTACTGCGGAACTTCGCAATAACCAGGCCTCCCTGCAGTGGAAAACAGCTGCGGAAATCAACAATAAATATTTCGTAATTGAAAGAGCCGGCGCAGATAACCGCTTTGATTCAATTGGAGTGATCAATAGCTCTGCAAGCCAGTTGTATGCTTTCAATGACAGCAAAGTGAAAAATGGAATGAACTTCTATCGACTTCGCCAGGTAGATGTCGACGGACAATCACAGTATTCAAAAATTGTCAGTGTCAGAAACGGGCAATCCATCAGCGGTATGAAAGTATACCCTACCCTCGCGCAGTCTTCGGTTAATATCAATGTTACCAGTGAAACAGCATCACAAGCACTTTTAACGGTGGTAGACTTAAATGGAAATGTGGTGAACAAAAGTGTTCGTCAGCTGGGAACCGGAATGAATCAGCAATCAGTGGATGTTTCCGGCCTCAAAACAGGAATTTATTACGTGCGTATTCAGAATAACGACCAGTCGGTTCTTTACACACAATCTTTTCATAAGGTCAATTAAACAAGCAGAGTTTGGTTTTCTAAAGTGCGGCAGGGGTGCCGCACTTTTTTTATTTTCAGCTCATAGAAAGGGAAAGGTAAACGGAAAGACAGTTTGCGGTTGGTTCGTTTATCGTTTCACGTTTCACGTTTATCGTTATAGCAATTCGTCATCCGTAATCCGTCATTTCATTGGCTCATTGGCCAATTGACCAATTGACAAATTGTTTTCACATCCGTCATTCGTAATCCGTAATCCGTAATTCGTAATCCGTAATTAAATTGGCTTATTGGCCAATTGACGAATTGGCAA
>JBGAHR010000008.1:0-117867 GCA_044226045.1 Chitinophagaceae bacterium
GGATAGAGAGCTGGAAATGAGATCGTCCGTTATAACAACACTGGATGAAAAATGGGCTTCGGCTATTCAGATAGATAATTGGAAGAAACGGATATCCTATCTAGCTTTGCTGTTATTATTTTGGGCGTCCATTTCCCTGGGCACCTGGTCGGTAATTAAAGAAAGAAAAAGGGAGGAAACAGGACTGGAGACTGAATATCAAAAGGCCAAAGACAGCATTCTCGTTCTGAAAACAGAGAATGAATTATTGAAAAAGATACGCCTGTTGGAAAAAGATTCAGTCGGAACAGCGGGAATAGCGATTGAAAAAAAGCAGATTGAAAAAGAATCGACCACTCAGAAAAATCAGCCTTAAATCAATGTGTTGATTCCATCATTTTGACCCCGGAGCTTTGTTTGCGTGAAATGGAGTCAATTGCTTTATTCGCGTAAGCTTGCACGTTTAATGAAGAAAGACTATCGTCTATTTGTACCTTTTTTCTGAATTCTTCAAGTCCGAAGTCATTTACAATATCTTTAAAAAGTTCAGCGAAGAAACCGATACTGATATTCGTTGCTTCTTCCGGAATCTTGAATATTAATTTACTGGAATCCTTAAACACTTCTTCAAGCTCTAGCTTATGTCTCAGCATGATTCCCCAGGTTGGAGAGTCAAATGATTTCACACCATTACTCATATGGTCCCTTAGGTCGATAGTAGTAATCGGAAGATCCATAAAATGTTATTTTCGATTAAGATTAATCATAAATGCTTGTTGCAAAAACCGGGCAGATAATTCTGGAGCAGAAGGACAATTTGCTGGCTGCAAAGGTAATGTATTTCTGTTTCCAACAACTTAAGAAAATTACGATAAACCGGCTGCATTTGCAAGTACGGGCCGGGAGTTTTTTTCGATGTAAATGATTCGTTAATAATGTCATAGGGAAAATCCCTATCAGCCCGTCGCCAGCTGTCCGGCCATAATAGAGTTTACTCAACTATGAATGACCGATTGGGAAATCAGCGGTCATACCCCTCCGGCCGGCCCATTCCTCAAAATGAGAAATAAAGCCACAGGCAATCAGTAATTTGCGGCAAAAATGGACTATGCGTATAGCAATTAACGGAATGGGAAGAATAGGAAGGACTTTGTTCAGAAGACTGGTAAACGATCCTCAGATTGACGTGGTGGCGGTTAATGATGTGATGGACCCTGCCAATCTCGCTTATTTGATCAGGTATGATTCGCTGTATGGAGCCTGGCAGCAGGACCTGGTGATGGAGGATGGGTACTTCCTCACCGGAAATAAGAAAATCACCGTATTGCAGGAGGGGCAACCTTCTAACATAAATTGGAAACAGTGGAAGGTAGATATCGTGGTGGAATGCAGTGGAAGATTTTCGAAGAAGGAAGCAGCCATGCAGCATTTGCAGGCCGGTGCGAAGAGGGTATTGTTGTCTACAACCGGGTCACCGGATATCCCATTGTTAATTTACGGACATAACCACGTGAACCCTGCTTCGGAAGCGGAGATTATTTCGCCCGGTGGTTGCATGACCAATTGTTCCACCCATATTCTTTACCTGTTGAATTCGATCGGTGTGGAATCAGCGCAAATAAATATGTTGCATTCCTATACTTCCCGCCAGGAACTCGTAGACACGGCCCACACACAATTCAGAAGAGGCAGGGCAGCGGCCGAGTCGATGATACCGGTGGAGATAGATCTGGCGCAATCGTTGGAGCGCATTTTACCGCTACAGGGAAGAATAGCGGCCGTATCTGTAAGAGTACCGGTCACCAACGGGGCCATGATGGACTGCACCGTTCAAATGCAACAGGAAGTAACCAAAGAACAGATCAACGAGTTGTTTCGCAAAGCCGCGCTGGGCGAATACAAAGGTATCATCCAGTATACGGAAGATCAGCTGGTATCCGCCGACATCAGGGGCAATACCCATTCCTGTATAATCGATGGATCTCTGACTTCCGTCATCGGAAAGCAACTAAAAGTGATAGCCTGGTTTGACAATGAATACGGATATATCAGCCGAATGATCGACTGGCTGCGGTACTGGGTGAAGTAGTATTGGCGATATGTTTATAATAACCGTTCGAGTAACACCACGGTCAGGTTCCGGTTTTGAAGGGGTAGGTCCTGATGATCCGCAGTCGTAGATGTGCCGACAACAGTAAATCCATATTGCCGGTAGTAATCAATCAATCGTTGGTTATCCGACCAGGTATCCATGCGAATCGATAACAAGCTCCGCTGTTTCGCGAAGTGGATAGCCCATCGAAGAATGACATCAAATAGTTTTTTCCCCTTTTGATCCGGAGCGATGGCAATTCGATGAAGATACAAACTCTTCTGATTGTCCATTTCCTTCCATATCAGTCGGTCTTCTGGTTGAATGGTAAACACGCCAGCGGGTCCGTGATCACCGGTCAGAATATACTGGTTTCCTTTTTCGATATCAAGTTGTAAGGAGCACTCGTCTATTTTGTTCCATGTTTGGAGCCCCCTGGCTGCCGAATTTGCAATTACGGTTTCAAACAGTTGTAAAATGGCAGGAAAATGTATTTTTCCTGCCAGGATGATTTGATAATTCTCCTTTTCGTTTATCATATGAGGTATAGGAAGATTCTATTTACCGGGAAAATAGCTTAGATCTGGTCGATAGGCGATTGTTTCCGATTTAATGGAAAACAGGTTGTCGTATTGACCCGGATTTACTTTGCGCAGCGTGCGGTCGATCTCTTCACTTTTCTCGTATTCTTTCCAGTTGTCAAGCCCAATCATCACCAGCAGCGTCAGTGGTGAGTCGCCATCTACCATTTGAAAAACGTGAAAAGAACGGATGCCTGATTTTAACAGGTCGTTCTTCAACTCACGAATAAAACTGGTTGACACGGAAACCTGGGATGATTTTATGGTGAGTAACCGGCAAAACCTTGAGGTGAAATTGAAAGTATCCGTGTTTGATAATTCAAATAGTTCTCTTGCTTTAAAAACGGATTGAACTTCGGCATAGGGAAAAACGTTTATTCTGTTGTCTCCCATATCTTCCGCTGGTTTAAGCGCGGCATCAAAATCAGACCACTTGTGATGAAAAGTTGCATCAATAAACTGCCCGTACCGCTCTCCCGAAATAAAATACCACCCATGCCAGGACCAGCGATCTCCATTGGCCCGGTGCCATTCAAGGTGTCGTTTATAGCCGTTCTCAAAATCGACCGCCTGCCCCTGGTGTGGTTTCCAGATAGCGAATTGCACCATGCCAGGTTGTTGTGCAGTTGATGAGAGATAGGTGGAGAATGCGATAAATAAAAAAGGAAAAATCGAACGTATAAGCTGTGATGGCATAACAGGCAGGTTTAAAATATTTTATTTTCGATGCAGTATTGCGACAGAGTCTGAATATATTGTCGGGGTAAAAATGAAATAAATTTACTATCCAAACTGAACAAGCATGTTAAAGTTGTTACCAGGCTGGCATGCGAATCCTTAATCGGAGCGGATCGGCTTTACGGTTTATCCGTTGGTAATAACCCATTGCACACCATATTTATCAGTGCAACTTCCATAGTATGCACCCCAA
Source organism: Chitinophagaceae bacterium (assembly GCA_044226045.1). Lineage (GTDB taxonomy): Bacteria > Bacteroidota > Bacteroidia > Chitinophagales > Chitinophagaceae > Endoryza. Next base: position 3,584 of record JBGAHR010000008.1, read on the forward strand.
TACATGTCTTCGAGCGGCTGTGTTACTTGTCCTCCTTCTGCCAGCGCTGTAAAGTATTGGGTAGTTTGTTCGCGACTATCAGTGTGAATACTGATGTATATGTTGTTACCCATTGTCACTGTAAAGCCTAAAGAAGCCAGCGCATCTGTCCCTTTTAGTAGGTGTTTTCCAAGAATTTCAAGTTCAATATGAGCGATAAGTTTTTTGTCCTCCTCAGTTAGCGAAGGAATGGGAAAATCACCAAATCTTTTCGGTTCACCAATAAACCGACCGTTGAAAACTTTTTGATAAAAATGAAAGGCTTCCTCGGTTTGATGCTGAAAGTTGAGATACACACTCAGATTAGCCATAGTTGAGATTTTTTGTTGTAAACAGTATTTAAATGTTAATAGCTTCTTCTTGTCCGGCCAAATCTATCCACGGCAGAGCACAGAAAAAGCCATAAGAAGTCACTTCATCGATAATCCTGCTTAAGGCATTATTTGAAATTACTTCGATTTCCACCCGTAGTTGAATGTAGCGGCCTTGTTGATGAAATGAAAAAGTACAATCAGGGAAGGTCGATTGAAGCCGGCCAATAACAATACCCGCCTGTTCCTTATCGCGTATGTCTGTCTTAAATATTTCCACCATACAAGTATTATTTTCTAAGTAATAAAACCACCGGATACCAATTTTCCGGTAATCACCCCGATAATTTGGCAACCTGATACTAATCCGATAGATTAGCTTCTTGACATGATATCTTGTTAAGTAAATATCTTAGTTACAAAGATAAAATAATTCGGGTTATGGCCAAACAAAATCTGTTAAAAAAAGATCTCATTGGAGAAATACAGGGGATGGAAAGGAATATATCAACGGTTTCCGTTTTATTTCACCAATCGGTTTCTGAGTTGGCAGGATTAACCGGAGCCGATCATAAGTATCTGGAAGTTATATACAGTCATGGCCCTTTAACTGCCGGCAAACTGGCCGAATTGACCGGGCTGACAACCGGCGCTATTACAGGCGTGATCGATCGTTTGGAGAGAGAAGGACTGGTAGCACGAGAGAAAGATCCTAATGATCGAAGAAAAGTAGTGGTAGTCATCCGTCAGGACAAAGCCATGCAGAAAATCGGTTCAATTTTTGGCGAAGTAAAACAGAAGCTGGACCTGGCATATGCACAGTTTACTCTCGATGAACTGAAAACAATTAAAAAATACCTGGAAATTTCATTTACGTTTTTCGAACAGCAGCTGCAGGATCTTAAAGACAGGATTGAGAGAATGCATCAATAATGTCAGCATTCGACAGTGCCGGCAACGAAGGCCTCATCACCGCTTTTTTCAAAGACTTCCTATAATTGGATAGGCGACCGAAAGTTTCTCGTTTAATTCAAAAATCCTTAAATTGCATAAGCACTTATATAAAATGTAATGTATGAGTTTTTTTGACATGACTGGAAAAATGGCGATCGGAAGCCGGCTTCGGCTGCTGACAAGCCGGATCACCGACGATGCCGCGGCGATTTATCAGCTATACGGAAATGACCTGCAGCCCCGGTGGTTTCCGGTTTTTTATGTATTGGCAGAAAGCGGGCCCCGGTCGATTTCTGATATTGCTATGGAAATCGGACATTCCCAACCATCTGTGAGCCAGATCATACGGGAAATGGTAAAGAAAGGGCTGGTAATAGAAAAGAAAGACACTAAAGATGGGCGTAAAACGGTGGTGTCGCTGTCTGCGAAAGGAAGCAAAATGAAGACGGGTTTGTCTCAGCAATACAAGGATGTGGAAGCCGCTGTGGAATCGCTGCTTTCCCAATCACAACACAACCTCTGGCAGGCAATAGAAGAATGGGAATACCTCCTGTCTCAAAGATCGCTCTTGCAACGGGTGACTGACCAGCGCAAACAACGCGAGCGCGAGAAAGTGACTATTGTAGATTATCAGCCAAAATACCAGAAGGCTTTCCGGCAGTTGAACGAGGAGTGGATTACCCAATATTTCAAAATGGAAGAGGCGGATTACAAGGCGCTGGATAATCCCAAAAAATATATTCTTGACCGCGGCGGTTGTATAGTGGTGGCTTTGTACGAAGGAAAGCCGGTGGGCGTTTGCGCCTTAATAAAAATGGATGACCCCGATTATGATTTCGAGCTGGCGAAGATGGCAGTCTCTCCGCTCGCCCAGGGAAAAAGTATCGGTGGGCTGTTGGGACAAGCAGTGATTGAAAAGGCCAAGAAGCTGGGTGCTTCCCGCATTTACCTCGAAAGCAATACACGCCTCAAACCAGCGATCAGTTTGTACGAGAAGCTCGGTTTTAAAAAAGTGTCAGGCAGGCCGACTCCCTATGAACGCTGCAACATTCAAATGGAACTGGATCTGAAAAAATAATACTTCCATGGCTCGCGTGCCCGGATGACTCAATAAGATCAGCTTTGATCATAATACAGCCGGACGAGTAGCAGGTATTCAATTGCTGAACAGCCCCGGAAACATACTTCGGGCAGGCTTTCCATTGTTTTGTAGAAGCGACTATTTCAGCCGATTGATGGCCTCCTGCAGAACAAGGTCATTGCCGGCCTCGATATCGGTCTTCCGGTTACGAATGACCAGCGAAGGAGCAACGCCCTTTCCCTCTTCACTTTTGCCGGCTGAATTTCTGTAATCGCCCACTCCCAGGAAATATAACCATCCATTGGGTAGTTCTCTGGAAATGACATCAGTGAATCCGCCGGCAGTAGTATCACCCATCTGCTGCACCGTCGTTTGCGTATTCATCGCCCAGGTGAAGGTTTCACCAGCACTGGCCGTCCAGCGGGTGGTGAGCAATTTCACAGGCTTGGTAAATTGAAAGTCACCTTGTTTGTCAACATACCACTCTACCAGGGGGCCAAACTCGTTTCTGTTAGTGCCGGTTCTTTTTCTTGTTGTCATAAACAGTTTCCGGCTGGAGGCAAACCATCCTGCCACATATCGGCTAACCTGGTCATCACCGCCGGCATGATTGCGAATGTCGACAATGATTCCGATGGTATTTCTCAGATAGTGCATAATAACCGGCATCTGGTTTTCATAAAAGCCAAGTGGTTTGTCGAATTCCCCAAAATGTATGTAACCGATATTGTCGCTGCTTATTCCGTATTGAAGGTGGTCATCGACCGTTTTTATTGCGGGAAAATATTTTTGACGAACGAGATTCAAAGAGAAATCCTCCTGTTTCTTGTTGACCCGGAAAAAATAACTGCTTTCATAACGAGGCAATTGATCGCTGGTGGGTTGAAGAAATACGTGTATATCATCCAGGGGGGTGATCATTTGGCAAAGAACGGTATATAATTGTTCGTTGCTCATTTGATCGGTCACTAGTGGGCGGTATACACTATAGAGTGAATCCCAGTTAACTCCCCGGGTTTCGAATAACCCATACCACTGATTAAAGCCTTTCCACATACTTTCGAAGTTGCTGACGGGTGTATTGTCGGGTATTGAGGGCAGTAATGTTTTCTTGCAGGAACTCAGGCTTACCAGTACCACCAGGAACGGAAGAATTATTTTTTTCATGACTAACAGAATTATGATTTAAGGGTTACAGATAAAGCAAGTTGGTGTTGAAGGTAGGTTACTGGCAATGCCTGCGAATAGTGAAGCCATTGGCCGGCGTACTGAATACCCAAGCCATATTTTTTGCTTACATCGTACCGGTAGCCGGCTTCTATTCTTATCGATTGATAGTTATCCAGCGAAACTATTTTACTTCCCTGACTGAAAACGGTTTCTATATTATTTCCATCCGTTGCCGAACCGACAGAGTTATGGTATGGAAGACGGGTGTTTCTTGCCAGCACAGAAGCAGATAAACCGGCATTGAACAAATGTTTCTGGTGAAGGCGAACACTGGCTAGATAAGCCAGATCAAGAGAGCTGCTGTTCAGCCATCCCGCTCTTATGATATTGTCGCTATAGAACAACTGATTGGTCAGATAGGCGCCGGCGAAGCCGGAGAACTGTATCTTACGGAAATTGTTGTTGGGGTTTCCCTGCACGCGATGCAGGTATCCAATTTTGAGTTGGCCCGAATAAAGTGTTCCCACTAATGGCCATGATCCGGTTTTGGGGGAGCCATCTTCGTTGTAGCCGGTTTCATAGAATTGTCTTCCCTTGAAAGCGACGGGAAAGAAATCACCAACGGCACCCTCCAGTTCGCCCAGGAGCAGGCCGTTTCGGAAAAATCTCGTATAGCGAAAATCAGCCTTTTTCTGATGGGCGCTGTAAAGGAGGGGAGAGGCCTGCTGATCGACCAGCCATGTTTGCTGATAACCGATTCCCAGTCTGAATTCATTTTTCTTTTGTCCGAACGCAACAACAGATACGGAGAGTGAAAGCAGTAGCAATAGTGTCTTCATATTTTAGGGCATTAGCCGGCAAATGTGAAGCTCATTATTGTGAAGAAAACGATAATGGCCGGTGAACTGCATCAAAACCGGAATGAATTGGCACAATCTCCGCTAAAACATATCCCGAATCATTCGGGCGCTGCGACCTGATCCGCCGCGGCGGACTACCAATTTCACGCAATGAATTATTTCAAAATAGCAAGTTCCCGCTCTCGCTCCCGCACTCGTTCTCTCCATGTGCCCGGAACTGGACTACCAATTTCACGCAATGAATTATTTCAAAATAACAAGTTCCCGCTCTCGCTCCCGCACTCGTACTCTCCCTGTGCCCAGAACTGGACTACCAATTTCGCGAAGAGTGAGCTGTTGATTAAAAAACAAAAGCCTCGCATATCTGCGAGGCTTTGTGCCCAGAACTGGATTCGAACCAGCACACCCTTGCGGGCGCTGCGACCTGAACACAGTGCGTCTACCAATTTCGCCATCTGGGCTCGGGGGTGCAAATATAGGGCTTCGCCAATAAAAAAACACTATTTTTTATGTGTTTTCCAGCCAATCAGCAACACGCCGGCTACCACCAGCAGAGTGCCGATCAACTGGGCGGCAAAGATTTTCTCTCCCAACACAAAATGAGCCTGCAAAATGGTGGAAACAGGCCCGATACTGGAAACAATGGCCACATTATTAGACCCGATTCGTTTTACACCGGCAGAGATCATAAAAGAAGGAATGACGGTGGCAACAACCGCCAGCAGGAGGCCATACATCCAGTTTTCCCGAACAAGCTGAACGGGTACGGTAAATTGATGACTGAGGGCAAAATGAATAAAAACACCGGCTGTTGAACTGAGCATGGCATAGGCGGTGAACTTGTTGGCACCAACTTTTGGAATCATTCTTCCACTGCCGGCAATATAGGTGGCATAGGTAATGGCACAGAGGAAAATAAGGAAACTGCCCCAGTAAAAATGGGGGTTGCTCATGTCTTCTCTCAATTCACCAACATAAGCAATCCCGATACCGGTATAAGTCAAAACAAGCGCCATTTTCTGTATACCGCTGATCTTCTCCCCAAAAATGAAAAAGTTCATCAACAACACAAACGTGGGATATAAAAACAGGATAAGTCTCTCCAGACCGGCTGAAATATATTGTAACCCCACAAAATCCAGCAGGCTGCTCAGGTAATAACCAAACAATCCAAGCCCAACCACCTGCAGCCATTGCCGACGGGTAAATTGTACATTCTCTTTCTGACCACTGACGAGGAACGCGGTACCGAGGTAAAAGGGTAAAGAAAAAATCATGCGGAGGGTGAGCAGTGTCAGCGCATCGGTCTTGATATCCGCAAAGGCTTTCTTTACAATGATGGCCTTGGTGGAAAACAACACTGCCCCCAGGAAAGTAATCACAAATCCTATGATGGCATTTCTTCGCAACTATTAAAATGATTTGATGAAAACCGCTAAAATCGAATTACGGATTACGAATTACGGATTACGGATGGCGGATGAAGAATGAATATGCAAAGAAATCAGGCTGAACCGATATGGGTACCACTCACCCTGACAACCCCTCAAGACAAGACTAGTAGAGCCGGACTCTTTATTTTTGACTTTTGACTTTTGAATTCGTAATCCGTCATCGCCCGTCATCCGTAATCCGTCATCCGTAATCACTCATACACTGACATTGAAATCCCTGAGCGCATCATTCAAACTGGTCTTCAGGTCTGTGCTGGGTTTGCGTTGACCTATGATAAGTGCACAGCTGACATTGTATTCGCCGGCTGGGAATTTTTTCAAATAGGAGCCGGGAATCACCACGCTGCGGGCAGGTACCCGTCCCTTGTATTCTTTAGGTTCTGATCCGCTCACATCTATGATTTTTGTGCTTTGCGTCAATACCACATTGGCGCCGAGAACGGCTTCTTTCTCCACAATCACCCCTTCCACCACAATACAACGGGATCCGATAAAACATCCGTCTTCAATAATGACCGGGCTGGCCTGCAAAGGCTCGAGTACCCCGCCGATGCCAACGCCACCACTCAGGTGAACACCTTTTCCAATCTGAGCACAACTGCCAACGGTGGCCCAGGTATCAACCATGGTTCCTTCATCTACATATGCGCCGATATTTACGTAGCTGGGCATCAGCACCACATTCCTGGCGATATAAGCTCCGTAGCGGGCAACTGCATGTGGCACGGCCCGTACACCCAATTCCTTGTAATTCTTTTTTAGCAACATCTTATCGTGAAACTCAAAAGGTTCAATGGTCCAGGTCTGCATTTGCTGAATGCCGAAATACATCAGTATGGCCTGCTTCACCCATTCATTCACCTGCCAGCCGGATTCTCCGGGAGAAGCGGTACGCAAACGACCCTTGTCTACTTCCTCTATCACTGCGCGTACAGCATCCGAATATTTCTGGTCTTTTAATAATTCCCGGTTACTCCAGGCTTCAAGAATGAGTGACTTCAACTCCATTATCAGTTTTTTTGCAAAACTAACAGATTGAAGGTTTATTCTGTCAATTATTTACCTGCCTTATTCACGGGCGGTGTGTGTAAATTGCGGAAGCAATAGAAACAGATTGGCGATCATGCTCAACAATATTTTTGAAGATGATATCAAACATTCGCTGGAGGTGCTCCGGTCGGGCGGCATCATTCTATATCCAACAGATACAGTTTGGGGCATTGGTTGTGATGCCACAAACGAATCGGCGGTGAACAGAATCCATGAACTGAAAAAAAGACCCGTTCATAAAGGAATGATCGTATTACTGGCGCAGGAGAGAGAGTTATTGCAATTTGTGGCTGCACCCGATATGGAAGTGTTCCAGTACCTCGATACGGTAACAAAACCCACCACTGTAATCTATCAGGGGGCCATTGGTCTGGCAGAAAACCTGCTGGCAGATGACGGAAGCATCGGTATTCGAATTGTAAAGGATGAGTTCTGCCGTCACCTGGTGAAGAGGCTGGGAAAACCATTGGTCTCAACCTCTGCCAATCTTTCGGGCGCCCCTTCACCGGTTCTGTTTACAGACGTATCACCGGACATCATCCGTGGAGTAGATTATGTGGTGAAATACCGGCAGGATGATCCGGAACCGCGCACAGCCTCCGCGATTGTTTCCTGGAACCATGGCCAGGCATCAGTCATTCGTTCCTGAAACGCAAACAATCCGATTCTGATCGGCCTGTTCAATACATATTCTTAGTTTTGCGCCCACATGAAGAAAATCCTGGTTATACAAACAGCTTTTATCGGTGATGTGGTGCTGGCAACAGCGCTGATTGAAAAACTGCATTCACATTACCCCGATGCGGCTATTGATTTCCTGGTCAGGAAGGGAAATGAAGGACTCCTCACCGACCATCCGTATTTACGGGATGTGCTGGTTTGGAATAAAAAGGAAAACAAGTGGGGACACCTCTACGATATGTTGAAACTGATTCGTAACAAACATTACGATACTGTCATCAATGTTCAAAGATTTGCTGCTACGGGACTATTAACGGCCTTTTCAGGCGCCAAACTCAAGATTGGCTTCGACAAAAATCCGCTGAGCTTTCTCTTCACCAAGAGCATCAAACATGTCATTAGTACGGCGGATAAACCTTTGCATGAAGTAGACAGAAACCAGCTGTTGATCGCTTCTTTTACAGACGACCAGGCGGCGAAACCACGGTTATATCCTTCCCAATCTGATTTTGATGCGGTCAGCCAATTCAAAGGACAACCTTATATAGTGGTTGCCCCGGCTTCGGTTTGGTTCACCAAGCAATACCCGCCCGATAAATGGACGGCATTTATCAATCGCCTTCCGGCTTCGCTGAAAGTGTACCTCATAGGAGCTCCTTCTGACAAGGCGCTTTGTGAAAAGATCAAAAACGATTCCACGCATTCATCTATCGAAATACTGGCAGGAAAACTGAATTTTCTACAATCAGCCGCCCTGCAACAGGACGCACAAATGAATTTTGTAAATGACTCTGCTCCGATGCATTTCGCATCAGCGATGAATGCACCTGTAACCGCCGTTTATTGTTCCACCCTTCCTTCATTTGGTTTCGGTCCGCTGTCCGATAATCGTCATATCGTTGAAATCGACCACCCGCTCGACTGCCGGCCCTGCGGCCTTCATGGCCATGCAACCTGCCCCAAGGGCCATTTTCGATGCGCCTATGAGATCAGGGAGGAGCAGGTATTGCAGACACTTGATGGTTTTTAGTTTATGGTTTATCGTTTAACGTTTCACGCTTGCAATAAGCAAATGGGAAGCGTAAAATGTTTGTTCAAAACATGAAACGATAAACGATAAACCATAAACTAATTTACCTTTGCCCGCATGGATATCCGGTGTTCAGAAAAGGAAATGTTTGTCTTTAATAAAATCGCTCATGCGGCACAGGAAATGAATGTTCCCTGTTACCTCATCGGGGGATTCGTACGTGATAAGCTGATCGAAAGGGCAACCAAGGATGCGGATATCGTGTGCGTAGGAGACGGGATTGAACTGGCTCATAAAGTGGCTGCCAGGTTTCAGCCTAAACCGGTGGTTAACTATTTTAAGAATTTCGGTACGGCCCAAATCAGAATGGGCGATTGGGAAATTGAATTTGTGGGCGCCCGAAAAGAAAGTTACCGGTATCATTCCCGCAATCCGGAAGTGAGCCCGGGAACATTGGAAGACGACCAGCGTCGGCGCGATTTTACCATCAATGCACTTGCCATCAGCCTCAACCAGGCCGACTTTGGCAAACTGATCGATCCTTTTGAGGGCCTGCAGGACTTGTCGAAAAAAATCATTAAAACGCCGCTCGACCCCAACCAGACATTCAGCGATGACCCGCTGAGAATGTTGCGCGCCATTCGATTTGCTTCCCAACTGGACTTTCATATTGACGCGGAAACCTATGAAGGAATCCGAATGAATATTGAAAGGATCCGTATCATCAGCCAGGAACGAATTACAGATGAATTGAACAAGATCCTGATGAGCCGAAAACCCTCGGTGGGGTTTGACCTGCTTTACAAAACAGGACTTTTACACATCATTTTCCCGGCGATGGTCGACCTGGCAGGCGCAGAATACATCGATGGAAAGGGACATAAAGACAATTTCTATCATACCCTCCAGGTCGTGGATAATATTTCCCCGCATACCCAGGATCTCTGGTTAAGATGGGCAGCATTATTGCATGATATTGGTAAACCGGCCACCAAGAAATTTGAACAGGGGCATGGCTGGACTTTCCATGGTCACGAAGTGGTCGGGGGTCGGATGATCGGGAAAATCTTTACCAAACTGAAGCTTCCGCAGAATGAGAAAATGCGTTTTGTGAGAAAAATGGTGGAACTGCATCTGCGACCCATCAGTCTGACCAAAGAAAACATTACCGATAGTGCGATTCGCCGACTGCTGTTCGATGCGGGAGATGATATAGAGTCGCTCATGATGTTGTGTGAGGCGGATATCACCTCCAAGAATAAAATGAAAGTAAAGCGCTACCTGGAGAATTTTGAACTGGTCCGGCAGCGGCTGAAGGAAGTGGAAGAAAAAGACAAGATCAGGAACTGGCAGCCACCCGTTACAGGAGAGATGATCATGGAAATATTCGGACTGCCACCCAGTAAGCCGGTGGGCGATCTGAAAAATGCGATCCGGGAAGCCATTCTCGATGGAGAGATAGAAAACTCATATGCTGCCGCCCATGCGTACATGATGCAGAAGGCTGCGGAGATGAACCTGCAGCCGGTCGGGAAACAGTCAAATGAGTGAATTCCCTTATTTTTGACTCGCTGGGCAGTAACAGCCGGCATCGTTAAATAAAAAATGTAATCAATGGCGGTTTTAAGATTCAGGATCTATTTTGAAGAAGACGACAGCGTTTACCGCGATGTGGCAGTAAAGCATACGCAGCATTTCATCCAATTGCACCAGATCATCCTGAAAGCATACGAATTCGACAGTAAACACCAGGCCACTTTTTACCGGAGTAACGACAACTGGCAAAGAGGCCGTGAGATATCGCTGGAGAAATATGATAAAGAATACAAGGCACCACCACTGATGATGAGCGAAACAACGGTTGGCTCCGAAATCAGGGATCCAAACCAGCGGTTCATCTACGTATATGACTTTAATCGTAACTGGACTTTCCTCGTTGAGCTGATCAAAGTGGAAAAGGAAGAAAATGCCAAACTCGATTATCCTGCTGTTCTGCGCTCAGAAGGCATCGCACCCTCTCAATATGGAACCAAGGGGCTGGTGGGCGATAAACTCGCTGAAATGGAAGAAAAATACGATCTCAGCGCCGGCGCCGAGGGCTTTGGAACCGAAGGAGAAGAAGGCGAATCGGACGACTTCGGATTGGCAGAAGAAGGAGAGGGCGAGGGCGGCGACGATACTATTTAAAAAGCGATCCATTTGCATCCGCGCGCATGAATGCCAAAACCTGCATCATCATTACAGGACCTACGGCTGTAGGTAAAACTTCCATCGCCATAAGGCTGGCAAAACATTTCAATACAGAGATCATCTCTGCCGATTCCAGACAATGTTATCGCGAACTCTCCATTGGCGTAGCCAAACCATCTGACGATGAACTCAGGGAGGTTCATCATTGGTTCATCAACTCTCATTCCATACACGACAACGTGAGCGCTGCTGACTTCGAGCAATATGCGCTGATGGCAGTTCAACGAATATTTGAAAATCATGAGGTGGCCATTATGGTAGGTGGTACCGGATTATATATAAAGGCGTTTATGGAAGGACTCGACCAGATACCGCCGGTCGATCCGCAGGTGCGCCAGCAGGTGATTAAATTATACGAAGAGAAAGGCATTGATTTTCTAAGAGAAACCGTGCAACAGGCTGATCCGCTTTTTGCCGAAAAAGGGGATACAGATAATCCGCAACGATTGATGCGGGCTCTCGAAGTGAAATGGGCCACCGGAAAATCCATCCGGCATTTCCAGGAAGGAATGAAAGCCGCCCGGCCATTCAACATAATAACCATTGGACTTGAACTTCCGCGTGAACAGCTTTATCAACAGATAGACCTTCGCGTAGATCAAATGATTGCCAGCGGATTGGTAGAAGAAGCACGTCAGATCTATGATTATCGTCATCTGAATGCCTTGCAAACGGTGGGATATTCGGAATTGTACGAGCACTTCGATGGAAAATGTACATTGCAGGAAGCGATCGAAAAGATAAAGCAGCATACCAGGAATTATGCTAAACGACAACTCACCTGGTTTAAGAAAGCTGGCATAAACGCCAACTTCTCGCCTGCAGATTGGCATAAATTACTTCCGTATGTAGAAACTAAACTACAGTCTTCAAATTTTACTTAGTACCTCCTAAATTAAATGAATAATTCTCGGGATTAACCGGATAGAAATTAAATAAAAAGTCTCTTCTATCCGATATTAGCATAGTACTTATGCAAACCGTCCAATATCATTGAAGTCCGTTTTTTTCCAGTAGTCCTATGAAAGCAATTTGAAAGGTTAAGGGTCTGATGTAACCTCGAAAACAAAAATCCCCCCGCTTTGGCGGGGGGATTTTATTTTAAAGCTGTTTTATATTCAGACAGAATCTTAAAATTTGAAACCAAGGGTGAGCAATACATTACCGGTATTGTCTTTGATATTCGCGAAGGTGTTGGCCTTGTCAGAAAGACGATAAGGGAAGTTCACATCCTTCAACATGCTGTGAACATAAGTCAGGTCGACAAAGATTCCTTTATTGCGGTAACCCAATCCTCCACTCAGGTTCATTCTGTTTCCTTTCAATTCTGAATCCTTGTAAGGATTGCCGAAATATGCAAAGCCGAGGCGAGCCATGATCACATTAAACTTCAATTCTCCACCCACTCTGAAATTGAAGGTGTTTTTATAGGTGGCCTTGGTTGCTTTATTGACGGCATCATAATAATTGTCGGATTCATAATCACTCGCGCTGCTGAATCTGCCACCACGCACAGTCACATATTCAATATCAGCCGTGATGAACCCTTTCTGCTGTTTTACATCTTCCACTTCGTGCAACACATAAGAAGCGCTGACGGTGAATTTCCAGGGGCTTACAAAATCAAACTTGAAATCATTTGTTGCCGGAAAAGATTTATCGGTTACGCTATCCGCTCCGGCTGGCAATCCATAAAGAGTAGGATAGTTTTCAAGATCGGTTACCATTTTGGCAGAAGTCAGTTTCTGGTTCAAGCCATATACAGAGGGCGTTTGAACAGCCAGACCTACACGGAAGAATTCAGCCGGCTTGGCGATCAATCCCAAACGGGCGTTCAACCCAAAACCTTTTTGGGTCATGGTTTCTTCGTAAGAGGCGTAATTAAAATCGTTATCGTTATTGCCGGTGGCATCACTCTCTCTGATATAGGTACTGCGTGTATAGTTTACGATCGGTAAACCGATGCTGATACCGAGGTACAGCTTGTCATCCATATTGGAGGCATAACCAAAGGCGATCTCGGTAATGCCACCCTTTGTTTTTACCAGTCTTTCCTGGTCGAGCAAACCAGGTTTTTCTCCCTGGCCGATCAGGGTAATGCCGCCTCCGTTCAGATGAAGCGTATCTACCAGGTATTCATATACGGCCATTTTAGTGGGGAGTGTGATCAGCGAGGAGTTCCTCCAGTCCGAGTTGTCGAGCGAAAGCCCCGAGGCTGCGAAGTCGAGCGCATATTGTTCTGAGAAGGAACTATAGTCGTTTTGCCCCTTATAATAAACGTTGGAGTTGAAGTTGGCCACCCGGTTCACGCCGATACTGAATGCATTGCTTTTCCAGCGGCTGTACCGGTTGGAATAGCCCCAAACCAGGCCGGAAGTTCCAAAGTTGAACTTGTTGAGCGCATCTCCTTTTGAATCTGTTCCTCTGAAAGAGCCCTTGGCTTTTTGAAAAGAGAAGCCCGGACTCAAAACGATTTCACCAGTTTTGTAGAGGCCCAAACCGGCGGGGTTAACAAAAAGGGAACTGATTTCACCACCGAGGGAAGCCATGGCCCCGCCAATTGCCTGGTTGCGGGCGGTTCCCGAAGGATTGGTATATCCCAGCCTGAGCGCATCTTCCGGGATCTGTGCCAGCAGGCTATATGAGGAGAAGAAAAAAACAGAGAGGTAAAAAATTCTTTTCATAACACTGGAGATTTAGCAGTAGAGAACCAACAAAAAAGAGGAAATCAAATTCAAGAAAGGCTCAAATTGAATTCCTCTTTTCTTATCAAGAGAAAGTAAAATCTATTTTCAATCATCCTCCGCGACGACCGCTTCCACCACTACTGCTGCTGCCACCGGAAGAAGAACTTCCACCACTGCGGCTGCCGGATGAGGAAGAAGAAGAAGAGCTCGAAGAAGATGGCGTATAACTGCGGCTCGGGCTGCTGCTGCCGGAATTCCGGTAAGAATTGCTGTTGTCGTAGCTGCTGCTGTTACCGTTGTTGAATACCCTGCGGATGCTGCTGCCTAAACTGCTGTTATTGGAATTATTATAGCTTCCGTATCCGCTGTTGGGCAGTCGGTTACTGGTTGATCCTTTGCGGAACACCTGTGTATTGCTGTTATTATAATTGGTATTGGTATAAGACGCCAGACTGAAATTTCTCACCCTGTTGTAAACACCGGGATTGGATTTGGGGTTCAGGATGATGATATTGGTACAGTAAGGATTGTAAAAACTGTTCCAGTTCCAGTAACCATTCCAGTAGTTGTTCCAGCTATAGGCGTATGGGCTTCCCCAACCAATATTCCAGGTGCTGTAGCTGTTCCAGTCGTAGTCATCAAAAGCATTCCAGCGGTATGGATTTCTTACCCTCATTCTCAGCCAGTGATCGTTGTAGTTGTCGTATTCGTAGCTGGAATATCGACCTGCACGATCCTGCTTAACCTCTACATATTCTGCCGACTCCCTCTCCGGAGAGTAGTAAACATCATCCGGCGTCTGGGTGGTTTTATAAGCGCTGGTACAACTGGCGAAGCCGGCTGTAATGGCAATGGCAAGTAGAAATCGAGAGTTCATAGACGTGGTTTTTAAAGTTTTACAAACCTAAACGTTACTTTTGCGTTCCGGTACTAAAAGTACAATAAAAAGACACCCGGTAAAAGCATTTTATTGCAGCCGGAATGTTAAATGTTTAAAAACAAGGTATTGAGCCAAAAGGCTTAAGGCAAATCAATTTTTTTAGCACATGAGCAAAGAAATTACGTCGAGGGCGCAGGATTATTCGCAATGGTATAACGACCTGGTGATTAAGGGTAGTCTGGCCGATTATTCGGCTGTGAGGGGATGTATGGTGATCAAACCTTACGGATTTGCGCTTTGGGAGAACATGCGCGATGCGCTGGACAGGATGTTCAAGGAAACTGGTCACGTCAATGCCTATTTCCCGCTTTTTGTCCCTAAAAGCCTGTTTGAAGCAGAAGAAAAGAATGCCGAAGGATTTGCCAAGGAATGCGCGGTGGTTACCCATTACCGGCTTAAGTCCGACCCCTCCAAAAAAGGAGCCCTGATGGTGGATCCCGATGCCCGCCTGGAAGAAGAACTGGTAGTAAGACCAACCAGCGAGGCAATTATCTGGAATACGTATAAAAACTGGATTCAGTCATACCGCGACCTGCCAATCCTGATTAATCAGTGGGCCAATGTGGTGCGTTGGGAAATGAGAACACGCCTTTTTCTGCGTACAGCCGAATTTTTGTGGCAGGAAGGTCATACCGCTCATGCCACAGCGCAGGAAGCCGTAGAAGAAACAACCAGGATGCTGGATGTGTACGCCGATTTTGTGGAAAACTGGATGGCCCTTCCGGTAATCAAAGGAGTGAAAACGGAAAGTGAAAGATTCGCGGGTGCAGTGGACACCTATTGCATTGAAGCCCTGATGCAGGATGGAAAAGCGCTTCAGGCAGGTACTTCCCATTTCCTGGGTCAGAATTTCGCCAAAGCCTTTGATGTGCGGTTCTCCGACAAAGACAATAAACTCGATTATGTATGGGCCACCAGCTGGGGGGTCAGCACGCGACTGATCGGCGCCCTGGTAATGGCTCACAGCGATGACGACGGACTGATCCTGCCACCCAAAATCGCGCCGCTGCAGGTAGTGATCGTTCCCATCTATAAGGGCGAAGAACAGAAATCGAAGATTGACGTGAAAGTACAGGAGCTGATGAAAGAACTGAAAGCCGCCGGCGTTCGCGTTAAATACGACGATGCAGATAACAGCCGCCCGGGATGGAAATTCGCGGAATATGAATTGAAAGGGGTTCCTGTTCGTATAGCCATCGGCGCCAGAGACCTCGAAAACAATACGGTTGAACTGGCCCGCAGGGATACCAAAGAAAAAGCAAGTGTATCCATGGATGGACTGGCTGCCCGTATCCTGGCTTTGCTGGACGAAGTGCAGCAGGCTATATATAATAAGGCCCTTGCTTATCGCGATGCGCATATTACCAAAGTGGATACCTGGCAGGAATTTGAATCCGTATTGAACGAAAAAGCCGGATTTGTTTCCGCCCATTGGGATGGCACAGCCGAAACCGAAGCAAAGATCAAAGAATTGACAAAGGCAACCATCCGCTGTATCCCGCTCAACAACCCTTCCGAAGAAGGTAAATGTATACTAACGGGAAAGCCCAGCAGCCAACGGGTTTTGTTTGCCCAGGCCTACTAAAAAAAATTCCATTAAAATAGGTAGTTAAAGCCGTCCTTTAAGGACGGCTTTATTTTTTTAGAGATCAGTAAACCCATCCGTCATCCGTAATTGCATTGGCTCATTGGCCAATTGAGCCCTCAGCTTTTTCTACTAACAACAGGATATTATATGATCTGATCACGATTGTTGATTTGATTACTTCGTTGGTAATAATTAAATAACTATATTGGACAAACTAAAATACTAACCGCTATGGATAGCACTGCAACTATTTTTGATCTTCAGGTAGATGAGGATATAAAACAGCATCTAACGGACACAGCCCGGTGGGCGAAATTTCTTTCAATTGTCGGATTCATATTTTTCGGGCTTTTACTGATTTTTTCCTTGTTTGCCATTGGTTCGGTTTCTTCAAGCAATTCAGCTTATTCCGGAGCCACTCAAATGATTCTGTTGCTTGTATTTGTGGCTTTGTACATTTGTCCTCTCATTTTCCTTTTCAATTTTTCGAGAAAAATGCAAACTGCCCTCCGTCAAAACGACCAGCAGTCATTATCAGTTTCCTTCAGGAGTTTGAAGTATTGTTACAAATACCTCGGCATATTAACCATCGTCATTCTCGGCCTCTATCTGCTTGTTTTTGTCTTTGGGTTACTCGCCGCAAGCTCCGGCAGATTGTAGTATATTTGATGAGTCAACCTTAAATTAAAATGATATGGATCCACAGCAAGATCAATCCATCCTCGGCGACGAGTTATCAGTTACACCTTCCATCCAGCAATATGTAGCAGACGCCACCAAGTGGGCCCGCTTTCTGTGCATCATCATCACCGTTTTTATGGTGCTTTGTGTAGGATTTGTATTATTGGGGGGCAATGGAATTTCAGTGGTACTGGAAGAACAGTTCAGGCTACCTTCCGGCGGTTTCGGCATATTGATAGGTGTGCTGATGTTCATTGTGCTTATTGTAGGAATTCTTTTTTATTTCCTTTGGCGATTTGCTACGCTTACCAAACGCGGGTTGGAAATGAGGAACCAGGATATGTTCAATAAAGGACTGGCCGCCCTTAAAATATATTTCACCATTTATGGTGTGTTCACGGTTATCGGTATGGTGTCTACCATCAGAATTCTTTTCACGTTATTCTAAACCCTGCAATCATGGAAAATTCTCCCAACATACACGACGATCTCTTTGAAGTCAGTTTCGATTATTCAGCAAAGGAAAGCCTGAAAGCAGCTGCTTCCTGGGCTAAGATTATTGCCATTCTCGGATTTGTTTCCTATGGTATTACACTGCTCGCCGCCGTCCTGGGAAAGGCGCAGACTTTAAAAGGCTTTTCTGACTCCGCATCAGATGTCGCCTCTACTGTCTATTCAATAGTAACGGTAGTGATCGGTGTAGCGATCACTATTTTTCTGTTCAAATTCGCGCAAAAGACCGCCCAGGGGATCAATCAATTACATCAGGGTTCGCTTGAAGAAGGGTTTAGCGCCTTGCGATATTATTTCAAGATACAAGGTATACTGCTAATCATTGTAATAGCGTTTGTTTTTCTGGTGGTGATCCTGGCTGTAGTTAGCGGCGGGTTTCGCTAATAATAGGATTCCGCTAGTTAACCGAATAGTAATTATAATCTTTCAGGAGAGTCTCCAGGAATTCCAATGAGTTCTGGTCACTCTCCAGTTTTAATTTTGACTTGATACGGTCGGCAATCCTTAAGGAAAGGTCGTAGTCATTCTTCTTCCTTACATTTTCAATTATACTTTTCAGGGTATTGATATCCCGGTCGCTGAGCTGCATCACCTGGGGATACTTTGGCTGGTAGGTAGATTCTACTTCGGTAAACACGGTGTCTTCCCAGGACGTGCGGTTCCTCAGATCGATGATGATGGTTCCGGCAACAAGGTCTCCGATTCTTTGCGACATGGGCGTAAAAATGACGGTGGCCAGGCCAACGAAAATAATCGGGAAGAAATAGACCGGGATATCTCTGGTGGCAATGGCAAATACAAACAGAACTGGAAAATCAATTATACGGAAAGCCCATCTCAGCAGGTATTGTCCGAGACTTGGTTGTCCACCCTCACTGGTGATCACCCGGATATTCATAGCCATTTTTCCAGGACTCCTGCCATTAAAACTGATTTCGCAAATCAGGTGGTAAAAGAGGATCAGCAGATTGATTGAAAGGGCTGTCCAGAAGGTCCAGCCATTGTCTCCATCTCCCCAGGCGACTGTAAAATATTGATAGAGACCAAAAATAAGCGTGAGCAATTTTACCAGCACCCATTGTATGAGCAGATCAATAATCCAGGCAAAAAATCGTTTGTGAAATGGAGCGATGGCGAAATCGACCTCAATGTTAAATCCCGTGTCCATTTTTACCAAAGCCATAGATCGATTTGATGTTTATTTTGGAGATTGATACTAAAACGTTCGAATTTAACTATTATATTTATCCATAAATATATTTTTTTACCGCGAACCGGTGTTCCCGGCCGCGTTTAAAACAGGCTTACCGTGCGAGAGGGATTATTCATTAAGAAAAATATCGATAAATGGCGTCAATATCAATATGAGAAGACGAACAACCCCGATGAAATGGCCAGCCAGTTTACCGAACTGGTCAACGATCTGGGATACTCTAAAACATTCTATCCGCAAAGTAAGGTAACCGCTTATCTGAATGGACTGGCTTCCCGGATCTACCTGGGGATTTACAAAAACAAAAAAGAGGAGTCTTCCCGGATCATACGGTTCTGGAAAACCGAACTGCCGATGGTCATTTACCGGCATCGAAGAGCTTTGTTAATTGCCCTGTCTGTTTTTATCCTGTTTTCGATCATCGGCGCAGGATCGGCTGCACATGACCGAACATTCATCTCAGCAATCCTGGGACCGGACTATGTGCAGATGACAGAAGAGAATATCTCTAACGGAGATCCCTTCGGCGTATACAAAGGAGAGGAGGAATGGCGTATGTTCGTGAGTATCGCCATCAACAATATCCAGGTGGCGTTTTATGTGTTTGTGCTGGGCTTCCTGCTTTCCCTGGGCACCGGCTGGCTCCTGTTGAAAAACGGAGTGATGGTGGGTGTCTTCCAATACCTGTTTTTTTCGAAAGGGCTGGGATGGGATTCGGTGCTGGTGATCTGGATTCATGGTACCCTGGAAATCTCTTCCATCATACTATCCGGTGCGGCCGGCATCATCCTCGGCAATAGTATTATGTTTCCGGGAACGACCACCCGTTTGAAATCGATGCTGGCAGGAGCAAAAGATGGAATGAAAATCCTGGTGGGCATCGCTCCGATTTTGATGGTGGCCGCATTCCTCGAAGGATTCGTAACCCGCCATACAGAAATGCCCAAAGGCCTCAGTATTTCCATCCTGGCTATCTCGTTTCTTTTTATCATCTGGTATTTCGGGCTCTACCCGGTATGGGTCGCCAGGAAATCAAAAACGAATTCAGTTTCGCCTGTAACTTATGATACCCCCCAAGCTGATTAAATATAAACTGACTATCTTTTTTATCACCGCCCTGTTACTCGCAGGTCCGCTGACATCCCGTTCGCAGGTAGTACCGGATACATCGGTGCATGAAATAGTGGTGGATTCGCAGTCTGTTTACCTGTCAGATACGGCGGTGATGGATCCGGAGGAGGTGAGTGAGACGGCTGCCCTCGATACCACGTACCGCGAGATAAGCAACCGGCTGGATACCCTTCCCTACAGCTATCCCGACAGCCTGACGCTTCGATCCGTTTCCGCTCAAACGGCCGATAGTTTCCGAAACGCAAAAGTATTCGCCTACGCCAATGATCCCCGTTACTGGAAGAAAGTGGAGCCCCTCCCCGAAACGAAAACCGCCGAGCCCGGCTTGCTGGAAAAAATACTGTCAAGCAACACCACCCGCATAGTGATGTATGTGCTGCTTGGATTGTTTTTGATGTACGTCATCTACCGGATCATTGTCAATAACAGCCTTTTCTACGGTCCATCGAAAAAAATAACCGCAGAGAGCGAAGAGATCAATGAAGAGGAAATCAGGGACCTGGATATCGATACCCGGATAAAACAGGCCATACAGTCAGGTGATCAGCGGCTGGCTACCAGGTATATGTACCTGAAAAGCCTGCAGCGGCTTGATCTGGCCGGATTGATACGGTATCATCCGCAGGCTACCAATCATGAATATACCCGACAACTAAGCGCCCACGCGCTTTCAGCGGATTTTGGATTGCTTACACATATTTATGAATACATCTGGTACGGTGAGTTCAGTGTGAACGAAGAACAATTTACCATGGTACAGGCACATTTCGACAAATTTTATAAATCGGTAAGGAGTTGACAAGCATAAAGAATATAGGGTGGTTGATACTGGTGGTCTCCTGTTTTTCCTGCCGCAAGAGCAGTGAAAACGACTTTCGGGTAGACAAGAGGGTCAGCTTGTGGCGGAATGATGACATACCCTACGGACTGAAATACACTTTCAGGTCATTGCCGCAGTTATTTCCCGGCGCAGAGATCATAACAGAGAATCAGGCGCCTTCCGGCAACACCGTATTCTCTCCCTCGGCGAAGAAAATCCAACAGAAGATCAGCGAGCATGAAGGAAAAACCTTGCAGATTATCATTAGCCGGACTGTTGATCCAAATGCTTTGGAAATACGGCGGTTGCTTGAATTTGTACAAACAGACGGAAATAGCCTTTTCATTTCCGCATTCTATATCAACAGCAGTTTCCTGGAAGAGCTCAAGCTGAAAGCGATTTTTACCAATGAGGTATTCAGCGAAGTGGATAGTGCGGAAATGAAAATTCTGGATCCCAATACTGCCGGCGAATCTGTCTTCAGCTACCCGGGATATCGTTGCAGCAATTATTTTTCCGAGATGGAATCGGAGTATGTGTCTATCCTGGGCCGAAACGAAAACGGCTATCCGAATTTTATTAAAATAAAGTACACCAGCGGTGGTTCCCTGTTCCTTCACCTGGCTCCATTGGCCTTTACGAACTATTTCCTGCTGCATAAAGACAATAAAAAATACCTCGACTATGTAGCCTCTTACCTGCCCAAAGACGTTGAGCTGATCGATTGGGCGGAGTACTATCGTACCAGCGCTTCCAACCGAAATCAATCACAGGGAAACGGAGTCTCTACAGCCTTGAGCTGGATCAACAAACAACCGGCTCTGTCGATGGCTTTGTGGTTGCTGGTTCTTTTGCTGGCACTCATTTATTTATTCGAATCAAAAAGAAAACAGCGGATCATTCCGGAAAAGCGGATATTGAAGAATTCCTCCCTGGAATTTGTGAAAACGATCGGACGTCTGTATTATCAGCGCAGGGATAACCAGAACCTGGCCGCCAAGATGACGGCCCATTTTCTCGATCACGTCCGAAGCCGATATAATTTATCCACCAACAGAACAGATGAAGAATTTGTGAAGAAACTGGCCTTTAAAACCGGAATCGACTACCAGGTAATTCATGACATTGTCTACCAGTCGAAATACCTGACCGACCAGGAAATGGTATCTGATGCTGAACTGTTACATTACAATAGTCAACTCGAAAACTTTTATAAACAGGCATAATAATGGAAGAGAATTTTTTTGAACAAAGAACCGATCTGGATGCACTGAAGACTGCTGTTTCCAATCTCAAATCGGAGATTGGAAAGGTCATCGTTGGACAGGAACAAATGATTGATTTGTTGCTGGCAGCGGTGCTGGCCGACGGTCACGTTTTGATAGAAGGAGTTCCCGGGGTAGCCAAAACCCTTACGGCAAAATTGCTCAGCAAGAGTATCTCCGTTGGGTTCTCCCGCATTCAGTTTACACCCGACCTGATGCCCAGTGATGTGCTGGGTACCTCCATCTTCAATCCCAGGGATTCGGTCTTTCAGTTTAAGCAGGGTCCAATCTTCAGTAATATCATCCTCATTGATGAAATAAACAGGGCCCCGGCCAAAACACAGGCCGCCTTGTTTGAAGTGATGGAAGAAAGACAAATTACGGTAGATGGACAAACCTATGAGTTGTCGTTTCCATTCCTGGTGCTTGCCACCCAAAACCCCATTGAGCAGGAGGGCACCTACCATTTGCCCGAGGCCCAACTGGATCGGTTCCTCTTTAAAATAACCGTGGGCTATCCCACACCCGAGCAGGAATTCCAGGTGGTGCTGAATCATCACCAGACCGGCCTCTCCAACCAGGTAGACCAGGTTATGGCTGTTTTGGGCGTTGATCAACTCAATGAACTCCGGAAAAAAGTGAGAGGGATTCATGTAGAAGAAAAACTGATCAGCTTTATCACCTCTATTGTGAGTAATACCCGTAATCACAAATCCATTTACCTCGGTGCTTCTCCGCGGGCTTCCATTGGAATCCTCAACGGGGCAAAAGCACTGGCTGCCATGCGAGGCAGGGATTTCGTTACGCCGGAAGATGTGGTATACATCGCACCAGCCGTTTTGCGTCATCGCATCGTGCTCACGCCCGAGAAAGAAATGGAAGGGGCTTCGCCAGATGATATCATTAACCAGATCATTCAGGGTATAGAAATACCGCGCTAACCAAATTGTGTTTATGTTTTTGTACGAGCGCTACATACGGCCTTTGTTTTTTTCCCGGCTTTTTTTCTGGATACTGGCGGGTTTCGTTCTGCTGTTTATAATGGCCTTTATTTTCCCGGCCATTTTTAACCTGTTGCAGATCGTCTTGCTGGTATATGCACTCGTTACTTTACTGGATTACCTGAGCCTGTTTATCATAAAGAATCCCGTAAAAGGAGAGCGAATCATTCCGGATCGTTTTAGCAACGGGGATGACAATACGGTTGTCATCCGGTTACGAAATCTGTACCCCTTTAAAATCAACAGCTATATCATCGATGAATTACCTGAACAGTTGCAGTGCCGCGACTTCAGGATCGACAGGAACATAGCGAGTAAGGAAGAGGTACTTCTTTCTTACATGGTAAGACCTGTGGAGAGAGGTGAATACAGGTTTTATGATGTCAGGATATTTGCCAAAAGCCCGCTCGGGCTCATTATCCGGCGCATCACCCTTCCTTCGGAAACCATGGTGAAAGTAATGCCTTCATTTTTATCACTCCGTCAGTTTGAGTTGAAGGCGCATTCCAGTAACCTGGTGGAAGCAGGAAATCGGAAAGTCAGGAAGATCGGTCATAGCCTCGAGTTCGAACAGATCAGGGAATATGTGCTGGGCGATGACATTCGTACCGTAAACTGGAAAGCAACTGCCAGGAAAGGCCAGATCATGGTCAACAACTATACGGATGAAAAGAGCCAGCAGGTGTATTGTATCATTGATAAGGGAAGGGTGATGAAGATGCCCTTTGAAGGTATGTCGCTACTCGACTATGCCATCAATGCTTCCCTGGCTGTATTACGGGTTGCGCTCATCCGCCAGGACCGCGCAGGCCTCATCACCTTCGATGAGAACATCGGACATGTGATACCGGCCGACCACAAACTGGGCCAGATGACGCAGATACTGGATGCACTCTACAACCAGGATACCCGGTTTATGGAAAGTGATTTCGAAAAGCTGCATGCCCTTTTACGAACCCGTGTAAGCCAGCGTAGCCTGATCGTGTTGTTTACCAATTTCGAGTCGATGAGCAGCCTTCACCGCCAATTGCCCTACCTGCGCAGCATTGCCCGCAATCACCTGTTATTGGTAGTATTTTTTGAGAACACAGAATTGCGCCAGGTCATCGATATGCCTGCCATCGATCTGGAATCATTGTATACCCGGACGATCGCCGAAAAATTTGCCTACGAAAAAAGATTGATCGTTAAAGAACTTCAGCAACACGGTATCTTTACCATTTTGACAGCTCCGTCAGATCTGACCATCAATACCGTGAACAAATATCTCGAATTGAAGGCCCGTCAGGCGATCTGAGCCGTCTTCTCAACCGACAAGCAAACATGAATATTTTTGAACAGGGACAGGTACTACTGATCAACAAGCCATTGGAGTGGACTTCTTTCGATGCCGTACGGAAAATTCGAAACCTGGTGCGAATAAAAAAAGTAGGACATGCGGGCACCCTCGACCCGCTGGCTACCGGGCTGCTGATCATCTGCACCGGTAAGTTCACCAAACGCATCAATGAATTCATGTCGCAGGAAAAAGAATATACCGGAACATTTGTACTCGGTGCCACTACGCCCACTTACGACCTGGAAAGCGAACCGGTGAATCATCAATCCCTGGAAGGCATTACGGAAGAAAAGATCAGGCAACAAACCGCCCCGTTTGTCGGTGAAATTTTGCAGGTACCACCCGCGCACTCCGCCATCAAGAAAGACGGAAAAAGAGTGTATGAGCTCGCTAGAAAAGGAGTGGAAGTGAAGTTGGAGCCACGTAAAATAACCATTAAGGAATTTGAGATCACCTCCATTCAACTGCCTGTGGTAGGTTTCCGCGTAGTGTGTTCAACAGGCACCTATATCCGAAGCCTTGCCAATGATTTTGGAGCAAAGCTGGGCTGCGGAGCATATCTCTCCAGTCTTTGCAGAACACGCATTGGGTCTTTTACGCTGGAACAGTCGATGACCATGGAGCAGGCGGAAGAGTATATCAAATCGGCGCTTCAGAACGGATAACCGATGCCGAGCTGGAATTGTCCATCAAACAACTTGAGATCATAGAACCAACCATTGTTGATGGTGGCATAACGGGGGTTCTTTAGTTTATAAGCCCAGTCGAGACGTATCAGGAAGAAATCAAAGTCAAACCGCAAACTGGTACCGCCCCCTACGGCAATGTCTTTGTATAACCTTCCCAGGTTAAACGAAGCTTCCGGAATTTTTTGTGTTCCCGCGGCATCCTTGAACTCCGGGCCCCACACGTTTCCGATATCGAGAAATACAGCGCTTTTCACTTTCACGCCTGCAATGGTGGTTACATTGAAACGATATTCAATATTTCCTTCGATACGCATATTCCCGAAACGGTCATTTGACCGGTTACTGGCGGTGTCGTACAAGGGCGTTGAACCGGGTCCCAGCCTTCGCACCTGCCAGGCTCGCATACTGTATGGCCCCCCGGCAAAATAGGCCTTGAAGAAGGGAAGTTTGTTTTCCGGCTGATCTCCTTTTTTTCCATACACGTATCCATATCCGGCGAATGCCCGGAAGGCCCAGCCATTAAAGTCAAGTTGCTGATTAACCAGTTCTATATCCGTTTTCACATACCTGAACAGGTTGTTTCTTTCGAGGTCTTTAATAAAGCCAAACAGGGCGCCGCTTTCCTCCACCCGCACTTTCAGGTTGGTGGTGCGATTCTTTTTTCTCCAGGAAGTATTCATTCCTCCGATGATACCGATCACAAATCCGTCATTGAAAGCGTATCGAAGAGAGGGAATCTGTTGGATGAGTTTATTGAGACTGTCTTTGCCTTTCAGCAAGGTGTACTCCACATTCGGAATCGTCAGCAGCCAGCTGATACTGCGATCTCGTCCTTTCCGGACCGTCCATTCGTATCCCCAGGAAGAGTTAATGGAGTTGACATTGTAAATATCTTTCCTGATCGTATAGGCGCCATTGATGTTAAATACAGTTCTCACATTCAGCAACCGGTCTTCGCTTCGTTCCTTCAGTTTGAAAGGGATGATCAGTCGCGGAAAATAGATGGAATGGGATACGTTTGTTTGGAGGGTCTGGATAAAATTCGATCCGAATTCCACACCGAAACGGGCGTTGGTGCTGGATTGAATGGCCTCGTGAAAAGCGTTTCGGTTGGTAACGGAAAAGTTCAATCCCAATCCAAAAAGCTGACTGGTGGTGAGGTAATCCGCTACGTTCCGGCTGGCCTCGAGATCGATCTTCAGATTCAGTTTCGGAGCCGGGAACAGTCTGATCTCCGCATCCAGCCGGGGAACGGTATCAGTGTATCGTTCTTTCAGCGTAAGGTCTACATTCTGCCAGGCACCTAAACGGTTAAAGGTGTTCACAGTCCGGAAATAATTTCGTTCCCGGTAAACAGAATCCTGCTTGAGAAAGATATTTCGGGCAAGAAAGGGCAGTTTGAAACGATTGCTGGTGGTATAAAAAGTGATGGGCGGGTTTTTGATCGAATCAATCTTATAATCGATGATCGTATCCTGCAAATAGAATTGGTCGGGGTACACTTTGATGGTACCCATGCGGAATTGTTTGAGATGGGTCAGGTCATTGGCCTCGCGTTGTTTGAAAACAACATTGATGGTGGGATTCAGGTTTTTCCTTCGAAGGGAGTCCAGCAACCGGATCTGTTCAAAAGGATCGATACTGGGATCGATCAATGCGGCAATCACGGTATCCACTTCTGCATAAATATCATTTCCACTGACTTTATAATACCCGCTGTCGTGAAAGATCCTCAACAACCGGTCCCGCTCATCGGAGATATTCTGCAATGAATAAGCATCTCCTTTTTTCAGCAAGGTTCTTTCCCGGGTCCGCAGGGCCAGACTTTGCAGCTCGGGGGTAAGCAGATCGAATCCTACCGAATCCAACTTTGTCAATCGACCGGTCGTGACATAAAAATTAACAGTGGTACGAAGTTGTTTCTTGACAGTATCAATGGTAAAGGTGTCCCGGATTGTTGGATAAAAATAGCCTCTTGCATTCAGCAGGGCCGACATAAAGATCCGGGAACGGAAAATATTAATGGTGTCGAAAACCGGTGGTTTGATCAGTCGTTTGTATACACCCGCATAGGAGATGATGCGGGTTTTCAGGCTATCGTCAAGCTGGTTGTTAAGTGCGGATATCAGTTCCAGGCGTTCGGAAGAAGTCATGTTCCCGGAAACATTGATGTTCGTTTTAAATACAAAGGGTTTACCCCTTGGATAATTCCGGCCGGGCGTTACACAGGAGGCGAATAGCACCAGCAAAAGACCCATGAGGCCTAAGGGGGAAAAGGTAAAAAAGGTAACTTGCCGTTTAAGTAGCATATTTTATAAAAAACAAAACCGGATGCTGGTAAAATCGCAGGTCAAATATATTCAAAGTTTAAGCCAGAAAAAAGGAAGAGAGGAAGAAGGACTGTTTGTGGCAGAAGGTCCTAAACTAATTAACGAATTATTGAATGAACCGAATGTCCGGCTGAAACAACTCTTTGCAACGGAAAGCTGGCTCACCGCTTACAAAGGCACCAAAGACCGCGGTGAATGGATCGAAGTTTCCGAAGATGAATTACAGCGAATATCACTGCAAAAAGCGCCCAACCAGGTAATGGCGGTCTTTCACCAGCCGCAGTTTTCAAACCCTGTTAACCCAAACGGCAGATTATCCCTGTTCCTGGACACCATCCAGGATCCGGGAAATATGGGAACCATTTTGCGTTGCGCCGACTGGTTTGGTATCGACCAGGTCGTTTGCACAGAGGATTGTGCAGATATCTTTAATCCGAAAGTAGTTCAATCGACCATGGGCAGCATTGCCCGGGTACAGGTGAAGTATGTGAATGGCGAAGACTGGCTTCGTGCTCACCCCTCCATAACCGTGCTGGCCGCCATGCTCAATGGCGTCAGTCTCTATGAAATGCCCCGGATAACGGAAGGGGTTATTCTGATCGGAAACGAATCAAGGGGAATCAGTCCGGCAGTGCTATCAGCAGTCTCTTCACTCCAAAAAATAACCATTCCGCGCAGAGGAAAAGCGGAGTCATTGAATGCCGCCGTAGCGACCGGCATTATCCTTTCCCATCTTACCTGAACTGAATGGCTTTTACGGGTTGTATGCGTGCGATAATGAGGGTGGGCAGTAGCAATACGATCAGGCAGATGGCAAAAGTGCCCAGGTTGACCAGGGCAATCTGCCACCAGACAATATTTACGGCAGCCTTTGAGATATAGTAGGATTCTTCAGGCAGTGTAATGAATCCATAACGCTGTTGAAGCCAGCAAATGAGAAAGCCCAGCAGGTTCCCCAGCAACAGCCCGGTAAAAGTGATCAGGCCTCCCTGGTAAAGAAATACTTTCTGGATAGTAAAATTGGGTGCGCCCAAAGCTTTCAGCAATCCGACCATTCTCGTTCTTTCGAGTACCAGTATCAGCAAACAGGTGATCAGGTTCAGCGAAGCGATGGCGATCATAATGATAAGAACGATATAGATCGTCTGGTTTTGCAAACCCAGCCAGTCGAAGATCGCCGGGTAAATCTCCTTGATGGTATTACTGCCCAAACCAACCGGCAGATAGGGGGTAATGTCGTAACTCACCTGGTCCATCTGGCGGTAGTCTTTCAATACAATTTCATACCCGCCCACTTCATTTTCGTTCCATCGGTTCAGCCGTTGTACGAGTTTAAGATCTCCGAGGGCAAATGCCTTGTCATATTCTTCGATACCTGTTTTAAAGATGCCAACTACTTTTAGTTTATCGGGTCGGAGCGACTGCCCGTCGGCCTGGATGAAAAATATAATCACATCATCATTCAGCTTAAGGTTGAGTTGTCGGGCCATGGATTCGGAAAGATTGATCTCCCGGCTATAACCGCTATCCCTGAAATGGATCCATCGTCCGCTTACCAGGAACTTCCGGATATTATTGAAATCATAGTCCTTTTCTATCCCTTTGAATAAAACAAGTTCGATGGTCTCCGGGGTTTTTAATACGGCACTCTTCGTAGCATAGGCCTGCACATTCAGGATGGCCGGGTTGAGACTGGCAAGCTTTTTTACCGAATCACTTTTTTGGATAGGGATTTCTTCGGATAGGGAGGCCTGCAGGGAGGTATAATCCTGCACCCTGATATGTCCAAAAAAACTGAATACTTTATTGCTGATGGTCTCCTGGAATCCACTCGCAAAAGCCAATGTAAGAATCATGACCGTCACACTGATAACAGTGGCCGCGATCGACAACCGAATGATAAAGCGGGAAAAGCTTTTCTGAGGGTTGAAGGCGAGACGGCGGGCGATAAAACTGGCGAAACTGTTCAACGGCATGATTTTCGTTCGTCAAAAATAACGGCTCGTTCACAAAGGCCCATTATTTTTTATTTCTGGTGCAATCTTTAGTGGAGATGGTTCGTCTTATTTATCATTAATTTCGGTTTCTGCCTTTTCAAAAACAACGGAACCTACTTATGAAGTATCTATTAAGCCTGCTGTTCATCGCTGCCTTTTTGCCGGTCCTGGCACAGATTCCCGACGCGGTGTATGTACCCAATCTCAAGTCTGTACAATTGTATCAAAAGGGCAATCAGCTCGCCTATCCCATCATGCGTCCGAACAGTCCCGAGCAACTGGAACTTCATTTCGATGACCTGGATGCCAACGTAAAAAACTATTCCTACACCTTTCAGTTATGCAATGCCGACTGGACGCCCGCCATGGTGAGCCAGTTTGATTTCCTCAAAGGATATTCTCAGATCAGGCTGAATAATTACCGCATGTCTTCCATTGCCTTTACCCGATACACCCATTACCAGGCCGTATTACCCGACCGGAATTGCGTACCTGCCAGATCCGGTAATTATATTCTCAAGGTTTTTCTCGATGGAGACACTTCCAAACTGGTAATCAGCAAGCGCATCCTGGTAATAGACGAAAAAGCAACCATCGCCGCCCAGGTTCAGCAACCCTTCAATAACCAGTTCTTTCGCTCCCATCAAAAGATCCAGTTCAAGGTGAACCTCAGCGAACAATTGAATGTGGTCAATCACCTGCAGCAGGTGTATGTGGTCATTTTACAGAATTACCGCTGGGACAATGCCATTCGCAATATCAAACCGGTATTTTTCTCCCGGAACCAGATGGAGTTCAACACCGAGAACGATGCCATATTCCCGGCTGGAAAGGAATGGCGCTGGCTCGACCTGAGAAGTTTTCGCTTGCAGAGTGATCGCGTTTTAAATGCTATATACAATAAAACCTCCACCGAAATATTTGTGAAACCGGATATGGATCGTTCCAATCAGCGGTTTGGCTTTTTCAGGGATCACAATGGCATGTATTATATCGATTGTACAGAAAGCATCAACCCGTTGTGGCAGGCCGACTATGCCACGGTCAACTTCAGTTTTGTAGCACCCAATAATCAGTTACTGCCCAATAAGGATGTATATATATTGGGCGAACTCACCAATTATGAGATCAGTGATAAAACCCGGCTGAAGTTCAATCCCGATAAAGGTATTTATGAAACCAGTCTTTTTCTGAAACAGGGATATTACGATTATGCCTATGTGACGATCGACAGAAACGATCCCAAAAAAATGGCACAGTTTGATTTTACGGAAGGAAATTATTGGGAAAGTGAAAACGACTATACCATCCTGGTGTATTACAGAGCGCTTGGCGGCCGCACCGATGAATTGGTGGGAATAGCAAAAGTGAACTCGCTGACCGGAAGATAGGAATTACGGATGACGGATGACGGATTACGGATGACGAATGGAATACAATTTGTCAATTAGCCAATGCGCCAATGAGCCAATGATGATGGCTGAGTATGGTTTCCGATTTAAACTTTTCGCGTTTTGCGTTTCATGTTTCACGTTTTTCTCTGTGTTTGCAATACTTCGTTTTCTTCGCGTTCCTGAACTCTTTGCTTTTTTCGCAGTTTTGACTTTTGACTTTTGAATTCGTCATCCGTCATCCGTAATCCGTAATCAGTAATTGATTTCATTTCTTTTTTCCCTACATTTGCGGCCGGCAGGTCTTACACGACCAGCTCCTGCTGAACCTCCCCAGGGCCGGAAGGCAGCAAGGATAAGTGGTTGTAGCGGTGCGATGTGAGTAGCCTGCCTTTTTTTATTTCTCCACCTTCCCTCCAAACAGATTGGTTATCAATGCTGCTTATTAAAGACAACTCCAGACGGGCACGGGAAGTCATCATATTTTTTTGGATCTATATCGCCATGAGTGTTTTCTCAATACTGGGCGGTTTGTACCAGTATAACCTGGTAAATAGTGGCTTGACGGATTCCGCCGCCATTACCCAGGAAGCGGCAGCGACGAATGAACTGATTCAGCGTATTGCCGGACTGTTGTCAATTGGCAGCTTCATTGCATTAGCCGTTTTCTTTATCCGCTGGTTCAGAAGAGCCTATTATAATCTGCATAACCTTCCCGGGGCTTATGCTTCCCTGGAAGAAGGATGGGCTGCAGGGGCCTGGTTTATTCCTTTTCTTAACCTGGTGCGGCCATACCAGATCATGAAGGAAATATGGGAAGGAACACAACAATTCCTGGCTCATCGAATGACGCCCCGTTCTTCGGCGCTTGTGAACAGCTGGTGGGCGATCTACCTGGGTACTAATATTTTTTCAGGTATCGCATCCCGGCTGGTGGCCGGTTCCGGCACGCTGGAAGGGTTGAAAACAAATACGATCATTTATATAATCTCTGAAGTATTGTCAATCGCCGCCGCAGTAGTGGCTATGCTGTTAGTGAACCGGATGAGTGATATCGAAAACGAATTGATGAAAGAGGCTCAAACCCCTTCAGACAGTATATTTGCGGTGGATAGCGAATCCTGAGTAAATAATTAACGATTATCAACAACTCCCTTATATGAAGTTTTTTATCGATACAGCCAACCTGGCTCAAATCAAAGAAGCAAATGAATTAGGTATCCTGGATGGTGTAACCACCAATCCATCGTTGATGGCCAAGGAAGGCATCAAAGGAGAAGCCGCTATTCTCAAGCATTACGAAACCATCTGCAACATGGTTGATGGCGATGTAAGTGCGGAAGTGATCTCTACTGATTTCAACGGCATGATTGAAGAGGGCAAGAAATTTGCGGCCATCCACCCGAATATCGTAGTGAAAGTGCCGATGATCAAAGACGGTATCAAGGCTTTGAAATGGTTCTCTGAGAACGGCATTAAAACCAACTGCACACTGGTATTCTCAGCCGGTCAGGCTATCCTTGCAGCCAAAGCAGGCGCCACTTATGTTTCTCCATTTATCGGAAGAATTGACGACAGCAGCTGGGATGGTATCCAACTGATCGAGCAGATCGCTCATATATACTCATTGCAGGGATTTAAAACAGAGATCCTCGCCGCTTCCATACGTAACGCCCTTCACATCGTACGTTGTGCAGAAGTAGGGGCTGATGTTTGTACCTGTCCGCTGGATTCCATCCTTGGATTGCTCAAGCATCCGCTGACCGATATCGGCCTGGCGAAGTTCCTGGAAGATGCAAAGAAGATGTAAGGCGAAATACGCGAAATATACGAATTACGCGAATTACACGAATTAGCCCCTTCTTCGACGGCGGGGTGGTTCTCCCAGTATCTCGTCAACGGTTTTGAGACGCTCATTGGGAATGTACTTCTTGATATAAATAATTGTTTCGCGGGTAACCGTAGGATTGTCTTTCAGGATGATCTTTACGGTTACCTTTTCTCCTTTAAAGGAGGTATCGATAAACAGGCTGTTGCCTTTGAAAGTACCCGCGCTGGAAGAAAATTTCAATTGTTTATCCGTTAACGGCACCCACTGACCGTTTGATAGTTTCCCATCCACATTGATATAGTTATAGGTTCCTTTTTTCAGGCTGTCGGTGTACAGGTTGAAAAACAGGGTATCTACAGTTTGTGCGGAAACACGCACGGAACCGGAGAAAAAGAGGATGATAAAAAAAGAAATACGCAAGCTTTTCATGCCCATGAAGATTGGAATTACAACACCAAAGTTGCATTAAAAAAACCGGAGCGCCGTTAAGATTCCGTTATAGTCCGGAAGGAACGGAGATGGGTGCGGGAGTGGGAGTGGGAACGGGAGTGGGAGCGAGAGCGGGAGCGTGAGCGAATACAGTTATCGCATTGGCAAATTGCACGCGTTTATCGTTTCAGGTTGGTTTGCGGTTTGCAGTTTGCGGTTTGCAGTTTGCGGTTTGCAGTTTGCGGTTTGCAGTTTGCGGTTTGCGGTTTCATTGACGAATTGGCGAATTGTCAAATTGTATTCCATCCGTAATCCGTCATCCGTAATCCGTCATCATCATTGGCTCATTGACCAATTGACCAATTGACCAATTGGCAAATTGCACTCCATCCGTAATCCCCAAAAAATGAACCCTCTCCAGAAGGAAAGGGTTCTGCTTGCTTGTCATGTCAGTGAACCAAGTTTATCTCAGGAAGAGCATTTCTCTGTATTTGGGCATCGGCCAGTAGTGGTCGTCTACCAGTAACTCGAGTTTGTCTACGTGGTAACGGATGTCGTCGAAGAACTTGTCCTTCACCTGGCTTTGATAACCGATCGCCTTGGTGCGGGTATCGTCCATCTTGTTGACTACCTTTCTGGCTTCGATCATTTTCTCCACCAGATCGCTCACTTTGTTGGTGTGCTCGGCCACTTTCTCGAGAATCTGTTTCTGGTTGGCATAGGATGCCTCACCGAGACCGGCTTCTTTCAGACCTTTGATATTCTCAAGAAGCACATTCATATATTTTACTGCAGCCGGAACGATATGGCTGGTGCAAAGTTCACCCATGATACGGGCTTCGATCTGTACTTTCTTGATGTATTTTTCCAGTTCGATTTCGTGGCGCGCTTCCAATTCAACATGTGTCAGTACATTGTTGGATTCGAAGAGGGCTTTTGCCTTATCGGTAACATAAGCATCCAGGGCCAATGGCGTGGTGCGTACGTTTGGCAAACCTCTTCTTTCTGCTTCATGATGCCATTCATCGCTGTAACCATCGCCTTCGAACAATACTTTTTCGCTGGCAACAATGTACTCGCGGATCACATGCATGATTGCGATTTCTTTTTTCTCACCTTTCTCGATCAGGGCGTCTACATCTTTTTTGAATCTCTTCAATGTTTCGGCCACAATCGTATTCAGAGCAGTCATCGCGTTGGCACAGTTCGCAGAAGAACCCACCGCACGGAATTCGAATTTGTTACCTGTAAAGGCAAAAGGTGAAGTACGGTTACGGTCGGTATTGTCGAGCAGCAGCTCAGGAATGCTTCTGTGCAGGTCGAGTTTCAGGATAGCTTCATCCTGTTCATCGAATTTACCACCCACTCTCTGCTTCACGTCATTCAATACTTTGGTAAGATACTGACCAATGAATACGGAGATGATGGCAGGAGGGGCTTCGTTCGCACCCAAACGGTGATCATTACCGGCAGAAGCGATAGAGGCTCTCAGGATATCCGCGAAATCATGAACCGCCTTGATGGTGTTTACAAAGAAGGTAAGGAACATCAGGTTGGTCTTCGGCGTCTTTCCGGGAGCGAGCAGGTTTACACCGGTATCGGTAGCCATGCTCCAGTTATTGTGTTTGCCGCTTCCGTTGATACCGGCAAATGGTTTCTCATGAATCAGTACACGCAACTTGTGACGACGCGCCACCCTTTCCATTACATCCATCAGCAGGGTGTTGTGATCAACTGCCACACTCACTTCTTCAAATATCGGAGCGCACTCAAACTGTGCCGGCGCTACCTCATTGTGACGGGTGCGAAGGGGAATACCCAGCTTGTAGCTTTCTGTTTCAAAGTCGCGCATGAACGCATACACTCTTTCGGGAATGGATCCGAAATAATGATCTTCCAGCTGTTGACCTTTGGCAGGAGAATGTCCGAATACTGTACGGCCACTCATCACCAGGTCGGGACGGGCATTGAAAAATCCCTCATCGATCATAAAATACTCCTGCTCCCAACCCAAGGTGGCGGAAACACGGGTAACATTCTTGTCGAAATAATTGCATACTTCAACAGCCGCTTTATTCAAAGACTCCAATGATTTCAGCAGCGGAGCTTTATAATCGAGTGTTTCACCGGTATAGGAAACAAAGATGGTAGGAATACAAAGGGTCTTACCATGACCTACTTCAAAAATGAAGGCAGGGGAAGACGGGTCCCAGGCAGTATAGCCACGTGCTTCGAAAGTGGCACGGATACCACCGCTGGGGAAGGAAGACGCATCCGGCTCCTGCTGGATCAACGCGCCGCCATCAAATTCTTCAATACCTGTACCATCACTCTTGATGGTAAAGAAAGAATCATGTTTTTCGGCAGATGTTCCGGTCAGCGGCTGAAACCAGTGTGTATAATGGGTTACGCCTTTTGACTGTGCCCATTGACGAATGCCGGCCGCAATCTGATTGGCCACCGCACGGTCAATTCTTTTTCCACCACGGATAGAGGTGAGCAGGCTCTTGAATGCCTCATCACTCAAAAACTCCCGGGCAGTTTTGATTGTAAATACATTCTCACCAAAAATGCCAGAAATGGTGGCAGCTCCTGTTACCTCAACCTCTTTGGAGGAGGAGGACAGATCATTGATTACTTTAAAGCGTAAATTTTCCATCATTAAGTTTTTTCGTGCAGCAAATAAAAACCAAAAAATCGATTTTTTGGGAAAAAATATCCTTTTTTCAAGCCCTTAACCAATAAAATGTGCAAAAATCGTGGATTGACTCTGGTCAAACTGTCAAAAAAGGCCCAAAAATGGCATTTTTGAAAATATATAATAAAATTTTAATGGGAATGTTTCCGGAGCCTGATCTGGGTGGCAAGGATGAGAAAAAGATAAACTTCAGCCTGCATTTTATAACGGACAATGGCCCCCGGAAACGGAACCACCAGGCCCACAAACAAACAAAGACTAAGGGCAAATAAAAGAGGGTATAAAACGATGGGGTCGGTTAATCGGGATTTCCAGTCTGGCCAGTGCCTCAGCAAGACGAAGACGACTACCAGCCAGAAAAAAATAACCTCTGTGGCAGCCATCCATTGGAGCATGCCCTTCGCTTCCCAAACATAGGGGCGAAGCAGACAGTTGTTGATCGCAGTGGGTGCGGCAGCAGCAAAACTGCTGAAAGAGGGCTGTAAGGTATCGATGTCAAAGCGCGTATTTCCGTGCAGGGCCAGGAAGCTGGCCTGCTTACGCACAATCAGCATGGGCAGGTTATCATTTCGGTCGACCCAGGCGCTTCCAAAAAAAATAAGTAGCGAAAGTCCGTATATGGTAACAGCCGAATAAATGGTCTTCCATCCGCTGATACGGGCCCATATCCACGAAAGGATCGCGGGCGCCAGCAGTAGCAACATGGTACTTCTGAAGATGGTAATACCAGCCAGGGCCGGTAGTATCCAAACCAGTGCGCGGTACTTTTTTTCTTCGAGCACCAGGCAGAGTTGCCGTAACAATAAAGCCATGAACAAAAACAGGTAGCCATCTCCCCGTATTCCGCTTTGCCAGAAAATAACCGGCGGAAGGAAGAATACAGCAATCAGGATAGCCCATCGCTGGTTGGGGAATTTTTTGGTGAATAACTGAAATAACCAAAGCTGACCCCAGAAAGTAAAGAAATTGTAGACCACACTATTGACATAGTAATTGCCGTCGCTGATAAAATTGACGAACGCCATCGGCTTTCCAAGCATCCAGAATTCAAGGTCCGATAAATAGTAATACCAGCCCTGGCTGAATGGATGGTATTTCTGAAAGGTTGGTGCGGGATTGAAATCGGCAAAAAACTGCCAGGGTGTTTTAACCAGCTTCTCGTGTTCATCGATGGAGCCCTGGTGAAAATACCAGGTATCATCACCGCCAAAAAAACGGAAGAAAATATAACCGTAAAGCAGTCCCGCAGCTACTTTACAGGCGAAAGCAAGCGCCAGTTGGATTTTTGTCAGCCGGATGGACTGACGGTTATTGTACCGGGAAAATATCCAGGTGAATAAAAGGTAAAGTAAAAGTACAAGAAGGACCGCTTTCATATCGTTATTTAATATCGGGTTCGGCTGGTAATCCAGTGATGAACGTTGAAATAAACCAACCAAATCTATACATTTGCACGTATTAATTGATGAATGTCCGCAGATTCTCCTGCATATAAATTGATCGCTTTCGTTTCCAACAGCGCGTGGTCGGTGTATAATTTTCGCCTTGAAGTTATTCGAAAGCTATTAGAACAAGGATACAAAGTAGTGGTCCTGGCACCGGATGATGAGTTCTCCTCTCTGTTAGTCGAAAATGGTTGCCAGTTTGTTCCGATACATTTCAACAACAAGTCAGAAAACCCCCTCAAGGATATCAGCTTTTATCTTCAATTGAAGAAACTGTATGGCAGGCTGAAACCCGATTTTATTTTTCACTATGTGGCCAAGCCGAATATTTATGGCTCTATGGCAGCGGCGGCAAATCATATCGACTCGGTAGCGGTCATTACAGGACTGGGTTACGCTTTCGCTAAAAGAAACTGGTTGTATTTAGTGGTGAAGATGCTTTATCGTCATGCGTTGAAAAAAACAAGGGAAGTATGGTTTCTCAACAATGAAGATGCCCGCATTTTTATTTCGGAAAAAATAGTCAACATTGAAAAAGTGAAAGTATTGCCCGGAGAAGGGGTGAATACGGATCATTTTTCACCGGACTATGCCGGCCAGGGAGCGGCCACCCATCCGCAATTCACGTTTCTGATGAGTGCCCGTTTATTGAAAAGTAAGGGGGTTGCCTTATATGCGGATGCAGCCCGTATACTCAAGAAGAAGAATTATGATGTGAGATTTGAATTGATTGGGTTCTTTGAAAAACACCATCCGGATTCCATTTCACAGGAAGATATCAATCGCTGGGAAAAAGAAGGGATCGTTCATTACCTGGGCTATGCCAGGGATGTAAGACCTCATTTGAAAAAGGCCGATTGCTTTGTGTTTCCTTCTTTCTATCATGAAGGAGTGCCGCGAAGCCTCATGGAAGCAGCCAGTATGGAACTACCGATCATCACTACTCTCAATCGTGGCTGCAAGGAAGTAGTGCTGAATAATTCAACCGGCTATATCTGCAACCTGAACGACCCCTTTGACCTGGCCGACAAAATGGAAAGAATGATCAATCTAACGGAAGAAGATCGCCTGCGTATGGGACGAAACGGTCGTAACCTCGTGATGAAAAAATTCGACATCCACCAGGTCATTGATGAATATATTGGCACGCTCAACCACGACTTGCCAGACTAATCAAATTTCAATTCACTGAATTCTGCCTGTAAAAATTCCAGCACCCCGGAATTCCTGATTTGCTGCTCCCAGGTCCATTCTGTCAGGTCGGGAAAGCTGTAAGAAAATCCATTGATATTTTCCCATGTGAAGTTCCGGAGGTCGTTCTCCAGGTAAAAATAATGGCCACCCATTCTTTCCTCGAAGCCCGTCATCCAGGGATATCGGGTGCTGATCACCGGAACACGGCAGGCAATGTATTCAAGCAGTTTGGTGGAGGTTTGCTGGTTGAAGGGAGCAATGTCTGGGATATAATTCAGGGCAAAGCGGGATTTCAGCAGGTATTCTCTTACCTGGTCTTTCTGTACCGGCCCTTTGAAAACAATGTTCCGATGATCCTTGTATTGTTGTTGCAGGTCTTCATACCGATGGCTTAACACCAACAGGGTCCTGTCTTTGAGTACGGTGGTGAAATGATTGAAGAGGTCTTTCATTCTCCGCGCAGCGGAAATATCACCGGTATAAATAAAATCAAACTCTTTGTGCAGCGGAGGGACGCCACCCAACCATTCTTCCGGAATGCCCAGCTCGCGAAAACCATAAGGGATATGGTCGTGGAAATTGAGCGCGTTCTTTACAAACTCGTTCTGAAACAGCCGGAAATCCGGCTGGGTGTTGATAAAACTCTTCACCCAGTCTTTCCATTGGCGGAAAGGGGGTAGTGAGGCCGAAGGATATTCGTGAATTCTGATAATACCCTCCCGGGGTGAACTGAAGTCCGTTCCCAAAAAAAACCATTCAACCTGGCGGTGGACCGTGTTGAGTTCATCCGACGTGACTACCTCACAATTAATATTGTAACGGGAGAAAAACTGGCGGTATCCGTAAAGCCCCGGTAAAAAGGCTTTGTGGTTATGTACAAAAGCGATGGTCATAGGTTAGTAAGTCGGGATAAATTTATAAATAAGATGGCAGAGTCTTCGTACTTTTGCGCTTTCCACGCATATCCGTCTAAATTTTTTATGGAAGTAACACTCAAAACGGCACAACAGCTCCGTCTTACAGAAGAAGAATTCGAATTAATCAAGAAAAAACTCGGGCGCACTCCAAACTTTACAGAATTATGTTGTTTCAGCGCTATGTGGAGTGAACACTGCAGCTATAAAAACTCCATTAAATACCTCAAAACCTTGCCTCGCGAAGGCAAAAAAATGCTGGTGAAAGCAGGTGAGGAGAATGCCGGTCTGATGGATATTGGCGATGGCTATGGAGTGGTATTTAAAATTGAATCACACAACCACCCGTCGGCCATTGAACCTTTCCAGGGTGCGGCCACCGGCGTGGGAGGAATTCATCGCGATATTTTTACCATGGGAGCAAGACCCATCGCCTCCCTGAACTCTCTCCGTTTTGGCAATTTGAAAGAAGCCAGAACCCAGCATTTGCTGGCAGGAGTGGTTCATGGAATCAGTCATTATGGTAACTGCTTTGGCGTACCGACGGTGGGTGGAGAAATCTATTTTGAAGAAAGATATCATACCAATCCGCTGGTGAATGCGATGAGCGTTGGAATCGTGAAGAATGGCGAAACCATTTCTGCCACTGCAAAAGGCACCGGTAACCCTGTATTTTTTGTGGGTAGCGCAACCGGCAAAGATGGTATCGGTGGCGCCTCATTCGCCAGTGCCGATATTACGGAAGAGAGCGCAGAGGAATTACCTGCTGTACAGGTGGGCGATCCGTTCCAGGAGAAAAAACTGCTGGAGGCCTGCCTGGAAGTGATCAAAACAGGCGCTGTTGTGGGCATGCAGGATATGGGAGCCGCGGGCATAATTTGTTCCACATCAGAAATGAGCGCAAAAGGAGAAGTAGGGATGCGCATCGACCTGGAAAAAGTTCCTACCCGCCAGAAAAATATGAAAGCCTGGGAACTGCTGCTCAGCGAAAGCCAGGAGCGTATGTTGATGGTGGTGGAAAAAGGAAAAGAACAGGCGGTACTGGATGTTTTTGAGAAATGGGATCTTCCCTGCAGTGAAATAGGGGAAGTAACGGAAGACGGAATGCTTCGTTTCTTCATGAATGGCGAACTCGAAGCAGAGATCCCCGCCTTTGAACTGGTACTCGGTGGCGGCGCTCCGCAAAACTCCCGGAATTATATCCAGCCGGAATATTTCGATAAAGTAGCAGCCTTTGACCCGGCAACAGTGGAAGTGCCGGAAGATTTGAAAGCAGTA
This sequence comes from Chitinophagaceae bacterium, assembly GCA_044226045.1. Classification (GTDB taxonomy): domain Bacteria; phylum Bacteroidota; class Bacteroidia; order Chitinophagales; family Chitinophagaceae; genus Endoryza. The sequence goes on from JBGAHR010000008.1 coordinate 43,838, forward strand.
GCCGAACAACTGGTGAGCCTGCCGAATATCGCCTCCAAGAGATGGGTATATGTGCAATATGACAGCATGGTTGGAACAGTAAATGCTTCCACCAATGCACCCAGCGATGCGGCAGTGGTTATTGCCAAGCCCACTAATAAGGGGCTGGCGTTGACGACCGATTGCAACAGCCGCTACGTGTTCGCGGATCCCTATAAAGGTGGAATGATCGCAGTAGCCGAAGCTGCCCGAAATATCGTGTGCAGTGGTGGACAACCACTTGGCATAACCAACTGTCTCAACTTTGGTAACCCATACGATCCCGCCGTTTATTACCAGTTCGTGTATGCGCTGAAGGGCATGGGTGAGGCCTGTGTGAAATTCGATACACCGGTCACCGGTGGAAACGTGAGCTTCTATAACCAGAACCCGGATGGAGCCGTTTATCCTACACCTACGATCGGTATGGTTGGGCTGCTCGATCATGTGAACAAGAAAATGACCATGGACTTCAAAGCCGCCGGAGATGTGATCTTCCTGATTGGAAAGAGCCGCGGTGATATCAATTCATCCGAATACCTGCATAAAATAAAAGGGGTTGAATACAGTCCTGCTCCACATTTTGATCTCGAAGAGGAATTCGCCCTCCAGCAAAAAGTGTCAGAATTGATTTCCTCCAAACTGATAGAATCTGCTCATGATGTGAGCGAAGGCGGATTATTCGTTACGCTCCTCGAGTCCTGCTTCAACCGCGATCTGGGAATCGATGTGGTGGCATCGGATTATAAAATCCGTAAAGACGGCTACTGGTTTGGAGAGGCGCAGAGCAGGGTGGTAGTGAGCGTAAAAAGCACCCGTGAAGCAGCCTTCCGCAAAGCACTCGAAGGATTTGTTTATGAAGAGTTGGGAGTAGTGACAACCGGCGCGGTGGAAGTGGATGGAATGAACTGGGGACATATCGATCAATGGAAGGAACGTTATGAAAATGCCATTGCCGGTCTGCTCGCCGGTCATGAAAGCGAACATGCACTCAGCGCATTATAATATAAAATCAACCAGGAAAGATTTACAGGAATGAGTACCGATAAGCGTGGATACATAGTGGTTACCGGGGCTGCCGGATTTATAGGCAGTTGCCTGGTTGGCTTCCTCAATCAGAAAGGATATACAAAACTGATACTCGTCGACGATTTCAGCATTGAGGAAAAGTACCCTAACCTGGAAGGAAAGACCTTTTCTCACAAGATTGAACGGGAGACTTTTTTTGAATGGCTGACTATTAATAAACCAGTCATCGATTTTTTCTTTCATATTGGCGCCCGTACGGATACCACCGAATTCGACTATAACATTCACCAGCACCTGAATGTAGACTATTCCCGGAAAGTGTGGGATTACTGTACCATTCAACAGATTCCGCTGGTATATGCTTCTTCGGCGGCCACTTATGGCGCGGGAGAATGGGGTTACAATGATGATCACTCGATCTCTCATCAATTGAAACCACTCAATCCTTATGGCGTATCCAAGAATGAATTCGACAAGTGGGTGTTGCATCAGAAAGATCATCCGCCATTTTGGGCCGGATTGAAATTTTTCAATGTGTACGGTCCGAACGAATATCATAAGGGACGTATGGCCAGCGTCATCTGGCATTCTTACCGGCAGATTCAGGAAGCAGGACTGGTAAAGCTATTCCGCTCGCATAAACCCGAGTACAGGGATGGCCAGCAGTTGCGGGATTTTATTTATGTGAAGGATGTGCTGAAAGTCTGTTACTGGCTGATGCAAACCAGTTTGGAACAGCCCGATAAAAACGAACAGCTTTCCGGTATTTATAACCTGGGAACGGGAAAGGCCCGGACCTTTGAAGACCTGGTAAAAGCCACGTTTTCAGGGATGGACAGGGCTTCCAATATTGAATACATCGACATGCCCGAAGACATCCGCGACAAGTATCAGTATTTCACCGAGGCGAATATGCGGAAACTGAAGACCGCCGGCTATACCGGTGATTTTTATTCGCTTGAAGAGGGCGTAGATGACTACGTAAGAAACTATTTAGTAAGCGGAAAGTATTATTAAGTAGCTTTGCCGCATAAGTGTTGCTGCCATCCCGGAGAACGGGCTGGCTTTTTTTTTAAACTGATAACCATGGGTCGGAAAATTGCCATCATCGGAGGAGGAAACCTGGGTACTGCCATTGCAGAAGGATTGATCAATAGTGGATATTCGCAGCCCGGGGATATCATGATTACCAGGCGAAACCTGCAGAACCTTTCCGGGCTTCAGCAGCGGGGGGTGAGCATTACTGATGACAATAATATAGCAGTGACTTTTGCAGACCTGGTGGTACTGGCCGTTAAACCTTTTCAGGCATCGGCAGTCATTCAGTCTGTGCGGGATCAGTTTGATGCCGGCAAACATTTGCTCGTGTCGGTGGTAACCGGTGTAACGCTGGAGGAACTGGGAAGCGCTTTGGGTAAACCTTTACCCATTATCAGGGCGATGCCCAATACTGCCATTGCCATCCAGGAAAGTATGACCTGCCTTGCTGCCGGCAAGATCAGTGCAGAACAGAAAAAAGCCGCTGGGGAATTATTTGAACAATTAGGGAAAATAGCGTGGATTGATGAAAAATTAATGGAGGCAGCCACTGTACTGGGCGCTTGTGGCACGGCTTATGCGATGAGATATATCCGTGCGAATATCCAGGGTGGAATTGAGATTGGTTTTGATGCCAGCACTGCCAGCCTGATCGCCGCACAAACTGTAAAGGGGGCCGCGGAACTGTTATTAAGAAAGGGAGCCCATCCCGAGCAGGAAATTGATAAAGTTACCACCCCGAGAGGGTGCACAATTGCCGGCCTGAATGAAATGGAACACCAGGGGTTCAGTTCCTCTCTAATCAAAGGAATTATAACCAGTTACGACAAAATTGCCAAAGATTATTAGTAAAAAGACGATGCATTTATCGTACTTTTACTTTCCAATTAAAACCTTATTCACTTGCGAAATAAAATAAACCATATTTTCTTTGCGTTATTGACGTACCCCTTAAAACCCAGTATCGTATGAAGAAGGACAAGCTAAGTATGCTTATTCTGATCGCTGAGATCGTGGCGATTACCGCGTTACACGCCGCCAAAGATGGGCAGAAGTCAATTGCTAAATCGGAAGAAAAAGCACAGACATCCTCCAGTTACATTACCAGCACCCTTCAACCGGGCAACTATTCTTATTTGATCCTTCCAGGCTTTCCCTACTAAATCAGTTTTGGAATTTTACATAGTATAAATCCTGCTCATTATACGGGTAATTTTATGAAGATAGCTTTTACTATTTGCTCCAATAACTATCTTTCCCTGGCTCGTGTACTGGGAAAATCACTACTGAAACATAATCCGGAATATCATTTTATCATCGGGTTGGTTGATCAAAAATCAGAAGCTGCGGAAGCTTATTACAAAGATTTCGATATTCTCCCCTGTGGCGATATTGGATTGCCCGAGTTGGAAGACATGGCCAATCACTATTCAATCGCCGAATTCAACACCTCCGTAAAACCTTTCTATTTTCAATACCTGCATAAAAAATATCCGCAGGCAACACAGATACTCTTTGTGGATCCGGATATGAAAGTCTATGGTAAACTAACCGATCTCGACATACACCACCAGCAATATGATATCGTGCTGACACCGCATATCCTGGAGCCCATGGTGGATGACGGAAAGAGCCCTGATGAGGCTTCTTACCTGGCAACCGGCACGTACAATCTTGGATTTCTCTCTTTGAAGATGAGTGACGAATCATTACGGTTCCTGAACTGGTGGGGAGAGCGATTGAAAAAATATTGCCTCTTCGATTTCGGCAGAGGTCTTTTTGTAGATCAGAAATGGGTGAACCTCGTGCCTGTGTTCTTTAACTCAGTATATATTCTGCGTCATCCGGGCTATAATATTGCATACTGGAATATCCAGGAGCGACATATTTCCGGAGAACCCGGAAACATTACGGTGAACCAGCAATACCCATTGATCATCTATCACTGGAGTAGTGTGGGCATCAAACAGAATAAACTCTTCTACAAACAACAGAACCGCTATGCCGATACAGATTTTCCATTAGTGTATCGCCTGTTCCAGGAATATGTGGAAGATGTGAAAACAGAGGGGTACCTGCAAACCAATCCCTTACCCTGCTATTACCTGAATTTCCACGATGAATTTGAGAAAAGAACACTCAAACAATCGTTTGCAGGTCGCATCAAATTGCTTTTCAAGCAACTCGTTCCTGCTAAAACACGCCAGAAAATCAAGCAGAAACTCATTGGCAGCCTGGGTAATTAAATAAGTTCACAGACTTTTCCACAGACTACTTCAATAATTTCATCGGGCAAAAAAATAAACTTAGTTTTGCACGACCTCATGGAATTATTTTCTAACCCGCCAAAGAACGGGTCTTTCTTCCAGGGTCGCTGGCTATTTGGGATGGGTCTTATCATCTGAATTGAATTTTACGGACAGTTTTATTTGGATTCCTACAAGAGCAGGGATGCCATTTATTTTTTTATATAAACGTATTAACCAGGAGTTATGGCCAAGTACATTTTTGTAACAGGTGGTGTTACCTCATCTTTGGGAAAAGGTATTATTGCGGCATCCCTCGCCAAGTTATTACAGGCAAGAGGTCTTCGCGTTACCATCCAGAAATTCGACCCTTATATCAATGTTGATCCGGGTACCTTGAACCCTTACGAACATGGAGAATGTTTTGTAACGGAAGACGGAGCGGAAACGGATCTCGACCTGGGGCATTACGAACGCTTCCTCAATATTTTCACTTCACAGGCGAACAACGTTACTACCGGCCGTATCTACCAGACGGTTATCAATAAAGAAAGGGAAGGCGCTTACCTGGGAAAAACAGTACAGGTGGTACCACATATCACCGATGAGATCAAAAGAAGAATGCTGCTGCTGGGACAAAGCAAGGAGTTCGATATCGTTATTACCGAGATCGGTGGAACTGTGGGTGATATCGAAAGTCTTCCGTTTATTGAAGCACTTCGCCAGCTGCAGTGGGAACTGCCGGAAGAAGACACTGTTGTCATTCACCTCACCCTGATTCCCTACCTGAAGGCTGCCAAAGAGTTAAAAACAAAACCAACCCAGCACAGTGTTCGAATGCTGAGCCAGGAAGGGGTGCATCCGGATATCATTGTTTGTCGTACGGAAGAATCGCTGTCGCCGGAAATTCGCCGGAAAATCGCGTTGTTCTGTAATGTAAAGCAGGAAGCGGTTATTGAAGCCGCCGATGCCCCAACGATCTATGAAGTTCCTTTAACGATGATGCGGGAGAAACTCGACGTGATCTGTATGAAGAAACTCAATATTACCAGTTACAATGAACCGGAATTGAGCCGTTGGAAAGAGTTCCTCGACAAGCTGAAATATCCCAAAAGCAAGGTTACCATTGGCCTGATCGGTAAATACATTGAGCTGCAGGATGCCTATAAATCCATCCTCGAATCATTTGTACATGCCGGCGCTATGAATGAGTGCAAAGTGCAGATCGTGAACGTGCACAGTGAATTCATCACACCGGAGAATGTGGGAGAGAAACTCGGTAGCCTCGACGGACTGCTGGTGGCTCCCGGATTTGGCATGAGAGGAGTGGAAGGCAAGATATTAGCGGTGAAGTATGCCCGTGAAAATAATCTGCCATTCTTCGGGATCTGCCTGGGCATGCAAATGGCCGTCATTGAATTTGCCCGTAATGTACTGGGACTTTCACAAGCCCATTCAACCGAAATGGATCCCGATACCATCGATCCGGTGATCGACCTGATGGAAGAACAGAAAAAAATCACTGCCAAGGGAGGTACCATGAGACTGGGCTCATATCCCTGCGAACTGGTAGAAGGAACCCTTGCCCGCCGTATTTATGGCCGGGAGCTGATCCAGGAAAGACACCGTCACCGTTGGGAATTTAATAATAAGTATTTGTCTCAGTACCAGGCTGCCGGCATGATCCCCAGCGGAAAAAATCCCGAGAGCGGACTGGTTGAGATTATTGAGCTCGCCAATCATCCCTTCTTTATTGGCGTTCAGTACCATCCGGAACTGAAGAGCACCGTTGAAAATCCCCAGCCTGTTTTCGTTCACTTTGTAAAAGCAGCCCGTGATTACGCCGAGCAGAAGAATGCCGCCAAAAATCCGCTGTTACAGAGCGAAATGATCTAAATAACCCACTGATTCAGCAGCCGGTAAAGTCTGCCGGCTGCTGCCATCAAATCACCGATATATCGGCCGGTCCTCCGCTTCATTCCCCTATCTTTGCAGCCTCTTAAATTCCTTGTATAATGAATATGGACCGCAATACGGTGATTGGTTTCGTGCTCCTGGCCGTTTTATTGTTTGTTTATCTTTTTACCGCCACCCGCAACAGCCATGAACTGCAGGCTGAAACACAAAAGCGGGAAGATTCCATCGCCCGCGTAAAAAAAATCGCTGATTCCATTCAGGCCACTAAAATCGATACCACCCAGATCCGCCTCATCGATTCTACCGGCTTCCAGAAGCAGGGAACAGAAAGCCTGGTAACGGTGGAGAACGAAGTGCTCAGGATTGTCTTCTCCAATAAAGGAGGCCAGCCAAGATCTGTAGAGCTCAAAAAATACAAGACTACCTACGACAAGACAAAGCCCGTAGTGCTTGAATCCGCTGCCGAAGATAAAATTTCATATAGCGTCAATAATGGTAACCAGGCCCTGCAAACAGGTGATCTGTATTTCAAACCGGCTGTTGTGACCCGAAATGCGGATAACTCCCAAACGATCGATTTTGCAGCCAATGGAAGTGCCGGTGAAAGTATCCATCATAAATTCACTCTTCGCCCGAACAGCTACCTGGTAGACTGGAACATCGAACTGTCCGGCGCCGACAAGCTCCTTACCTCCGGCAATCTCAATGTTAACTGGCATGCACAACCGCAAAAGCAGGAAACGGATGTTACGTATGAGCGTACACAAACCGTACTGGGCTATTATGAAGACAAGAGTTTCGATTATCTGCAGGCAAAAACAAACCGCAAACTGGAAAAGCCGGTCAAGTGGGTGAGTGTTTGTCAGCAGTTCTTCAATACAACCCTGGTGGCGGGCAATAGCGGGTTTACAACCGGGGAGTTGAACATGACAAAGAACACTACTGATACAGCGTCAAAGATCGCGGATATCTCTGTGAACCTGCAGGCTAAACTGCCGGTGGCGGCGCAATCCAGTTTCCCCATGCAACTGTATTACGGTCCCAATGATTTCAAGACGCTGAAAAGCCAACCCATTGAAGATTTTGATGAGCTGGTGAACCTGGGCCGGGATATGTACCGGTTTGTTCGCCCCATCAACAAATACATTGTGTTGCCCGTTTTCGATTTCCTTGGCAGTTTGGCAGGAAGCATGGGTATCGCCATCCTGTTGCTCACGGTATTTATTCGCCTGATCACTTCACCGCTGATGTATCCTGGTTATAAAACCAGCGCGCAAATGAAAGTGCTGAAACCGGATCTGGCCAAACTGAAAGAAAAATATCCCGACCAGCAGACGTATGCCATGGAGCAGATGAAGTTTCTGAAAGAAGCGGGGGTTAGCCAGTTTGCCGGCTGTTTACCCAGTCTTTTGCAGATTCCCATTTTCTTTGCCCTATACAGCTTCTTTAACTCCAGCATCGCGTTGAGAGGAGAGGAATTTTTGTGGGCGCATAACCTGTCGTCTTACGATGTGATTGTGAAGTTTCCTTTCAATTTGTGGCCACTGGGCAATCACCTCAGTCTTTTTACACTCACTGCGGCATCTACCAGCTTCCTGATCTCATTGTACAATTCCAATATGACACCCGATCAGAGCAATCCTGCTCTGAAGTATATGCCTTATATCTTCCCTTTCATCCTGTTGATCATCTTTAACAGGCTGCCTGCGGCGCTTACCTGGTATTATACCGTGTCCAACATCATTACGCTGATCCTGCAGTTTGTAATTCAGCGATACATCATCAATCACGATAAGATTGTTGCAAAAATTGACGAGAATCGTAAAAAGCCAAAAACGAAATCCAAGTGGCAGGAACGATTTGAACAAATGCAGGAAACCCAGAAGAAAATGCAGGAAATGAAGAATAAACAACAAAAGGGATAATTACCCTTAATTGTTAAAGAAATTAAGTTAAAAGACCTGTCATAATATTAAAATTGACAGGTCTTTGCTATTTTAGACAACGAGACCCTGCAGGGTTTCGTCTTACCATCAACCAAGGAACAACCAAGATGAAAAAGTATTCACTGATATCGATTCTGCTGCTCGCTGTTTCCGTATCGGTTTTCGCGCAAAGAAAAGTGTCTGAGCTGATGCTGAGTTATGATATGAAAGTAACCAGCGGCAATGCGGAGCCGGGGCTGGCTGATGCGTTTGATGGAGCTACTACTACCGTATACATCAAAGGAAATCTTACCAGGAGTGAGATGACCAGCGCTTTATTTTCTTCCACTACCATTCACGATTCCAAAGCCGGAACGGCCGTGGCCTTAAAGGAAGTGAGCAAGCAAAAACTGCTCATTAAAATGACACCCGAGAACTGGACTGAAAAAAATAAGCGATACGACGGGATCACCTTTACGAATACCGGCGAAACAAAAACCATTGCCGGCTACAAGTGTGTAAAGGCACAGGCCAAACTGACCGATGGTACCGTGTTTACCGTATTCTATACTACCGACATCATTCCGGAAAACCGCGAGTTTGAAAATATGATGTTCAAGAACCTGAACGGGCTGCCGCTCGAGTGGGAATTATCTGAAGGAAAGCTGAAGATCCAGTATACATTATCCAAGATCAGCATGAATCCGATTCCGGTGTCGAAATTCGATATCCCCAAATCCGGATACCGCGAAATGACTTACGATGAAAGCAAGAAAACCGGGTCTAATTAATCCGGGAATAAGGGCTTGAAGAAATAATAGTTGAAATTTTTCGGACTTATTTACGCAATTTATTTACGCAATCTGAACTGCACTTTCAACAGGTTCAGGTTGTTTTGATTGCAGTTAACAGGCCTTGATTTGATGGAAGCCGGCATGATATAAATGGTATTACCTCTGCGAAAAGTCACCACTGAATTTTCGGTAGAGAAATTACCGTTCATATGTTCCCGTCCGATCAGGGAATAACTGCGACCTGCCCTCAGATTAAATCCGGGAGTGGATTTAACCAGGGTCAATCCTGAAGTGGCACGGCTACTTTTATTATCACCGCCGCCACTACTGGCTAATGCAAGCGCCACTGCACCTACAAAGGCCATACTGATGATGGATTTTTTGAGCATGTGGTTGATTTTAAAAGTAGAGTTCACTTGCATAATTGGTGCGAAAATATCGAAAATTTTTTGGAATTTTTTAACCGCTTGTCCTAATTCTTATCAATGTATTAACGTTTGGGAAAGTCAAATGTTACAGCTTTCGTGGAAATTGCGCCACTTTTTTACCGGCAGGCGGCGGCATATAGGCAATAACTGCCTGTTGTTCAGCCTGAAATCGCCTGAGGTTTTGCACAGGCGTTAACAAAAAAAACTTGCCAGCGTAGTTTTACCAGGGTATATTACATAAACCCACTATTACATGAAAGAAAATCCATACCATTCCGACAGGGAGGACGTGAAAGAACTGGTGAAGCAGTTTCAGAACCTGCGGGCAGGCAGAAGTCATTCTTTCCTGGACGAAGAGGCCTTTGAGAAAATTATAGATTACTTCGACGACGTTGAGGATTTTCAAACTGCCCTGGAGGCCGCCGAACTCGCCACAGAACAATTTCCTTATTCAGCTGCTCTCCTGATCAAAAAAGCCGATCTGCTGATTGCCACACGGCAGTACCATGAGGCGCTTGAAATCCTGAATCATGCAGAGTTGCTGGACAGCAACGATATCAACCTTTACATTCTGAAAACAGACGCCTACCTGGCACTCGATCAGCAGGAGAAAGCAGTGGTGTTGCTGGAAAATGCGCTCCAGCATTTTGAAGGAGAAGAGCGGCTGGAATTGTTGTTCGAACTGGCAGACGTGTATGACGATTACGAGGAATTTGACAAAATTTTCGACTGTCTGAAACTGATCCTCGAGCAAGACCCCAATAACGAAGAAGCGCTTTACAAGATCTGCTTCTGGACAGATTTCACCGGCCGCAACGAAGAAAGCATACGTTTACACCAGCATATCATTGACGAATACCCTTATAGTGAACTGGCCTGGTTCAACCTGGCGGCTGCTTACCAGGGACTGAAACTATACGAGAAATCAGTAGATGCGTATAAGTATGCGGTAGCCATTGATGAAAAATTCGACTATGCATACCGCAATATGGGAGATGCCTATATCCGGATGCGCAAGTATAAGGACGCCATCGAGGCGCTGGAAAAAGTACTTGAATTATCCCGTCCGGAAGATGTGATCTATGAAGCCATCGGACACTGTTATGATCGATTGAAAAATTTCGCGCAGGCCCGGTTCTACTACCGCAAAGCATCGCATCTGAACCAGGAAGACAGCAAACTGCATTACAAGATCGCGTGTACATACATTAACGAAAAGCAATGGAATACAGCTGTAAAGCACCTGGAAACAGCTTTGCAGCAATACCGCATGCAACCTGAGTATAACCTCGCCATGGGTGAATGCAAGATGCAGCTTGGTAATTACAAGGAAGCTATTCAGTATTTCAGCAATGTGGTGAGGCAAAGACCCAGGAATGTATCGGGATGGGAAGCGCTGATCCGCTGCCTGTATTATGGAGAGTTTTACGATGAAGCGATCGAACAGATCCAGGCCGCGCTCAAGATGACCGATAATAAACCCGTTTTTGTCTTTTATCTCTCTGCCGTTTACTTTGCGATGAATAAAACCAAGGAAGCGCTGCTGCAGTTGGAAAAGGCCATGACCAGGGCGCCCAAACTGCTGAAAAAAATGATTGAGCTTAATCCCATTTTGCTTCGACACCCGCAGGTAGTGGACATTGCTGCCCGCTACAAACGCAACAGGTCGATTTAAGTTGATAAGCCCGGCCCTGACAGGCATTCGCTGGCGGATAAGAGCTTTATTATTCTTACTTTTGCCTATCCAAATTAAATATTGCTAAAGAGTACGGAATGAATTTTAATCTCTCCCAGATTCCAGACAGGAACGTCAAACCCCGGAAAAGCGGAATAACAATGGTGATGGATAAAGGCCTGAGTATTCAGGAGGTTCACCAGTTTCTGAGTGTTTCGCAACCACATGTTGATCTTGTTAAGCTCGGATTCGGAACTTCTTTCGTTACGCCGAACCTTCGCGAAAAGATTGAGGTTTATCGTTCCTATAATATGCCGATCTATTTTGGCGGTACCCTGTTTGAAGCATTTCTTGTCAGAAACCAGTTAGACGACTACATAGCCGTTTGCAAGGATTATGGAGTTGATTTCATGGAAGTGAGCGATGGCTCCATTACCATACCGCATACCGAAAAATGCGGATACATTGAGAAGCTCACCAAGCATGGCACTGTATTGAGTGAGGTGGGTAGCAAAGACGCCACGCACATCATCCCTCCCTATAAATGGATCGAATTGATGCAGGCTGAACTGAACGCCGGTTCATCCTATGTGATCGCGGAAGCGAGAGAGGCCGGAAACGTGGGAATTTACCGGGGAACCGGTGAAGTGAGAGAAGGTCTTGTGCAGGAAATATTGACCAAGATACCCGGCGACCAGATCATCTGGGAAGCGCCTCAGAAAGCACAACAGCTTTACTTCATAGAATTACTGGGTTGTAATGCCAATCTCGGCAATATCGCTCCCAATGAAGTAATTCCTCTTGAAACCATGCGCCTCGGATTGAGAGGGGATACTTTCAGCCTCTTCCTTACCAAAGAATCATCGCAATGAAACAATTTGGTTTGATTGGATTCCCTTTGGGTCATTCCTTTTCCAAAAAGTATTTCACCGAGAAATTCGCCAAAGAAGGAATCACCGACTGTCAGTATGATACCTATCCAATTGAATCGATAGAGTTGCTGCCCGGGTTGGTAAAATCAATCGACAATCTTTGCGGATTGAACGTAACCATTCCCTACAAAGAAAAAGTACTGCGGTATCTGTCGGGGAAATCCGAGGTAGTTGAACAAACCGGCGCCTGCAATTGCATACGGGTACAGCAGGGAAAGTTGTACGGACACAATACAGATGTGATCGGATTCAGACGTTCGCTGGAAAGTTCTTTTCCGGATCTTCCCGACACGGCATTGATATTAGGTACCGGTGGTGCGGCAAAAGCGGTTGAATATGTATTGAGACAATTAAAGATTTCATATCGCAATGTGTCGCGCAAGCCTTCGGTAAACAATCTTTCATACGAACAGGTCAATGCCGACCTTCTTTCCAAAACAAAACTGATCATCAATACCACGCCGCTGGGGATGCAACCGCATATCACCGAGGCGCCGCCTATTCCCTACGAGGCGATAGGAAAAGATCACTGTTTGTTTGACCTGATTTATAACCCCGCTGAAACATTATTCCTGCGTAAAGGATTGGTGCAGGGCGCCCGTATCAAAAACGGGTTGGACATGCTGATCATCCAGGCAGAAGAAAGCTGGAAGATCTGGAATGATCAATGATTTCCCGCCAATTTTAGTTTCGCAGCATCGGGTAAGGGGGCGATTTTTTTCTGCTGATAGTTGAAGCAGATCATACCGGTTTTGGCCAGAGCAGCCAGTTGTTCCTTACCGGCCGCCATTCGCGTGAAGCGATAAACCAGGTCGAAACCTACCCTGGAAAATTCAGCAGCCGCCACTTCCGCTTTTACCTGATCTCCATAAAATAATTCCGCCTTGAATTCGAGTGCCGCGTCTGCCATGATCAAGCCGACTCCCTCCAGATCCAGTTCCCGGTAACCGAGCGATTGCAGGTATTGCATCCGGGCTTCATGAACCAGTGTAAGGACCGTATCATTGCCTACATGACCTCCGTAGTTGAGATCGGTTATGCGTATGGGTATGATGGTGCTGAACGGGAAATGATCAGGCGTTTCGATTTTGATTCTTGCCATAATGCCATAAAGCTACAGGAATGAATGATTCTGTCAATTATCCTTCAATAATTCGCGGAGTTCGAGAATGTCGAAAAAAGTATTTCCGGAAGGAACAAAGGAGGATTGTTCAAGCAGTTTGTTTCTCCAGTCTTCGAATTTCTTTTTCCAGGTTTCGCTGCGGTTGTAGAGGAAATCGAGATAGTCGCCCTGGTTGCCGCTGTCATTGTTCATGTAAATGAGTACGCTCAGCAGACGGGCCGATACCCTTGTCTGTTCTCCGTTCGGCCCGGTTACATAGATGTATTCATCAGAACCTTTTTTCAGCAGGTCAACATCCATGATGACCCGTCCGCGACTGTCGCGGATCAGCGGTGCATTGACGCCTTTGAGTTCTGCCACGTTTTCCGACGGAACATATCGACCCGGTGAAACATGATCAAAATCCGAATCGGCATTATCTGTTGAAGCAGCCGGGCTGTCGTAGGAAGCTGCCGTAACGATCTGTTGTGCTCTTGGTTGGCTATACTCGCTTACTTTCACTCTTTGGGGGATGTTTCCAATCAGGCTGGCCACTGTTCCCGACATATCTACCCCCCCTTCATTGGTGACTGTCTTGGGTGCAGTAGCGGGGTTTGTTTGTGTGATTGCAGCGGGTGGGGTGGGAGAGCTGCCCGACTGGTTCAGCCGGAATACCCAAATGGCAAGGGTGATGCCACCAATCACGGCTGCCGCCGCCAGCCATCTATTACGCATGATCGGTATTACAGGGGCCTTTTCGCGGGTAGTTGTTTCTGGCTCCAATACCCTGGAGATGTTTGACCAGGCCGCAAGCGGCGCCGGTAATTCTATTTGCCCCAGCTTTTCTGAAAGAACAACGTCAGACTGAATCCTTTCTTTCTCCAGCCTGGCGGCAATGAGTTCCCAATTACCCGCCGGCGGGGGTAATTCCAGGTTTGAGAGTTTATGTTGCAAAGGGTCCGACATGGATGTTTGTTATTTCGTATATGACTTGCGCGTATCGGACAGATACTGCGCAATTTTCTTTTGTAAAATCGCTTTTGCCCGGGCCAGTTGAGACTTGCTGGTCCCTTCACTGATACCCAGCATATCACCGATCTCCTTATGCGAATAGCCTTCTACCACGTACAGGTTAAAAACTGTTTTGTATCCGGGCGACAGTTCCTGGATGATGGCCAGGATATCTTTTTCTGCCAGGTTATCCAGGGCTGAGATGTCCGCGTCTTCCAGGTTGTTCTCTTCTTTTTCACTGACACTGCTCAGTTGTATGGATTTGCGGCGGTAGTGTTCTATGGATGTATTGACAAATACACGGCGCATCCATCCTTCAAAAGATCCTTCTGCCCTGAAACGGTGAAGATTCCTGAATACTTTGATAAAGCCTTCCTGCAACAGGTCCTGGGCATCTTCCGCATTATTGGCATACCGGTAGCAGACAGCATACATTTTAGCGGAAAACCGTTGGTACAGCTCCTGCTGCATCTTCCGGTCTCCAGCAATGCATCCTTTAATTAAGTCGCTTTCGGTTAAAAGTTGGTTGCTTATGGGATCAGGCTTTTAATGATGAATGGATGTTAATTATCTGGCAATGGCATTGGCCTGTTGCTGCAAAAATAAGATCAATTTGTCTGCCGCTTTTCGCCGGTGACTGTACCTGTTCTTTTCTTCCATGTTCATTTCCGCAAATACCAGCGAACTCCCATCCGGCTGGAATACAGGATCGTAGCCAAAACCGCCGGATCCGCGTGGTGAGCGGGTGATCTGCCCTTCACATACGCCTTCAAAATGATAACGCTGCTGGTTCCACATTAAAGTGATCACAGTCCGGAACCTGGCCGATCGCTGATCAGTATCCCCCAGGTTTTCCAGTAATTTCCGGATATTCTTTTCAAAAGATCGTTCTTCTCCGGCATACCGGGCGCTTTTTACACCTGGTTCTCCTTGTAAAAAATCAACCTCAAGGCCGGTATCCTCTGAAAAACAGTTTTCCCCCGTCATTTCATAGATAACGCGTGCTTTTTCGTCGGCATTTTCCTCCAGACTGTCGAATGGCTCCGGGATATCAATGTCTATTCCCGCTTCGAGCAAAGTCACCACCTCAATCCGGTCGCCAATAGCAGCCTGTATTTCGGATACTTTGTGAAGATTGTTGGTGGCAAAAATCAGTCTGGGCATACAAGCAATTTATAACTGGAAAAGTTCTTTCAGGCAGAGCCAAAGTTTGCTTTTTAGCAATTTGGCATTGTCCGATTCTTCCACCATCGATTTCAAATCCGGCACCGACAGGTATTGAACGGAATCGTATGCCTGTATCTTGAATAAAGGGAAGTTTACGGGCAGCGATATATCGAGTGGCGTAATGCCGAATAACAGGACAATTGTTGGTTTTAGCCGGGCTTTGATCTGTGTGATGGAAATAGTTTCCCCTTTCATGTTCACGATAGCCGTGTCATCAAAAGTCATGCGACAGGCTTTCAAAATATTCGCCAGAAAGCTGGTGTGTTTCGATGTCAGGGGGGCAGACAAAAGCAAAGTAATGTGTTTAAGATTTTGTCCGTCGAAAGCCAGTTCGGAAACTGCAGGTATACCCTCCTTTACGGCAGGTGCCGTCTCTATGGGGGCAATAGCGGTTTTATTGGCTGGTAACACGGCCGCTTCCGGCGGCACGTCTCCCAGCACCACCAGTTGATCTTTATAAAGGGAAACCAGGGTTTCCGGAGATAGATGAATGTGATTCAATGATGTCGGATTGGCTGCAAAAGTATCAAATCAACCCCGATTGACTACAAAATGAACGGATATCCCTGAAAATAACCTGTCCTAACATTCGTTAGTAAATTATGGGCCTGTTTTTTGGGCAGCCCAAACTTTGTTTGTTTCTTTGTTGCACATTTTAAATCTATTGTATGGTAGAAACTTATAATATAGGAGTTACCCGTGTAGAGAGGAGTAAACTCAAGGATTTTCCGTTGGAAAACCTTCCGTTCGGTAAATATTTTACTGATCATATGCTGGAGGCGGATTATGAAAATGGGGAATGGAAGAATGTAGAGATCAAGCCTTATCAGCCATTGTTATTGAGCCCCTCCCTGGCGGCCCTGCATTATGGTCAGGCGATTTTTGAAGGAATTAAAGCCTACAAGGATGCACAGGGTAATGCTTTTATATTTCGTCCATACGACAATTATAAAAGATTCAACCAGTCTGCCCGTCGCATGCAGATGCCGGAAGTTCCCGAAGAGATATTTATGGAGGGTATGCGTAAGCTGATCGAGATCGACAAGAACTGGATCCCTGCATTTGAAAATCATTCCCTCTATATCCGTCCTTTCATGTTCTCTTCTGATGAAATGATTGGGGTAAGACCTTCTGAAACGTATAAGTTCATGGTTATTCTGAGCCCTACGGGTCCTTATTATGCAGCTCCCATGCGTATATACGTGGAAGAAAGATATACCCGTGCGGCCAGAGGAGGATTTGGTTTTGCCAAAGCGGCGGGCAATTATGGCGGATCCATGCTGGCTACCGCCGAAGCGAAAAAGAAGGGTTACGACCAGGTACTCTGGACAGATGCTTTCGAACACAAGTATGTACAGGAGATCGGAACCATGAACGTATTCTTCGTTTTTGGGAATACCATCGTTACGCCAGACCTGGAATCTGAAACCATCCTGGCCGGCGTTACCCGCGACAGCGCGATAACGATCCTCCGGGAAATGGGCTATCAGGTAGAGGAACGTGCATTGAGTATCGACGAAGCCATTGAAGCCTACAAGAAGGGTGAATTGCAGGAAGTGTTTGGTACCGGTACAGCCGCAACCATTTCCATGATCCGTGAACTGCGTTATAAAGACTTCGTAATGGAATTCGATACAAATACCTGGAAAGCCAGCCCCGAATTGAAAAGAAGGCTGGATGCCATTCGTGAAGGCAAAGCAGAAGACCGTCACGGCTGGATGTTCAGGATTTAAAAAATCATTGAACGAAAAAAAACGATCGTTCGTCGAAAAGGCTGGTGGAGAAAATTCACCAGCCTTTTCATTTTCAATATTTTATGTAACACTTAAGTATTAATATTTACAGGTCTTATTTTACATCTTGACCAGCTACCACCCGCGTAGTATGTTTGCCACAGATTCACATCATCCTACAGAAAACCTTCCCCCAATCCAGTTTCCGCTATCCAAGTTCCTGTGATCATCATTGATCCGAATTTCTATTAATGCTAACGTACCCGACTATGAAACTGAAATCTACTCAGGGTTTCTTCCTGTTTTTCTTTTCTCTCCTGCTGACCAGCCAGATAGCGCTGGCGCAATGCAGCCTTTCTTTTACCACGCAAACACGTGAATCCCGTTGTAAAGCAACCGGTCAGATTATTGTAACTGCTTCCGGCGGTTCCGGTAATTACAATTACAAAGTGACCAGGGGAAGTTTTACCTCTGTAACATCCACCAATACCATCAGCGGATTGGAAGCCGGATTGTATATAGTGGAGGTAAAAGACCTGGTAACCGGCTGTTCAGTTGCGCAAACGAATGTGGCTGTTTCCGGAAACTACCAGGATCCCCGTTTTCAGCTGAACGTTACCGATGTAACCTGTATCAACGGAAACAACGGTACTGTTTCGGTCAGCAGTGTACAATATGGTCGCGGGCCATTCACTTATACCATTGTGGCTCCTTCTGCTTCTTCGGTAGGAGCAAGCAATACCTCGGGCACCTTTACCAACCTGACAGCCGGCGACTACTACGTTCGAATGACAGACTCCTGTGGAGGTATTCAGACAAGGGCCATTACCGTTTCCAATTATAACTGGCTTTTCGATAGCAGAACAGTAACCGAAGTGGGTTGTGATAGTGCCGATGTGGCCATTGTTTTGAAAGACAGCCGTAACAACTACAATACTTCCGGTACCATGTTTAATGGCTTTACTTACGGTGTAACGAGAGCGCCCGGTGATACCACCTGGTTTTCTTCCCGTTCCTTCAGATTTTTCAAAGGCACTTATCGTACGGTAACTTTTGTTGCGAAAGACCCTTGCGGTAATATCAAGACCAGCAACTGGACCGATAATACCATTCCTTCGATCGGCGCTTCTGTAAGTATCAGCAGTTATGCCTGTGCCGGTTTTACCGCTACAGTTACCGGTCAGACCAATCTTACGAACCCACAATACTGTTTATATACCAATGCCAATGTGCTGGTATCCTGTAACAGCACCGGTGTATTTACCAGCGTTCCTTACGGGTCATATTGTGTACGTGTAACAGATAACTGTTATGATACCACGATTCAGCGCTGCTTTACCGTGAACCAGCCTGTACCCAATGTAGCGGCCTCTGTTTCGATCAGTAGCCTGGCCTGTGCGGGCTTTACGGCTACTGTAACCGGTCAGACTAATTTAACCAGTCCGCAATATTGTTTGTATACAAATACCAATGTGCTTGTATCGTGCAATACGACCGGTGTGTTTACGAATGTGCCTTATGGATCTTATTGTATCCAGATCACGGATGGCTGTACCGGCACTGTGATCAATCGCTGTTTTACGCAAAACCGGCCCGTTCCCAGTCTCGGACCAAGCGTATCTATTACAAACAGAACCTGTAACAGCTTTACGGCCAGCATCGGTGGTCAGTCAAATATCAACAACGGTCAATACTGTATTTATGATAACAACGGCGTGGTGGTTGCCTGTAACAGTACGGGTGTATTCAACAATCTGCCTTACGGAACCTATTGTTTGCGTTTGCAGAATGATGTGGCTTGTTACGATACCATCATCAGCAGGTGTTTTACGGCTACGCAACCGGTACCTTCCGTTTCTGGTGTAAGTGCCAGTTCACAAACCTGTACGGGATTTACGGCTACTGTTACCGGCCAGACCAACCTGACCAATCCACAGTTCTGTTTATATGATATCAATAATAACCTGGTAAGCTGTAATACCAACGGTCAGTTTACCGGACTTGCTTATGGTTCCTATTGTGTAAGAATAACCAATGATGCCAGCTGTTATGACACCGTTATACAACGCTGTTTTACCGTGAATCGTCCTGTTCCATCCGTGGGCGCCAGCGTATCTATCAGCAGCAAAGTATGCAGTGGCTTTACCGCCACCATTACCGGTCAGAGCAACCTCACCAGCCCGCAGTATTGTTTATACAATTCTTCGAATGTGCAGGTAGCCTGCAACAGTACCGGTGTGTTTACTAACGTACCGTATGGCAGCTATTGCATCAACATTGTAAATACCTGTTACGATACCACCATCGTTCGTTGTTTTACCGTAAATCCCACAGCGATGGCATTGAATATTTCAGCCATTGCTTCCTGTACCATAGGAACAACTGATTTCAATGCCAGCTGGACTGCTACCAGTAGCCCGTACACGCTGCAGGTGTATAACCCCGGCGGTGTGTTGGTGAAAACCAGCAATGCTGCTTCCAACAGCACCACCATCACCGGGTTGACCGCTTTACCGGCCGGTTTGAAATACAAGGTGGTTATTACGGATAATTGCGGCAACAAAGATTCCACCCAGGTAACGCCCAATGCTTCCTGGTTGAATAAATCCGTCAATGCGAATTCAAAATGTCCAAGTGGTCAGTGGCAGAATGGATCCGGTGATCTTTCCGTGTTCTGTCAATACAGCAATGGTACCGCAACACCCAAGATCATTAAGAAAGATGGCACCACAGTGAACATCAGTCATAATTACAGCTCGGGAAATAATTTCTCGTTTACCAACATGGAACCTGCTACCTATATTATTGAATACAGCCTGCAGGGTTGTTCCGGTAAAGTGTATGATACGTTTGCGCTGCAGCCATACAGTTTCCCCAGCCTGCAGCAGTCTGGTGTGTACCAGTGTAACAATGCCAGCTTCGGTGTGAATGCGGTGGTTACCGGCGGACTCGCTCCCTTCAGTTATGAAATTATTGGAAGTATGCCCGAAACGCCCAGCATCATTACTTCCCAGCAATCATCGCCTGCTTTCAACCTGAATAATGGCAACAGTTATTCGGTGGTAAGGCTCCGTTCCATTGATGCCTGTGGCAATGCCACCATTAATGATGCGAGTATCCTTCCGCTCGCGAATGTACTGGTTACCGCCACTTCCAATTGCTTCTATAATAATATTACCCTGAACGTGGATACCATTCCGAATGCTACCTATACCTGGTATAAGAAGACCAGCAGTGTTGACAGCAGTCTCATCGCTACATCGCAGTCTTATAATATTCCGTATTTGTTACCCAGCGATACCGGCGTGTATATCTGTAAAGTGTCTGTGAATGCCGGATGTTTGACCAGGCTGTCCTATTTCAACCTGAATGGAAGTTGTACAGCCTTCTTGTCGGCCAATGATTTCTCTGTCAGCGGCAGTCGCCAGCAGCAGTCGGTGCAACTGGAATGGAATACGACTTCCGGATTTGATGCCAGCCAGTTTATGGTGGAAAGAAGTGCAGATGGACGACAGTACCAGGCTATCGGAACCGTGAAAGCCACCCGCTCTTCCAACAATACCCGCCTGACCTATCTGTTCAGCGACAACGACCCCTTGGACGGAACAGGATATTACCGGATCAGAATTGTGAAAAAGAACGGCGAGCACAGTTATTCAAAAGTGCTGAGTTTCCAGTTCAGCAGGGCTGGCTTGAAAGTGTTGCCCAACCCGGTTGCCGACCGGTTCCAGGTTAAGTTCGACGGAATGAAAGCCGGACGGTATACCATGAGCCTGATGAGTGTTGATGGCAAATTGATCCTTCATGAAACCCTTCAGATAGGCGCCGGAGAAAGCCGCTGGTTCCAAAGACCGGCCCAGGCCCGTCCGGGTAGTTACCTCCTCGTTGTGCAGCCTGCGGATGGCGGCCAAAGATTCGTAAACCAGTTGATCCTTCGTTAATAGTTAACAATCAAGGTCCCCGGGTTACAACCCGGGGCTTTTTTTTGTCCGGCCGGAAAAATTAATGAGAAGTAAAACCATTTTGTTTAGAGGTTATTCCGCCGAATTAAATAAATTGCGCCCCCTTGAGAGCAAAAATCGCAAGATTTTTTCAAGGCTTTTTTTCATTTTCTGGCAAAAGCCCTTACCTTTGCCGTCCCAAATTAAAAGGTCAATAATGCCTACCATTCAACAGTTAGTACGTAAAGGAAGAGAAATTATAAAGGCGAAAAGCAAGTCCAGAGCGCTGGATAGCTGTCCATTCCGCCGTGGTGTATGTACCAGGGTTTATACCACTACCCCTAAGAAGCCGAACTCAGCATTGCGTAAGGTTGCCAAAGTGCGCCTGACCAATAAAGTTGAGGTGATCGCTTATATTCCGGGTGAAGGTCATAACCTCCAGGAGCACTCCATCGTACTGGTAAGGGGTGGTCGTGTGAAGGACCTTCCGGGTGTACGTTATCACATTGTTCGTGGTAGTTTGGATACTGCCGGTGTGAAAGATCGTAAGAAGAGCCGTTCCAAGTATGGTACCAAACGCGATAAGGCCAAAAAATAATTAAAGCATTTTCAAATAGTTCAATAAATGAGGAAGACAAAAGCCAAAAAAATACCTTTAGCCGCAGACGCAAAGTATAATGATATACTGGTTACAAGGTTCGTAAACAACCTGATGTGGCAGGGTAAGAAAAATACTTCATTCACTATTTTCTACGATGCGCTGGAGCGTGTAGGCAAGCAGACCGGAGAAAATGGTTATGAAATTTGGAAAAAAGCATTGTCTAATGTCACTCCTGCCGTTGAGGTTCGCAGCCGCAGAATCGGGGGTGCCACTTTCCAGATTCCCTCTGAGGTTCGTCCTGAGAGAAAGATCTCCCTCAGCATGAAGTGGTTGATCCGTTACAGCCGTGAAAGAAACGGTCGTAGCATGGCTGAAAAGCTGGCTAACGAGATCGTAGCCGCCGCAAAAGGGGAAGGCGCCGCTTTCAAAAAGAAAGAAGATACCCACCGTATGGCTGAAGCCAACAAGGCTTTCGCTCACTTCAAGATCTAACAGCATTCTGACCGATATCGAAACCCCGGAATTTCCGGGGTTTTTTTATTGGCTTTCAGGCTACCAACCGTGTTCCCTGAATACCCTTTTCCCGTTCGAAAAATGAGTGGGAAATTGGGGCTATAATTTCCAATGGATTTGCTTACCTTTGCCCGCCTAAATTGTGGCCTCGATTTCCGGCGGTCTTTTTATCGGAAAAAGCAACCGGAAAGGCACAACAGGTTAAATAAAAATTACAATCATCAATAATCATGGCAGACTTAAGATTTCAACGGAATTTCGGTATTGCGGCACACATCGATGCCGGCAAAACGACTACTACCGAGCGTATCCTGCGCTACACCGGTATGATTCACAAAATCGGTGAGGTGCACGATGGTGCGGCTACCACCGACTGGATGGAGCAGGAAAAGGAAAGAGGTATCACCATCACTTCTGCTGCGGTAAGCTGCCAGTGGAACTTCCCTACCGTTTTGGGAAAGGCCGATGCTAACACTAAAAAATATTATTTCAACATCATCGATACTCCGGGTCACGTGGACTTTACCGTAGAGGTGGAGCGCTCCATGCGTGTACTGGATGGTCTGATCGCCCTGTTTTCAGCTGTTGACGGTGTAGAACCACAGAGTGAAACAGTTTGGCGCCAGGCTAACCGTTACAATGTACCCCGTATCGGTTTCGTCAATAAAATGGACCGCAGCGGCGCCGACTTCCTCAATGTAGTGAAGCAGGTAAAAGAAATGCTGGGTTCCAAAGCCGTTCCTCTTCAGTTGCCGATCGGCGCTGAAGATAACTTCAAAGGAGTGGTGGACCTGATCAAAATGAAAGGTATCATCTGGCATATGGAAACAGAAGGAATGACCTTCGATGAAATTCCTGTACCCGATGATATGGTGGAAGAAGTGAACGAGTGGAGACAGCACCTGGTTGAAGCCGTAGCTGAATATGACGAGAAACTGCTGGAGAAATTCTTCGATGATCCGAATTCTATCACTGAAGACGAGATGCATGAAGCCATCCGCAAAGCAACGATCGATCTCAGTATCGTTCCGATGATGTGCGGTTCTTCCTTCAAGAACAAAGGCGTTCAAACTGCGCTCGACGCCGTTTGCCGCTACCTCCCTTCTCCGCTGGATATCGAGGCGATCAAAGGAACTGATCCTTCTACCGGCGAAGAACTGAGCCGTAAACCAGATCCGAAGGAGCCTTTCTCCGCACTGGCTTTCAAGATCATGACCGATCCGTTCGTAGGTCGTCTGGCCTTCTTCCGCGCATATAGCGGTCACCTCGATGCCGGTTCTTATGTATTGAACGTAAGAAGTGGTAAGAAAGAGCGTATCAGCCGTATCATGAAGATGTTTGCCAACAAACAAAACCCGATCGATTTCATTGAAGCAGGTGATATCGGCGCGGCTGTAGGTTTCAAGGAAATCAAAACCGGAGATACTCTTTGCGATGAAAATCATCCGATCGTTCTGGAGAACATGTTCATTCCCGAACCGGTAATCTCTGTAGCCGTTGAACCAAAGACTCAGGCCGACGTTGACAAGATGGGTATTGCCATCTCCAAACTCGTTGAAGAAGATCCTACACTTCGCGTGAAAACAGATGAAGAAACCGGTCAAACCATCCTGTCTGGTATGGGTGAATTGCACCTGGAGATCATCGTTGACCGTATGAAGCGTGAATTTAAAGTGGAAGTTAACCAGGGTGCGCCCCAGGTTGCTTATAAAGAAGCGTTCAAATCAACTGTTGAACACCGTGAGGTGCTGAAAAAGCAAACCGGTGGTCGTGGTAAGTTCGCCGATATCGTGTTCGAACTCGGACCTGCCGATGAAGCATGGCTGAAAGAAAACGAAGGCGAAGCTTTCCAGTTCGTGAATGATATCTTCGGTGGATCTATCCCCCGTGAATTCATTCCGGCCATTCAGAAAGGATTCGAGCAGGCCATGGGTACAGGGGTGCTGGCGAGCTACCCGGTAGAAAATATGAAGGTTCGTATTTTCGACGGAAGCTTCCACCAGGTTGACTCTGACTCCATGTCGTTCGAATTGTGCGCCAAGCAAGGTTTCCGGGAAGCTGCCCGCAAGGCGAAACCGACATTGCTGGAGCCGATCATGAAAGTGGAAGTAATCACTCCTGAACAATACATGGGTGATGTAACCGGTGACCTTAACCGTCGTCGGGGTATGCTGGAAGGTATGGACAGCCGCGCTGGCGCCCAGGTTATCAAGGCCAAAGTTCCGCTGAGCGAAATGTTTGGTTATGTTACGCAGCTGAGAAGCTTGTCTTCCGGTCGTGCAACGTCTACCATGGAATTCAGCCACTACTCACCTGCACCGAACAACATCGCTGAAGAAGTGATCGCGAAAGTGAAAGGGAAGCAGAAAGTGGAAGGATAATCTGACCTGATTACACTTGAAATAACAGCAGCCGCTCTTTTACAGGGCGGCTGTTTTTTTAAAAAGATGTCTGTAAGGAAACTGCCCGCCGGATATTCATGAGTTTCCGCATTTATATTTTATTAACCATTTATCGATCTTTCGCTGGCAACCTTGAAGCGATTTATCCTATCTTACCTGTCAAATTATTCCTTGATCATGAGAAGACTCCTTTGTTTTATCTGCTTGTTACTGGCCGTTCTGATTACCCAAGCCCAGGGGATTCGCTGGACTACGGATGGAAACGGTTACTACCGCGTAGAAGCGGGTGAAGTTGTTCAGTATACCCTTCCGGGCAATGTCAAAACGGTGCTTGTCTCTAAAAAAGACCTGACGCCGGCTGGCAGAACAACCGCCCTACCAGTGAGAAATTTTTCTTTTTCAGTGGATGGAAAGAAAGCGCTGATCTACACAAATACAAAGAAGGTCTGGAGGCTCGATACCAGGGGCGATTACTGGGTTTTTGACAAGAACAATAATACCCTGAAACAGATCGGTCAATCGAAACCGGCCTCTTCATTGATGTTCGCCAAGTTTTCACCTGACGGAAGTAAGGTGGCTTATGTAAGTGAATACAACCTGTATGTGGAAGACCTGGCAACAGGCGAGGCAAAAGCCCTGACAACCGACGGAAACAGGAAATTCATCAATGGAACTTTTGACTGGGCCTATGAGGAGGAGTTTTTCTGCCGCGACGGATTTCGCTGGAGCCCCGACAGCAAGCAAATCGCTTTCTGGCAGATCGATGCCCGGAAAACTAGAGATTACCTGATGGTAAACAATACCGATTCCATTTATCCCATAGCGGTTCCGGTCGAATACCCGGTAGCCGGAGAAGCGCCGTCTCCGTTTAAAATTGGGGTAGTGAATATTCAGTCCGGGACTACCCAATGGATGAACATTCCTACCGACCCGGTATTGCAGAGCTATGTGCCACGCATGGAATGGGCCGCCAACAGCATTGAGCTGATTGTACAACATCTCAATCGCAAACAGAATAATAGTGAGCTGCTGATCTGCAACGCACAGACCGGCGACGCCAAACCTATTTATACCGAAACCGACTCCGCCTGGATCGATATCCTGCCTTTGTGGGACAATGACTATATCTGGGGTGGTTGGGACTGGCTGGCTGGTGGAAGCGAATTCTTATGGCCCAGCGAAAAGGATGGCTGGCGTCATCTTTATCGCATCAGCCGTGACGGAAAAAAAGAGACACTCATCACCAATGGCAATTATGATGTGATGGATATAGCAGCTATTGACGAGAAAGGCGGGTATGTGTACTTCCATGCGTCTCCGGAGAACGCCACCCAGAAATACCTCTATCGTACCAAGCTGAATGGTAAGGGGAAGCTCGAAAGGGTGTCACCTGCCAATCAATCCGGTACGCACGACTATGATGTATCGCCTACTGCGAAATTCGCGAGACATGATTTCTCCAACTATTACACGCCCTATACCAATGAAATGGTCTCTCTTCCGGATCACAAACCCCTGGATGGCGCCAAAGTAGACGAAGCGCTGGCGAAGTCGGACAAATCGAAATCAAATATGGTTTTCTTCAAGGTGACCAGTCCGGAGGGAGTGGAAATGGATGCCTGGATGGTTAAACCGGACAATTTCGATTCCACTAAAAAGTATCCCGTAGTTTTTTACGTTTATACCGAACCGTGGGGTCAGAATGTGAGGGATCAGTACGGTGTGGGCAACAACTTTTTATACCAGGGTAACATGGCCAAAGACGGCTATGTGTACATTTCCATCGACAACAGGGGTACGCCTGTACCGAAGGGACGTGCCTGGAGAAAATGTATCTATCGCAATATTGGAACGATCAACATCAAAGACCAGGCCCTGGCAGCGAAGGAGATCCTGAAATGGAGATTCATTGATACTACCCGGGTGGGTGTCTGGGGATGGAGCGGAGGCGGATCAGCCACGCTCAACCTGATGTTCCAATACCCCGAAATCTACAAGACCGGTGTTGCCGTGGCAGCTGTCGGTAACCAGCTTACCTACGATAACATCTACCAGGAAAGATATATGGGTCTGCCCCAGGAAAACCGCGAAGATTTTGTAAAGGGATCGCCCATTACCTACGCCAAAAATCTTCGGGGTAACCTGTTGTACATCCATGGAACCGGTGATGACAACGTGCATTACAACAACAATGACATGCTCATCAATGAGCTGGTTAAATACAACAAGCAATTCCAGATGATGAGCTATCCCAACCGTACGCACAGCATCAGTGAAGGTGCGGGAACCTCCCGTCATCTCGGTACCTTGTATACGAACTATCTTAAACAGTATTGCCCTCCCGGCGCGCGCGATGCCAATGCCACTGGTGAGGCAGGTAAAAAGGGGTTTTAATCGTTGAAAATTTGTTCAAGGGATTGGAGTTCGATGGCGCTCATCGTTCACCAATCCCTTATCTTTTTCATTTCTTTCACACAGGCTTTACCTGATTTCACTTTTTGTTTGCAGTGCCCCTTCTAATTTGGTGGTAAATGCTCGCTTATGAAATCAACATTACTTTTAATGGCTTTGGTTCTCCTTTTTTCTTCCTGTAAAACATATCAGTATTTCGCCATTGACGGTGTAAACATCCGGCACGACAGTACTTACCGGTTTGTGGAGGAAAACGATACGCTGAAACTGACTTACGATTTCAGCGGGTTCAATGGCCCGGTTAAAGTGAGGGTCTATAACAAATCATCCCAGCCCTTGTATATCGACTGGAAGCGGTCCGCGCTGATCATCGGCGACAAGGCCTTTTCCTATTTTACCGGTACCACCCAGGTAAATGGTTCTTTGCAGGGCGGGGCCTATTCGATTTATGGCATCACCAATATGTCTGGCAGCCTGTCGGCCGAGATCAAGGGGGAGGAGGGAGTCGATTTTTTGCCACCCAACAGCAGCAAGGAGCGGACGGGCTTGTACCTCGTAGACGGGTATTTATCAAACATACCCGTGGAGCAGATGAACCGGGAGTACATTGATGGCGACAAGACCCAGGTGAGGCTGAAGACCATCCATTATTCCGAAGAAAGCTCTCCCTACCGGTTGAGGAGTTACCTGACTTTTTATACCGACTCGCAGCCGCTGCAGCGTTTTGTGCAGGAGCACCGGTTTTTTATTTCCCGTGTGAACAGGGGATTGGTGGGCCCCGACAGCTACGGAAGCAGCCTGCAGCGGGGCGATAGATTTTACACCTCCAAGATGTCGGATTTTGGCAAGACCATGGCTGTAGTCGGGGCTGTCGGAGTGCTTTCGGCAGGTGCTGTGGCCGGTGCCAGGGCGCAACAGTAATTTGGTCTGTTGGCTTTAATAATCAATTACTTACCTTTGCAAGATCCCGGTGCAGGAGGCTGGACTTAAGTGGCTGGCGAAAAAGTTAGAAAATTCTTTCTCAATCTCTTTGCCCGTATAGGATAAGCGCATACCTTTGCATCCCCATTCGAAAAATGGGATTTTCAAGTATGTCTCAGCGTATTAGAATCAAATTACAGTCTTACGATCACAACCTGGTGGATAAATCTGCCGAGAAGATCGTTAAAACCGTGCGTAGCACCGGAGCGGTAGTAACAGGTCCTATTCCTTTACCTACCCGTAAGAAGATTTTTACAGTTTTGCGTTCACCCCACGTGAACAAGAAGAGCCGTGAGCAGTTCCAGTTGAGCACGCACAAGCGTTTGCTGGATATCTACACCTCTTCCAGTCGTACCGTGGATGCGCTGAGCAAGCTGGACTTACCCAGTGGTGTAGAAGTAGAGATCAAAGCATAAAAGATATTGACCCTGGAGGGTAGATTCTATCCCGACAGGGTTTTTTCATGTAGCTCTTATACAACTTATCTGCAAACTTTCGCCAATGGCGAGATAAAGCAGCGCTGAGTTTGTCCGCAGAAACTGAAAAGTAAGAAGCGGAAATATTTAAAAAGGAAACTTTAAATATGAACTAGCCCTTCGAGGTTAGTTTACTGTTGGTACTTCCATCGCCCACCGTAGCTTTAGCGAAGGTGGGCCGCACCTAAACAAAAGCTTCGGTGAGTGATTCACCTTCGCTGAAGATGCGGTGAGTGATTCACCTTCGCGAAAGATGTGGTGAGTGATTCACCTTCGCTGAAGATGCGGTGAGTGATTCACCTTCGCTGAAGATGTGGTGAGTGATTCACCTTCGCGAAAGATGCGGTGAGTGATTCACCTTCGCCAAGGCTACGGTGAATAAAAGGAAAAGGTCAACAGCAAACGGGGATTGAAGATCCGATCACACTTTCATCGGACCTGTCTCTTTAACCTTACAGGGCACAAACTGTAAATAAGATGAAAGGTATTATTGGAAAGAAAATTGGGATGACCAGCGTCTTCAGTCCCGATGGCAAGCAAACAGCTTGCACCATCATTGAAGCTGGTCCCTGCGTTGTTACTCAGGTTAAGACCAAAGAGTCTGACGGATATAACGCTCTGCAGATTGCATTCGGCGACAAAAAAGAGAAGCACACCCTCGCTGCTGAAAAGAATCACTTCGCCAAGGCAAATACTCCCGCCAAAAAGTTTGTAAAGGAATTACGCGATAGCAGCCTCGAGAAGGCGTTAGGCGATACCATTACTGTGGACATTTTTACCGAAGGAGAGAAGGTTGACGTTGTCGGCACTTCAAAAGGTAAAGGTTTCCAGGGTGTGGTTAAACGTCATGGATTCCATGGTGTAGGCGCCCAGTCTCACGGTCAGCACGACCGCCAGCGTGCTCCGGGTTCACTCGGTAACTCTTCAGATGCTTCCCGCGTTATGAAGGGTATGCGTATGGCCGGCCGCATGGGCGGTGACAGGGTAAAAGTAAAAGGACTGAAAGTCGTGAAGATTTTTGCCGATAAGAACTATATCCTGGTCAGCGGAAATGTTCCGGGTCACATTGGATCTGTCGTATATATTCAGAAGTAAACTTTTTAATTGAATTATCATGCAAGCAGATGTATTAAGCATAAAAGGAAAGAAAACAGGTCGTACAGTGGATCTGCCCGAAGAGATTTTTGGCGTAGAACCCAATGATCATGTGATCTACCTCGCGGTGAAACAATACCTGGCCGCCCAGCGTCAGGGTACTCACAAAGTGAAGACCCGCCTGGAAGTAAAAGGTTCCAGCAAGAAGCTTCACCGTCAGAAAGGAACCGGTGGTTCCCGTAAAGGAAATATCCGTAACCCGCTGTATAAAGGAGGTGGTACCATTTTCGGACCCAAACCCCGCGATTACGATTTCAAACTGAACCAGAAAGTAAAAGGACTGGCCAAGTGCTCGGCTCTTTCTTACAAAGTGAAAGAGAACAGCCTGGTAGTTGTGGAAGATGTGAAACTGGAAAAGCCCAAGACCAGCGAATTCATAAGCATTCTGAAAAGCCTGAATGCCGACGGAAAAAAAGTGCTGATCCTGACCGGAGATGAAGAAAACAGCAACCTGTTCCTGTCTTTCCGCAACCTGCCGAATGTAGTAGGTTACCAGTTCAACGATATGAACACCTATGATATCGTGAACGCCGACGTAGTGGTTCTGACAGAAGGTTCAGCCAAGGCCATTGCTGAAGACGTAAAAGAAATCAGCGCTAATTAATCATCGAAAAAATTAAAGAGATGAAACTCTCTGAAGTATTGATAAAACCGATAGTATCTGAGAAAAGCAACAAGCTCTCCGAAGCTCGCAGAACTTATGCTTTTCGTGTAAACCGTAAGGCCAACAAGCTCGAAGTGAAAAAAGCGGTGGAAGATTTTTATGGTGTGAACGTCATCGACGTAAACACGGTAGTGGTTCCGGGCAAAAGCAAAAGCCGTTTCACCAAGGCCGGCTTTATTACAGGTATGAAACCCGCCTACAAGAAAGCATACGTAACAGTTGCTGAAGGCGATACCATCGACCTGTACGGATCTATCTGATAATAGCATAAGAATGGCGAGTCAAACGCCGCAAAGTATTGACACTAATTTTTTAAAGACATAATTGTAAAAAATGGCACTGAAGAAATATAAACCGATGACCGCTGGTACCAGATGGCGTATCGGTAATGCATATGCTGAGATCACCGCTGACGCTCCTGAGAAAAGCCTTTTGGAGAAAGTATCTGCAACTGGCGGACGTAACGCCCAGGGAAGAAGAGCGATGCGTTATATCGGTGGCGGTAACAAAAAGATGTACCGCGTGATCGACTTCAAAAGAAACAAGAAGAATATTCCCGCTACTGTAGCGAGCATTGAATATGATCCGAACCGTACTGCCTTCATCGCCCTGCTGAATTATGCGGATGGTGAGAAGCGTTATATCCTGGCTCCCCAGGGATTACAGGTAGGCGCTACCGTGGTATCCGGTGATGATGTGGCTCCTGAGGTTGGTAATGCGCTTCAGATGAAGTTCATGCCCCTCGGTACCAACGTACACAATATTGAAATGCAACCCGGCCAGGGTGGCAAACTGGTTCGCAGCGCAGGTACTTCTGCCCAGCTGACCAACAAGGAGGAAAAATATGCCGTTCTGAAAATGCCAAGTGGCGAATTGCGGAAGATCCTGATCAACTGCGTGGCTACTGTGGGTGTTGTCAGCAACAGTGATCATAACCTGGAAATGGCTGGTAAAGCCGGTGTGAACAGATGGAAGGGTATCCGCCCCCGCAACCGTGGTGTGGCTATGAACCCTGTAGATCACCCGATGGGTGGTGGTGAAGGTAAAGCTTCAGGTGGTCACCCACGCAGCCGTACTGGTAAATACGCTAAAGGAGAGAAAACCAGAACAAGAGGAAAAGGAAGCGACAAGCTGATCATCCAGAGAAAGAACGGAAGCAAACTGGCAAAATAAATGAGATAGGGAGAGAAGCTGAAAAGACCTGGTCTGATATCTGATCTCTTATCAAATTTTCAAATTATCAAATTTTCAAATCAATATGGGTCGTTCAATTAAAAAAGGTCCTTATGTAGCCTCCAAGCTGGAGAAGAAAGTGCTGGCTATCAACGAAGGCAAAACCAAAAGAGGTGTGATCAAAACCTGGAGCCGTCGTTCTACCATCACTCCGGATTTTGTTGGTCATACATTGGCGGTTCACAACGGGAATAAATTCATCCCTGTGTATGTAACCGAATTTATGGTGGGACATAAACTGGGCGAATTCGCACCTACCCGTCAGTTCAAAGGACACTCAAGTAAAAAAGTAGCGTAAACGGTTTGAGGTTTATGGTTTATAGTTTATGGTTCGCCCATTAACGATAAACGGTAAACGATAAACGATAAATATTTAAATAATGGAAGCAGTAGCTAAACTCAGAAATTATCCGACATCGCCGCGCAGAATGCGCTTGCTGGCCGATGAGATCCGTGGAGTGGAAGTGGAGAAAGCATTGGCTATGTTAGAACATCATCCCCAGCATTCTTCAACTCCGCTGCTGAAGCTGTTGAAGAGCGCCATCAATAACTGGGAACAGAAGAACGAAGGCCAGAGTGCGGCGGATGCTTCACTGGTGGTTAAAACCATTTTTGTTGACGGAGCGCGTTCTATCAAGAGAATGCTGCCTGCTCCCCAGGGTCGTGCTTACCGCGTTCGCAAACGCAGCAATCACGTTACCTTAATCGTAGATTCAAAAAACTAATTGATAAAACATTTTAAACCATAATATGGGTCAGAAAACAAATCCAATTGGTGCCAGGTTAGGAATCATCCGCGGATGGGAGTCTAACTGGTATGGTAACAAAAAAGATTTTGCTGCCAAGTTGATTGAGGATAACAAGATCAGGAACTACCTGAACGCCCGTATCAACAAAGGCGGTATTTCAAAAATCGTTATTGAGCGTACGCTGAATAAACTGATTGTTACTATTCATACCTCTAAACCGGGTATCATCATTGGTAAAGGTGGTGGTGAAGTAGATCGTATCAAGGAAGAGTTGAAGAAGCTGACCGGCAAGGAAGATGTGCAGATCAACATCCTGGAGATCCGCCGTCCTGAGCTGGATGCGATGATTGTAGGTGATACAATCGCCCGCCAGATCGAGAACCGTATCAATTACAAGAGAGCCATCAAGATGGCGATCGCTTCCGCACTTCGTATGGGTGCAGAAGGTATCAAAATAAAAGTGAGCGGCCGTTTGGGTGGTGCGGAAATTGCCCGTACTGAAGAAATCAAACAGGGTCGTACACCTCTTCATACTCTCCGTATGGATATCGATTACGCCAGTGTGTTTGCACTGACTGTATACGGTAAGATCGGTATCAAGGTATGGATTTGTAAAGGAGAGATCCTCGGCAAGCGCGACCTGAACCCCAACTTCATCGGAACAAAAGGTGAGGGCGGTGAGCGTCGTGAGCGTCCGGAAGGAGAACATCGTGGTCGTGGCGACCGTCGTGACGACAGACGCGGTGGTGGCAGAGAGCGCAGTGGTGACAGAAGAGACAGAAGAAACTAATCCACCGGGGATCCGAAAGGGCCCGACAATTAAAAATGAATTTAGACGCTGCGCCGAAAAGGTCGTGGCAAAAAGCAAAAAGCTCAAAATATGTTACAGCCGAAAAGAACGAAACACAGGAAAGCACAGAAGGGCCGTATCCGCGAAACTGCAAAACGCGGAACTACCATTGCTTTTGGTTCTTTTGCTTTGAAGGCACAAGAGTCTATCTGGCTCACCAACCGCCAGATCGAAGCAGCCCGCCAGGCGCTGAGCCGTGCGATGAAAAGAGAAGGTAATGTCTGGATCCGTGTATTTCCCGATAAACCGATTACCCGCAAGCCACTTGAAGTGAGGATGGGTAAAGGTAAAGGTAACCCCGAATTCTGGGCTGCTGTGGTTGAACCAGGTCGTATCATTTTCGAAGCAGACGGAGTACCTCTTTCCGTAGCGAAAGAAGCACTGGAACTCGCTGCCCAGAAGCTGCCGATCAAAACCAAATTTATCGTACGTCCTGACTATTCAGCGTAAGAAGTAATCATATCAAAATCGAAATATTATGTCGAAGAGAATTGATTTTGTAAGCAGCATTAAGGACCTGAGCGAGGCTGACCTCAAGGCGAGGATCCAGGAAGATGAACTGCGTTTGAAGAAGCTCGAGTTCGCTCATGCTATTACACCGCTTGAGAACCCAATGAGCATCCGCGCGCTTCGCAAGGATCTGGCTCGTTTGAAAACCGTGCTGAAAAGCCGCCAGTTAAGCGCCTAATCAGCGCCTTGCCGAAAGGCCGGGCAGAATCAGTAAAACAAAGAATAGAGTCTATCAGCGACTCGATAAAGCTTAAATAAAATGGAAGAAAGAAATCTTCGTAAAACAAGAACCGGGATTGTTACCAGCAACAAAATGGCCAAGACCATCACTGTTGCCGTGGAAAGAAAAGTAAAACACCCGATCTACGGAAAATTCGTGAAGAAGACCACGAAATTCCACGCGCATGACGAGAAGAACGAATGCACGGTAGGAGATGTGGTACGTATCATGGAAACCCGCCCGCTGAGCAAAACCAAGCGCTGGCGCCTGGTGGAAGTGGTAGAAAAAGCTAAATAAGCCGTTCCGCCACCGGCGGAAGCAGACAATAAAGATTTTGCGATTGGTCTTGTACCAGTCTCTAACAGCTAAAAGCTAAATAAAATGATTCAGCAAGAAAGCAGACTCAACGTTGCGGATAACAGTGGTGCCAAAGAGGTATTGTGCATTCGTGTACTGGGCAACAGCGGTCAGGATTATGCCAAGATCGGCGACAAGATTGTTGTAACCGTAAAAGACGCCATTCCTTCTGGTGGTATCAAAAAAGGTACTGTAGCCAAGGCGGTAATTGTTCGTACAAAAAACAAACTGCGCCGTAAAGACGGATCTTATATCCGTTTCGACGACAATGCCGTGGTATTGCTGAATGCGAGCGATGAGCCCCGTGGCACCCGCATCTTCGGACCCGTTGCCCGTGAATTGCGCGACAAGGGTTACATGAAGATCATCTCCCTGGCTCCGGAAGTACTGTAATTTCCGCTGCCGGTCAACAAGAAACAGAATATGCGATTGAAAGATCGCTAAATGATAAAAAGCCAAAAGCTTAAAAAATGAGCAAGCAAAGATTTAAAGCAAAGTTCAACATCAAGAAAGGCGACGCGGTAGTAGTGATTGCAGGAGACGATAAGGATCCGAAGAAAGCCCGTAAGGTGTTGGAAGTTTATCCGGACGATGCCCGCATTCTCGTGGAAGGCGTAAACATCGTTACCAGGCATACCAAACCTTCTGCCCGCAATACCAAAGGTGGTATTGTAAAGAAGGAAGCCCCGATCCACATCAGCAATGTAATGTTGTATGATGCGAAGAGCGGTACCGGCAGCCGGGTAAAAAGAAGCCGCGAAAACGGCAAACTCGTAAGAATTGCCAAGAAGTCTGGAGAAGCCGTTAAATAAGCCGGCTTATTCAGCAACAAGAAAAGAAAATCTTTAAAAGCTATTGGCACACGCTGGTAGCGCAAAGCGTAAACAGATGAGTACGACAACGAAATACACACCCAGATTAGCCAGCAAGTACAAGAATGATGTTGTACCTGCTTTGATGAAACGTTTCAATTACGGCAGTATCATGGAGGTTCCGCGCCTCGAGAAGATCTGTTTGAACCGTGGGGTGAACGGTGCGGTTACCGATAAGAAAATGATCGATATCGCCATCGACGAGCTGACAATGATCACTGGTCAGAAGGCTATTGCTACCATGTCGAAGAAGGATATCTCCAACTTCAAACTGCGTAAGAATATGCCAATCGGAGCTCGTGTAACACTTCGTGGTGCGAAGATGTATGAGTTTCTTGACCGCCTGATCGCTACGTCGCTTCCCCGTGTGCGCGACTTCAAAGGTATCAGCGAAAAATCTTTCGATGGCCGTGGTAACTATACACTCGGTATCACCGAACAGATCATCTTCCCTGAGATCGATATCGACAAAGTGAGCAAGATCACCGGTATGGATATCACTTTCGTAACCACAGCCCGCAACAATGAAGAAGCATTCGAGCTCCTCAAAGAACTCGGAATGCCTTTTAAAAATGCCGGTAAAAAAGAAGATTAATATTCAGTAACAAAAGTTATTGGAACCAATAAAATAAACAAAACATGGCAAAAGAGTCAGTAAAAGCCAGGGATCGTAAAAGACAACGCATGGTAGATCAGTTCGCTGAAAAGCGCGCTGCCCTGAAAGCTGCCGGTGACTGGAAAGCACTGGACGAACTCCCCAAGAATTCATCCAAGGTAAGGTTGAAGAACCGCTGCCAGCTGTCTGGTCGTCCCCGGGGTTATATGAGATTCTTCGGAATTTCCCGTGTAACCTTCCGCGATATGGCATTGGCTGGTAAGATCCCGGGAGTGAAGAAAGCATCCTGGTAATCGACACCACAATCATTTTTTGAACTGTAATAATCTAAATAAACATGGTAACTGATCCTATAGCAGACTTCCTGACCAGAATCCGTAATGCTCAAATGGCTGGTCATCGCATCGTGGAAATTCCTGCTTCTAACCTCAAAAAGCGTATCACCGAGATTTTGTACGATCAGGGATATATCCTGAAATACAAATTCGAAGATGATAACAAACAGGGCGTGATCAAGATCGCATTGAAATATGATGCACAAACCAAAGAACCTGCCATCAAATCCATGGAGCGCATCAGCCGCCCGGGTCTGAGACAGTATGCCAGCCCTGCTGAGTTCAAGCGCGTGAAGAACGGACTGGGTGTTGCCATCATCAGCACTTCCAAAGGAGTGATGACCGATAAGCAGGCCAAGACGCAGAACGTGGGTGGTGAAGTGCTTTGCTACGTGTATTAATCAATTTCGCGCCCGCGCGCGACAGCTATACCCGACCAATACATTAAGCCTTGCCTATACAGGCTGACCGGTTGGCCGGAAACAAGAATAACTCAAATCATTAAACTGAATTAACATGTCTCGTGTAGGTAAAAAACCGATTACTATTCCAGCTGGTGTAACCATCAGCGTAGGTTCGGATAATGTAGTTACCGTTAAAGGACCCAAAGGTGAACTGAAGCAGGCGATTGACCGCGATATCAAAGTGGAAGTGAAAGACAACCAGGTAGAGTTCAACCGTCCTACAGATCAGATCCGTCATCGTGCCATGCACGGTTTGTACCGCGCCCTGATCGCCAATCTTGTAAAAGGAGTAACTGAAGGTTACAAGAAGAACCTGGAGCTGGTAGGTGTGGGTTACAAAGCCTCTAACCAGGGCAACCTGCTCGACCTGTCGCTGGGTTATTCTCACAATATCATTTTCGAAGTTCCTAAAGAACTGAAAGTGGCTACAGCTCAGGAAAAAGGTCAGAACCCGACCATTAGCCTGGAAGGTATCGACAAGCAATTGCTCGGCCAGGTAGCTGCCAAGATCCGCGGACTTCGTAAGCCAGAGCCATACAAAGGCAAGGGTGTTAAATACGTGGGTGAGTACATCCGTCGTAAAGCTGGTAAAGCTGCTGGTAAATAAATAGTAAATAAATGATTTCCGGCCTGTCTGCCCAACGGGTGGATCCGGAGGTATAAAATAAAGAACAATGAACACTAAATTAGAAAGAAGGCAAAAGATCCGCTACAACATTCGTAAAAAGGTAGCGGGTACTTCACAGAAGCCCCGTCTGTCTGTATTCAGAAGCAATGCAGATATCTATGTACAACTGATCGACGACGTGAAGGGTGTTACCCTGGCTTCCGCTTCTTCCCGTGAGAAAGATATCGCTGCACAAAAAGGAACCAAGATCGAAAAAAGCAAACTCGTAGGCGCTGCTATCGCCCGCAAGGCTAAAGATCTCGGTATCGAAACAGTGGTATTCGATCGTGGTGGCAACCTGTATCATGGTCGTGTGAAGAGTGTGGCCGACGGTGCGCGTGAAGGAGGATTGCAATTCTAATTTCAAAACTTACATTTCAAACTGAAATATGTCAAAAGTTAATTTAAGCAGAGTTAAAGCCGGCGACCTCGAATTGAAAGAGAAAGTGGTTGCCATCAACCGCGTTGTTAAAACAACCAAGGGCGGCCGTGCTTTCAGCTTCTCAGCGCTGGTGGTAGTAGGTAATGAGCATGGTGTGGTTGGTCATGGCCTGGGAAAGGCTAAAGAAGTTCAGGAAGCCATTACCAAGGGTATCGAAGATGCAAAGAAGAACCTGATCAAGGTTCCCATCATGCACGGTACGATTCCCCACGATCAGCTCGCCAAAGAAGGCGCTGCCAAAGTACTGATCAAGCCTGCTGCCCATGGTACAGGTGTGATCGCCGGAGGTAGCATGCGTGCGGTTCTGGAAAGCGCCGGTGTAACCGACGTATTGGCCAAATCGCTGGGTTCTGCCAACCCTCACAACGTGGTTAAAGCTACCTTCAAGGCCCTGGCCCTGCTGCGTGAGCCCATCACTGTTGCCAAACAACGCCGTCTTGGCCTGAAAAAAGTATTCAACGGGTAATACCGGGTATTCTTAAAAATTCGAATGGTTTGAGGGATCACCTCCAACTTAAAACGACAGAATTATGAAGAAGATCAAAATAACATTGGTAAAAAGTCCGATCGATCGCCCCGAGCGCCAGAAACAAACCCTGGTTGCCCTGGGATTGAACAAGACGAATGCTTCCAAAGAAGTAGAAGCTACTCCCCAGATCCTCGGTATGGTTCGTAAAGTGAGCCACCTGGTGAAGGTGGAAGAGCAATAAGAAGTAAGAAGTAAAAAGTAAAAAGTAAAAAGTAAAAAGTAAAAAGTAAAAAGTAAAAAGTAAAAAGTAAAAAGTAAAAAGTAAAAAGTAATACCTTTTAAAGCACTTTTGAATTTCGAATTTTAAATTTTGACTTTTGAATTTTGAGTTTTGACTTTTGAATTTTGAATTTTGACTTTTGACTTTTGAATTTCCAATTTAATTAAAGCGAGGGGCGATTCCCCGTAAGTAAAAATCAACATCATGAAATTGCATGAAATCAGGCCCGCAAAAGGCGCCACTAAAAGAGAGAAAAGATTAGGTCGCGGTGAAGCTTCTGGTCACGGCGGAACTTCAACAAAAGGTAATAAAGGTCACCAGAGCCGCAGTGGTTTCAAGAACCGCCGTGCGCATGAAGGTGGTCAGATGCCCATCCAGCGTCGTATCCCCAAGCGTGGATTCAAGAACCCGGATCGTGTTGAGTATAAAGTATTCAACATTGGCCAGGTTGAGCAACTGGTAGCTAAATACGGTCTTCAGGAATTTTCACTGGAAACATTATATATCAATGGTCTTGCCGGCAGAACAGACAAGGTTAAACTGCTGGGTAATGGCGAGCTGAAATCCAAACTGAACTTCAAAGTAAACGCGGTGAGCGAAAAGGCAAAAGCAGCGGTTGAAGCGGCAGGCGGATCAGTTGAAATCGTAAAGTAATTTTGCGTAATTTGCCAGGCGCATTTCAGTAATGCGTCTTTTTTGTTTAAAGACTATCACTTAAATCATTGCATTTCCGTGAAAAAGTTCATACAAACTCTCAAGAATATCTGGAGCATAGAGGAGTTGAAAAGCAAGATCCTGGTAACATTGCTCCTGGTAGCGATTTACAGGCTGGGTACTCATATTGCCCTCCCGGGTATTGATACTACCAAGCTTCCCACAGGAGGTGCAGGTACCGGTATCCTGGGTCTGATTGATGCTTTCGCCGGCGGAGCCTTTTCTCAGGCTTCTATCCTCGCACTCGGTATCATGCCGTACATCTCCGCGTCTATCTTCATGCAATTGATGACGATCCTCTACCCGCCTTTCCAGAAAATGCAGAAAGAAGGGGATAGTGGTCGCAAGAAAATCACGCAATACACTCGTTACCTCACGATTGGTGTGGCTATCCTGCAGGCCTGGGCCTATGTTGGCTACCTGCACAGCCCCGGTTATGCGGAAGCGATTGTAAAATCTTATAACGACTATTTCCTGATCTCAACCATTATTGTCCTTACAGCAGGTACCCTGTTTGTAATGTGGCTGGGTGAGAGAATCACAGATAAGGGTCTTGGTAACGGTAGCTCCGTGATCATCATGGTGGGTATCCTT
Organism: Chitinophagaceae bacterium; assembly: GCA_044226045.1. Classification (GTDB taxonomy): domain Bacteria; phylum Bacteroidota; class Bacteroidia; order Chitinophagales; family Chitinophagaceae; genus Endoryza. The sequence goes on from JBGAHR010000008.1 coordinate 83,430, forward strand.
GCCCGATTCCCATCTGCGATCATGCAGGAATACAGTTCTATCACGGCCAAATATCCCGGTGGTGGTGGTTTGCTGATCTTTATCATCAGCCTGGCCATTCTCGTGGGTATCATCATGGGCCTGGTTATCCTGATCCAGGGTGTCAGAAAGATTCCGGTACAATATGCCAAGCAGATTGTTGGTAACAGGCAGTTCGGCGGAGCCCGTCAGTTTTTGCCTATTAAAGTAAACAGCGCCGGTGTAATGCCGATCATCTTCGCCCAGGCGATCATGTTCCTGCCCACCCTGCTGACCAACTTTGAAACAACCAAAGGAATCGCGGCTACCTTCAGTGATCACAGTAATGTTTGGTATATGATCGTGTATGCCGTAATGGTAATCGGATTTACCTTCCTGTACACGGCCCTGATCTTTAACCCCAAACAGATCGCCGACGATCTCAAACGCAACAATGGCTTTATTCCTGGTGTAAAACCAGGTCAGCCTACAGCAGACTATATCGGTTCCGTAATGGATAAAATCACCCTGCCCGGCGCCGTATTGCTGGCACTGGTGGGTATTCTTCCTGGTTTTGCGCTGCGCCTCGGCATCCAGAACGCTTTCTCTACTTTCTTCGGCGGTACTTCTCTGCTGATCATGGTAGGCGTTATCCTGGATACCCTGCAACAGATCGAAACACAGTTGCTGATGCGCCAGTACGATGGCCTGATGAAGAGTGGAAGAATCCAGGGAAGACAAACCAGTTCTTCTCCGGTATCCATGTAATGAACGGTTAACTAATTATCGGAAACCTGACAACTGCTTTGCTGCATTGTCAGGTTTTTTTAATGAATTCAATATGATCTATTACAAAACGGAAGCAGAAGTAGAATTAATCAGACAAAGCGCCCTGCTGGTCGGACAAGCCCTGGCCGAAGTGACGCGTCATATCAAGCCAGGTGTAACCACCGATTCATTGGACAAACTCGCCGATGAGTTCATTCGCGATCATGGCGCCAAACCCAGCTTCAAGAACTTCAAAGGATACCCATTCGCTTCCTGCATCTCCGTCAATGACGCGATCGTTCACGGCTTTCCGGGCAACAAGCCCCTGGAGGATGGCGACGTAATTTCCGTTGACGTAGGCGTATATAAAAACAACTACCACGGCGATAGCGCTTATACTTTTGCGATAGGAGATGTATCAGAGGAAGTGATGAAGTTGTTGAAAGTTACCAAGGAATCCCTCTACAGAGGCATTGAAAAAGCTGTAGCGGGTAACCGCGTCGGTGATATTTCTTTTGCGGTTCAGGAATTTTGCGAAAAGCAACATAAATATGGCGTGGTAAGAGAACTGGTGGGCCATGGACTGGGTCGTCAGCTGCACGAAGAACCACAGGTGCCGAATTTTGGAAAAAGAGGATCTGGCCCCAAGCTACAGGAAGGACTGGTTATCGCCATAGAACCCATGGTTAACCTGGGCGTGAAGGAAGTGTGGTATGATGATGATGGCTGGACGGTCCGCACGAAAGACGGAAAGGTTTCTGCCCATTACGAACATACGATTTGCGTTCGCAAGAACAAAGCTGATATTTTATCATCCTTCGAGGAAATTGAAAAGGCAGAAAGAGCGAATGGGAATCTGAAGCCGGTGATGTAAAAGGGCGATTTATTGTTGGTTTACAGTTTACAGTTTGCGGTTTGCGGTTTGCAGTTGGCGGTTGGCAGTTCTGTCGGTTTCGCGTTTCAGGTTTATCGTTTCAGGTTTATCGTTTGCAGTTTGCGGTTTAAGGATTTGCTTATTTAATTTTCTTTTGCGTTCCTGGCGCCTCTTTGCTATCTCTGCGTTACCGAACTGCCACTGTTAATTCGAATGCCACCTTTTAACTTTTGAATTTTAACTTTTGACTTTTGACTTCTGAATTGGTCATCCGTCATCCGTCATTCGTCATCCGTCATCGCATTGGCTCATTGACTAATTCGCACATTGACAAATTACTCATTCTATTTGTTTTTTGATTCTGACATAACACCAAGCGGTGAAGGGGAAGACAAGGAATACTGCCAATGCCCAGAACGTTTTGAAGACAAGCCCGATGATCAGCGCCCAGAGTATGAGGTATACCGGGTAGGTTAACAAAAGCAATCCAAGCATTACCGAATCATAGTGAACTGTTTTCCGGGTTTTCTTCTTTACAAAATTCCTGACCGGGAGATACAGGGGTGCATTCAGTACAACACCCAGCATGCCTGGTAAAAACAGTAATATTTTTTCGAGCAGCGAGGGCTTTCTCACCAGCAATTTTTCTCTCAGTACCCGATCGTCTTTGGGTATTTCGTAGATCAGCTCTTGCAGCTGTTGTTGCAGTTTGTTGTTAAACGCCTGGTTGCGCACCCCATCCGGCGCCGTGATGTCAATATCCTGGCGGGTGATCGGTTCCCCAAACTGAATAACGACGTTTTTTCCGAATTTTTTAAAGGAACTATAGTTGATGCCCAATGGTAATACTTTCAGTGGCACGTTTTCTTCCCATGCCTTGATCGCCAGGCGGGCCGTACCTTTTTTCAATGGCCTCAGATGCCATTCATTGACACAAAGACCTTCGCTGAAGATCTGCACCAGCCCGTTGTTTTTAAATATGTTGATACAGTCGTTGAAAGTTTTATAATTCTCCGAGAGGTTTTCTACTCCTTCGCTGGTGCGGTACACCGGCATGATACACAGACCATGCAGGATCTTTTTTATCCTTTCTCCCTTAAATGCATCTCCTCTTGCCAGCGACCATACGGGCTCATCGAAAAGGATGTCGATCAAAATCGCATCCAGAAATGAATTCGGGTGATTGAAGGCCAGCAACAGGGGGCCTTTTGAATGGAGGTACTCAGGTTTTTTGATCTCAATATGCCTGCAAAAAATTTTCATCTCCAGGCGCACAGCAAATTTTAAGATAGAATACAGCAATTCCGGTAGTTTTACAGCAAGCATGGAAGGTAATTCAAAATCCGGAAAAAAATTAATTGTCATCGGTGGTGGAGCGGCTGGTTTTTTTACAGCCGTAAATGCTGCCCGGTTGAATCCCTCCCTGCAGGTCACTATCCTCGAAAAGTCCGGCAAGATCCTTTCAAAAGTAAGAGTGAGCGGGGGAGGACGCTGCAATGTTACACATGCCTGTTTCGACATCAACGACATGATCCGTTACTATCCAAGAGGCGCGCCCTTTTTGAAAAAGGCCTTCCACCAGTTTTTTACCACGGATACCATTCAATGGTTCGAAGAACGGTCGGTGACATTGAAGAAAGAGGCAGATGGCCGGATGTTTCCCGTTACCGATCAGTCGCAAACCATCATCGACTGTTTAATGCGGGATGTAAACCGGTATGGAGTCGATATACAGTTTAACAGAGACATCAGAAAAGTAATTTACCGGGGTAATCAATATGTATTGAACGACGCCAACGGACAGGAATATTTCTGCGACTTTCTATGCATCGCCTGTGGGGGATTTCCCAAGGCTTCGATGTTCGGCTGGCTGGAAGAATTGGGCCATACGATTTCTCCTCCCGTTCCTTCTCTTTTTACCTTCAATCTCCCCGGTCATCCGATTACGCGACTGATGGGAGTAGTGGCTGATCCTGCCCGGGTAAAAATTACCGGTACCAAACTGGAACAGGAAGGACCCTTGTTGATTACGCATTGGGGATTGAGCGGTCCGGCGATTCTCAAACTCAGCGCCTGGGCTGCGCGCGAGCTCGCCGCGCGAAACTGGCACTTCGAGGCTGTCATCAATTGGGCGCCGGCCTATAACGACAACAGCCTGCGAGAGCAATTTCAGCAATGGCGGCAGGAAAAAGCCTCGCAAAAAGTGACCATGAAGAATGAACTCGGTCTGCCTGCCAGGCTTTGGGAGTTTTTACTCGAATCAGTCAATATTGAAGCCGATCGAAGATGGGCCGATTTGCCCGCCAAACTGGCTAATCATCTCATTCAACAGATCACTCAGTATAAAGTGGAAGTGAAGGGGAAAACGACCTTTAAGGAAGAGTTTGTTACGGCCGGTGGAATTTCCCTTTCGGAAATAGATCCGCAGACCATGAAGAGCAGAAAACTGCCGAATTTGTTTTTTGCCGGAGAAATCATGGATGTGGATGGGGTAACAGGCGGATTCAATTTTCAACATGCCTGGACCAGCGGCTTTATCGCTGCAAAAAACATCGCTCAAATAAAATGAGTAAACTATTTTCGCGTGGGTTTAGGCTGTTCCAGCCTTCCAATGATTTTGACAGGTCATCAGACCGGTAAAATTGTTTAAATATCGACGTATGAGAAGAATCATCAGCGGAATACAACAGGTAGGAATCGGGGTCAGCAATGCCGACGAAGCCTTTAAGTGGTATCGAAAAGTGTTTGGTACCGATATCGTGGTGTTTAAAGACGCCGCTACTGCCAACCTGATGACCCGATACACCGGAGGCGAAGCGCATGCCCGCTACGCGATCCTTGCGCTGAATATGCAAAGTGGAGGAGGATTTGAAATCTGGCAATATACCAGTCGCACCCCGGTAGCACCCGCCACCGAAGTGTTGATGGGTGACCTCGGCATCCTGAGCGTGAAAATCAAAAGCAGGAATGCAGCCCGCAGTTATGAATTCTGTTCCCAAAATGCAGTGAACACCCTGACAAAACCGGAGGCCCAGCCCACCGGGAAACAACATTTCTTCCTGAAAGATCCTTACAACAACCTGTTTGAGCTGGTGGAAGACGATTACTGGTTTGGCGATACCGGCCACCACAGCGGCGCTGTTTGTGGGGTAACCATTGGCGTTAGTGATATAGAAAAGGCCAGGGCCTTCTACAAGAACGTACTGGGTTATGACCAGGTGCTCTACCAGGGAGAGGGTAATTATGCCGACCTGGCGGGTTTGCCTGGAGGAGCGAATCATTTCCGCCGGGCATTGCTGGGATCCTCGCGAAAGCAGGAAGGTGCTTTCAGTAAATTGTTAGGCCCAACCTATATAGAGTTATTGCAGGTAACCGACCGGCAACCGGTGGCCATTTACCGAAACCGGTACTGGGGCGACCTTGGATTTATTCATGTGTGTTTTGATATAAATGGGTTTGAGGCTCACAAGAAGATCTGTGAAGAGAACAATGCCCCCCTGACCATCGACAGCAGCGACAGCTTTGACATGGGGGAAGCTGCCGGACATTTCGCTTACAACGAAGATCCGGATGGTACCCTGGTCGAATATGTTGAAACACATCGGGTGCCTATCCTTAAAAAAATTGGCTGGTACCTCGATCTGCGGAAAAGAAATCCGGAGAAGCCTTTGCCTAACTGGATGGTGAAAAGCCTGAGCTTCTCCCGGGTTAAAGACTGACGATAGCGGCCAATTGTAAAAAATCCTGCCTGAACCGTCATTAGTGTTGTTTGAAGTGGAACCGCCGGTCGCTTCCGAATGCTAATTTTGGAGCCAGCACAATCAGCCAACTTGAGATATTCCTTCTTTTTATGGATCCTGATCCTGTCCGCACTTACCGGCCAGGCACAGACGCCGAATTCCATGGTGTTTACCAAATTGAATTCGAAGAACGGATTATTGACAGATGTGGTTCTTCAGTCAGTACAGGATGCCAAAGGATTTTTGTGGATAGCAACAGAGAACGGACTGCAGCGCTACGATGGAAATCATTTTACCAATTATCACCACATCCCCGGTGACTCTTCTTCGATTCCCGATAACTTCATCAACAGATTATTTGTAGACAGCAAGGGAAGGCTTTGGGTGATTTCAGGAACCCATATTGCTCAGTATAATCCGGAGAAAAACAATTTCAGGACTATCCGAACGGGCGAACAGGTACGGTTTATCAAGAAAATACTGGAGGATCACAATGGAAAGATCCTGGTTGTTACCGTGACCAGGGAAGTTTATTTTTTTGATGAAACCAGGATGGGTTTTTTCGAGAAATATCCTTTGCCTGCACTACCCGGCCATTTTACCGTGGATAATATGGCGCCGACACTTGAAAAAGATGTTTATTGGCTCACCACTTCTACCGGGGCAGTAAAACTGAATATGAACCCGGCTTCCGGTCTGTCAGCAGAAGGAGGTTCCGGATCGCTGTACCAGGACCCGAAAATATCCGGTATCAAACAAACGCGGTATCCCTATGTGGATCGTTCCAATAGTTTGTGGTTTGTTAGCTTTGTGCCGTTCAAAGGACTTCCGGCACTGTACAATTTCAATGATAAAACCGGGCAGTTGAGGGTATGGGATTCCGTTACCAACCCCATCACCAATGTCAGTCATGAAATATGGGGAATCCGGCAGCAACGCAATGGCATGACCTGGATTTATGGCCCTTCCATTCTGGCCTACCTGGATACAACCACCGGAAAGTTTGTTCATATAAAAAGCAGTCCCGGTAAGGAGAACGGTATTGAATACGATTATGTAGTTGATCTTTTTGAAGACCGGGAGAATAATTTATGGATATCATCCAACAAAGGACTCTACCGGCTTAACCTTTCCCAGCAATATTTTCAATATCTGCCTGTACAACGAATGGCCGATACCGGCCGGATCGATGAGCATGTTACCGCCATTTTACCCGTCAGTGACCGGGAGACCTGGATCGGAACCAGGGGGAAGGGCGTTTTTTCGTATGATCATCACTGGAAGCCGATTCCCAATGCCCTGATGCAGGGCAGACCCGCTCTTGCCAATATGGAAGTGATCTGTATGATCAAAACCAGGAGTGGCGATATCTGGATCGGGCAAAGAGACGGTTCCATTTTGGTGTATCATCCGGCCACCGACCTGGTCGAAAAATTCAATCTCAGTGCCGTTGGAGGAGAATCCGTTCGCCAGTTACTGGAAGACCGGAAAGGCAATATCTGGATCGGCACCAATGCAGGCGGCCTGCTTACCCTGGAAAAGGGTCGCTGGCGAGACAGCCTGCATTCGATACACTGGCTTGACACCAATTCACTCAGCCCCGTAACCCGTTTATACGAAGACCGGCAGGGAATGATCTGGATCGGTACCATGAGTGATGGCTTGTACAAACGCCATCCCGACAGTTACAAGGTGCTGGCCCATTATGTTCAGGCAACCGTAAAAGAAAAAGGATTGGGCAGCATGGCAGCGAACGATATGTTGCAGTACGACGACAGCACGCTGCTGATAGCCAGCCAGGGGATTTCCATTCTAAATACCAGGACTAACCGATTTCGGTATTTCGGGCCCGCTGACGGTCTGCCTTCCGAACGAACCTTGAATCTGATAAAAGATCAGCAGGGTAAACTGTGGGTGATTACAGTCAGTAATTTTTACCAGTTCAACCTCGAACGGGGATTACCCATCCAGTACAATCGCTCCAATGGTTTAATCAACAGCAATTTTGAGATCGCTTCCCATGCTTTGCTGCCGGGCAACCAGATTGTGCTGGGCACCTTTCATGATTTCCTGGTATTCGATCTCGGCAAGGCCACAGACACCACGCTGTTGCCGAATGTATTGCTGACCGGTTTACGTTTGCTCGATCAACCTGTATCCATTGATTCTGCGTTGCAGAAGGGAAACATACTGACATTGCCTTATGACAAGAGTTCCCTCGTCATTGAATTCAGCACTCTCAGTTACAGCAAGCATCCCACCGTTCAGTATATGCTGGAAGGAGTGGACAGGGACTGGATCACGGCAACAGAGATGAAGGCTTCCTATCCATTCCTGCCACCGGGTACCTATGCCTTCAAGGTCAGGGCTATTCATGAAGTGGGACTGATCGGGGATACGGTAACGCTGATGACGGTACGTGTACAAAGACCCTTCTGGAAATCCTGGATATTTTATGTGATTCTTTTATTGGCGCTGCTGGCCTTTCTGTACTGGCAAGACCGGAAACGAATCAGGAGAAAAGAATACATCCTGCGGATGAGGAGTCAGCTCGCCACCAGTCTGCATGAAGAAGTGAATACCGCCTTGGGCAACATCAGTATTTTAAGCGAGGTAGCCAGTATGAAAGCCGATTACGATCTTGAAAAGTCAAAGATGTATATCAAGCAGATCAATCATCGAAGTCGTCATATGATTGTTGCGATGAATGATATGCTGTGGAGTATTGATCCTGCCAACGACAACATGCCTAAAACAGTGGAGCGGTTGCAGGAATATGTACATGGTTTGAATGCTGAACTGGGTGTACAGTACACGCTGGATATGAAACACGCCATTCATTCGATTGAACTGGAGATGCCCAATCGCTATTATACTTTCTGTTTATTCAGGTCCTATATTGATCTTTTGGTGGAACTGGGCGTGAAGCAGGCTGAGATAGAGATCGACGCGCATAAATCCGAACTGTGTTTTGTACTTCGTTTTCCGTTTGCGGAGATCACGCATGCCGATTTTGAGCAATCCATGGGCAAAGAACCCATTGCGAACCGACTGGAGGACCTGGGTGGCCAGTTTCATTTCAGCAGGAGCGGGGCCTTCAGCCGCCTTGAAACCGATATTCCCCTGAGACGAAACAGCTCTGTATAAAATAGAAGCTGATTATCAGGTATTTACAGAAAGGATTCCTTCAAAAAAGACCCGGCCGAGGGAGGTGAAACCCAATGATTTACTGTATCTTTGCTGCCCCGAATTAAAACCCTCGGGGTTATATCATGAATTTTATTGTTAAACAACTAAACGCTGATGCACAGGAGTCTTCTGCCGCCAGCGCAGAAGCTACAGCGACACCCACTGCACCTGTGGTTGAGCAACCTACTGCTCATGATGATTTTGACTGGAGCATCGACAAAAGAAATGTGACTTCTTATTCAAAAGAAGAGAAAGCCAAGTACGATTCTGTTTATGAAGGCACTTTCAAATCAGTTACCGATGGTGAACTGGTTACCGGTGCTGTGGTAGCTCTCACTAAAACAGATGCTGTTATCAACATCGGTTTCAAGAGTGATGGTTTGATTTCATTGAACGAGTTCCGTGATCTTCCCAACCTGAAAACAGGCGATGAAGTGGAAGTAATGGTGGTGGAGAAAGAAGACCGGGAAGGTCATCTGAACCTGAGCCGCAAGCAGGCCCGCATTACCCGCGCATGGGAGCGTATTGTGGAAGTTCACAAAACCGGCGAGGTTATTACCGGAACAGTTACTTCGAAGACAAAAGGTGGTTTGATTGTGGATGTATTCGGTATGGAAACCTTCCTGCCCGGTTCACAGATCGACGTTAAACCTGTTACTGACTATGATCAGTTTGTTGGCAAGACCATGGAGTTTAAAGTGGTTAAGATCAACGAGGCTATCAAGAACGCTGTGGTAAGCCACAAAGCGCTTATTGAAAGCGATATCGAAGCTCAAAGAGCCGAGATCATGAGCAAACTCGAAAGAGGTCAGGTTCTGGAAGGAACTATCAAGAATATCACCGATTTCGGTGCGTTCATGGACCTGGGTGGACTCGACGGTCTGCTGTATATCACCGATATCAGCTGGGGTCGTATCAGCCATCCGAGCGAAGTGCTCAAGCTCGATCAGAAACTCAAGGTGGTGGTACTCGATTTCGACGACGAGAAGAAGCGTATCAGCCTTGGTCTGAAACAACTGACTCCGCACCCATGGGATATCCTCCCGGAAACCATCACAGAAGGTTCTGTGGTAAAAGGAAAAGTGGTGAATATCGAAGATTACGGTGCATTCCTGGAAATCATGCCGGGAGTGGAAGGCCTGGTTCACGTAAGCGAAATTACATGGGCCAATACACCGGTGAATGCGAAGGAGTTCTTCAAACTCGGCGACGAGCATGAAGCCAAGATCGTAACACTGGATAAGGCAAACCGTAAGATGAGCCTTTCTATCAAGCAGATGAGCGAAGATCCCTGGAGCACGATCGAAACACGTTTCCCTGAAGGAAGCCGTCATACAGGCCTGGTGAAAAACATCACTCCTTATGGCGTATTTGTGGAACTCGCAACCGGTATCGGCGGCATGATCCACATCAGCGACCTGAGCTGGTTGAAGCGTTTCAGCCATCCTTCCGAATACACGAAGGTGGGCAGTCATATCGACGTGGTTATCCTCGGTATCGACAAAGACAACCGCAAACTGCAACTCGGACATAAACAACTGGAAGAAGATCCCTGGAACGCTTTGCAGGATACCTTCGCTGTAGGTACTCTCCACGAAGGAACCGTGATCCGCAAGGACGACAAAGGCGCTGTGATCCAGCTCCCTTATGGACTGGAAGGCTTTGCTCCTAACCGTCACCTGAACAAGGAAGATGGCAAACAGGTACAGGCAGACGAAACAGCCCAGTTCATGGTGATCGAATTCGACCGCAACGAGAAGAGAATTGTTCTGTCTCACACACGCATCTGGGAGCAATCCAAGGTAGAAGAGAAGGAAGCTGCGAAGAAAGAAGCACGTGTTGAAGCAGAAAAGACCAAGAAAGCGGTTAAGAATATCCAGAACAAAGTTGAAAAAACAACGCTGGGAGACCTCGGCGCATTAGCTGAAATCAAAGCCAAACTCCAGGAAGGAGAGAAGAGCGGAGAAGAAGCAAAAGGCGAGTAATTCCAGTCGGGACATTCTAAGTAAAACTCCTTACCGAACCCGGTAAGGAGTTTTTTTATGTATAATTGTCAACGTTATATAATTTTGATTTCATCCGCTACGTTATAAACCGTTAGCCGAGCGCCCCGAAACCTAAATTATTCCCCAAAAATGATCAGACTGACGCGTCTCTTCCGATCTGGCAACCACTTGTCCCAATCATATTTAATCATTAATAATATGCGCATATCCAACCTGGTAAGGCCCCTGCTGTTGCTCCTCTTACCGGCCTGGTCACTGGCACAGCTACCCGATGATGTAGCCACCGCCGATGGACTGGCCCGGAAATACAAAGATGAAGATGTTGCCTGTCTCACCTCTTATCGCCTCTTTACATTTGACAAGGGAAAAAATGCCCTGGGAGATAAGGTGGTGGTGATCCAGGAAGATGCGGAGCTGGAATTTATCGCCCTTAAAAAATTTGCTACCATCACTTACCCGGAGTTTTACAATAAGTTCATACAACTGAAGTCTTTCAAAAAGGCAGATAAGATCAATACCCGTTTTGTGACCTCGGCCAGATCCGGCGTTGACCGGGCGGTAACTGGTGACGGAATCTTCTTTGACGACAGCCGGGTGCAATACTTCCCGATCCGGTTTCGGGAAAAAGGCAGTATGGCCAAGGTGACTGTTAAAAAAGAGTATTCAGATGGAAAATATCTTACCCGGCTCTTTTTCAAAGAGGATTACCCGGTAAAAGAACAGGTTTTTGAATTCAAGGTACCCGAATGGCTAACCGTTGATTTCAAACAAATGAATTTTGAAGGGTTCAAAATTGAAAAGCAGCAGAATCAGAAAGGGAATTATACCAGTTACATCTTCCGGTTGAAAGATGTGTCGCCTTCCAAGGATGAATTCAAAAGGCTGGGACCGGCGTACGTGGAGCCGCACATCATTGTTCAGATCAAATCATTCGAATCGAAAAATGAAACCCTGAAGGGCTTCGACAAGATAGATGATGTATATGCCTGGAACAATCGCCTTTACCTTATGGCGAATAATGATGTGAGCAAGATCAAGCCTATTTTCGAAAAGATTGTGCAGGGAAAGACCAACGACCTGGAAAAGATCAAGGCCATATACTACTGGGTACAGGATAATATCCGTTACATCGCTTACGAGAATGGCTATTCGGGTTATATCCCTGCTTCCGCACAGGATGTGGCTACCAAGAAATACGGCGATTGTAAAGGGATGGCCAACCTGCTCACAGAGTTGTTGAAACTGGGAGGATATGACGCGCATTTTACCTGGATAGGAACCCGCGATCTCCCGTACAAGCAATCGATGCCGGCGCTCTGTGTAAATAACCACGCGATCTGTGTTCTGTATTACCAGGGTAAGGAATATTACCTCGACGCAACTGAAAATTATGCTCCTTTTGGCGAGAACGCCTATCGGATCCAGGGCAAGGAAGCCATGATTGCCAAAGGCGACAAGTTCGAAGTGAAAGAAGTACCCATTACAACCGGTAAAGAACACCGCGTAGCCACCCGTGCCGACCTCACCCTCAATAATGATAAATTATCCGGTAAGGTAAAGGTCACGCTGACGGGAAATGAACGCAAGGATTTTCATCAGTTATACCAGACCATGCCGGTGACCGCGCAGGAAGAAGCTCTGAACAATTACCTCGAATTTGGTAATGATAACCTGCAGGCCACGAATGTGAAGACCAGCGACCTGAAGAATCGCGAAATACCGGTGGTCATCGAGGGAGATGTGGATCTCAGCAATAACGTCAATGATATCTCCGGAGATAAATATGTGAGTATCGACTTCTTCCCCAAGACACTTGCCCGTTATATGCCCGATGAGAAAAGAGTGAACGGATATGATTTTGACTATGTATTGAGTTATGAAGATGAGATCACCCTTTCGATACCGGCCGACCGGAAATTTGTGGATGTTCCCGACAAACTGGAGATGAACTATCCCGGCTATGAGTTCAAAGGTGAGTATGTAGTGAACGGCAATAAAATTACTCTTCGGAAAATCCTGACCATCAAGAATTCGATCATTATGACATCGGATTTTGATAACTGGAAGAAATTCCTGGAATCCATCAGGGAGTTCAATAAATTCTTTATCACCATCACTAAAAAATAACCCGCGGTATGAAACGTATTCAATCTATTACAAAAACCTGTTTGCTGACAGTTGCCGCGGTGTTTACGCTGTCCGTTGCCAGTGCACAGGACTTTATTAAAGAAGACTTCCTCGACAATATCGAGAAAAATGCACGCTTTATCCTGGATGAACCCGCCCCGGCTTTCTCCAGTAATTTAACTCCCGATAAATGGAAGAAGGAATCTGCCATTGTTATCGGATACAAGCGGAGCATTCTTTTCGACAAGAAATCCAGTGGCGGATTTTTCACCGCCCGCGACCGGAGCGTTTATTTTTTTGAGAAAGTAAGGTTTAAGATCAAGCTAAACGACATCAGCGCCGTAAGCGATTTTTCAACTATATTTTTCCGTTATAACGACAAGGAGGATGGCTTTATCGCCCGCATTGTGAAGTCTGATGGCGAAACCGTTCCGGTGGATCTCAAGGATGCGGTAGGCATCGACCCGGGCTCTGATATTCCGGAATTCTTTAAAAGTTTCTTCGACCAGATCTCCGGCAGCGAAAGGCAATATTATAAGGTGGCCATACCAAACCTGGAACCCGGTGATATTCTGGAGTATGTTGCGAATACCCGAAGCAAACTCAGCGTGCTGGGTACCGGATATGTTGAATTTCCCGCTCAGTATGAATTATGCAGCAAAGGATACCCGGTTATGCACAATGAAATTGTTATTGAAACCGATGAAAAATCATTCTTCAAATCGCTTTCACTCAATGGTGCGCCGGAATTCAGGAAAGAACCCTCTGATGACAGGGCCTTTTCCAGGTATGTATTGATCGATAAGGATCGCGGTACAGAAAAGGATGTGAATTTTGTACGCGAAATGCTGGTATACCCGCTGGTGAAGTTCCAGGTGATCTATTCCAACAACGGACAGGTAAAAGGCGCCCTCATCGGGGAAAAAGGAGAACTGAAGAAAGGGTTCAGTACAGAAGAACTGACCACCAAGGCCTGGGAAGATTATGAGAATGTGGGATCGAATATCATGCGATCCAACGGGTTGATCGTTTATACCAACCAGAACTTTGTAAATGAAGCCTGGAGCGATTTGAAGAAGCTGGGCGCAAAAGACTGGACAGAGAAAGACTATATCCGCAATTGTTATTATTATATCCGCAACAAGGTAGTATTCATGAACAACTACCTCAGCGATAAAACTTTTGCCTTTATTTTCGGATCGCTGTTGTATCAGCGCGATATTAAATCCGATATTATCATCACTACTTCCAACCGGAGCGGGCTGTTCAAGAATGTTTTATTTGAGGAAGAGATCCGATACGTGATTCGTGTGGGCAACCAGCTTTATTTCAACTGCACGGATCATTCCAACCCCGGCGAACTGGTGGAAACACTTCTTGGCAATCCGGCTTTTATCATCAGCAAGCCAAACAAGAAAGGGCCTGTTGAATACAAACCTTTCACGCTTCCCGATGCCGGTGCGGAAAACAATTCGGCGAATTTTGCCATGACCGCATCCTTGTCGGCAGACATGAACAATATTGTTGTGTCCCGCGTCAATACCTTTAAAGGGATCAGCAAGAACAGGAATATCGATGTGGCCATGAAGTATACACCGTACATGTTTGATGATTACAAGCAGTATGGAGGAAATTCACCCACTGATAATATGCGACCCAACCAGGCAGAGGAGTATGAGCGTTCTGTAAAGGCCATTAAAGATGAATTCAAGAAAGCCAAGCCCGAAATGGTGAAGGATGGATTGGAGCGGGAATACCAGCAGAAAGTGACCTACAAGGATTTTCGAATCAACAGTGACGGCAGATCGCTGAAGAAACCGGATCTGATTTTTACCGAGGAGTTTGAGTTACCGGGTATGATTCGTAAAGCCGGCAAGAAGTACCTCGTAAACCTGTCGGGCCTTGTGGGACCCCAATTGCGGATCAAAAAAGATGAGCGCGACAGAAAATATGATATCAATGTTGGCTATGCACGCACCCTGACCTGGCAGATCAGCCTGAAGATTCCAGATGGTTACACCGTTTCCGGCATCAACGAATTAAATACCTCGGTTGATAATTCGGTGGGTAAATACAGTTGTGAGGCGAAAGAGGAAAACGGACAGGTTGTATTGACCATTACCAAGATTTACAAACAAGCCAATTTTGAAAAAAGCAAATGGCCCGAAATGCTGGCCTTTGTGGATGCTGCTTATAATAGTTCCTTTAAATACATACTTCTTAAACCCAAAAACTAATTTCAATAGTGAAGAAGCTTTTATTATCAGGTTTTCTCCTGGTCAGTGTTCTTGTTGCTGCTGCTCAATATAAAAAGGCCAATTTCTTTTCACGATCAGGTCGCACTTATAGTCTGGGCACCAATGTGCACGCACTGGGAGGCGGACGAGGCACGCCGCTTGGATATTTTTTCGCACAGGGAGTAGACTACAGTGATAAGCGACTTTTTTCATGGACGGAATTAGAGTTTATTCCTTCTTACCGTTATTCATATAACACTACTTATTTCGATGGTTCTACGAGCAATGAAACGCCAGTCACCGTAACCGGTAAAACACGGGCTCACCTGATTTATAATTATCAGTTGGGATATCATTTATTGAACCGGTCTGAGTCGAACCCGTTGTTGCAGCCATATCTGTTTGCGGGTCTGAATATCGTGGTGCTGGGCAAATCAAAAGAGAGCGATCAGGTTGCCTTTTATGATGTCAATCGAATTCCTGTGGAGAGTGGGTTCACTTTTGGTCTCAAGGGAGGGGCCGGTGTGCTGTTGTCGCTATCAGAAAAATGGGGAGTAAATATTACCGGCGGGTACAACCATATTTTTAACTGGTCTGGCGATGACGATTACGAACATTTTGATGTGTATGTGAGCCATCTTTCGGTTACCGCCGGAATCCGTTTCACGCTGACAGAGGATTAATTTCTCAGGATTTCAGCTGTTGAAGCGAGGCTTCATTGAAATCTTTTAATGAGCCGATGACCATATCTGCGGCGCCCCATTGTTTTCCCTGAATCACACCCGGGTGTGGTACTACCACGCATTTCATTTTGGCTGCCTTGGCGGCGATCATGCCATTGAAGGAGTCTTCAAAAACCACACAGGCGGATGGATTTGCTTTCAGCGTTTGCGCACATTCGATAAATACCTGCGGATGCGGCTTTCCATAGGGGAGATTTTCCGCGGACGTAACAGCATGCAGGAAATCGCCGATCTGTAGTTTTTCTACGACAGCTTCTATAAATCGCATGGGAGAGGAGGAAGCCAGGCCGATCCTGAAATGATTCGATGCAAAGAATTGCAGGATGTCCTCAACACCCTTCATCCCAACCGCCCTTGCCTTTATTTTTTCGAGTGCAGCTGTTTCAATCGCCTCGATGGATGAAGCGGCATGTTTCTTATCTATCTTGAAATGTCTGAACCAATGATCAATCCATTCGGGCGTACGAAGGCCGGTACTGGAATGATATTGTTCATCACTTAATAAAATATCGAAGGTGCTCAGCGTCTCCCTGCCTGCTTCCTGCCACAATGGCTCCGAATCAATCAACAGTCCATCCATGTCGAAAATAACCGTATTCAAGCTCATGATGCAAAGATAGCAATTGGGAGCGGGAGAGAGATAAATACGGGAGCGGGAGTGGGAGCGAGAGCGGAAAGGGAAAGAGAAAGAGAAAGGGAAATAGAAAGGGAAACGGAAACGGAAAGGGAAAGGGAAAGAGAAAGGGAAAGGAAAAGAGAAACGGAAAGAGAAACGGAAAGGGAAAGGGAAAGAGAAACGGAAACAGAAACGGAAACAGAAACGGAAAGAGAAAGGGAAAGGGAAAGAGAAAGGGAAACGGAAAGGGAAAGGGAAAGAGAAACTGGAAGAGAAACAGAAAGGGAAACGGAAAGAGAAACAGAACGAAGGTGAGCAAGCGATGGCGTGAGTGAGAGCCGAAGCGAGAGTGAGCGCGAGCGGGAAGAAGCCGAATAACGAGTTGCAGTTGATGTAAAAATAAATGTTAGTGTATTTCCCCCCTCACCCTTGGGAGAGGGGCCGGGGGTGAGGGTTTAGGGAGCGGGAGAGAGAGCGAGAGCGGAAAGAGAAACGGAAACGGAAAGGGAAAGGGAAAGAGAAAGAGAAAGAGAAAGGGAAAGGGAAAGAGAAACGGGAAGAGAAACAGAAAGGGAAACGGAAAGAGAAAGAGAAACGGGAAGAGAAAGAGAAAGGGAAAGGGAAAGAGAAACGGGAAGAGAAACAGAAAGGGAAAGGGAAAGAGAAAGGGAAACGGAAACGGAAAGGGAAAGGGAGCGAGAGCGTAAGCGTGAGCGTAGCGAGAGAGAGTGGAAAAGGTTACCGCAAATCTTGAACCTTTACTAATTCGCATAATTCGTATAATTCGTATAATTCGTGTAATTCGCATAATTCGTGTAATTCGCATAATTCGCGTAATTTTCAGCGTTGATTAATAGCAGAGACATGGCTTCTATCGGTGAACGATTGCGAAATTCTAACCTGGTACGAAAACTGGTCTATTTTGTGGTGGGCTTGTTTTCTTATCCGGGACTCAATGTTTTCAATAAGCTGAAGATTTCCGGTGCAGAACATTTGCGTGATCTGCCCCGGAATAATGTACTGTTCGTCAGCAATCACCAGACGTATTTTGCAGACGTCATCACTTTCCTGCATATTTTCTGTGCCGCCAAATGGGGAAAGTACAATCAACTGGGCATTCCTTATTATCTGCTGAACCCTTTTACCCGCGTGAACTATGTGGCTGCGGAAGAAACTATGAAGGGGAGCTGGATCAGCCGGTTGTTTACCATGGCTGGCGCGCTCACTGTAAAGCGAACCTGGCGGGCGGAGGGGCAGGAAGTACGAAGAAATCTCGACCCTTCCGATACGCGCAAAATTCAGAGAGCCCTCGATCATAACTGGGTCATTACATTTCCGCAGGGTACCACCAAACCTTTCGCTCCTGGAAGAAAAGGAACTGCGTACATCATTAAACAGAACAAACCGGTGGTGGTTCCTGTGGTTATTTCCGGATTCTGGCGCGCCTTTAATAAGAAGGGACTGAAGTTTAAGAAGAAAGGGTCGCTGTTAAGTGTTACCTTCAAGGAACCCATGAAAATCGACTACAATGCATCCGCCGATGAGATCCTGGATCAAGTGATGGATGCCATTGAGCAAAGCAAAAAATACATGCTGAAGGGGCCACATCACTGGCTTAAGGCAGACAAATAAAATCGCCATTGAAATACAAAAACTGCAAATATTTTATTTGTGGGCTCTTGCTGTTCTGTTTTTACCACACATTGCAGGCGCAAGGCTCCATTTCAGGAATTGTTACCAGTGAATCCAACGGTCAGCCACTCAGCGGAGCCAGCGTATATATTAACGGATCTACTGTTGGAACCGTGTCCGGCGAAGACGGACGTTTCCATCTATCCACACTCCCCAACGGATTTTATGATGTGGTGGTTTCCTTTGTTGGGTATGAAGTCATCGTTTATCGGGCAATCATTCAATCAAAAGATCTTTCCATCACTTTCAAGATGACGCGTAAGGAGACGGAATTGAGAAAAGTAGTGGTCATGAGTAAAGATGCGCGGGAACGCTGGTTGAAAGTGTTACGCGAAAATTTCCTCGGCGTCACCTATCCGGCTTCCCGGTGTTCCATCAAGAATGAGGATGAGATTCTCTTCGATATGGCCAATAAGGATTCGATGCGCGCTTACAGCCTCGTGCCCTTGATAATCGAAAATAAAGAATTGGGTTACCGGGTCTATTTTGAACTGAATGAACTTTATTACAGCAACGCCAATCACCAAACTTACTTTTACGGACTTTCCAGGTATGAGGAATTAAGCAATCGGGAGAAAGTGCCAGCAAAGTACCGGAACGCCCGTGAAAGAAATTACCGGGGCAGTTCATTGCATTTTTATCATTCACTGATCGATAGCACCACACAACAGGAAGGATTCAATCTCCTTAATATCCGGTACCTGGAAATGAATGACAGTTCGGTGAAGACCAACCAGCCTGTTATTATATCTGGCGGTTCAGGCGTGCAACCGGCAAGGGGAAAGATGGCGGCAGGCTACCCGGTTTTAAGAAATGATGTGGTGATGAAAGATTCCATAGATGGTAAAATCGTATACAAACTGATCTGGAAAGACAAGCTGAGGGTCATCTACACAAAAGACCCGTCAGGAAAGGCCTATCTGCTAAAGAAGGTCATCATGACGGGTAACCTGCCTAAAGGAGTTTATTCGGAACTTGAAATCATTTCAGAACCAGCTATCCTCGATAAAAACGGATCTCTCTATAATCCGCTCGCCGTTCAATTCAGTGGTTACTGGGCATACCATAAAATGGCAGATATGCTGCCGATAGACTATAGACCGAAATAGCAATTGGTCAATTGGTCAATTAGTCAATGAGTCAATGGGATGACGGATGGAAAAACAATTTGTCAATTGGTCAATTAGTCAATGAGCCAATAGGATGACGAATGGCGGATGACAGATGGGAATGCAATTTGCCAATGAAATACCCAAGGAAACCGCAAACTGCAAACCGCAAACTGCCAACCGCAAACCGCAAACCATCGTGAAACAAGAAACGTTAAACGCAAAACGTTTCAATAGCAAACTTCCCCACAGAAAGACGGGAGCGGGAGCGGAAGTGAGAGCGGGAGCGATAGCAAGAATGAGAGCGGCAGAAAATTCAGCGTCCTCTGCGCCCTCAGCGTCCTCAGCGTCTTCAGCGTTTCATCAATTCGCATAATTCGCGTAATTCGCATAATTCGCATAATTCGCGCAATTCGCGTTTCTTAGTTTTGCTTAAACAGCGCTTTCAGTTCAGACGCATCATCGGGTTTCATTTTGCCACCCAGGATGAGCCGGAGTTGTCTTCTTCTAAGCGCCCCTTCAAACAGTTTCTTTTCTTCTTCAGTTTCCGGAACCAGTTGCGGAACGGGGCGGGATTTACCATTGGGATCGAGTGCCACGAAAGTGTAGTAGGCTTCGTTGCTTTTGTAGCGGTATTGTTGAATAGCATCTTCTCCCCATACACTCATGTGGACTTCCATGGATGAGTTGAAGGCTCTTGATACTTTGGCTTCTATATGCACCACATTGCCCAGTTTGATCGGGCTTTCGAAGGAGATATTATCTACAGAGGCGGTTACGACGGGAGCTCCGCAATGTTTCATTGCTGCCAGCGCGGCTGCGATGTCCATCCAGTACATGAGTCGTCCTCCCATCAGGTTTCCGAAAGTGTTGGTGTCGTTGGGGAGCACCAGTTCGGTCATGATCACACTTGATTCTTTCGCTGTTTTCGATGTATGCTGCATGGAAAAAATTTCCGCAAAGATAGGGTCTGGCAGTTTAGTGCTTTGTTAAACCACCAGGGTTTCCATGCCGGCCAGGAAAGAGGGGTCAATATCGGCGTCGATACCCGGTCCTTCCGGCAGTTCCAGGAAATAATTGACATAGCGGGCGCCACCGGTGACAGGGTCCAGCTTATGCCCCAACAGGCAGGTATCCAGGTCGTAGAAGATGATATTGTCGTGGCTCAGGGCCAGGTGTACTTTCGCTGTCAGCGCCAGGCGGCTTTCGACCATGCCTCCGAGCATACAGGGGATATTTCTTTTGCCGGCCTCATTGGCGATTTTGATCGCTTCCAGGATGCCTCCCGATTTGGCCAGTTTGATATTTATATAATCGCAGGCATCGGCCTCTATCAGCCTGATGGCGTCATAATGATCGAATACGCTTTCGTCGGCCATTATCTTGATGGGCGAACGTTTGCGCAACTGCGGAAGCAGGTCATCATTCCAGTGACGCATGGGTTGTTCACAAAACTGCACATGAAAAGGGCCAATGTGTTCCAGGGCATACAGCGCTTCGTCGTAAGTCCAGCCCTGGTTCGCATCGATTCTCAGGGCAATATCGGGGCCAACGGCCTGGCGGATCAACCGGACTCTTTCCACATCTTCGCGATAATTTTTTCCCAGTTTGATTTTAATCGTTTTTACGCCGTTGCCGATAAATTCTACCGCTGTTTCTGCCATGGCAGCCGGTTTACCGATTCCAATGGTGAGATCGGTCTGGATCGGTTTGATGCGTCCACCAAGGAAGGCATAAAGGGGTTGGTTATGCGCTTTTGCGCAAAGATCATGGAAGGCGATATCAAATGCGCTTTTAATGGTTGAGTTGAACGCAATGTAATCATGCAGATCATTCATCCTTGCTTCAATATCGAGGGGATCTTTTCCTTTAATAATACGGGCGAAGTCTTTCGCGATTTCAAAACAGGTGTTTTGTGTTTCGCCCACCAGCATCGGAAAAGCCGAGCATTCGCCCATCCCGATTAGTCCTTCATCTGTATGGATGCGAATAAAAACGTTCTGTGTATAATAGGAAGTTTCGGTTGCGATAACGAAAGGTTCCATGGGTATGGTCAGCTTGAAGATCTCGGTCTGGGTAACTCTCATGTCATTGGGTTGGGGCGGAAAGTTAAAGATTTTTACTTTTCTTTTGCAGCGTAGGGCGTAACTTACCTGTAACAATTTAAACAGCTGTCGCCATGCGCTCATTATTACTTATCCTCGGATTAGTGTTTTCCCTGTCAACAATGGCTCAGTCCGACACCACGGAAGACATGACCGGCACCTGGGAAGGCACTTTGTCGAGCGATGGTACCGGCTTTGAAGGACTGCAACGCAATTTCAGGATACGCTGGGAAATAGTGCAGGTAAAGCGGGAGGTGTACGGTATCGTTTATTTCTATCCCCAGGACACCCGGCAGGGCGACAAGCCAAATGCCTGGTATACCTGGTATGGAAAGATGGGTAAGGACCATCCTTTTCCGTTTCAATTTATACAGGGCCGGTATATAGATGGCCTTGGAACCTCCAATGTGTACCAGTTTAATGTAAAGCTGAATCATACCGACACCGGCGAAGTCATCAATGGCAAATATTATTACTCACTCGAATCCCTGAATTCCAGGGAGAGGCCGGCAGGGTTTTATACACTGCATAAAGTTTCTTCAAGGGTTTCAGACCAGCTTTGGCTGAAACGGAAGGAAAAGGAGATCATCGAAAAACTGGAGCAGGATCATAAAGAAAAAAGCCATCGCTGACCTTTAAGGAAATAAAACAGCCCGGGGGCTAACAGCTGTATGCTTTTAAGTTCCTTTCCACTATTTTTGCGGCTCATCGACTACCACCATGAGTGATAACAGCAATCCGTTATCTTTCGATAATACAGAGTACGCTTTCGCTTATAAGAGCGACAAAGAACTACGTAAAGCAAATTTCCTTTTTTCCGGAATGGGTATTGGCTGGCTGGTCAGGTTTGGTACCCGGGTAACGCCCTGGGCCATCAATGCCGGACTGCCCGTGAAAGGAATTATCCGCAAAACCATATTCGAACAGTTTGTGGGAGGGGAAACCCTGCAGCAAACTGCGGTGGTTGCCCGTAAACTTGGTCAGTATAATGTGCAGGCCATCCTGGATTATGGTGTGGAAGGAGGTGATGACGGCGAAGCTGGATTCGATCACGCCTGCGAAGAGTTTATCAAGGTAATTGAGTATGCCGCAACGCAGCCGAATATACCGTTCATGAGTGTTAAGGTAACCGGTATTGCCCGGTTTGCCCTTTTGGAGAAACTGGACAGCTCCGTAGCCACCGTTGGCGGATCACTGATGAAACGATATGTGAAAGCGCTGAATGACCTTACTCCGGATGAAAAAGAAGAATGGCAGCGTGTCAACAACCGGCTGCTGAAGATCTGCCAGACTGCTGCAGATAAAAAAGTCGGCGTATTTATCGATGCGGAAGAAACCTGGATCCAGGATCCCGTTGATGTACTCACCACGCTGATGATGGATCAGTTCAACAGATCGAGGGCCGTTGTGTTCAATACTTTTCAGTTGTATCGCCACGACAGGCTGAAGTTTCTCCAGGATTCACTGGAGGCAGCCAATGAACGCAATTTTATTCTTGGCGCCAAGCTCGTCCGCGGAGCATATATGGAGAAAGAAAGAAAAAGAGCTGCGGAGAACGGTTATCCTTCCCCCATTCAACCCGATAAAGAGAGCTGTGATCGCGATTACAATGAAGCTATCCGCTTTTGTGTAGACCATCTCGATCGCATTTCCCTGGTGGTAGCTTCGCATAATGAATACAGTAATCTCTACACTACCCAGCTTCTCGATAAAAAGGGATTATCGCATAATCATCCCCACGTTCATTTCTCTCAATTGTATGGAATGAGCGACAATATTACTTTCAATCTCGCACGGGCCGGCTTCGCGGTAAGCAAATACCTTCCCTTTGGCCCGATACAGGATGTTATCCCCTACCTGATGCGTCGTGCGCAGGAAAACAGCAGCGTTGCCGGTCAAACCGGTCGCGAGCTCGGACTGATCAGGAAAGAGATGAAGAGGAGGTTGAAGAAGTAGATGGGTTTAGCGTTTATGGTTTATCGTTTCAGGTTGGTTTGCGGTTTGCAGTTTGCGGTTTCCGTTCCTCCGCCTACGGCGGATTAGACTCGCCTTAGGAACGTGGAACGATAAACCATAAACGCGAAACGTTTAACCAGATCTGTTAAAATCGATAACCTTTCACAGTTTGGTATCATTATTGAATCTGGATTGAAAACTCCTTCCTCGCTCCGTAGTATTTTTTACCCAACCATCATTGCGGATTGTCTGTCTATGAGAGGACCTCTACATTAAATTGTTTCACATGATTTTACTGCTCGCCACCCTGGGAGAATTTCTGCAATTCCTCAAAATTGTGATGTGGATCAGCATTCCACTTTTCCTTTTATCTACCTTAATTGTTGTGTTCATTCACTACAGGCGTAAGAAACTTAATGTACTGGCTATATCGCCACTGGAACGGAGCGAGAGCGAGAGCGGGAGCGGAGGAAATACAGGAGCGGCAGTGAGAGCGGGAACAGAAACAGAAACGGAAACAGAAAGGGAAACGGAAACAGAAACAGAAAGGGAAACGGAAAGGGAAACGGAAACAGAAACAAAAAGAGAAACGGAAAGAGATATGGGAAAAAGAGTTGCGGGTGAGGGGGAACTGAAGCGGTTACAATCGGTTATTGAACAACTTCACCGGGAGAACGCGCTTTTACAACAACAACAATCTTCGAAAGACCAGGAAATCCAGAAGATGGATAGAATGGTAAAGGAAATGCAGGAGTCTGCCCGTCAGGCAGGCACCGATGCGCGCGATTGGCAATTGTCTCAACAGCAACTTCTGGAAGAAAAAGACAAAGAAAGATTTGAAGAAAGCAATCGCCTTCGCGAACAGGTTCGGCAATTGAATGATGAATATCACCATCTCCAGGAAGAGAACAGGGAACTGCAGGAGAAATTACAGGAACTGAAAAGCAATCAATGGCTGACAGACAAAGGGTTGATCGGAGAGCAAAACAATGTAGTTCTGTCTGGTGAGCACAACCCCGAAATCAGGGAAAGATTGATTGAGATATCCTCTCTCCGCGAACTGGTGGAAGATAAAAATGCCCAGTTACAGTTATTGCAGCAACAGCTCGAACAAAAAGTGCGGTCCAATCATTTGCTCGATCAGCAAGTCCAGGAAATGAATACCAAATGGGAACCGCTACAGGCGCGCCTGGACGAACTTTACAGGGAAAATCGTTTTCTGCAGGAAGACAATCAACTGAAAGCGGACGACCTGCATCGTCATCAACAATTGATTGAAGAGGGTTCGGCGGAGAACCGCGCTTTAAAACAACAGTTGCTGGACACCCAGGATAACCTTTCCATTATACAGAACGAACAAAGACAGCTTCTTCAGAAACTGGATGAGTATGAAGAGGAGCTGAAAAGATCCAGAACACTTCTTTCACAAATGGAAAGCCAGTTAGTGGAGGCCAATCATCAAATAAAGGATTTTCAACAATTGATCAATGATGTATACAAGAAGCTTTCTCCTGTACTTCGGGAGGAAACTGAGCTGGAAGCGCAGCCGGAGGCACAGCCGGATGCTGTATTAACCTGAAACTGATCGGGGTTCCATCATTTATATCCAGTCAAGCGGGTAATCTCTTATATTTACAGTAGTTTGAATTTAAATGCTGCTGTATGAAAAAGATTGCCCGCCTTATTGTTTTGGGGCTGTTGGGAATTATTTCCACTGCCCATGCCGGCAAGCAGTTTTCACCGTCCACTCTGCAGGGTGCCTGGCAAGTAAAACAGGGAGATCAACAGTACGTGCTGCAGTTGGTCGATAACTACTGCGTATTGGTATCATTCGATATCACTTCAAAGAAATTTTACAATACCTGGGGAGGTCCGTTTGAATATAAAAACGGAAAGCTGCTGGTGAGGCATGAATTCAATACCGAGAACCCTGCCCTCATCGGTACCGATCAGGGTTATCCCTGCCAGTTATCGGGAAAGGATTTACAAGCCGAACTAACGGGTACCAACGCCACCTGGACGATCATCGACCCGGCAGGCGCTGCCCTGTCAGGTGTCTGGCGTATTAATGGACGAAAGCAGGGGGATGAGATTACCCCTATACAACTGGGTGAACGAAGAACCCTGAAAGTGTTATCCGGTAGTCGGTTTCAGTGGATCGCTTTTAATCGTCAAACAAAAGAATTCTTTGGAACAGGTGGTGGTCATTACACTTTTGAAAACGGTCGCTACACCGAGCATATTGAATTTTTCAGCCGGGATGCTTCCAGGGTGGGAGCCTCGCTTGGCTTTGACGGTAAACTGGAAAACGGAACCTGGCACCATAGCGGACTAAGCTCCCGCGGGGAACCGATTTACGAAACCTGGATTCATCTCCAACCATAATAAGCAAAACTGCTGCAATGAATAAAATCAGTCTCGTTGCCTGTCTTCTGATCATGGCATCCTGTAACAACAACAACACGACATCTTCGGACAACATGACAAAAAAATATTCCCGGATCGGCTATATCGAGCAGATCGATCCCTCATTGGTTGCATTAACCGATACCAGTACCCCAATCGAAATAATCGCCGAAGGGCATAAATGGACCGAAGGTCCTTTATGGCTCGATGCGGAGAAGGCCTTGCTGTTTTCGGATATACCACCGAACAAGATCTTTAAATGGACGGAAGAGAAAGGAGAAGAGCTTTACCTGACCCCGTCGGGATACACGGATACCATTCCAAGGGGAGGCGAACCCGGTTCAAATGGGTTATTGCTCAATAAGGACAATAAGCTCGTAATGTGCCAGCATGGTGACCGTCGCATGGCCTGGATGGATGCACCTTTGAATGCCCCTGCCCCCAAATTTGTGACCATTGCCGATAAATACCAGGGCAAAAAGCTCAATAGCCCCAATGATGCGGTCTTTAGAAGTAATGGCGACCTGTTTTTCACCGATCCTCCTTACGGTCTTGCCCATGATTCATTAAAAGAACTGCCATTCCAGGGCGTTTATAAGGTTTCCGGGGGGCAGATCACACTGCTTACCGACACCCTCACCCGACCCAATGGCATCGCTTTCCTGAATAATGAAAAGACCCTGATCGTTGCCAATTCCGATCCAGATAAAGCGATCTGGTATCTGTACGATCTCGGCCCGAATGATGTACTGACAAATCCCCGGATCCTGCATGATGCCACTCCCGAAAGCAAGGCCGGCGCCAAAGGCTTGCCCGATGGATTGAAAGTGGATAAAAAGGGAAATATTTATGCCACCGGGCCCGGAGGTGTTTATATTTTTAATGCAGCCGGGAAGATCATTGGCAAATTCAGGATACCGGAGCCTTGCAGCAATATTGCGCTGGCCGATAATGATCAGACCATTTATATCACCGCCAATATGTATGTGTTAAGGGTGAAACTGAAACCCTGACAGCCGCCGGCAATCTTTTAAAAAATCATTTTATCCGGCGTTGAAATTGTTGCACATTTGCAACCCGGACTGCTAGCTCAGTTGGTTTAGAGCACTACTTTGACAGAGTAGGGGTCATTGGTTCGAATCCGATGCAGTCCACCAAGCCCTGCACCCCGCATGGCTTTTATTTTTGAGCCGGCACTGTATATTTCAACTTTTCATTTTTAAAGAGATAGTAGGCCGACTGGTAATAACTCACTGCTTCTTTAACAAGGGCCGGGTCTGCTTTCACCGGTACCTGTTCATTGGTTTCCTTTTTGTAGAGAAATGTTTCTGCTTTTTCCTGCGGACTCAGAATGACCAGCTGATCTTTTTTAAGATAAGCCAGCTTTTGGTAGGTCCCTACAAAAGTGCGGGGTATGTAAGAAGAGTCGAGTACGTTTTTTCCGAACAGGTTGCTGTGATAAGTCCAGTTCATCAATTTGAAAAGAGTGGGGTAGAGATCAATCTGGGAACAAACAGCATTGATGGAATCCGGTCTGGGCGAAGGCAGGTTATAAATTAAGGCGGGAATATGGTACTTCGACACATCGATTTCATTTTTTCCTGCACTGCTCGCGCAATGATCCGCCACCAGGATGATCACGGTGTTTTTAAACCAGGGTTTGGTACTCGCCTTGCGGAAGAACTGCCGGATTGCGTAGTCGGTATATTTTACGGCTCCGTCTCTGCCGCTGCCGGACGGAATATCGATCTTGCCGGCCGGATAAGTATAGGGCCGGTGATTGGAAGTGGTCATTACAAAATCATAGAAAAGGCTGCTGCTTTTCATAGGCCGCATCCGCCTGCCGGATCACCACATCATACAGGTTTTCATCGCAAATACCCCAGGCATTCTCAAAGTTTACCATACTATCGCCAATATGTATGCGATCGGATTCGAAATCGTCCCGCAGCAGATCCCGGCCGCGGTCGTATACTGTATAACCGTTATTTCCGAAATACCGGTTCATGTTGTCGAAATAGCCATCTCCTCCGTAAAAGAACCCGGTCTTGTAGCCATTCTGCCGAAAGATATAACCGATCGTGGTAAGGTGATCGTTATCCGGCCGGCGAACAATACTGCTGCCCGGTGTTGGCGGGATGGCGAGGGTAAGCGCCTCCATGCCTCTTACCGTACGGGTACCGGTGGAATACATATTTGTAAACAGCAAACTTTTCAATGCCAGCGAATCGAGGAAGGGGGTAAGCGCTTTATTATTGCCAAAATAGTTCATGAAATCAGCACTGAAGCTTTCAATAGTGATCATGATCACGTTGGGTTTTAAAGCAGTTCCCGCGGATGTGTAGGTTCTTCCAACAGACAGGGGATCGTTTACGAAGCGGGCGTTGCTGTCGGCCAGTTCTTTCCGGACGGTTTCAAAAGCCTGCTCGTTGTTGACTCGCAGATAGAACTGGTCGTAGTTCAGTTCATTATTCTTGAATGCCGAAAAGAAGGAATAGATACCTGCCTTGGACAGTTCATTTTGATAACGGTTATGGCTATAGTCGGCCCAATAGTTACTGACCAGGAAGCCATACACCAGGGCCATTACGATGATGATCCCGGAAAATGCCAGTTTTTCAACAAATCGGGCCTTTTCATGAAAGGCCTGGTAGAAATATTTGCGGCGGATAAAAAAGTAGGTGACCAATATTGTCAGCAGTATCATTCCGCTGATCAGGTAGGGGAGGGGATAAGACTGGTTGATGTTGTTAACCACTTCATAGGTATAGATCAGGTAATCTACCGCGATGAAATTGAAACGGGACTCAAATTCTTCCCAAAAAGTAAATTCCGCGAAAAAGCTGAACATCACCAGCAGGGTAGTGAGAAAGAACGCCGTAAAAGTAATGATGCGGTTCGGAAGGGAATTGTTCCATTTAGATGGCCATAGAAGCAGATATATTGCGTAAAAGGTTACCAGGAATACAGCTACTCCCAGGTCGTATACCAGTCCCAGGGCAAAAATTTTCAGGATGGCAAATAATCCTACCTGTGCTTTTGAGAAAGACCAGACCAGGAGCGCGAGGCGGGTCAAAAAGGAGACGAGCAGGATGAATTTTACATAATGTATGAGGACGCTATAGGCCCCACGGATTCGGGAAGACAGCATGGCAATCTGAACGGTTAGTAATTCAGGTAAATATCTTTAATTATTTTTTGTTATCGGGTGTTTGTGGTCATGATGAGCTACATTTTTTTTCATTATAGTTGAATGACTACAGGAAAACTTTTAATTCAGCTATTGTCATTTTTTGTCAAGTTTTCCCCATCCCCTGCCAGGGGTTTTTCGGGCTTTTCACCGGGTCGGCCAATTCTACTAAATTGCGCTCATGCAACAGTATCATTCCCTGCTTCAGCATATTTTAGACCATGGCGTGCAGAAACATGACCGGACCGGAACCGGCACGCTTAGCTGCTTTGGCTACCAGATGAGATTCGATTTACAAAAAGGATTTCCCCTGGTAACCACCAAGAAAGTACACCTGAAAAGCATTATTTATGAATTGCTTTGGTTTTTGCAGGGCGACACCAATATCCGTTACCTGAAGGAACATGGGGTGAGTATCTGGGACGAATGGGCGGATGCCGACGGAGAACTGGGACCGGTATACGGTAAACAATGGCGAAGCTGGGAAGGTGCCGACGGAAAGGTGGTGGACCAGGTCAGCGAACTCATCAGGCAGATTAAATCCAACCCCGACAGCCGGCGTTTGATTATTAGCGCCTGGAATGTGGCGGAACTGCCGAAGATGGCGCTGATGCCCTGTCATACCATCTTTCAGTTTTATGTGGCGGAAGGACGGTTAAGTTGCCAGCTTTATCAGCGAAGCGCCGATGTGTTCCTGGGGGTTCCCTTCAACATTGCTTCCTATGCCTTGCTTACTTTAATGATCGCGCAGGTTTGCGACCTCGAACCTGGTGAATTCATTCACAGTTTTGGAGACGTTCACATCTATAACAATCATATGGAGCAGGTAAAACTGCAGCTTAGCCGGGAACCTTATCCACTTCCCAAAATGAAGTTGAACCCTGCAGTAAAAGATATATTTGGTTTCCGCTTCGAGGATTTCACCTTGGAGAACTACCAATCGCACCCGGCTATCAAAGCGCCGGTGGCGGTATAGTCGTTTTGTAAAATGGGATCGGGCGATAAATCTCTTAAAACGTATCAATGATAGTAAGCATAGTGGTGGCGGCTTCCACCAATAATGTAATTGGGAAAGACAACCAGCTGCTCTGGAAGCTTCCCAATGACATGAAGTTTTTCAAGAATACCACCTGGGGTATGCCTGTTATCATGGGTCGTAAAACTTTTGAGTCGCTGGGCAAGCCATTGACCGGCAGAACCAATATCATCATCACACGGCAAACGGGCTATGCTCCGGAAGGAACACATATCGCCCGGGACCTTGAGGAGGCCATTGCGTTGGCGGCAGATGCGGACGCGCGGGAAGCATTTATTATCGGTGGTGGTGAGATATATAAACTTTCCCTGCCTTATACACAACGTATATATTTAACGAGAGTTCATACGATCGTGGAGGGCGATACTTATTTTCCCGCGATCGACGAAAGAGAATGGGAACTCCTGTCACAGCTGGACTTCAAGGCTGATGACAAACATCTCTATGATTATTCATTCCAGGTATGGCAACGGAAGCCATAACCATTCAACCATCCAATTCTCATTGAACTGATGTCCCGGCCTTACCATCTTGTGCAAATGATTTTTCGATACCTCCGGTTTCGCGGACAGGCGCATCATTCGAAAGGTCATGGTGTGCATTCTCCTTTTGTTTTTGATTTTATCACGGATGTGATGAATGACCGGGGGCAGTATTATTATTACGGCGCCATTGAAGGCTTAAGGGAAAGTCTGCTGCGTCGTCGGGAAAAAATTGAAGTGGAGGATATGGGAGCCGGCTCGGCCACCAGGGCCGGTCGTCAACGAAGAATTGGTGAAATTGCCCGGAATGCTGCCAAACCTGCCAGGATCGGTCAGTTGCTGTTCAGAATCGCCAACTATTATCAACCCCGGAACATCCTTGAACTGGGTACTTCGCTGGGATTGAGTACAGCTTACCTGGCTGCCGGTAATTTGAATGCTTCCGTGGTTTCCATTGAAGGCTCACCTGCTATTGCGGCGATTGCCCGGGAAAACTTCAGGGCACTCGGTCTTCCGCATATCCGGGTGGAAGAAGGCAATTTTGATCGGGTATTGCCCGACTTGTTAAAGAGAAATGCTTCTCCCGATCTGGTCTTTGTTGATGGCAATCATCGCCTGGAACCCACGCTCGCTTATTTTGAACAACTGCTCAGTTGCATGAGCCCCGAATCCATCATCATCTTCGATGATATTCACTGGAGCCCGGATATGGAATTGGCCTGGCAAAAAATTTCCGCTGATAACCGGGTAATGCTTTCCATTGATCTGTTTTTCATCGGGCTGGTTTTTATCAATCCCGCCTTCAAAGTAAAGCAGCATTTCCGCATCCGATTTTAAAAATCGCTACCTTCACCCGCCGGAACAAAATGCTGATTTCCTTCTCTGGAATTTAGTGTTTATCTTGAAAACCCATGTGTGCCGGCAATTGTGCGATCCGCCTCGGTATCCTGTTTATTCATCCAATGCACCTGTAATTTCTTATGACGATTGGAGTATTGAAAGAACCAAGTTTTGAATCCAGAGTATCGCTGCTTCCGGAAGCAGTGGCAGCATTAGTCAAAAAATCGGTAAATGTGGTGGTGGAACGAAACGCCGGTGAAAAGGCCTTTAGTTCCGATGCCGACTATGCGCAGGCAGGCGCCACGATCGCCGATGCCGAAACGGTCATTCAGCAATCAGATATCATACTGAGCATACAGATTCCGGTGCAGTCAATTCCCGGCGGTAAAATTGTGCTGGGCGTTTTTCAGCCTTTGTTCAATGCCGAAACCATGAAGAAATGGGCGGCTTCTTCCCTGACCAGTTTCAGCCTGGATATGTTACCGCGAACAACCCGCGCGCAAAGCATGGATGTACTCAGCAGCCAGGCCAATATTGCCGGATACAAGGCCGTGTTGTTGGCTGCCGGTTTGTACAGTCGATATTTCCCCATGTTTATGACTGCTGCGGGAAGTATTGCTCCCGCCAAATTGCTGATACTGGGCGCCGGTGTGGCCGGCTTGCAGGCTGTTGCCACGGCCCGCAGACTAGGGGCTGTTGTAGAAGTATTTGATACCCGCCCTGCGGTTAAAGAAGAAGTGATGAGTCTTGGCGCCAAGTTCGTGGAAGTGGAGGGAGCCGCAGATGCATCCAAAGCAGGCGGCTATGCCGTTGAGCAAAGCCAGGAGTTTCAGCAAAGACAAAAGGCCAGGATTGCGGAAAGCATTGCCAAAGCCGATATCGTTATTACCACTGCTCAGATTCCGGGTAAGAAAGCCCCGATTCTGATCACGCAGAGCATGATTGAATCGATGCGCAAAGGAAGTGTCATCATCGATATTGCAGCGGCTACCGGAGGCAATACCGAGCTCACCCGTAACAATGAAACTGTTCTTCACAACGGCGTATCTATTGTTGGTAATTCGGCGCTTCCTTCCTCCATGCCCGCTGATGCCAGCAAATTGTATGGCAAGAACGTGTTGAACTTTTTACAACTGGTGATCGATAAAGAAGGAAAGCTGAACCTGAACTGGGAAGACGACCTGGTAAAAGGCGCCTGCATCACGCACGAAGGGAAAATTGTAAATGAAAGAGTGCAGCAGCTCTGAAAATATTGATTTTAAAAGAACCTGTTTATGGAAAATATTCTGAACTGGATTACGCAACATCAGCAAATGATCTATATCGTCATACTCATGGTTTTTGTGGGTATTGAAGTGATTGGCCGGGTGCCGAGCGTACTTCACACCCCATTGATGAGTGGCGCCAACGCCATTCATGGAGTGGTGATCATCGGGGCGATCATCGTGATGGGGAAAGCGGAATCCGATAATATCCTTGCTTTGGTTCTTGGATTCCTGGCAGTGATCCTGGGAACACTCAATGTGGTGGGAGGTTTTGTGGTAACTGATCGAATGCTGGAAATGTTCAAAAAGAAAAAGTAGAACAGCGATTTAGACAGCGGTACATCAACCGCTATTCATGATTCAAGATTGTACGACCATGATTCAATTTGATATTCTTACTATTTGTTATCTGATCGGCTCAGTCACCTTTATACTGGGATTGAAAATGTTGTCGAACCCGGCGTCTGCGAGAAAAGGAAACCTGGTGGCCGCTGCCGGTATGACAATTGCCATTCTGGGAACTATTTTTCTTTATACTGATGAAGACGGAAAAAAGCTCGGCAACTATCCCTGGATATTTGGCGGGCTGATCATTGGCGCTGTGATAGGAACCTTAGCCGCCAAAAGAGTGAAGATGACTGCCATGCCCGAAATGGTAAGTATGTTCAATGGAATGGGGGGCGCCTGTGCGGCCCTGATCTCTATTGTGGAATTCAATCATTTTGTTCACAAGCCGATTCTCAATTCGGGATTTACCCTTCTTCCGGCCCTGTCTGTCGGCGGAAAAGTAGGCGTTGATGATTTTTCTGTAGCGCATGGACAACTGCTGATCATTTTGCTTGGGCTGATCATTGGTACGGTATCCTTTGCCGGTAGTATGATTGCATGGGGTAAACTGAATGGCCGAATCAAGGATTTTTCTTTTAAAGGACAACATATCGTAAACCTCGGGTTACTGGGTTTTATACTCGGACTGATGACGGTTCTGCTGGTGAAGATCAATAGCGGATTTGAAATTCAGTTCAGTACCTCCCCTGTTGATGTTCATCTGGAAGCAAAGGGTTGGGTGATGGGCCTTTTTTATGGAATACTGGCTTTGTCGTTTTTATACGGTGTCATGTTTGTAATGCCCATCGGTGGAGCCGATATGCCCGTTGTTATTTCCCTGCTCAACTCTTTTACCGGGGTGGCCGCGGCCTGTGGCGGCTTCCTGTACGACAATAAAGTGATGCTTACGGGCGGTATTCTGGTCGGTGCGGCCGGAACCCTGCTCACCATCCTGATGTGCAAGGCCATGAATCGTTCGCTCAAAAACGTATTGATTGGAGCGTTCGGCGGTAGCGCTGCCGGAGGCCAGGCCGGAAGCAAGGAACAGGGACAATACAAAGAAATTTCCCTGAGCGATGCCGCGGTGGTGATGAGCTATGCACACAAGGTGATGATTGTTCCCGGTTATGGATTGGCGGTAGCCCAGGCCCAGCATATTTGTCACGAACTGGAGAACCTGCTCAGCGAAAAAGGGGTGGAAGTCAAATATGCCATTCACCCAGTGGCTGGTCGAATGCCTGGTCACATGAACGTACTGCTGGCAGAAGCCGATGTGAGCTATGATAAACTGCTGGAAATGGAACAGGCGAATGATGAGTTCAAATCTACCGATGTGGTATTGATACTCGGCGCCAATGACGTAGTGAACCCGGCTGCCAAAACAGATCCCTCTTCCCCGATATATGGAATGCCCATTCTGGATGTTGAACTGGCAAAGAACGTAATCGTCAACAAAAGAAGTATGAAACCGGGATACGCAGGTATCGAGAATGATTTGTTCTTCCGACCCAAAACTTCCATGCTGTTCGGTGATGCCAAGAAAGTATTGCAGGATCTCGTGGCAGAAATTAAATCGATCTGATAGAGTTGTGGTTGGCGGTTGGCGGTTTACAGTTTGCGGTTGGCGGTTTGCGGTTTGCGGTTAAGTCAAAAGTCAAAATCATTTTAAGCCTTGTAAATTACAGAAAACTTTAGAAGACTTCTGAATCTTCGGATAAACCGCAAACTGCAAA
>JBGAHR010000087.1:0-12773 GCA_044226045.1 Chitinophagaceae bacterium
GTTGCCGAATTGGTTAGCCCGGAGGGTAAACTGGTTGAGAGGCAGAGGCTGCCGATTATGGCGGGCGCGGCCAGCGGATCTTTTGAAGTGCCCGACAGTCTCCCCGGTGGTCAGTACTCCATTAGGGCCTACACTCCCTGGATGCTGAATTTTAATGAGAACTTCCTCTATCGGAAATCCCTTTTCGTGTACAAGCCCGGAACTGATTTGGCCTCCTCCAAGAGTGCCAGTGGTTCCTCTGCATATAAAGTATATGTTTTCCCGGAAGGAGGGGATCTTGTATATGGTTTTCCTAACAGCGTGGCGGTAAAATGCCTCAATCCCGGCGGACAGCCGGCAGAAGGAAAGGGAAGACTGATCGATGGCGACGGCGTGGAAGTGGTCACCTTCAATACCGTTCATGACGGGATGGGCAAATTTGCTTTTTTCCCCGAGAAAGGTAAATCCTACCAGCTTGAAATGACCTTTGGAAATGCAGGGAAAACACTGATCAGCCTGCCGGCCATCAAAGAAAAAGGCTGGATACTGCAGGCCATCGAAGAATCTGAAAACAGGAGGCAGGTGCTCATCGCTTCTACAGATATTGACACCGGGACTGTGGTGACCCTGCTTGGTCAGATGCAGCAGCAGGTGCTGATCGACCAGAAATTGAAAATGTCAACAAACAGCAAGGTGCTGAGAATCGATACAAAAGATCTCCCTTCCGGCATCCTGCAACTGACGTTATTTGACCAGTCGGGGAAGCCGGTTGCAGAAAGACTCCTGTTCATCAACAACCGGGAATATCTTCTCCCTGTTACACTCCATACCGATACTTTGTCTTTTCAAAAGAAAGCCAGGAATGTTTATTCTTTCAAACTGCCCGATTCTATTTCCGCCAACCTTTCTGTTTCAATCGTTGATGTTGAAAAGACAGGAACCGATAGTTCGAGGGATGAAATTATTTCACGTCTGCTCCTGACTGCCGATATTAAAGGCGAAGTGAACGATCCCGCCTATTACCTGTCGGGTAACGACCGCAGCATACGGTCAAATACCGATCTCCTGATGATGACCCAGGGATGGAGGCGCTTCAACTGGCAGGAGGTACAGGCCGGAAGTTTGCCTGCTATAAAATTCCGGGATAAAAATTACATTCAACTTTCCGGAACAGTATACAACAGCCGAACACAAAAGAAACTCAATAGCGGTGAAATCAATTTTTTTATCAAAACAAAAGACTCCGTTACCGATCTTTTTCAAACGGAAGTAGCTAAAGACGGGCGTTTTCTGCTCGAGAACCTGGTATTTTATGATACCGCCCAGTTTTCATTTCAATTAAACAGCAACAAAAACAAGGAGAAGCTGGTTAAACTGACACTGGATCGGGATACCTCTTTTCATGAATTATATGCCAGCGCCCGGTTCGACCGATTGCCGTCACTTTCTGTTCCCTGGACAGCTACGTCCATACAACTGAACCAACTGTTCCGGCTGAACAACGACACATCCGGAAATTACCGGATGCTCGAATCAATCACTGTAATAGGTAAACGAAAAAGGCCTTTGCAGGAACTGAATGAACGGTATACCAGCGGCTTGTTTACATCCATGAATTTTGTAAAGATCATTGATCTCGTTCATGATCCGCTTCCTTCCGGTGCGCTGAATGTTTTTCAATATATACAGGGAAGAATACCCGGTGTACGGGTGCAAACAAGCGGTTTTCCCCCGAGCTATGTGGTTTATTCGGGCAGAGCCATGAGTCTGACTGGTGGCCCCATTCCGGTACCGTTGTTTTTGGATGAAGTGGCCGCTACTTCCAAGCAAATTGAAACCATTCCCATGCAGGATGTGGCCATGATAAAATTCTTTCAAACCGGATTTATGGGCAATCCATCCCTTGGATCCACACAGGCCCTGGCCGTCTACACCCGGCGACCTGGCGATAGATTGCCCTCGAATCTTGATTTCCTGGATACCCTGTATTACCCGGGATATTCGGTAAAAAGAGAATTTTATTCGCCCGATTACGACGAGATGCCCGCCCGCAGAAGCTGGGTCGACAGAAGAGTCACACTATTGTGGGAGCCGGACCTGAAGCCGGATGATGAAAACGGCAACTATCATATCCGTTTTTACAATAGTGACTTCGCCCGCAAACTGCTGGTAAGAATGGAAGGAACAACTGCAGATGGAAAACTTATCTCCTTCGTAAAATGGATCGAGTGAAGTTAATTACGGAGGGAATTTGCCAATTGGCCAATTTGTAAATTAGTCAATGAAGATGACGAATTACGAATTACGAATTACGGATGAATTCGGAAGCGGGAGTGAGAGCGAGAGCGGAAAGGGAAACGAAAACGGAAACAGAAACCGCAAACTGCAAACCGCAAACCAACCTGAAACGATAAACGCAAATAATCACCCCATCCCGGTGCCGTCTTACGGGACTGCGACCGGGATGAAAAGTGATCATAATAAGTTTATTTGTGAGGGAAATTGGGATCAGCCATTACTTCGGCAATCTGTTGTGTGTGCCGGTTGCTGTGTGCTCCAATGAATAAAACCAATTGATAAGCATCGACGGCTCCCATTGGGGCTTGCGCCACATGGTTCCTTAAATCGTCTTTTGTAGTTTTAATGTATTTGATCAGTTTTTCACGCGAAGCTTTGAATGCGTTGAATGCATCCAGTGCCGTAACAAAAGGTGATTGCTCCGGGGTGTTTTCAGGAGCGGATTTGAATTTCTGGCTTCTGTCGGTAAGCATTTTGATCAATTGCTCATCGGTGACTTTGATGTCGGCCCTTTTTTCGGGATTAGGCGCGGCCTTGATGGTAGACTCGCACCATTTCCAGAGACCTGATTCCGTAGCAGCAATATGCTGCAGGCATTCTTTTACAGACCATCGGTCGGCAGATGGTTTGAAATTTAATTGTTCCTCTGTTAGTCCATTGATGGTGTTCGCCAAATCATCCCTGGTTTCTTCCAGGTAAGACTGGGCGAATTTTTTTTCCTTCTTTGTCAGACCAGACTCCACCACCGAAAATGCCAGGAACGAGAGAACGACGGGCAATGCAATGAATAGTTTTTTCATATGTGGCAATTTAAAAGTGAAGAAAAAGGATAAGGGGCGGAATATTTTGCAAGAATGATCATAAGTTACAGATTCTTTTAATGCAACCCTAAAAAGTTTTTGCCCGCTTCTACAGTATCTTTATTTCATGAAAATATCGGCAGTCATTCAACTACTTGAGTCGGTTGCGCCCCTTTCCCTACAGGAAGATTATGATAATGCGGGCCTGATTGCGGGCCTGCCTGATTGGGAATGCACTGGCATCCTTTGTGCCCTGGATTCAATTGAAACAGTATTGGATGAGGCGATTCAACGTCATTGTAACCTCGTGGTGGTCCATCATCCCATCATATTCAGGGGTCTGAAAAAGATCAACGGAAAAAATTATGTAGAGAGAACTATCATCAAGGCAATTAAAAACGATATCGCCATCTATGCCATTCACACCAATCTCGATAACCTGCTCGAAGGCGTGAATGGGCGAATGGCAAAACAGCTGGGGTTGATCAATGCCAGGGTATTGCAGTCAAAACCTGCTGTATTGAAGAAACTGTTCACATTCGTGCCGGTGGGCCATACCGAGGCAGTGAAGCAGGCATTATTTGATGCCGGTGGCGGTTATATTGGTCAATACAGCGAATGCAGTTTTGCTGTGAAGGGCTCCGGTACTTTTAAGGCAGGGGAGGGGACACATCCATTTGTCGGTAGCCAGGGAACCCGTCATACAGAGGAGGAAAATAAACTTGAAGTGATTTTTCCGGCCTGGCTGGAGTCGCGACTTGTCAGGGCACTGCTGTCTGCTCACCCCTACGAAGAAGTGGCTTATGATATAGTTAGTTTGGATAATCATCACCCCCGAGTGGGTTCAGGGTTAATAGGGGAACTGCCCGAACCCATGAAAGAACAGGATTTTCTGCAACTCGTAAAGGAGCGGTTCGGGCTAAAAGTGTTGAGGCATACGGCCCTCGACAACAGGCTCATTCAAAAAGTGGCCTGCTGCGGTGGCGCCGGTAGTTTTTTGATAACCAATAGCTTAGTAGCCGGGGCTGATGCCTTTCTGACCGCAGACCTTAAATATCATGAGTTTTTTGACGCCGACGGACGCCTGCTTCTGTGCGATCTGGGCCATTATGAAAGCGAACAGTTCACTATCAACCTGCTGGTTGAGCTTTTACAGGAAAAATTTCCTACCTTTGCCGTCCTTAAATCGGACAATAACACTAACCCGGTTTATTATTATTTCTAACTATGAGTACAGTAAAAGATTACTCCGTAGAGGAAAAACTCTCATCCGTAGTAGCTCTCCAGAAAATCGAATCTAAAATAGACGAAATTCAGGTGCTTAAGGGCGAACTTCCCATGGAAGTAAGTGATCTGGAAGATGAGATCCAGGGTTTGCATGCCCGTCAGACCAGAATCGAGGAAGAAATCAATGGTATGCAGGAATTCATTAATCAGAAGAAAAACCTGATTAAGGAATCTGAAGCATTGATCAAGAAATACGAAAAGCAGAGCGAGAATGTAAAGAACAGCCGCGAATTCGAGGCTATCAACAAGGAAATTGAAATGCAACAGCTGGAAATGAAACTGGCTGAAAAGCATATCAAGGACGCCAATGAAGAGATCGCCGACAAAGTGGTTGTTCTCGACAAGGCCAAAAAGAATATCGCCACCAAAGAAGGAGTGCTGAATACCAAAAAGGGCGAACTCGAAAAAATCATCGCTTCTACAGAAAAAGAGGAGAAACATTTCGCCAAATTGTCGAGCGAAGCACAAAGCAAAGTGGAAGAAAGACTGCTGAATTCTTTCATGCGTATTCGTAAGAATTACCGCAACGGACTGGCAGTTGTACCTGTAGAAAGAGATGCCTGCGGTGGTTGCTTCAACGCCATTCCACCCCAACGGCAGAGCGAAATCCGCCAGCGCAAGAAGATTATTGTTTGCGAAAACTGCGGACGAATCCTGGTTGACCGAGATCTGTTCGACAGCGTGGAAGTAAAGTAAAAGATAAAACGAAATGCTTTATACAACGCCCCTCATCAGGGGCGTTTTTTATTGTAAACAGTTGGTGCCTTTCGCTGGCGATATTGCTGAAAACATGGAAATTTGGCAATATTAAATCCCAAAAATTCATCCTGTTGATAACATCGCATCTGATGAAATTTCGAATACCCGCCCTGGTATTGGCCTGTATGTTCTGTAGCTGTTCGCTGAAGGCGGAGAGAGTGTTCGACTTTAATGCCAATTGCGTTCGTGCTTACCAGGAGATCATACAACTGAAACTGGTTGCCGGTCAACAATGGATTGATCTTGATAAAAAACAACACCCCGAAAACCTGATTCCCTATTTCCTCGAGAATTATATCGACTTCTTTATTCTCTTTTTTAATGAGGACCCGGCAGAATATAAAAAGCGGATTGCGAACCTGGGAGAACGCCTTGAATTAATGAACAAAGGACCAGAAAATTCTCCTTTATATCTTTTCACCAAAGCCATTATTCACTTTCAGTGGGCTGCTGTTCAAATAAAGTTTGGCCGGCAGTGGGATGCGGGCTGGGAGTTCCGTCGGTCTTTTTTACAGATCAGGAACAACGAGGCCCGGTTTCCGGCCTTTTACCCAAGCCAGTTGTACCGGGGAGCGATGCAGGTGGCTGCAGGAACCATTCCGGAAGGATACCGTTGGCTGAGCAACCTGCTTGGGATCAAGGGAACTATCAGGGAAGGAATGGAGAAACTCGAAACTTACCTGGGTCGAACAGATCCCTGGTCGGCCTTGTTCAGAGAAGAGGCCATCTTTTATTATTGCTATCTGAAGTTCTATATCCAAAATGATAAAAAAGGAGCGCTGGCATATATTGAACAGCAGAAACTGGATCTCAGGAACAATCACCTGTTTGCCTACCTCGCAGCCAATCTCAGTCTCAACAGCCAGCAATCGGATAAAGTAATACAGATCATCCAATCGAGGAATCCCTCTGCCGACTATTTGTTTACGCCGGTATGGGATCTTGAATTGGGATATGCCAGGATCAATCATCTCGATCCGGCCGGCGTGCAGCACCTGCTCTCTTTCCTGAAAAATTTCAAAGGAAAATCCTACGTAAAGGATGTATTGCAGAAAATCAGCTGGTTTTATTTTTGGCTGGGAGATATGACCCTCGCTGCGAAATATCGAAAGGATATTTTTAACAATGGCGGAATGGAAACCGACGCCGACAAGCAGGCCATGAAGGAAGCGAAAGCAGGAACCTGGCCGAATAAATTATTATTGCAGGCCCGTTTGCTCGATGATGGCGGTTTTTTTCGGGAAGCACTGGCGCTACTGCATGGTAAAAAGTATACAGACTTCAGCAGACCGGAAGACCAGGTTGAGTTCAACTACCGGGCCGGGAGAATTTACCAGGACCTGGGCATTCCGAACGATGCCATTGAATTTTATAAACTGGCTATCAGATTGGGAAAGGACCGGAAGGAATATTTTGCGGCAAGAGCGGCCCTTCATATTGGAAATATTTTCGAAGAAAAAGGCAATTGCCAGGAAGCCCAGCGATGGTACCAGCAATGCCTGGATATGGAGGATCACGACTATAAAAATTCGCTTGATCAACGGGCCAAAGCAGGAATAAAACGTTGCAAAGGTGAGTAAACCTGTGGGTATCTTTGCCACCCGGAAATGCCGGTAATATTTAATTTGCCTTCCAAGTTATGCTCAAAAGACTTTCCATACAGAACTACGCGATTATCGATAAGCTGGAAATCAGTTTCAGCGAAAAATTGAACATCATTACCGGTGAAACCGGAGCCGGTAAATCGATATTGATGGGCGCCCTTTCCCTGATACTGGGCGACCGGGCAGATACCAATGTGCTCATGAATCGCGAAAAAAAATGTTTTGTAGAAGGGGTATTTCTCACGGGTAATCAAAAAGGCATCCGGGAATTTTTGAAAGAGAATGATTTCGATGTGGAGGATGAGCTGGTGATCCGTAGAGAAATCGCTGCCAATGGAAAATCCCGGGCCTTCATCAATGATACACCGGTCAACCTCGAACAACTCCGCCAATTAAGTTCCAAACTGGTTGA
The DNA here is from genome assembly GCA_044226045.1 of Chitinophagaceae bacterium. GTDB lineage: Bacteria > Bacteroidota > Bacteroidia > Chitinophagales > Chitinophagaceae > Endoryza. The sequence goes on from JBGAHR010000087.1 coordinate 7,140, forward strand.
TCTGCATCGGCAGTTCGACACGCTCGAGCTTGGCGAGGCGGATTTCCAAAGAGAAGTGCTGGATGCGCTGGCGGGTCAGGGTGAATTGCTGACCAACTACCACCAGCAGTTTACAGCCTGGCAACAGGCATTCTCGAATTGGCAGGACCTGCAAAAACAAAAAGATCAATTTGCCAGGGAATATGATTACAACCAGTTTCTTTTTACAGAACTCGAGGAATTGGGGTTGAAAGAAAATGAACTCGAGGAGGCAGACGTCGAATTGAAATTGCTCAGTAATTCGGAGAATATCAAGGCAGCGCTCGATAAATCCGTTTTTATATTGAGCGAGGGAGAAGAACCGCTGATACAACAATTGAAAACTGTCAGTAATCAACTCCAGCCTTTTGGTGGTTACCATACGGATCTGGCCGCATTGCTGCCGAGGATTGCGTCCCTGCATATTGAGTTGAAGGATATTGCCGCGGAACTGGAACGCATCAATGATCACATGGGATTTGATCCCGCCAGGATGGAATGGCTCAACAATCGCCTAGCTGCCGGGTACAAGCTGATGAAAAAACATGGTGTGAATCACAGCAATGATCTTTTACGCATCCAGGCTGAGCTGGAAGAAAAACTGCAGGCGGTGATGAATATCGATGGAATGATCGCTGCGGCACAGCAAAAAGCCGAGCAGGCGCATACCAAAGCAAAGGAAATGGCGGCTCTGATTTCACAGAACAGGAAGCAACAGGTAAAACCATTGCAGGATAAAGTGAACAAACTGCTGGTGCAGGTGGGCATGCCGAATGCCCGGCTGCAGGTACAGGTACAGGAAGCCCCTCTTTCGGCCAGCGGCTGCGACAGGGTTGAGTTTTTATTCGATGCCAACAAGAGCAATCGCTTCGAACCTGTTAGTAAAGTAGCCAGTGGTGGCGAGTTGAGCAGGCTGATGCTTTGCATCAAAAGCCTGGTAGCTCAATCCCTGAACCTGGCCACGCTGATATTCGACGAAATTGATACCGGTATTAGTGGAGAAGCAGCCCGGCAGGTAGGAATGATCATGAAAGACCTGGCAAAGAAACGGCAGGTGATCAGCATAACCCACCAACCACAAATTGCAGGAAGGGCCGACGCTCATTTCTTCGTCTACAAGGAAATAATAGGAGAGGCAGTACATACGAATATCCGGCAACTAAGCCAGGAAGAACGTATTACCGCGATTGCCAAGATGCTCAGTGGAGAAAAGCCTACTGCCGCCGCTTTGCAGAACGCACGGGAAATGTTAATGAATTAAACAACGGCCAAGATGAATGATTTACTCGTTGTTCAGGCTGTTCCCTTTCTGTTATTCGCTCTGATCGGATCGATACCTGTCTTTTTTATCAACAAATGGTTGCAGCAGGTGATGAAACCGCGTGAGTCGGTAACAAGGCTTTTGTTATATTTTCTTGTGATGTTCGCAGTCGTATTCCTCTTCACTCTCACCGTCAGTTTTATCGGCTTTCGCTGGTTCAGTTGAACCAATAATCCCATTTATCGGGAAGTCCTTATTTTTACCGCCTCAAAAAAACAACTGTTATGGCAAATCACCTGCTGAAAGGAAAAAAAGGTATCATTTTCGGAGCGCTGGATGAGAAATCCATTGCATGGCGTACCGCTATCCGCTGTCATGAAGAAGGAGCGCAGCTGGTACTGACCAATGCACCGGTTGCCCTGAGAATGGGGGAGATTAACAAGCTGGCAGAAGCAGTAAAAGCTCCTGTGATTGGCGCAGATGTGACCAATATGGACGATCTGAAAAACCTGTTTGAAAAATCAATGGAAGCTTTCGGAGGCAAAATTGATTTCGTACTGCATTCAATCGGTATGAGCCTGAACGTGCGTAAAGGAAAGCACTATACCGAAATGAACTATGAATGGAATGCAAAAACACTCGATATATCTGCCATGAGCCTGCACCGTGTGCTGAGAACAGCCTGGGACATGGACGCCATCAACAACTGGGGAAGTGTGGTTGCACTGACTTACATCGCGGCACAAAGAGTATTCCCCGATTACAACGAAATGGCAGACGCCAAAGCGCTTCTTGAAAGCGTTACCCGAAGCTTCGGTTATCACTATGGCGTAAGAAACAAAGTGAGAGTAAATACAATTTCCCAATCGCCTACCCGCACGACTGCCGGAAGCGGTGTGAAAGGCTTCGACGGGTTTATTGATTATGCGGAAAAAATGAGTCCGCTGGGAAATGCATCAGCAGACCAGTGCGCCGACTATATTGTAACCCTGTTCAGCGATCTGACCAAAATGGTAACCATGCAGAACCTGTTTCATGATGGCGGATTCAGCTTTACTGGCGTAACCCCGGAAGTAATTAATCAAATGGGGAAGTAGGGAAAAACGGAGCGGGAGCGGAAATGGGAGCGGGAGTGAGAGCGGGAGCGGAAAGAGAAACAGAAACAGAAAGGGAAAGAGAAAGGCTGAATGGAGCGGGAGCGGAAATGGGAGCGGGAGTGAGAGCGGGAGCGGAAAGAGAAACAGAAACGGAAAGAGAAAGGCTGAATGGGAGCGGGAGTGAGAGCGGGAGCGGAAAGAGAAACAGAAACGGAAAGAGAAACCGCAAACTGCAAACCGCCAACCGCAAACCGCCAACCGCAAACCGTAATTGCATTCGCTCATTTTTCATCATGCGTATAGAACACCTTGCCATATATGTGAAGGATCTGGAGAAAATGAAACAGTTCTACCAGCGCTATTTTGGAGCGGTTTCTAATGAGAAATATGTTAACCCCAAAAAGCAATTTGAGTCTTATTTTCTGAGTTTTGGAGAGGGAGCCCGACTCGAAATTATGCGCAGTCCGAATGCAATGGACTTCTCTGACGATCGTCGATCAGCCATCGGAATGGCACATTTCGCCATATCAGTCGGGTCGGAAGAAAAGGTGAATCAACTGACAAACGAGCTCATCAATGACGGATTTGAAAAACTGGACGGACCCCGATGGACGGGTGATGGATATTATGAAAGTGTTTTTCTGGATCCTGAAAATAACAGGGTGGAAATTACCATCTGATTCAGGGCAAGGTCTTACCCGTACGATTACATAGCGACTATAATAATAAAAAAATCCCGCCTCGGCGGGATTTTGGTTATTTGACAGGCAGGGAGATTTCCGACCTAATATTCGTCTTCATTGAAGAAGAAATCATCCTGGGATGGGTAATCAGGCCAGATATCATCGATTCCTTCATAAATTTCGCCTTCGTCTTCCAACTCCTGGAGGTTTTCGATCACCTCAATCGGAGCGCCACTACGGATAGAATAATCGATCAGTTCATCTTTTGTGGCGGGCCAGGGAGCGTCTTCGAGATAGGATGCAAGTTCAAGTGTCCAAAACATATGTACCCTTTAAATTTCCGCAAAAGTAACTTTCTGCTGGAAAAAACCAAATCTAACTTTTAAAGGTGGTATGAACAATTTCATAAAAATAGTTAGGCGGGAATTTCGTCACCTGAATGTCAGCCGGACGCTTTGTAGTATCTTGACGCCCTTTGGAAAGCGGATTTATGCTTAAAGCAAACAATATACAGAAATATTACGGCGACCTGTGGGTTCTGAAAGGGGTAGACATCCATATCAAAAAGGCCGAAATCGCCAGTATTGTGGGCCCCTCGGGATCGGGGAAAAGCACTCTTTTGCACATCCTGGGCACGCTCGACAAGCCGGCGGAGGGGCAGGTGGAAATCAATGGCCGCCAGATCAACTTCCGGAACGAACGGGCATTAGCCTCCTTTCGTAACCAGCATATCGGCTTCGTGTTCCAGTTTCATCACCTGCTGCCGGAGTTCTCGGCCCTGGAAAATGTGGCGATTCCGGGCTGGATTTCGGGTAAAAAGAAGAAAGAAGTGACCACACGCGCCCTTGAACTGCTGAAATTGCTGGGCCTGGCCGACCGGGCAGACAACAAACCCCAACAGCTCTCCGGGGGCGAGCAACAACGGGTAGCTGTTGCCAGGGCCCTCATCAATAACCCCGATATCGTGTTCGCGGATGAACCTACGGGTAACCTGGACAGCACCAACGCACGTGAACTGCACCAGCTGTTTTTCGACCTTCGTAAACAATTCGATCAGACTTTCCTGATCGTCACTCACAATGAAGAACTGGCGGCTATGTGCGACAGAACCCTGCACATGAAAGACGGCAAACTTGACAGCCAATAGCAACCATGCGTAAAGCGTTTATTCAATTACATATTGCTGTAGCCCTCGCCGGACTTACGGGCATCCTCGGACGATTAATTACCCTCCAGGAAGGAATGCTGGTTTGGTGGAGATTACTGATCAGCTCGGCAACGATGTGGATATTGTTTTCTCTGTGGAAAAAACTGCAGAAGATCAGCAGACGGGATATGATCAGTATCCTTGGTATTGGCACGATTGCCGCCTGTCATTGGGTGACATTCTTTGGCTCAATCAAATATTCCAACGTATCTGTCGGACTGGTCTGCTTTTCGGCGGTCGGTTTTTTTACGGCGATCTTCGAACCACTGATCACCCGGCGCTCATTCAAGGTGGTTGAAATTTTGCTGGGGTTGATGGTGATGGGTGGCATCTATATCATATTCCATTTCGATCCGGGATATAAAACCGGTATCCTGATGGGCATTCTGTCGGCCATGCTGGGTGCACTCTTTCCCATATTCAATCGCCAGTTATTGCAGCGAATGAATTCCGAAACCCTGATCACCTATGAATTAACGGGCGGATGGATCAGCCTGTCGCTGATATTGCCTTTCTATTTCCAATTGTTTCCTGCCGGGCAATGGCTGCCCGGCACCAGCGATTGGGGCTGGCTATTGGTGCTTTCCTGGCTTTGCTCCGTTTGGGCGTTTCAACTGTCGGCCAATGCCCTCAGAAAGATTTCTGCCTTCACGGTGAATCTGTCTTATAATCTCGAACCTGTATACGGCATCCTGCTGGCGTTTCTGATCTACAAGGAAAATCAATACCTCGGAAAGGGATTCTATTTTGGTCTTACTCTTATTGTGATGGCAGTGGTATTGCAAACCTGGCGAGTATATCGGGCGAGGAAAGGGTGAGCGGTTTGCGGTTGGCAGTTTGCAGTTTGCGGTTGGCAGTTTGCGGTTTTCCCGAATTTTGACTTTTGAATTTTGACTTTTCAATTCGTCATTCGTAATCCGTAATCGAATTGGCTCATTGAATAATTGATAAATCAGTGTTGTCCGGGGAAAGTGGCGAACTCCATCCAGTTAAGCTGAAATAATCATCTTTTTGCCACTTTTTGAGAAATGAGCCCCCTTTATGTGAGCGGGAGCGAGAGCGGGAGAGGAAGTATACGAGAGAGGTCTTTTCCGGTGAGTCTCAAACGGGACTTTTTTTGTTTCGCCAAAAAAAGTCCCACAAAAAAAGGCGACCGAGGCCGATATACAGCCCGGTTACCGTGGCCTATCGCCCAGCTTCGGTTCTTCGGTGGTGAACTGCAGTAGAATAATGCCCGGCTATTGTTGAAATTCAGTTTGCTGTTTATAGTTAGCGGTTTGCTGTTTGCTGTTCATTGGCAAATTGGCCCATTGGCTCATTGACCAATTGCGCCTTCAGCGTTTTCCCCGGACAACAGTGGTTATAAAG
>JBGAHR010000009.1:0-115810 GCA_044226045.1 Chitinophagaceae bacterium
CTCCCTTTCCCTTTCTGTTTCCCTTTCCCTTTCCGCTCTCGCTCCCGCTCCTGTATTCCCTCCGCTCTCGCTCACACTCCCGCTCCGTTTCTGTTTCTCTTTCTCTTTCCGTTTCTCTTTCCGCTCCCACTCCCGCTCCCGCTCCTGTATTCCCTCCGCTCCCGAATTCATCCGTCATCCGTAATTCGTCATTCGCAATCATTCATCGGCCCATTTAACTTTTGCGCCGCTCTTTTTGTATTTTCGGTTTTCAACCGATTGTATGCGCCCTATTTTCACTTTTTTGCTGATGCTGATCGTTTCGGCAGGTTTCAGCCAGGCAGATGCCCAGAAAAAGTTCCAGACCTTGTTTATCAATGCCACCAATGGCTCTGTCATTGAGCTTCCCGAAGGGCAGTTCCAGCTGACGATCAGTCTTTGGCTGGATGGCAAAAATGACATCGTCATCAAAGGCCAGGGAATGGATAAGACCTTCCTCAATTTTGCGGGTCAGCTTTCCGGCGCGGAGGGCATCAAGGTTACCAATGGAAAAAATATTACCATACAGGATCTCACCGTGCAGAATACGAAAGGTGACGGCATTAAAACCCAATTGGTGGATGGCATCACTTTTAAGAAGGTGAAGGCCGAATGGACAGCAGGCGCCAACAGCAAAAACGGCGGCTATGGTTTGTATCCGGTGCAATGCACCAATGTGCTGATAGACGGTTGCGAAGCCCGCGGCGCCAGTGACGCCGGTATTTATGTCGGGCAGTCAAAAAATATCATCGTGCGTCATTCCAAAGCCTATGAAAACGTGGCCGGCATTGAAATAGAAAACTCCTTGTATGCGGATGTCCACGACAACGAGGCCACCAACAATACCGGTGGTTTGCTGGTATTCGATCTTCCGGACCTGATCCAGAAAAAGGGAGGTCATGTTCGCCTGTTCAATAACAACATTCATCATAACAACCATGTGAATTTTGCTCCCAAGGGAAATATTGTAGGTAAAGTGCCCCAGGGCACCGGGCTGATGATCATGGCGACCAACCACGTAGAGATTTTTAATAACCGGATCACGAACAATATCACAGCCGGAACCGCTATTGTCAGCTATTATATTGCGGAGAAACCGATCAGGGATTCTTCCTATTACCCCTATCCCACGCAGATCTCCATTCACGACAATGTATATAATCGCGAAAGAAGAAGAGCTACCATGAAGGGAAGAATGGGCAAACTGTATCGATTCAAGCTGCGGTTTGGAAAAAATGTTCCGCATATTGTGTATGACGGCATCAAAGACAGCAACAACCCTCCACAGATCTGTTTAAAGAACAATACAAACATGACTTTCGCGAATATGGATGCCGGCAATAAGTTCAAAAATATATCAAGGGATGCATCTCCTTATGAATGCAGCCTGCCATCCCTTCCTCCCACAACGGTGAAAACAAACTGATCTATGCGCAAGATGATGCTCATTTCCCTGGTGGGGTTATTGTTGGTGCTGAGTGTCTCCTTTACCCGTCAGCAAAGCGACCCCTATTTTCAGTTTCATGAAAACCTGTCTGAATATGGGTTTTTCACCGGTGACCTGAAAGAACTGAAACCGGCCGGAGGCATCGTTCCCTATGCCTTGAACACGCCACTATTCAGCAACTATGCAGAAAAACTGCGTTTCATCAAACTGCCGGAAGGAAAGAAAGCGGTATTCAATGATTCAGACGTTTTCGAGATGCCGAAAGGAACGGTATTGATAAAAAACTTTTATTACCCGCTCGATTTCCGTCACCCGGAAAAAGGAAGGAAGATCATTGAAACCAGGTTACTGGCACATCGGGAAGAGGGCTGGTCAACCTATCAGTATATCTGGAATGAAGAGCAGACGGAAGCCAGTTTTGAACCGATTGGTGATGCCATTACAGTAAGCTATACAGATAGCAAAGGGAAAAAGGTAACGGCTCCCTATGTCATCCCCAACCAGGCACAATGCAAAGGCTGTCATTCGCAGGGAAACCGCCTGATTCCAATCGGTCTGGCCGCCCGTCACCTGATGGGTGAATACGATTACCCGACGGGAAAACAAAATCAACTGGCCTATTGGTCGTCGCACAACATGATCGATTGGCCCCAGACAAAAGTAACTGCCAACGCGAACTGGCTGGATAAATCAGCCTCGCTGAACGACCGGGCCCGGGCCTATCTCGACATCAATTGCGGTTTTTGTCATAATCCCAAAGGACCTGCCAATACATCGGGATTATTCCTCGACATCCACAATGCCAATCCAACGGCCCTGGGCATCAATAAACCACCGGTAGCTGCGGGTCGCGGCAGCGGCGATCGTGAATATGATATCGTTCCTGGAAGTCCGCATAAATCCATCATGATCTATCGCATGACCAGCACCGACCCGGGCGTGGCCATGCCGGAAATCGGCCGCGAACAGGTACATAAAGAAGGCATCGCATTGATCAGTGAATGGATCAAAGCGATGAAAAACAATTAGACAATTCGTAAATCACTGTTGTCCGGGGAAAATGCTGATGGGGCAATTGGTCAATGAGCCAATGGGCCAATTTGCCAATTGACAGGACACCGAAAACTTTCAACTGCAAATCCGGAGATAACGAATAAGAATTCCATAGCTGAATCACAACAATTGCCGGGCTTTATTCTACCGCTGTTCACCACCGAAGAACCGAAGCTGAGCGATAGACAACGGTAACCGGGCTGTATATCGGTTACCGGCGCCTTTTTTTGTGGGACTTTTTTTGGCGAAACAAAAAAAGTCCCGTCAGAGGCTCGCTTAAAACGACTGAATCCCTTGAAAAGGTATAATAAAAACAAGAAGGGGGCTCATTTCTCAAAAAGTGGTAAAAAGATGATTATTTTCAGCGTAGCATCAGGGACTCAATGACTTTCCCCGGACAACAGTGATTCGTAAATGAGCCAATTAGTCAATGAAATTACGAGTAACGGATGTATTTGGGAGCGGTAGTGAGAGCGGGAGCGGGAGTGAGAGCGGAAAGGGAAACGGAAACGGAAAGGGAAACCAACCTGAAACGCGAAACCGACAGAACCGCAAACTGCAAACCGCAAACCAACCTGAAACGATAAACCTGAAACGCGAAACGAAAACTGCCTCAACCAACGTGAGAAAAATTTACACATTCGCTCTTCTCTTCCTTTCCTGTCTGGCCAATGCGCAAAGCAATCTTTCCTATTTTTCGCTTGAGCTGAACAAAAAACTCTACCGTGCAACAGAGGCAAAGGGAGTACTATCCAATTCTCTTCGATATGAAGTAAAAATCCAGGGAGAACAGCTGGCGGAAGTATGGCTGGAAAACACCGGCACCGACACGATCGAAATAAGAAACCTGGTTCCATTCGGAGTATCTCAAAACTACGTTTACATAACGGGATTAGGAGAACATGGTCTTAGCCGGACACACCTCTTCATACCGGGCAAATCTCCGGTAAATGTAATTTGCCCGGATAATGCCTGGGAATTAGGTGCCGCCTTTGTAAAGAGTAATAACCAGCAACAGGTTGCCGCACTGGCCCGCAGAGATCGCAGTAGTCTTAAAAAAGGTCAACGTCGTCGTTTCGAAACCATATTATTCCCGGGTGGTTCTATCAGATATATTCTTCACTATGAAAACTACCAGGGTGAATGGCAGGAAGGGCTTCGGGTATTGTTTCATGATAAAATGCTCTACGATACGATCCCCTTCGATAATCGACTGTTTGAAAGAAAAGACCTTCAATGGATTCGCCACAGCTATGTGATGCACCTGATGCAGGCATGGGATAAATTTTTCTACCAGGAAAACGCGGCATTGCCTCTTTCACAACGATTCCATCTGAAAGAATTCATGGAAAGAGGTAAGAAATTGTATGGTGGAGATGAGGTGATTGGTATCTGGCCTACCTGGCCTTCGTTGGGTCTCGACCAGAGAAACCAGTTTGACCTCTTCAGAGACCTGCCGGGTGGCACGAAGCAATTGAAAAAAATATCCAACGAACTGCGGGCAGGAGGGACAAAGTTTTTCATTTGTTACAATCCCTGGGACGAAAGCACCCGCAACGAAGGTCATCTCGCCGGACTGGGAGACCTGATCAAAGCAACTGAAGCGGATGGAGTTGTACTGGATACGAGAGGCGCTTCGAGTAAGGAGCTGCAACAGGCGGCTGATGAAGTGCGGCCAGGCGTAATCATGTACAGCGAAGGGATGGCGGTTCCGAAAGATATGATCAACATTGTATCCGGAAGGGTACACAACGCATTGTACTACCCGCCAATGTTGAACCTGAACAAAATGATCAAACCGGAATTCGCGATATTTCGGGTGGCAGAATTGTACAAAGAACCCATTCGCCGCGAATTCGCCACCTCTTTCTTCAATGGCTATGGAACCGAACTGAATATTTTCGCGCCGGGGCAACCAGACTGGGTGGAAGAGCAATACAAATACCTCGGCAAAACCTCGCGCATCCTACGGGAGAATACCTATAATTTCACCAATGGCAGGTACACGCCACTGATTCCCACCACCCGCGACAGCATCTGGGTAAACCAATGGAAACGACCCTCAAAAACTATCTACACGATTTATAGCATCCTGCCACAGGGATACAACGGAACCCTCTTCGAGGTTAGCCCTTTGGATGGTTATCACTTCGCAGACCTCTGGAATCATGAACTGCGTGAACCCACGCTTGTAAATGGAAAATATTTTATCGAAGCGGAAACACATGCTTTCGATCAAAAATACCTCGGCACGAATAATGAAGGTGAAGTGGATTGTATCGCTCAATTACCCTCTCTCATTTATGCCCACCTGGAAGGTGATCAGCTAACGATTGAATCACCAAAAGGAAAAGATTTGTTGATCTGGGCCGGAAACCCCGACTATTCTAAAACACCGCTCCGCCTGGCAAGCGGGTCACACAAAATCGCATTGTCGGAAAAAATGGGTCGCTTCGAAGGGAAGTTTGTGATACAACTGATGGAAGAGGGCATACTGCAGGACGAAACCCTGGTCTACATTACAGCGGGCACGCCCCGGTTGATCAGCCGGTCGGCGAAGTCAACCCCACACAGCGACAAAGTTCCCGAAGGAATGGTGGCCATTCCCGCCGGCAGATTCGTGTTTCGGGAAAGTCATGGTGATGAATTCATCCCTTACCCGAAGCAATTTGTTGACAGCTCCTTCGACATGAAAGCATTTTACATGGACCGGTTCCCGGTAACCAATCTTCAGTTCAAAAAATTCCTCGATGCTACTCACTATCGTCCGGCAGACAGTTCAAATTTCCTGAAACACTGGCCCAATAAGCGTATTCGGACCGGCGAGGAGGATTTTCCGGTTATATATGTGAGTTATGAAGATGCGCAGGCTTATGCGAAATGGGCAGGTAAACGTCTCCCGACAGAACTGGAATGGCAATACGCCGCCCAGACTGCCGAAGGAAATGAATGGCCCTGGAAGCAATCAACACCGGTTCGGCGAAAAGAAGAAGTGGTGACGGAAACACTCACGGTTACCTCCATAGAAGGAATCGACTCGTCTCTTTGTAACCTCGGAAATGGAAAGCTCTATCGCGTTGGCAGCTATCCGGCAGGCGCCAATCCATTCGGCCTGCAGGACCTGGTAGGATGTGTGTGGCAATTGACCAATGACGTGTACATGAATGGCAGTTATCAATACATCCTGTTGAAAGGAGGTTCTTATTTCAAGCCCTCCTCCAGCTGGTGGTATGTACAAAGCGGCCCCCGTGAATTACACTACCGGCAATTCCTTCTCCGGGTATCCCCGGGATTTGAAAGAAATGCAACGGTAGGGTTCAGATGCGTAAAGTAATTTGTCAATGTTGATGACGGATTACGAATTACGAATGACGGATGAGTTTGGGAGCGGGAGCGGTAAACGGAGCGGGAACGGGAGCGAGAGCGGAAAGGGAAAGGGAAACGGAAAGAGAAACGGAAACAGAAAGAGAAACCGCAAACCTGCAAACCGAAAACCGCAAACTGCAAACCAACCTGAAACGATCAACCTACGCTACTGCAACGTCAGGCTGTCCGAAACGAGCCTTTGTCCGGAGGTATTAAATTGCCACCATTCGCTGAAGTCTTGTTTGGCGCGAAGACCTGAACGGGCGAAGGAGTAGCCCGTTTTCTGGTAGATGTAGGAAGGCTTGTCGGTGTAGAATTCTTCCTTGTTCTGATCCCACCAGAGCTCTGATGTTTTCAGGGTGTCTCCCTTGATTTTGTTGATGACCAGTACGCTGTCGCGCAGCAGCACTTTATGTTCAAATTCGTAATGACGGGCATATCGCGCATCGAGTGTGCTTTCGATGGCGGTGGTATCGTTGAAGAAATCCACATGCAGTGTCCTGGGAAACTCGATATAAGGTGAATCGGCCATATATCTTTTCATATACGGGGCCGTCAGTTTCGCTTTGACTTTGGAACCCTGGCTGAGATAGCTTTCTACCTGGAAGGCCTCTTCCACCGCTGCCTGCTTTTTGAACTGGCTGTCTACTTCTTCGATATCATTTTCGCAGGAAAAGAAAAAAAGGCAGCTTCCGGTGAAAGCTGCCATCAGGAAAAAATAGTTTATGCGATTATTCGCAAACATTAACGGTACTTGTTTTTGATAAACCAGATATCACTCATCGATAATCCCACCGCGATACGGAAGAAACTTTCCTTTACAGCGTTCTTGTTATTGCCACGATTACCGAATTCGAGTGAGGTATTGATGATCGTGAACTGGTTGGTTCCATACACCCTGCGGAGAGGAAGTGCCGCTCCTACAGAGTAGGTCCATTTAGGTAGTTCACCTGATACGTTCACATAGTCTTTTCCAAAAGAAAATCCGGTGCGATACAGCACGTTGCTCCAGTAGCTTTTACCGGCAGTGGGCGAGAAAGAACCGCCAAAACGCAGTTCCCAGCTGTCTTGCAGAGGATCTTTCTGATCATAAAAACTATACTTGCTCCATTTGGTAGTTGTGTAGTCGACACCCACCATCCATTTGCCGGTTCGATCGAACACTACCCCTGCGCTATAACTGGCGGGAAGTATCACATCGCCCCTGGTTCCTTTTACGCCGTATACGCTGTCGATGGTGTAGGTGGCATTGTTGGCATCGTAATCAAAGGTCTCGCGGACAAGATCCTGTTTACCCTTAAAGGTTTGCTGCCAGCTTCCCTGCAGTCCGAAACGCAATACTGAATTCTTTCCAACATTCGCGGTGTATTGAGTACCGGCGTTAAAAATAAAACCGTTGTAGTTGGTGGCAGTCTGGTAGTTCGACTTGTAATAGATCGTGGTATCGTTCAGGAATATCCGGCGGGTGGAATAGTCTTTTGATCCGAACAGGTAACCCGCATTGATACCGAAAGAAAATTTACCGATGTTGAAACCCGTTCCCACAAAGGCCTGCTGCGAACCGCCATTTCCTTCGAAAAGAGTGGCGACGCTGTCGTTCAGTGTTCCGGAGGTTAATCTCTCGCGACGGTCTATTTTGTAGTTGATCCTTGTCATGGGCTTCAGACCAAAAACGAGACCAACCGGCTTTTTCTTGATTTTTAAAGGTATTCCGAGTGAAAAATAGGAGATCACCGGGCTGGCATTGGAATAGCGACGGGTCGGATTGAGTGATTTGATCGTCAGGTTATCCAGTTCAACCGCGAAATCAAGCGTAACCCGTTGAATTTTGCCGTAAGAGGCCGGATTCAGAAAGTTTACGGAAGAATAATCGTAGTAAGCCGTACCGATTCCACCCATGGACCGGGTGGTCACATTCTGGTTCGGAATGATATCTCCAAGTCCATATCGGGAGTAAGGTGAGTTGACATTTTGTGCGGAAACCGAAGACAACAGACCGAAACAAAACCCCGCTAACAGGTTGATTCTCTTAAGCATTGTTAAACTCGCTGATCGCATATAAGCCTTTGTAAATTAAATTGGGGTCTGCAAATATCTTGTTTTTCAAATGATAGACAAAATAGGGTGCATCACCCCCGGTTAAGACCACGTTAAAGTTCCCGTACTTTTCCTTATATGCATCTATCATTCCGTCAATTTCCTTAGCCATTCCCAAAATCACTCCGCTGAGGATATTTGTGCGGGTATCGTACCCTACCAGCGGGAAATTCCAATCTTTTTCCACGAGGGGAAGCAGGGCGGTGAGCTGATGAAGGCTTTTAAATCGCATTTCCATGCCGGGAGAGATGCCTCCTCCCAGAAATTCATGGTACTTGTTCACAAAATTGTAGGTAATGGCAGTTCCCAAACCCACCACCAGGTTATTCTTTCCAGGAAAAAGATCAACCGCGGCCACCACGAGCCCCAGCCGGTCTGCTCCAATGGTTTCGGGCTTTCCAACCGGGGTAGTTACCGGAATTTTGGAGAGATGATTGAGTTTATGAAATTTTCCTGCATTGGCCAGCTGCACCTCGATCCCGGGCCGGTGTTGAATGACGGAAGAAAGGATGGATTTTTGAGGCTGGTAAGTGTCGATCAGTTGTTGAATCGTGGATTCGTTATCGTCTGGCAACACCAGCACTTCACGCAACTCGCGACCATCAAAGACGGCACATTTAAGCCTGGTATTTCCGAAATCAAAACAGAGTGTAACCGGAATCAATGAGTATAATTTAGAGAGAAAATGAAAGATTATATCTCCAGGTCAAAAGCGGAGAGGTTTCGAAAATGACCGTTGAGTTTTACTTTTTCCTTGAGTTGTTCCATTTCCATCAGCATCGGAAGCACTTTCTGCAAATGTCTTTTCAGGTATTCCTGTCGTTGGATCTCTCGCCACAATCCCAGTACTTCATATTCCTCTTCGAGAGAGAGACCGGCATGATGCGCGACATCGTAAGAACGAAGGTCTGTTTCGGGCTTTTTAAAATCCTTGCTGATATTCAAAAGACGATGCAATTCCTTTACGCCCTTCACCACTTTTTGCATCAGCTCACGGTCGCCCATGTCTTCTTCATTGTCGGGATAGGTGACAATAGCGCCACTGTATAATTTTTCAGGAACAGATTTGATCACTTCCAGCACGCGGAAAATCCTGATACCGGCTGTTCGGATATCCATCTCGCCATTTTCATAGGTCTGTACCACATCCTTCAGTTCTACCAGTGTTCCCAGCTCTCCTACTTTGTTGCTGATGACGGTGGGTATTCCAAACGGTTTTCCACTCTCCTTGCATTCATTGATCAGTTGTTTATACCGCGGTTCGAATATGTGCAGGTGCAGTTTTTCGCCCGGATAAACCACGATACTAAGGGGGAATATGGGAATGAAATTGGTCATTTCTTTTCGTGCCTTCAAAAATACGACCCGGCTTGCAGCTTTCGACAAATTTTTTCGAACGTTTTAATTGTGCACCTTTGCGTGGATGCCATCTGTGTCATTAGTCATAGCTACTTACAACTGGCCAAAAGCACTGGCTTGTTGCCTCGAAAGCGTACTCAGGCAGTCACGCTTTCCCGATGAAGTAGTGATTGCCGATGATGGGTCCGGGTCCGACACGCGCGAGGTGATCGAAGCATTCCGGAACAAGACCAGCATTCCGGTTCAACATATCTGGCACGAAGACCATGGCTTTCGGCTCGCGCATATTCGTAACAGGGCCAATGTGGCCGCGAAACACCCGTATATCATACAGGTCGATGGAGACCTGATCCTGCATCGCCATTTTGTAAAAGATCATGCCGAAGCTGCCAGCCCGCATTGTTTTATCGGTGGCAGTCGTGTATTGCTTGATCCGGAACTCTCTGCCTCCATCCTGGAAAAAGGAAAAGCGGATCTTCATTTTTATTCAACAGGTATCCATAACCGGTTTAATGCGCTGCATTCGGCTTTTTGGGGAAACCTGTTATCAGCTATTGTTAAGACCAATAACGCCTTCAATATTCGCGGCTGTAACATGAGTTACTGGAAAGATGATTTTGTTCGTGTGAATGGTTACAATGAAAACTATACCGGCTGGGGCAGGGAAGATACCGATCTTGTATTCCGGTTCTATCATAATGGTTTGAAAAGAACTTTTTTTAAACTAAGAGGGGTAGCCTGGCATCTCTGGCACAAGGAGGCCGACCGAAGCGAGCTGTTGAAAAATGATTCCATTCTCGAAGAAACCATTCGAACAAAAGCGGTTCGTACCTCACCCGGCGCGGATCAATACCTTTCTGTCAGTTAAATCAGTTTCCATGAAGATTTCCGGATTTACCATCATCAAGAACGCCATTAAAAACGACTACCCGATCAGGGAAGCCATCCTGTCCATACTACCCGTGGTGGATGAAATGATCGTGTCCATTGGCGATAGCGAAGACGATACCGAAGGGTTGATCCGGTCCATCGATTCTCCCAAAATAAAAATCTTTCATTCGGTGTGGGATCCCACTATCAAAACCGGCGGATCGATACTGGCTGTTGAAACCAATAAAGCATTTGAACACCTGTCGGCGGACAGCGACTGGGCTTTTTATATCCAGGCAGATGAAGTTTTACACGAGAAATATCATTCGGTGATCAGGCAAACCGCCGAAAAATACAAGGATGATCACCGGGTGGAAGGACTGTTATTTGACTACCTGCATTTTTACGGCACTTACGATTACGTGGGTGACAGCCGCAGATGGTACCACAAGGAAGTCCGCATCATCCGCAACGATCAAAACATCAGCTCCTATAAAGATGCCCAGGGTTTTCGACGTCATGGTCAAAAATTGGCGGTCAAGCCGGTACAGGCGGCCATCTATCACTATGGCTGGGTGAAAAGCCCCGCACAAATGTTGCAAAAGCAAAAAAATACCGTAGGATTCTGGTCCGACCAGGAGGAATGGAATAAAACAATCCAGGCACAGCAGGTTTTTGATTATTCCGATTTCGATTCATTGGAAAAATTTACCGGCACGCATCCATCGGTCATGACTAAACGAATAAAAGACCAGAACTGGCGGATTGATTTTGATATCCAACAAAAAAAATTTTCCCTGAAAGACCGGGTGCTTTACTGGATTGAGAAGAAAACAGGAAAAAGACTGTTTGATTTCCGAAATTACCGGTTGATATGACCTCAACCATTATCTTTCCATCAAATTAGCGGGAGAAAAATACATGTGGCAGGCACTTTCCGATAAAATACAGGCAGGCGATATCAAATCGCTGGCTCGTGCCATTTCGCTGGTGGAAAATGAAGTGACGGGTTATGAAGCATTCCTCGCAGGACTGCCGTCAAAGATACCTGCTGATGTGCCGGTCATTGGCATTACGGGACCTCCCGGCGCGGGTAAAAGCACCCTCACCGATGGATTGATCGGCGAACTGGTAAAAAAGGGTAAATCCGTGGCAGTGCTTTGCGTGGATCCTTCCTCACCTTTTAACCTCGGCGCTTTATTGGGTGATCGGATCCGGATGAGTGAATGGTACAACCATCCGAGGGTTTTCATCCGTTCACTGGCCTCTCGTGGCGCTCTTGGCGGATTGCACCCAAAGATCATCGAGATCACGGAACTGCTGAAGCAGGCATCGTTCGATTATATCCTGGTGGAAACCGTTGGTGTGGGGCAAAGCGAAATTGAAATTGCCGGCCTGGCCGACAGCACAGTGGTTGTTCTCGTTCCTGAAGGGGGAGATGAAGTACAAACCATGAAAGCGGGCCTGATGGAAATCGCCGATATTTTTGTGGTGAATAAGAGCGACCGGCCCGCTGCCGATCTTTTTGTCAAAAATCTCCGGGCGATGCTGGCTCCCGCCTTCCAGAACCACTCGCAGGAAATCCCCATCATCAAAACGGTGGCTTCGCAAAAACAGGGACTTGAAATGCTTCTGCAAGCGATCGAGGATGGACTTGCCCGGCAGAGCGGCATCGATCGAAAATCCTGGCTTTATACAGAAAGGGTTTACCAGGTCATTCAGAAAAGAAGAATGGCCGATATCAGCAAGACTCGCTTGCGTTCTGAAATTGAACTGAAGCTGCAGGAAGGTCAGTTTAACCTGTATGCATTCAGCTTATCTTACCAATAAGCTAATACTCCCTTTCCATTCTACTCCTCCTCAAAACAACCGATCGGCGCACCGGGAGGAATGGCCGCATGTTGTGTAGGTTTGGCCTTATCGGGCGATTTCATTCGCTCGAGGGCGAGTTCGAGATGTCCCAGGTAGGCTTCATCTTTGGTGATCTTTTTTTGTGCTTCGATATATGCTTTTAATCCGGCGAGCGCATGTACAACGGAGCTTCTCGCGGAAAAGGAAAGTCCTTCATCGATGGAAGAAGCCAGCAGGTAAGTGAGTAAGACTTGCTCTGTTTGCAACTGAATCAATCTTTGCAATCCATCGCGACGGGGCGCCTTCCAGGTGGCATTGATCAATCGCGTTGTCATCTCTCCCACTCCCAATCCGCCCCCTGCGGCATATTGCGCCATGCGATTGAGTCTTTCATCATTAAAAAGAAAAGAAAAAGGAAAATCGGCGCCGGTTTCTGCCGGAGCCAGGGCATCAAATGCCAGTCCGGTTCTTTTTTTGAATAATTCCCTGGTAAAATCGTAGCCGGCCGGTCGGGGCGGTATCAATCTGACAATGGTATCCGGAACAATCAGCTTTGCCGGATCGATGCAGTCGATCACGGCTTTCAAAGCCGCTTCCTGCATGGATTTGGGTAGTGCTTTTGTCACCAACTGGCCATCACCTCGCAAGGCATAGGTGTAATTCATTCCGCCAACCAGTTTGGTTACCGCTTCCAGCTGGTAGCGGTGAAAGAAATAAACCGGGACCAGTGCGTCTTCCAGCATCGCCATGGGCATACCCGGACGGATATTCTTTTCACCGAAAGTGGACAGTGCTTTATCACGCACTTTCATGACTTCTTTTAACTCATCGATGGCATTGCTGCCATTGTCCCAGAGGTGTGCCTGTGGATGCAATCCTCCCGGAGCCCTCGCATCCCGGTCACTGATGAACTGAAGACCTTTTCGGGTAGCGGCCGTGAGAATATCATTGAGCGCTGCAGTTTCGTTGGTTCCCGCCGGAAAATCCTGGTAGCCCCAGGTGATAGCCACCTTATCCCACTCACCGATCTTGTTATCATACGCGTCGGACAGATCGATTTCACCGGCGGCATTCAATTTCACCAGGGGATGCGGGTAATCCATGACGCTCGCGCGTTGATTGACACTGGAGGCATAGTTGTGCATCAATCCAATCGTATGTCCCACCTCGTGAGCAGCCAGTTGTTTGAGGCGTTCGAGCGCCATTTTCAACATTTTGTCATTAACCGGAACCCCGTTTTCATACGGTGCCAGCAGACCCGCCGCGATCAGGTAATCCTGTCGTACCCGAAGCGATCCGAGGGTAACATGCCCCTTGATGATCTCGCCTGTTCTCGGATCTACCACAGCTGCGCCATAGCTCCAGCCCCTTGTAGAACGATGAACCCAGTTGATCACATTGTATCTTACGTCCATGGGATCCGCCGAGTCCGGGAGCATTTTAACCTGGAAAGCGTTCTTATATCCGGCTGCTTCAAAAGCCTGGTTCCACCAGGAGGCTCCTTCGAGCAGGGCCGAACGGATCGGCTCCGGTGTACCATTGTCGAGATAGTACACAATTGGTTTTACAGGTTCACTGAGTGCGGCAGCAGGATCCTTTTTCTGGAGACGGTGACGAATGACAAAATATTTTTCGATGGGCTCAGATACCGGTGTGCTATAATCGAAAAATGAGGTTGGTATAAAACTGCTTCGCGGATCGAAGAGCCTGGGTTTATAGTTGTTGTCCGGCAGTTGCACAAAGGAATGATGCATGCGCAGGGTGATTGCTTCGGAAGAAGGGGTGACGGATTGTACAAATCCACCCACCACGCCATCGCTGTTGGTGAAAGTAACCGAGGCTTCCATTTCTGTATTGAAAGGGAAATTTTTTGTCCGGGGCAGGTAGAGGGCGCTCCGGCCTTTATCGAGTGAATAACTGCCCTGTTGGCCGCGCCTGAGGCGGTTGGCAACCTGCATCGCATCCCTTAACACAAAATCAGTGGCGTCTACGAGTACCTTCTTTCCCGTCTCCGCTTCGATGGTAAAACCCCAGAGTGTCGATTCTGCAAAAGACTGCTGCAAGGCTCTTTTTTCCGCAGCATCATTGGTGAGGGCGCGATAGTTATAATTCGGTTCTATCATCAGTAGTTTTCTTCCTACCCGTTGCAGTTTTACTATATGTGTGCCGCCCAGCAGTCCGCGATCGAGGCCTACATCATTTGAACCCAGGCCCGCCGGAAGAGATATTACATAGAGGAACTCGGAATCCAGTTTGTCTGTTTCCAGCCAGATCTTGCCGGTATTATCATCCCAGTAAAAATTAATAAAGCCTTCCGTTTTACGGAGACCCGTTGTTTTTTCTTCGATGGTGGGGAGTTTTTGGGAGAAAGCCAGGAATGGCAATAAAAACAGCAAGAGGGAAAGGAGCCCTTTCATTTTCAGTCAGTTTTGTCTGCCTAAGATACACAAACTGACTCCCTGGCAAACAGCAATTTTGATAAACAGGGAGCCTGCCTGGCTGATCCGGGGCATCTTCAGGGAACAAATACCAGGAATAGCTGCAACAGACAACCCTCGTTCTCTGCTTCCTGGTATTAGGGAGGATGGCTTTAAAAGCAGCCTAGGTTGTAATATTTTTATCATTTTATCGGATTTTTTCCGATAAATGACTCAAAATTTTACAACATTTCACAACAAACAGGCATTCGGCTTACCAATAAAAGAGAATTGGTATTTGCCAGTTGGAAAAAAGATGCCGGGTCAATTAATAACTGAGAAACTTGTTTGAATGGAAAGTTTTCTAAAGATTGAGGGAGTGTACAATACTTACTCTTGGCTGTTCTGCCGGTACCAGCGATACCCGATATAACCCATCATCAATAACGGAGCTGCTGCCAGGTAAACGATGGCTCCATTGAGGGCTTTGGCAGGTTTTTCACCCAATTGCTGGGCTGTTTTATTACAAATGGCACATTGCGCTTCCGATACCAGCGGAGTGATCGTAACCAGCAGGAAAGCTACTGCCAAACTCATCCACCACTTTTTCATATCCTTTTGAATTGAATAACAAAAGTAGTCAATTTTTGTTGTTTGGGGTGGTTGAAGCGTTTAACGTTTCAGGTTTATCGTTTCACGTTGGTTTGCGGTTTGCAGTTTACGGTTTGCGGTTTCTCTTTCCGTTTCCCTTTCTGTTTCTGTTTCTGTTTCTGTTTCCCTTTCCGCTCTCGCTCCCACTCCCGCTCCGTTTACCACTCCCGCTCCGTTTACCGCTCCCGCTCCCGAATACATTCGTCATCCGCAATTGCATTGGCCCATTGACTAATTATCGAATTGGCAAATTATTCTCTATTTCCTGTTCGGAGTAGAAGATGGTTTTGTTTCTTTTTCTGCCTTCATTTACCATTTCATCCGCCCCGGCCGAGGGACCGCCGATTCTTAGCACCGCATCGCAATGATCGAGTAACTGTATCGCTACCGGATGAAACATTTCGGTAAAAATCGGATCTCCCAGGCCGGTCGATCCGGCTTCTTCAATCAATGGCAGGGCCAGCCATTCGCCCAATACCGGAAGATGACCCATACGATAAATTCGAAGAGCTGATTCGGACATCAGTTTTACATTGGCGGCTATCTTTTCCGGCTGGTCGTTTGTACCCGACCGATAAGGTCCGGCCACGAGGATCATGAGTGATTTCATGAGGGATTTTTTATGGTTGGCAGCTGGTTGGTTTCGCGTTTCAGGTTTATCGTTTCATGTAGGTTTGTGGTTTGCAGTTTGCAGTTTGCAGTTTGCAGTTTCTCTTTCTGTTTCTGTTTCCCTTTCCGCTCCCACTCCCGCTCCCGCTCCGTTTAACGCTCCCGCTCCCGAATACATCCGTCATTCGTCATCCGTAATTCGTAATCATCATTGGCTCATTGACCAATTGACGAATTGGCATATTGCATCCGTCATTCGTCATCCGTAATTCGCAATCATCATTGGCTCATTGACCAATTGACGAATTGGCATATTGTATCTTAGAATCGAGAAAACAATTCCATAAACTCCTGTCGGCGGCTACGTGAGATACTTACCGTGGCATTGTCTTCCATCACCACATATCCGCCTTCTCCCCTGACGAATTTTTTAATTTTATTGAGATTGATCAGGTAGGAATTGTGAATCCGGAAGAAATCAGGACCCGCCAATGCTTCATCGATGTCTTTCAGCACTTTTGAAACGAGTACTTTTTTACCTCCCGCAAGGACTACCGCGGTATAATTACTTTCCGCCTGGCAGTAAAGGATATCTGAAGTGGACACGAATATCATTCCGTCGCCCGTAGTGAGGGCGATTCGTTGTACGGTTGGCTTTTGCTGTGTATGGATATTCTGCAGCAGCAGTTCAATCTGCTCTTTGGAGGGTGTCGATTTTCTTTCTTCCAGCCGGCGAATGGTTTCTTTCAGGTCTTCCGGATCGACCGGTTTCAGCAGATAGTTGAGAGCGCTGTATTTAAACGCTTTGATGGCAAACTGATCATAGGCCGTGCAGAATACCACGTCGAAGAACAGCCGGTCGAATTGCTCCAGCATATCGAACCCGTTCATATGGGGCATTTCAATATCCAGGAATACCACGTCCGGTTTGTGCTTTTCAATCGCTTCCATTCCTTTCTCCGCGGAGTTGCACATCGCTTCGATCTGAACCTGCGGGCAATAGGTTTTCAGCAGCCATTCCATCATTTCGAGGCTGTTGCTTTCATCATCAATCAAAACACATCTGATCATATTTGCATTTTTAAATTATACAGGGATTTTCAGGATTACTTTGGTTCCAAGAGACAGGTTGTGATCATTTTTAAGGTCGATGATATCGATGCTGGCATTGAGTTCAGCATGTTTATTGAGCAGTGTCAGTCGATCTTCCGTGAGTTTCATTCCGAGTGATTTCCGCGAAGTGGCGGATTTGCTTTTCAGTTCCCGCGCTTTATCCCTTCCAACACCATTGTCTTCAATGACGCATTGCAGCATGCCCTCACCAACCATGCTCACGTGAATATTCAGTTCCCCACCGGATTCCTTGTGAAGCAATCCATGCCAGATCGCGTTCTCCACATAAGGCTGAATGATCAACGGTGGCACTTCCACGCATTCGGCCCCCACTTTATCATCCACGATGATGCGGTACGAAAACTTCTTGTCGAAGCGAAGGGCTTCCATCTCGATATACAGCTTCAGCGCCTCCAGTTCGTTGGCCAGGATCACGTTTTTACTATTCGAGTTATCCAGAATCAGCCGGATCAGTTTGGCGAACCGGGTAAGGTATAATGACGCGGTGGCCTGGTCGCTTTTAACGATATACCTGTTGATCGAATTCAGGCAATTGAAAATAAAATGCGGGTTCATCTGAGCCCTTAACGCCTGCATTTCCACGTCTGCCATTTTTTGTTTGGTGTCCATCAGGTTCTTCTCCACTCTTCGTTTTTCTTCCTCTGCCCGGGCCCTGACGATCTTGTTGGCACACAAGGAAGCGATTGTAGTGAGGATCCACAAGTGCTTTTGAGTAAAGAACGCTTTTTTTGAGTGCTCGCAGTCAATTACACCCAGTACCTTGTGATCGGACATGATGGGAACGGTGATTTCAGACAGCCTGTTCTCCACATCCATGATGTACCGGGGGTCCTTCGACGTATCGTCGATGATTTCCGCACGGCCGCTGGCAGCTACGGAGCCCACGATACCGGTACCCAGTGGCAGTTCCAGGGGACTCTGAATCTCATATTGCCGGGGACTTTTGGGTCCGAATGCCGCCTTCTGAATCAACACCTTCCTGTTTTCATCCATCAGGTAGATCACGCAGTCTTCAAAATGGAGGCGGCCTATACAATTACGGGCTACATCCCAAAGGATCATTTCCACCGATTGTTGTTCATTGAGACTGGTTGCGAAATAATTAATAGCCTGTTCTGTTTCCAGTTCTTCCCTTTGCTCGTGAATCTTGCGGTTGCGATTTCTTATAAACAGGAAGATCGCCACGGTAAGAGCTGCAGTCATCAGCACGATAAACCAGTTTTGCTGCCAGAGAGGAGCGATAATGGTGATCTCAACGGTATTATTGGAGTCGATCCAGTTCAACCCATCCATACTGGCTTTGACCGCAAAACTGTATTTGCCAGGAGGAAGGGATGAATAATGGGCTTCGCGTATATCGGTACCGGTTTGCCACTGTTTTTCATACCCCTGCAGCATATATTTATATTTCACCGCACGGGAGCCCTGCAGATTGATAGCCGCAAAACGGAAGATGATACTGTTCTCGCCATAGTCGAGTGAAATTCTTTCATTGCCACTGAGATACCTGATCGAATCACCCTGGTCGGCCTGAAATATATTGACACGCAAACCCGAGGTATGGCTCACCAGTTCGTTGGGATAAAAAAAGCTGATACCGCCCCTGCTCCCCCAGAACATCTCCCCCTCTTTTGATTTGGCAAATGCCATCATCCGGAATCCGTCTCCCGGAATCCCGGCGTTTTCATCAAAATACTGAAGGCTCTGGGTAACAGGGTTGAATTGCACTATCTCCTTACCGTTAGACATCCAGATATCGCCGCGGTCATCTTCCAGTATGCCGCCGATATAATCATATTTCAGTCCATTGCTCTGGTCATACCGTTGCACCTGCAAGGAAGAGTCGATGATGCTGAAGCCATTTAAGGTGGACACATAAATATTCCGCCTCCTGTCTTCATACAACGCGAAACAGCGGTTGGAAGACATCCCATTGGCGCCATTGAAATGAAGCAGGGAATCGCGTGATTTGTCGTAACAGTACACGCCTGTCATGGTGCTGAACCACATATTGCCTTTGCGGTCTTCGAGAAATCCATTCACTCTTTTACCGGCGAATGTTTTCAATACAGGATGGGCAGTAAAAGCATTCATTTCCCTGCTGAGCGGATCGATCGTGAACATTCCGCGGTTGGTACCTACCCAAAGCAATCCGCTGCGATCTGAATAGATCTCCAAAATCAATTTGGTATTGAGTGCCACCCCGATATTGGTATCGAGTTTTATTTTTTCAAACGTCCCTTTTCTTTCATCGAGCACAGATAAGCCGTCTCCCAATGCCCCGATCCATACTTTGTCGAACCGGTCCACGCATACTGTTCTTATTTCAACATTCTGCGCGTCATTCTCAATCGGCTTTGGCGCAAAATAATTGTAGAAGGTTGTTTGGTTACGTGCTTTATCCCAGCGGATCAGTTTGTCCAGGGCGCCCATCCATAGAATGCCATTTCTGTCGGCTGTGATTTCACTGATATAATTATCGTAGAGTTTTCCTTTATCATCTTTGAATATCCGGATATTGCCTGCTGTCTTTTTGAAAACATTGAATATGCTTACCCCGGCAATGCTTGTGCCCACGATCATATCACCGCCGTTTCCGCCCAGAACACGCCAGGTAATATCACCCCCAATGGAACGGGGGTTGATGGGGTCATGTGTGTACTGGGTGGTTTTTCCCGTTTTATCAATAATAAACAATCCTGCGAAACCTGTTGCGACCAGCAGATCGCCATTGACAGCTCTCCGTACCTCGGTGATGTTTGTCTGGATCCGTTTATCGTTGAGTGTGGTGGTGAGCTGATAGGTTTTTACTACCTGACCGGTATTCACATCAACAATTTCTACGGATCCGTTGCTATGACCTGCAGCAATTTCATGATCGCTGTAGCGGCAGAGACTGAAAACAGGAGTGGTTGATTTTTGAAAAACAATCTGGCGGGTGGAATAATCCAGCAGTATGAGGTTGGTATCCGCCGAGTAGAGAATACGGTTTTCATCAAATGGTTCCGCATCGATGAAATAGTTATACTTCAGTTTTTCGGGTATCCATTCCAGCCTGATCCATTTGTCCTTTTTTTCGTCGAAATAATATTGACCAAGGCTGGTATACAAAACCGGGCCGTATACTTTGGTATCAACGATAGTGCGGGCGGCAAAGCGGGTAACCGAATCGTTTAATACTACGCGGTGAAATTGACGATGCTGATCGATCCAGGTGATTCCTTCTGCTGTTCCCAGCCAGATCCGGTTGCGGCTGTCGCAGGTGAGGTGAATGACGTTATTGGAAGCGATGGCCGGGTATTCCCTTCTTTTGAAATTGGTGACGGTATATCCGTCATAAACGTTCAGTCCGTCGGAAGTGCCGATCCATAGAAAGCCGTTTTTATCGACCGCCAGCGACTGAATATTGTTATCGGTAAGTCCGTTTGCAACTGTAATGTGGGAGAAGGAAACATATTGAGCCCGACCAGCCATGATGACCAGCATGCATACTACCAATATCTGAATCCTGTACAGCAAGTAGGTGTTTATATAAATTTAACCAGATTCTCCGAGCCTTTGACAACGTGAACATAGACAGAAATGGCTTGTACAAAAGGGTTTATTGAGTAATTGGCTGATCCAGTGAGTCAATGGACGGGTTTCCTGCATGAAAAAGGGCCGTCCCCGGATGAGACAGCCCCTGTTATTTTTGTTGGTTACCAGCTTATCAGGCTGTTTCCATTTTCTTCTGAACTTTCTTCCTTTCTTCTTCGTTGAGGATAACCTTACGCATACGGATGAAGTTGGGTGTTACTTCGATGCATTCGTCGTGCTGAATGTATTCCATACATTCTTCGAGGGTCATCAGCACTTTCGGTGCAATCTTGGTCGCATCATCACTTCCGCTCGCGCGGTGGTTGGTCAGTTTTTTACCTTCCGTAATATTTACTACGAGATCACCGGGCTTTACGTTTTCCGCTACAATCTGTCCTGCATATACTTCTTCACCTGGATCTACAAAGAAGGTACCGCGATCCTGGAGTTTGTCAATTGAATAGCCGGTTGCTTTTTCCTGGTTTTTGGACAACAGCACTCCGTTATTTCTTCCCGGGATGGGTCCTTTCCAGGGTTTGTATTCGCTGAACCGGTGCGCCATCACCGCTTCCCCGGTGGTCGCTGTAAGCATTTGTGTACGCAGACCAATCAGGCCGCGGGAAGGTATTTCAAACTCGAGGTGTTGCATTTCCCCTTTTGTTTCCATCACCATCATTTCTCCTTTTCTGCGGGTTACCAGGTCAATCACCTTGCTGGCGAATTCCTGTGGCACATCCACCACGAGGATCTCGTATGGTTCGCATTTCTTTCCATCGATTTCCTTAACGATAACCTGTGGCTGACCTACTGTCAGTTCATATCCTTCGCGGCGCATCGTTTCGATCAGGATACCCAGGTGAAGGATACCACGACCATACACTACGAGGCTATCGCCATCTTCACTATCTACGACTTTCAATGCGAGGTTCTTCTCTGTTTCTTTCATCAGTCGGTCACGGAGGTGACGGGAGGTAACGAATTTTCCATCACGGCCAAAGAATGGTGAATTGTTTACAGAGAACAGCATGTTCATTGTTGGTTCATCCACGCTGATTACCGGTAATGCTTCGGGGTTTTCTGCATCTGCGATGGTGTCGCCGATGTTGAAATCCTCGATACCTACTACCGCGCAAAGGTCGCCTGACTGAACAGACTCTACTTTCTTCTTACCCATTCCTTCGAACACATAGAGTTCTTTCACTTTGGTTTTGCGGATAGATCCGTCAGCCTGTACCAGTGCAACCTGTTGGTTTTCGCGGATTGTACCACGGCTTACTTTTCCGACGGCAATTCGTCCCAGGAAGGATGAATAGTCGAGTGAAGTGATTTGCATCTGCAGGGTTCCTTCAGATACTTTTGGCTCGGGAACATATTTCAGGATTCCGTCGAGCAAGGGAGTGATATTATCGATCGGAGTTAATGAGTCGTTGAACCAGCCGTTCTTTCCACTTCCGTAGAAGGTTGGGAAGTCCAGTTGCTCTTCTGTTGCGTCGAGGTTGAAGAACAGTTCAAATACCGCATCGTGAACTTCATCCGGGCGGCAGTTGGGCTTGTCGACCTTATTGATGACCACAATTGGTTTGAGGTTCAGTTGCAATGCTTTTTGCAGCACGAAGCGTGTCTGAGGCATTGGGCCTTCGAATGCATCAACCAGCAGGATTACCCCATCGGCCATTTTCAGCACTCTCTCTACCTCTCCGCCAAAATCGGCGTGGCCCGGAGTATCGATTACGTTAATTTTTACATTGTTGTAGGTTACCGCCGCGTTTTTACTGAAAATGGTGATACCTCTTTCGCGTTCCAGATCATTGCTGTCCATGATCAGTTCCCCTGTTTCCTGGTTTTCTCTGAACACTTTTGTAGTGTGCAGAATTTTGTCAACCAGGGTTGTTTTGCCGTGGTCTACGTGCGCTATAATAGCGATGTTGCGGATGTTCATTAGTAAGTTGTTTAACGCCAGGCTTTTAGAAACGTACGGTGAATCCGGCAGGAAGCACACTAACAGCTATTAGCTTAACGATGATTTTTGAGGCGCAAATGTACGAAAAATTAGGGAGGAATGCTAATGTTTATCGTTTCAGGTTTAACGTTTCACGTTGGTTGGCGGTTGGCGGTTTGCAGTTTGCAGTTTGCAGTTTGCGGTTTGTCATTCCCCTCCTCAGGCGAATATGCATTATGATAGGGAAAACTGCCAAAAGCTCGCACCATATCCCGCTCCCCTTTCTCTTTCCGTTTCTCTTTCCCTTTCCGCTCTCGCTCCCACTCCCGCTCCCGCTCCTGTATTTCCCCCGCCTTTGCTTCCTCACACTCTCACATAGATTTTCTTCCTGTCCATCCACCAGCCTGCGAGCCAGCAGATCATCATCCAGGCTAATGCGAAAAAGAGGGAAGGCCAATTGGAAGGGAAATGATTGAAAATAGTATCGAAGGCCCAGGAAGGTAGTTGTTTGTCGCCTACCGGAATCATCCACAAGGTTACTATTCCCACTTCACTCAGGAGGTAAATGAACAATGGGTTTTTACCAAACACTTCGAAGAAATATGTCCATTTTGTGATACGCAGGAACTCGATCACATACATGATGGCAGATAGTATGATCAGGTCGAGACCAACGGTATAAAATACAAAGGAGCTGGTCCAGAGTTTTTTGTTGATGGGGAAACTGCTATCCCAGAAATAGGCAAAAACCACCATGGCACAACCCACCAGCAGCAGGTGGGTCAATCCTTCATAGGTCTTTCCCTTTTGTTGAATATATCTTCCCGCGAAATAGCCAAAGATCACATTACCAATGGCAGGCAATGTGCTCAACCATCCTTCCGGATCGAAGGGAACTCCTTCTCCATGATACAAATGACTATCGCCCATAAGCCAGCGGTCGAGTTTCAACCCGGTATTCCCCTGCAGGGACAGATCTCCGAATGATGTCATGATGAATTTATACCCAACGAGGATCAGTAATACCAGAACGATGACCGTACGGGGTTTCAGGTAGTACACCATCAGTGAAGCAATTCCGTAGCAAAGAGCGATCCTTTGTAACACGCCGAGTATCCTTGTTTCAGAAAACGGTTTGAAGTGCCACCCCTTTTCGCCCTGTTCAAAAAACGGGAACCAGTACATCAGGTATCCCAGCAGAAAGATCAACAGTGTTCTCTTGAGAATTTTACCAAGAACCGCGGAAGAAGACATGCCCGACCATTTGTTCATCACAAAGCTCATCGCATTACCAACCGCAAAAAGAAAAGAGGGAAATACGAGGTCGGTAGGCGTAAACCCATGCCAGTTGGCATGCAACAGGGGAGCAAAAGTGTGAGAATAGTCGCCCGGTGTATTTACAATAATCATGAAGCAAATAGTCATACCACGGAATACATCCAGGGCAAGGAAACGTTGTGTTGATGACATGGCGAGGGGTTGAACAGCGAATATAAGTTTTTTAGACCGTCATTTTAAGATATGGGGATCACTGTTGTCCGGGGAAAGTCATTGAGTCCCTAATGCCACGCTGAATTGATCATCTTTTTGCCACTTTTTGAGAAATGAGCTCCCTTTATGTGAGCGGGAGCGAGAGCGGGAGAGAAAGTATAAGAGAGAGGTCGTTTCCGGTGAGTCTCTGACGGGACTTTTTTTGGCGAAACAAAAAAAGTCCCACAAAAAAAGGCGCCCAAGGCCGATATACAGCCCGGCTATATTGGGGGAGCGGGAGTGAGAGCGGGAGCGACTAATTCAATTAGTTCTTCGGTGATGAACAGCGATAGAATAAAGCCAGGCAATTGTTGAAATTCAGTTTGCTGTTTATAGTTAGGGGTTTGCAGTTAATTGGCAAATTGGCCCATTGGCTCATTGACAAATTGTGCCCTCAGCGTTTTCCCCGAACAACAGTGATATGGGGATGAGAGGAAATCATTAACGTTGGGCTACTTTTTTTTGCGTACTTTTTCGATCGGATTTCATTCCCTGTCATATCATTTCAGGAGAACAAACCATCAAATCATTATCATGAGAAGGCTTAGAATATTTTTTATCCTCATTTTGGTGCTGGTAATCGCTTATTTCGCGGGGCCACATCCTTCCACACCAGCCTATAAACCGGAATTGCCGAAGATCGAATGGCAGAGCGGAGAGGCGCTGGAGCAACTGGTAAAAGCCAAAGAATCACAACATAAAGTGAAGCCCGATAATGAAGCGAGGATCGTCTGGGCCAATGATTCCAACAAGACGGTTACCGAATACGCAATCGTCTATTTACATGGATTCTCAGCCAGCCAGGAGGAAGGAAACCCGGTGCATAGAAATATAGCAAAGAAGTTTGGAGCCAATTTATACCTGACAAGACTCGCAGAACACGGACTGGATACTTCAGATGCACTCCTCAACCTCACAGCAGATAAATACTGGGAGTCGGCCAAAGAAGCGCTGGCCATTGGGAAAAAGCTTGGTAAGAAAGTCATCTTGATGGGGACCTCCACCGGCGGATCCAATGCCCTGCAACTGGCGGCCACCTATCCTTCTGATGTAACTGCATTGGTATTACTATCTCCCAATATTGCCATTTTCGATCCGA
Source organism: Chitinophagaceae bacterium (assembly GCA_044226045.1). GTDB lineage: Bacteria > Bacteroidota > Bacteroidia > Chitinophagales > Chitinophagaceae > Endoryza. The sequence continues at coordinate 25,017 of JBGAHR010000009.1, forward strand.
ATGCCTGGTTGCTTAACAATCCATGGGGTCTGCAGATTGCGAGAATGGTGAAGAAATCGGATTTTGTTGACGCATCGGATCAGCGGCCTGTCTACAAACAATACTGGTATGCACATTACCGACTGGAGGGAGCGGTAGCCCTGGAAGAAATGCTGGAAACAGCCATGACCAAATCCACTTTCGAAAAAGTAAAACAACCAACTTTGTTGTTATACTACTATAAAGACGAAGTGCACCAGGATAGCGTGGTAAAAGTGTCGGCCATGAAAACCATGTTCGATCAACTCGGCACCAGTGCGGAGATGAAGATAAGTATCGCGATGCCCCATACCGGCAATCACGTCATGGGCTCACCTATCAAATCGAAAGATGTGGAGGGAGTGGAAAGAGAAATTGAAAAATTTTTAAGAGAGAAAGTAGTCAATAAGTAATTTGCCCATTGAAAGCGGAAATGAGAGCGGGAGCGGGAGCGGGAATGAGAGCGGGAGCGGGAGCGGGAATGAGAGCGGGAGTGGGAGCGAGAGCGGAAAGGGAAACGGAAAGAGAAACAGAAACTGCAAACCGCAAACTGCAAACCGCAAACCAACCTGAAACGATAAACGCATTTAACGATAAACGCCTTGCTATGCCCCATTCGAGAATTGCCGGAATTGGCATGTATGTACCGAAAAATGTATTCACTAACCAGGACCTGGTGAAATATATGGACACCAGCGATGAATGGATACAGGAAAGAACCGGAATAAAAGAACGCCGTTATGCCGATCGGCTCAACGAAACCACAACCACCATGGGTGTGGAAGCTTCGAAAATTGCCATTGAAAGAGCAGGACTCACTAACAACGACATAGATTTTATCGTCTTCGCCACCTTAAGTCCGGACTATTATTTTCCAGGTTGCGGCGTGCTGTTGCAAAGGGCGATGAAAATGCGGGAGATCGGCGCACTGGATATTCGCAATCAGTGTTCGGGTTTTATTTATGCCCTGAGTGTGGCTGATCAGTTCATCCGGACCGGCATGTATAAAAACATCCTGGTGGTGGGTAGCGAAAAACATTCGTTCGGTCTCGACTTCAGTACAAGAGGCCGCAATGTGAGTGTGATTTTTGGGGATGGCGCAGGCGCGGTTGTTTTACAGGCAACCGACTCGGCCAACAGCAGATTGCTAAGCACGCATCTTCATAGTGACGGAGAGAGTGCCGAATTACTCGCTATGTACAATCCGGGCACACATGCCAATCACTGGTTGTCTCAACCCGTTGCAGAATTCGACCAGGCCGAAATCGGCCAGATGTTTTTCAGTCACCAGATGATCGATAAAGCCCAGGTATTCCCATATATGGATGGTCAGGCTGTTTTCAAAAAGGCCGTGGTGAAGTTTCCGGAGGTGATTATGGAAGCACTGGTGGCAAACGGGCATCAGCCTTCCGATATCAAAGTGTTGATTCCTCACCAGGCCAACCTCCGCATTGCCCAGTTTGTTCAGCAAAAACTGGGGTTGAGAGACGACCAGGTCTATAACAACATTCAGAAATATGGCAATACTACGGCAGCCTCCGTACCTATTGCGCTCTGTGAAGCCTGGGAAGCGGGTAAAATCAAAGAAGGAGACCTCGTTTGCCTGGCGGCCTTTGGCAGCGGCTTTACCTGGGGTAGCGCTTTGTTGAAATGGTAATGCAACTACTTGCCACAGCCAGCCATCTTCCTTAACATGCCTTTTACCACAAATGAGTTAGCTTTATGAATATGAGAATGATGAAAAAATGGTCCTTGATTTTCGCCCTGTTTAGTCTGTACGCTTACCATGGGTTTTCGCAGGACAACAACACCTGGAAAATAACACTCAATAAAAAAGTAGTGCTGAAAGGAGATGGCAACAGCCCGGACACGACCGTGCTTCGCCTGACAAAAGCCGATCTGTCCAATAACAATATTTTCAGGATCACCTACGACCAGAAAAACGAATTGAAAGGATGGCAACGCACCATTGCCATTATGGATACCAACCAGGTGGCAGTGGCACAACGGGATAGCGTATCCGAATTTTTGATTTACAACAAGGATGTGATGGGCATTCTCTGGCCTCGTAAAAAGATTGGTATTTATACCTGGTCGGCGCCGCTTGATAAAGGCGTGGCTGCCGCTATCAGAATCCGGAGAATTCGCCTGTGTACGATCGAACTGATGGATTGACCAATTACCTGAAAGATATCTCCATAAAAAAAAAGGTCCGCCTTCGCGGACCTTTTAATTTTTTTGTCTGGCTACATTTAAGAAACGCGTAGTTTTTTTCCGGGAATCAATCCCAGCTTTTTGCCAGCCTGGAAAATCCAGGTTAACGTAAGGATCACCAACACAGGGTATACAACAAAAACGCCACGGTTATAGTAAATCGCATCATCGTAGTCGAAATGGTGAAAGTGCATCACAGCCCTTGTCATTCCACAGCCGAAGCATTCGACATCGAAAAAAAGTTTCGATGGACAAATCGCTTGTCCGTTATCGAAAAAATCAACTGGAAGAATCCAGAGAACTATAGGTGCCAGCACCAGAAAAACCAACCAGGCCCAGGTGAGGAGCCTTGATTTCGAAGAGCTTTTTACATCCGCAGTTTCCATTGCACACATACTGTTGTTACTGATTCTTAGTTGTAGTACTTCTTCATCTTAACGAGGGCGTGGATAACACCAGGCAACCAGCAGAGGAGAGTCAACAGCAGGTTAACCCACCAGTCGTTACCAGTCCAGTCGTCCATGATACCCATCAGCAACCAGGCCCAGCCAAGAATCGCGAGGATGATGTAAACACCCTTTGGAATGTCAGCTCCGCTTGACTTGCTCATTTTCTTTTTCAGCATCTTTTGAGCAGCCTTCAGTTCGAGAGATTTTTTCAAACCGAGTTTTTTGCCAGTCAGCTCTTTGTACTTTGAGGGAGTCAGCGTCAGGAACTGCTCGATACCCATTTTCATCATTTCTGGGCTCAGCGTCTTGGTTGACGGGTTAGCTGGAACTGTTGGAAAAGCGTCTACGGAAGCGAATGAGGGAACAGCTACCAGGAGAGCTACTGCCATGAAGAAGTAGGCGGTCAATTTTCTCTTTTTCATTGAATTCTGTTTTAGATGTTTGTGATGATTCGGGAGCTAAAGTAAAAGATTTAACTCATAATTGGGAAAACGATTCTCATTTTTTTACAAACGGAACTAGCTGGCAAATAATACTTTCAGGCATTATTTACCCTAAAATGCTGAAATTGCCGCCTGAAATACACGAATGCCCAGAAAGATCATATATCTCATTAACCCGATCTCCGGTACCAAAGGCAAAAATGCACTGACAAACCTCATTGAAAAACGTACAAATGAGAGAAAAATAGAATTTGAAATCCTCCCAACAGTGGCCAGCGGCGATTATCGCTTTCTCGAGCAAAAGATCCTGGAAGAAAAAATTACGGATATCGCTATTTGCGGGGGGGACGGTAGCGTTAACCAGGTGGTTCAATCCCTGGCGCATCTTCCGGTCAATTTCGGCATTATTCCAATGGGTTCTGGAAATGGCCTGGCTCTTTCAGCGGGTATTCCCCGCCAGAGCGATAAAGCACTCCGCATTCTGTTCGACGGGGTGCCCCGCTTAGTGGATGCGTTCTCGATCAACAGCGACTTTGCCTGTATGTTGTGCGGCCTGGGTTTTGATGCCCGGGTAGCTCATGAGTTCGCCCATCAACCCAAGCGCGGACTGGGAACTTATGCTTCTCTTACCACGAAGAATTTTTTCGCAGCCAAAGCCTATCCCTTCACACTGGAAGCCAATAAAATCAGGTTTACCACAGAAGCTTTTTTCATCAGCATCGCCAACAGTAACCAGTTCGGCAACAATTTCACCATCGCGCCCCGCGCAAGCCTGTCGGACGGACTGCTGGATGTAGTGATTGTAAAGAAAATTGCCAAACCCCTGCTGCTTTTTACCGTAATGAAACAGGTGTTAGCGGGAAAATTGCGTAAGATTGAAAACTCCCTGAGTTCACCGGTGATCTATTTCCAGACTGAATCATTGAAAATTATCAATACCGGAGAAGCACCGATGCATATAGATGGTGAACCTCGCGAAACCCCTTCGGAGCTGAAGATATCCATCCTTCCTTCTTTTTTCCGTCTTATTCACGCTTCGTAAGATTCCCTTTTTCTGCAGCCAAAGTGAGTTTTTCGATCCACGAAAAAGCGGCCTGGTTGTCGGAAGACTCCAACGCACTCCGAATGTCTACTTTCTCCAATTTGGAAAGATGAAAGTTTAATGCTGCCCGCGCATCTTCCTTGGCAGGAGCATATTGAAAAGTGAATTTGTAAAAATGGGGGCCCATGATTGCCTGGGTAAGACTGATCACATCATTCTGATTATACTCCTGCATTTTGTACCAATTGTACTGGAGCAGCAGCATCGGCCGCGTGACCAGTTCGGAGATGCCGCCCGCTTCGAATGGATTCTCCCATCCACCGGTTTTCCGGTCCCGTATCTGGATCAATACCACACCGGCCGTATTCTCTTTTATCCAATCACGAAAAGTCTGAATGAACCGAACGGCGGTTTCCTGTCCGAAATTGTCTCTTAACCCGGCATCCATAACATCCACCACGGGTTTTGTAGGAAGCCACACATTCGGAAGAACATAGGGGAAGGTGGCATTCATGCGCATGGCTGTGAGGAGTCGAAGATTCATGGGGTTCTGTCTTGCAAAGAAGGTTTGATAGTCGACTGCATCCGGATCCACCGATCTGGCAGTCTGTGTATCGATGAAAGGCCTCATCAAAAATCGGAGTGGCTGAGTGCTTATCATCAGTTTTCGACCATCCTGGCTGATGACAGAATTGAAGATCATCAGTGGTATTCTTGCTTTTTTCTCGTCCTCATATAATTCTGCGAATCTTTTATTCAGCAGTCCCCGCGTATTATCGTTTAGCTTTTGTTCGAATGCATAGCCGCGATCCTTGATGTATTGATAATTCCCCACGGCGAATTTCTGGGCGGGGGCGGCCAGGTCCCGCGCTACAAAAGAAGAGAACAGGGGATTGAGCAGGTCGCCCGCAATGTCATCCAGATACTTCGGATCGCGAGGGTTCATGGGCAGCCCCTTTGTCCTTTGCTGATCGAGTGCCCGGAAATAAGTAGCCCCCAACATACCGCCCGATGCACCAGTGATCAGTATGGTTCGGTGCATGAGGGAGCCCCGTGTCAAACTATCGAGTCGTTGCAAAACATTCAGGGTAAAAGTGGCGCTGCGATTTCCACCCCCACTGGTGTTTACGATAAACATCAGGGGTTTCTCTTCCTTTTGCTTTTTCTTCCAGGCATCGAGGATGGCGATCATGTTTTTGCGATCGGCTGATTGCAGCGAATCATTACACAGGTCCAGCAGTGCCTGCTGATTGTACAGTGGTCGTTCGTTCTTGTTGGTGTAATTCAATCCATACGCCTTGTTGCTTGAATCGATCACATTGTATTTATACAATAAGTTGAATATGAAAAACAGGGCAACCAGGAAGGGTATGCTCCAGCTCTGCAGGAAATAACTAAAGGCGCCGGAAACGGCAATCAGGATGGCAAAGAAAATGGTTATCCCCGCTGCGGCGGGAAGTTGAAAAAACCGGTTATCGAGCAGGAAACCGACGATGATCAGAAAAACAAAGGCAATAAAAATAGACACCACTGCCGCAAAGTGATGACGGCTGAAAATGGTTTCGATGAATTCCTTGCTGTAGTGCGATACGTCCCTGACTTTTTTCAAATTGAATGGAGACTGAAGGAACCACTCTACTCTGATCAACCTGCTTTCGTTCAGCTTCGTCTCTCCTTTCCTGAACTGCGACTTGAAAAGCTGGGGGTTGCTGATCACCGGTGTCAGCCGCCGGATGATTCGCTTGTCGTACCGGAAAAAATAAACGAATGAAATAACAACGAGCAATGCCAGGCCTGCCAGGAACCCGAGTACCTGGAGCGCGATATGGCCTACAGAAGCAAGTTCCTTGGTATGATTGAAACGGATCGCCTGAAAAAAGTAAAACAGCAGAAACGCTATCGGGAAAATGCAGTTATTGATGCAATACTTCAAAAAAGGGTTGGAAGTAGTAGCCAGAAACCTGAAATGCCGGCTAAACAAAATAAACGTGGTGATGTTCCAGCTCATGATAAATACGCCAATTGCAATTCCGACGATGGCTGCTGCCGGCGCGCTTACTTTACCCAGGTATTCGGGAGCCAGGTATAGTGAATCGGCTCCGTAAGCTTTCATGAAACTGCCATTGATGGTGCTGAAAAGGATATACCAGAATATGAGCAATACCTGGAACTTCTTCAGGTGCAGCAGAACCAGCTGTACGGGAAATGAATAGTATAGTCCTTTCAGGAATGATTTCATATTCAGTGAATGAATCGCAGTAACAACAAGGTAATATTAAAACGAAAACCGGGCAAGCCGAATTATGATGCCGGCTGTCTTTCTGCCTGTAACAGGAAACGAACCCATAATAATGAAACCAGTAATAACATGGCAGTAAACTGGTGAAGCGCACCGAGCCACAGTAAATGATCCCGGAAGGGAGAATATAAAACCGTAAAAATTCCTAATGTGAGTTGAAGCATCACCACAACCAGTGGAAAATGACGAGCCATGCTAAACCAGCGACCGCTGTTTACCGATCTGGCCTTCCACCACCAGGCAATTACCAGAATCGTCAGGAGGTAAGCCAGGGTTCGGTGAATGAACTGAACGTTGAGAGGATCATTGATGAGACTGCCGGTAGTGGAAGAAGGAATCCATTCTCCATTCATGGTTGGCCAGGTGGGGGCGTATACGCCCGCTTTCAATCCTGCCATAAAAGCGCCGTACAATAATTGCAAGCCCAATAGCGCAATGATCCAGGTTGAGAAACTTTTCAGTCGTGGCTGACTAACCTGTTCTTTTGCCGGAACCAGCAGTTGCAACGCAAACCACACTGCATACGATATCAACAGGAGTGCGCCCATGAAATGACCCGCCAGGCGAATGTGGCTGACGCGGACGTCGTTCTCATTCAACCCGCTTTTGACCATGATCCATCCTATGGCTCCCTGTAATGCCCCGCCTGCAAATAAAATGAGGAAGGGAAGAATCATGTTTTTGCGAAATCTTTTTTGAACCAGGAAGATGACAAAAGGAATCACAAAGGCCACTGCAATCAATCGGGCCCAGAGTCTATGAAACCATTCCCAGAAAAAAATTGCTTTGAAATCCGAAAGGGTAAAATCAAAATTGAGTTGTTTGTATTGCCCGATCTGTTTGTACTTATCAAATGCAATTTGCCAATCGTGTTCATTCAGTGGTGGAAGAAAACCCATGATCGGATCCCATTCGGTAATAGAAAGACCGGAGCCGGTAAGCCGGGTGATACCTCCCAGCACAACCTGTATCATCAGCATGGCAATACCCACTAAAAGCCAGATGGCGATGGGTTTTACCGATTTTTGACCGTTGGTTTCTTTCATCGCGCGCAAAGGTAAGAATATTCAGTTCCTTAAATGCCAATGGAATATATACACAATAGGAAGAAAAAAGTTCATTTCACTCCTGAACGTCTTCTTTTTTCGTAGCTTTTCACAACGCTCTTTTTTTACTCACCTAAATCAACCATTATGGCAACGTCATCTTCTACCGGTCGCCGGGGTTTCCTCGGCATGCTTGCAACCGGTGCAGCAGGCCTAGGGCTCTCCAATCTGATTCCCCTGAAAGCGCTCGCAGAAAAAAATGCCGTAAACGGAGCCGGCGGACCAGATGCCTGGTTCAGCCAGATCAAAGGAAAACACAAAGTAGTCTACGATTCCCCTCACCCCAATGGTATGTTTCCTTTTGCCTGGGCAAGAGTATTTCTCCTGACAAATGCCGCCACCGGAACATCCGAAAAGGAATGCAATGTAGTGGTGGTACTCCGTCACGACTCTATCGGATTTGCGTTTGAAGATCAGCTTTGGGAAAAATATAAATTCGGTGAACTGTTCAAAGTGAAAGATGCGCAGGGAAACACTGTCAATAAAAACCCCTTCTGGAAACCCGCTCCGGGTACTTATTCCGCACCCGGCATTGGTCCGATACAGATTGGCATCAATGAACTGCAGGAAAGCGGTGTGATGTTCTGCGTATGTGAAGCAGCCACCACTGTTTATACAGCAGCCGTTGCACAAAAGATGAATGCAGATGCCGCCGAGATCAAGAAAGAATGGATGGCCGGATTGCTACCCGGCATACAACCTGTTCCCTCAGGCGTATGGGCCCTGGGCCGTGCGCAGGAGAAAGGATGCGGGTATATTTTTGCGGGATAGTTAATGTTTTGCGTTTATCGTTTCGCGTTTTACGTTGATCGTTATCAAACCGCAAACCTATCTGAAACGTGAAACGTGAAACGATAAACGCTAAACGCATTATTCTCCCGACCAAATATAACTCCAGCCCTGCTGTTGCTTGGCGGAGAGTTCGAGGATGGCCATTGGCACTACTTCTGCCAACGGGATCAATTGTGATTTGTCTACTCCCAACCTTTTCATGGAGTTGGCGCACACTTTGAAAGATACTTTTCCTTTTTTGGCCAGCTCTTTCATCTGCTCTTCAAAAACAGTTTGTGATTTCACAACCATATTGACAGCATAGCCATGACAAACAACTTCGAGTTCAGCATCAGGCGCTTCCTTCAATACATTATTAAACTGCCTCAGCAGGCGGCTTTGGTTGGCCGTGTCTTTACTGGTCAGATCAAATACAATTTTGTGATGAACCTGTGCTTTGCCGGCAAGCAGCAACAAACTAAACAGGAGGGTGAAGCTGATTCTTTTTTTCATGTGAGAATGATTGGGGATCGAATGTAGGTTAATGCGCGGGTTGTTTAGCGTTCTGCGCCTTTCTTTTATCCACGATGGGCTGAAAAGGTCCATACTTATGCTGTGTCTCCGAAAATCCATCAGCATAAGGCCCGTATGGATAATCAAACGGTTTACGCGAAACATCCGGCCAGTCTGTCGCAAACACTTTCACGGGTCTTGCCTGGCTGTTCACGAAGGCCGCGATGTCCCAGGCTTCTTCATTGGAAAGCGCAGGATGTTCGTAGGTAGCTCCGTTGGGCATATTGTTTTTGATATAACCGGCAAAACGGGAGAGGCGGTACAGGCCTGCACCGGAAGTGTAGCTGTTCGGGCCCCATAAAGGAGGAAACAGGTATCCGGTGTTATCGGGATTGAGCTGTCCCTGTCCATCGGCACCATGGCATTGACGGCAGCGGGCAATGTAGAGTGAATGCCCTTTTAAAGTATCAGCCGGCCGATCGAGATAGGCAATATCTTCGATTCCCGATTCGGCGGGTTTCACTTTGCGCGGAACATTGGAGCCCACCCAGAGCAGGTACGCTTCAATCGCTTTCATCTCTTTTGAATTACTGTCGAGTGCCTGCGGCGAGTTGAGACTCCTTTGAAAGCAATCATTCACCCGTTTGTGTATGGATTCGATGGTACCTGAGCGATCTCTGAACTTGGGATAAAGCGAAGCAACTGCCCCATAATTATTCCCCCATGGCTTTGTTCCCGCATCCAGGTGACAGTTCTGGCAATTCATTCCATTGGTCGTTTTCATCACCGTGCCGTTAGGCCCGAGGTAGTAGGATGTATTTCGGATTAATTCACGTCCGTACAATATCTGGTCCGCGTCCGGACGTTCGTGCACAAACTCCGTATCGGGGGGAAACCAGTAAAACGTTTCGGCCACCTTCTTCTCCGGATGGCCTGGAATGGTTCTGGATATGAGCAGACTGACCAACGCCAGCAGGGCTGTCAGTATCACAACAACACTTGCATATATTTTACTACGCATATCAATGAGGTAATTTATCACGAAATCGGCCATACACCCAGGTACCGGCCAGAGCGCTCAATAAAGTCACGATCGTAACCGTGTATCCGGCACCGATCGTTGCGTACAGGGGTCCCGGGCAGGCTCCTGTTAACGCCCATCCCAAACCGAAAATCAACCCGCCCCATACCTGGCCTTTATTAAAGGATTTCATGGAAATACGGATCGGTTCGCCATAAACGGTTTTGATATTTAATTTTCGGATGACGAGGAAGGATATCATTCCGGTTACCACCGCCGAACCAATCACGCCATACATATGAAAACTCTGGAGGCGAAACATTTCCTGAATTCTGAACCAGGAGATCACTTCAGACTTCACCAGCAGAATCCCGAAAACCGCACCAAAGAGTACATATTTTAACTGGTGCCAGGCAGGACTGCTGACTTCAGATTCGTTGAGGCAGATCGTATCGAGCGATCTTACTTCGAAATCAGTATTCAATTCTTTTACAGGGGTGGTAGTGCTTGACATGTTTTAAAGGGATAAGATGTGTGGAAGAATCAGGTTGGCCATAATAAATCCACCCGCCATAAAACAACAGGTAGCCACCAGCGAAGGCCATTGCAGGGTAGACAGGCCCATAATGGAATGACCGGAAGTACAACCACCGGCATACCGGGTTCCAAATCCTACCAGGAAGCCCCCCAAGATCATAAGCAGGCTTCCGCGAAGCGTGAAAACGGATGACCAGTTAAACAGGTCAACAGGCACCAGACCTTGATAGTTGGTGACGCCATAAGCCGACAACTCTTTAACGAGTCTCGGATCGACCTGCACATCTGCGGGATTGCTCAGAAACATAGCGGCAATCAGTCCGCCCAACAGCACTCCTCCTACAAAAAAAAGATTCCAGGATTCCTTTTTCCAGTCGTACCGGAAGAAAGGAATCTTTGCAGGAAAACAGGCTGCGCAAATATGTCTTAAGGAAGAAGAGATGCCGAAAGATTTGTTTCCCGCAATGAGCAGCACGGGTACCATCAGGCCAATCAGCGGGCCGGCTACATACCAGGGCCAGGGTTTTTGAAGTGCTTCGATCATAAATGTTATCGTCCGAATTTTATTGCGATTTTCGTTCGGGAGTGAAAGCAAGAAACAGCAATCCACCCATCAATGCGCCGTACAGGGTTGCACGGGTGGGATTAGACCAGATCGCACAGGTGCCGGAAATACAACCTACATATTTCCAATATAAAAATCCTCCCAATGCTCCCAGTGCGATACCAATAGAAGCGATAATAACGGTGCGTTTCTGAAACATGCTCCCTTGAATTAAATTAAAGTGAAATGAACCGGCCTCTCACCGGATACCCGGATGGCAATAAAATTACATAGAATAATTCTTCAACACGGATTGAAGATCTCGGGCGTTCACCACTCCCGACTGTCGCCATTTGATATCGCCATTCCTGAACAGAATAAGGGTGGGTACACCCTGGATATTATATGAACGGGCAGTTTCCGGATTTTTGTCGACATCCACTTTCAGAATAGTAACCTCATCTCCCAGTCGGCTCTTTACCTCTTTCAGAATCGGCGCCATCACTTTACAGGGACCGCACCATTCGGCAAAGAAATCTACCAGTACTGGTTTGTCGGATTGTATAATATCTCCAAACTTGTTCATAAGAATTATTTTATTTCTTCAAATTCAACCGTACCCCTGTTTGATTTAACCGGTTGCGAATAATCCATTGAGCAGTCTGTGGTGGCGCAGCAGCGGGTGTAAAACAACCCGAGCGCGGCAAAAACTGAACCAAACACCACGGTGGGCCAGTGACCAACTTTTATTCCTGCAACAATGAATGGTATGCTGCCAAATATTCTTACAATCCGACAGATATTCCAGGTGAATACCAGTGATCTGAGATAATAACTCATTTGTTAAGGTTTTTATACAGCGATGTCCATGGTCCTCCATTAACTGCCTGTATGCCGGCACTTTTCAGCATATTGGCAGCCATATTGCTTCTCATTCCGGAACGGCAGCAGGTTATGATGGTTTTACCCTGCTTTTTCAAGTTCGCAATCGATCCCTGCAAACGCTCCACGGCAATATTGGTAGCACCGGGAATATGACCGGAAGCAAATTCCTGCGGGCTTCTGACATCGAGTACAATGGCTCCTTCTTCAACGAGTTTCCTGAAATCCGTTTTTGGTCCAAATAAATTTTTTAAGCCGAACATGACGTTTGTATTTTAATTTGTTTGTGTTTAAGAGGAGATCAGCCACGACTGATTCACTATGCAAATTTGTACAAACGCCTTTCCCTGGTCTATGACTTTTGTCACAGATATCCCGAAGCAGAAAACGATGGAAATCAGCTATAGAAGAATTCTTTGATCAGAATACCAAGACCCATCAACAAAACAAAGCCACCAAACAGTTTTTTCAATGCGGAGCCATTGATCTTTTGAGAGAGGAGGCTTCCGATCGCTACACCTGCAATGGCGAGTCCTGTAAAGATGAGGAGCAGGTTCCAGTGAAAATGATAACGACCGATGCTGAATACAAACCCGAAGATGGAATTAATGGCAATAATCAGCAATGAGGTGCCGATGGCGGTTTTCATCGACATACCAATGATTAATACCAGCACCGGTACAATCAGGAAGCCGCCTCCTGCACCCAGTAAGCCGGTAATAAACCCAACCAATAAGCCGGGGAACAATAAGTGAAGCAAGGTATAATGCTGTACTTCCGCAGGCGTTTCCGACTCTGGTGTATCCTGGTTGCTCCGGAGCATAAAGAAGGAAGAGATCAGCATGAGCAAACCAAAAACGATCATGAGGAAGCTGCTCTTACTCACCTCGTGTTGGCCAATATGAAACAGTGTATCGGGAATGGCCGGCAAGACAAAATGCCGTGCGAGAAAGATGGTTAATATGGACGGAATTCCAAAAAGCGATACCGCCCTGAAGTCGACCTGGTGGTTCACGAAAGCCCTTCCTCCTCCGACCAGGCTTGTAAATCCTACAATAAACAGAGAATACCCGGTTGCCAATACGGCATCCACACCCATCAGGTAAACCAGTACCGGAACAGTAAGAATGGAGCCTCCGCCGCCAATCAGTCCCAATGAGATGCCTATCAGAACGGCCGCGATGTATCCTGCAATTTCCATTTGCCAGAGTAGATATAGAAATGAATTGATGAGTGATCCCTACACGATGACCAGGCAAGTGCTTCGTCAAAGTTTCAGGATCTGTATGCTGTTTCTTTGTAAATGAACCTTTCCCATTTGTTCCATCTTCTTTAATAATCTTGAGATCACTTCCCGGGAAGAATTCAATTCATCGGCGATCTGCTGATGGCTGATGTCTATGATATCCGTACCCAGTGTCTGCTGATGTTTTTTCAGATAGAACTCCAGGCGTTCATCCATTGCCCTGAAAGCGATATGATCGATGGTAACCAGCAACTCTTCAAAGCGGGCGCGATAGGTTTCCAATACAAAATGATACCATGATTTATATTTCCGCATCCATTCATCCATGAAGGGGAGCGGGATTGCCAGCACCCTTGTTTCCTTAACTGTTCTGGCCATGATCTGGCTGGCTTCCGATTTTACGGCACATACCATACTTAAGGCGCAGGCCTGACCGGGTCCGAGATAATACATGAAGTATTCGTTACCCTGGTCATCTTCGCGGTAGATCTTCACCAGCCCGTCAAGTATCAGCATGGTATTCTTGAAATACTGCCCCGTTCGCATCAGCGATTCATCTTCTGCAAAGACTTTCTCCTGGCCGTTGGCTTCCATTTCCCGGATCAATCCGATACTGTTGCTTAAAAATTCCTTTACAGAAAACCTGGTTGAAGCAGGATGCGATGAAGCGGGTCGGGGCTGCCTGGCCGGACCTGTATATGCAGCAGCAGTTATTCTTCCTCCCGGATTCTTTCATCCGTTGCTGGATGATTCAAAAAAAGTAACAGAAGCCAACAGAAACGAACTACGTGGTTTTATCGAGGCCAATGCATTGGCCTATGCAGTTGCCAGAGTAGATGCCCCGGAAATAGATGAAATCAATATCCTCCAGGCGTCTTTCAAGGCCATGCATTTAGCCATTGCACAATTGACCATCAAACCCGAACTGTTGCTGATCGACGGCAACCGCTTCAATAAATACAAACGGATACGACACGAGTGCATCATCAAGGGAGACAGCCTGTATGCCTCCATTGCCGCTGCCAGCATCCTGGCCAAGACTTACCGGGATGAATACATGATGTCTTTACATGATCAATTCCCGCTGTATGGCTGGAATACCAATAAAGGTTACGGCACCCTCGAACATCGCAAGGCTATAGAGCTGCATGGCCTGAGCGACTATCACCGGAAAAGCTTCCAGTGCATTGACTCGCAATTATCTTTCTGGGATTGATCTATTTGCAATTCTTTAAGTTTTGACATTAAACCCGGCCTTCTGTTACGGGTCTTATATGCATTATAAACCACGTAAACACAAGCGTCATGAAAACAAAAATAATGTTAGCCCTTGCCCTGGTCATGGGATTGACCATCAGCGCCTCAGCCCAGGTAACCAGCGGTCTGAAAAATCATCATCAGCGCGCTCGCATTTCACAGGGGGTGAGATCAGGTGAACTGAACCGTTTCGAACGTCATAAACTCCGCAAGGAAGAGAAGCGTTATCACCGCCATCTTCGTCACGCGAAGAGAAACGATGGGCATATCGGTCCGAGGGAAAGAAAAATGCTGAAACACGAACAAAGAAAAATTGATCGTCATATCTATCGGTACAAACACAATCGTTTCGACAGGAAATAATCAAAGCATAGGCGATGGTTTGAGGTTGAGCCCGTCTGTCATCCAGGCGGGTTCTTTTTTTATGCCAGTTCCGAAAAGAATCTGGCCTTGACTGCCGGCCATTCTTCCCTGATGATACTGTAGTATACGCTGTCGCGGCGGCGGTTGCTGTGCATCTGCATATGACTTCTCAGCAAGCCTTCTTCATACATACCTACTTTCAGGAGGGCTGCCCGGGCTCTTTCATTCAATACATCCGTTTTCACTTCCACTCGCTCGAACCCCAGTGCTTCAAAGGCGTGAGCCATCAAAACAAATTTCGCATGGCGATTGACTCCCGTGCCCATATAATCCACCCCTAACCAGCTCCAGCCGATTTCGAGGCGTTTATCATAGAAAGATATGTTTCCGTAACTGGTACTGCCCGCAATGGTCTTATCGTGTTTATCGATGATGATAAAGGGTACCCGTACGCCCGCCTTTCTTTCTTCCAGTGCTTTTTGTATCCATTTTTTCAGTTCCGCTCGATCATTGAGTTGAACCGTGAAGTACTTCCATATCTCTTCGGGTCCCGTTAAGGGAGCCAGCAGGTCTATATCTTCTTCTTTCAAAATCCGTAATAATACCCGGGGCGTTTCTAATGTGAAGCTGTCTGGAAAAAATTTTTGATACAATTCCTGCTGCATGGCAATCTTTTTTACAAGGAGTCGCAAATTAACAACAATGACTGAACCGGCAATCAGTTCATCAATGCGATAATTCCAATGGAAATACTCCCAGACCCTGGCGGGTAACTACCGGTTCATCACCTGTGCAATCGATGATCGTGGAGGGTGTGAGTCCGCCGATCCCTCCATCTGCAACATGATCTACCAATTTGCCAAACACATCCTGCATCACTTCCGGGTCCGAACATTCTTCGTTCGTGTGTCCCGGGATCGATGCACTCAGCAGGGGTCTTCCCAACTCGCGGATGATCGCCTGTGCAATCCTGTTGTCGGGTATCCGCAATCCAATAGTATCTTTTTTGCTCTTGAGTATTTTCGGTACTTCCCTGCTTGCCGGTAATATGAAGGTGTAGGGACCGGGGAGATAGGTCTTCAACATCCTGTACAGCGGGGTGGAAATGCTTTTGGTGTATTTACTCAGATCGCTCAGATCTGCGCAGATGAAAGACAATTGCGCTTTTTGAGGATCCACCTGCTTGATGCGACAAATTCTTTCTACTGCTTTTTGTTGAAAAATATCGCATCCCAGACCGTATACGGTATCAGTGGGGTAAATAATCACACCTCCTGTTATCAGGGTGTCGACCAGCGTTCGAACCGCTCTCGGTTGTGGATTTTCCGGATGTAAATGAAGCAGCATGATGAATCGCTTAAAGATTTGATAATGAATTTAACAAGCAAATGACACTCAGCGTTAATTGATTCGGTGGTAAAAATGAATTTAATATTAAATTTGCCGAAATTTTGGGTATGATATTAAAGCCTGTTGATGTGGTGAATTCTATCAGTCCTGATGAATTCAAGCAAAAATACTATCAGCCCCAGATTCCTGTGGTGATCAAAGATCTGTCCAAAAACTGGCCAGCCTATGAAAAATGGAATTGGGATTACTTCAAGCAGATTGTAGGCGACAAAAAGGTTGGCATTTACAATAACGTAAAAAGCGACGCTTATACCCCCATCAACAAGGCTGATGACTACACTACTTTTGGCGAATACATTGATATGATCCGGAGTGGTCCGGCTGCCTGGCGAATATTTCTGTTCAATATCTTCAGCCATGCTCCCCAACTGACGCAGGATTTCAGCTGGCCTGATCAGCTGATGAAAGGTTTTGTAAAGCGGGTGCCGATGCTTTTTGTGGGTGGGCAGGGATCCATTACCCACATGCACTTCGATATCGACCTGTCTCACATCGTTCATACGCAGTTTTTAGGTCGCAAGCGGGTTCTTCTTTTTCCCTACGAGGAACAGTATAAACTCTATCGCAAGCCGTTTGAAGTGCTCAGCATGGCCGATTTCAGCAATTATTTTGACCCCGAAAAAAGCAAGGTTAACACTGACCAGTTCCCCGCCCTGGAAAAGGTGAACGGACTGGAAGTGGTTCTCGAACATGGGGACACCCTCTTCATGCCCGGTGGATACTGGCATCATATGGAATACCTCGAAAGTGGCTTTGCCATGAGTCTCCGGGCCCTGCAACCCACGTTGACCGGTAAGCTGAAGGGCGCCTGGAACCTGGTTGGTATGAGAAATATCGATACGTTGATGAAAAAAACCGCCCCCATCTGGTGGTACAATTACAAAAAGGATAAAATCTTCAAAGCTGCTGAAAAAGAACTGGCAAATCAGTAGGGGTAAACATGGAGTTGAATTGACTTAAGTTAATAACAATCTAGGAGTAATACGGTTCATGTAAAATTTTTTGAAAAATTATTGATTTTTAAAGAAACACTCATTAATTTAGCCCTGCTATCAAAGCATTTACCTGCTGGACTTAGCTACCTCTAATCCAACTTCCTCCTCCAACCATCCAATTTCCAGCATTCCAATTTCCAATCCAGATTTTTATTGACTCCTTCAGGGAATCATTATATACCCTTCGATCCGGTCCCCACCCTTTTAACAATACCCCAGTTGATGTACGCTTGTTAATTGTGAAAACTGTCAGTTCGCAACCAAACTATTTAACCAAAACTAACTGCGACTTACTCGCAGACACTATTTGTACATGAAAGCGCTGATCTCCACAAAAATCTGTGCTGGCCCTGGCCTCTCTGCGGCTGTTCCGGTTTTTTGTCATCAGCCTCTTTTCCAAAAAATAATTACCAACAACATTTATAGACACATCGTGTAACCTTCTTTCTTTTTGTGGTTTCAGAGGTAAGCACAGGCCGGCGATTTCCATCGTCGGCATTTTTTTTAGATTTCCGTAGGAAATACAAAATATAAAAGCCCCGGATTTCCGGGGCTTTCTATTAGTAAATCAGGTTGAAGATCGGAATATCGTTGCCGTTCTGTCAGAACCCTTTCCAACCAGCGGCGATGAGTTCTATTCTGCCTAAGCGATGGTCCAGGTTTCGTTACCCCGAAGTAATTTGTCGAGATCACCCTTGCCTTTGGAAGATATGATCGTATCGATCTGTTTTTGCAGGCTGTCTTCATAACAGGCGCGTTCCGTTTCATAAAAAACGCCAAACGGACGTGGAAGATGGCCTTCAATACGAGGGTCATCAAAAAGACGCACCAGTATCTGAGCCTTGTAAAAATCCTTCTCGTCATGTACCCAGCAATCATCGGCCGAAGCGCCGGCTTCGAGGTCTACGATGACCGGTTTGAATCCATCGAGCTTGATTCCTTTGGTTTTATTGGGTCCAAACAACAGGGGTTTGCCCTGTTCCAGGAATAAGGTATTATCGGCCTTGGTTCCTTTTTCGGTAAATAATTCGAAGGCGCCATCATTAAAGATGTTGCAGTTCTGGTAGATTTCCAGGAACGAAGCTCCTTTGTGTTTATGGCTCCGGACCAGCATGTCCTGCAGGTGTTTGGGATCGCGATCCATGCTGCGGGCAACAAAACTGGCATCCGCTCCCAATGCCAAAGCCAGCGGATTGAATGGATGGTCGATACTGCCATAAGGCGTCGATTTGGTCACCTTGCTCTCTTCAGAGGTAGGCGAATACTGACCCTTGGTCAATCCGTATATCTGGTTGTTGAACAACAACACATTGACATCGAAATTGCGACGAAGCAAATGAATGGTATGATTTCCACCGATACTGAGGCCATCACCATCTCCGGTAACGATCCATACGCTCAGCTCGGGCCGTGCGGCCTTTAATCCGGAGGCTACGGCCGTCGCTCTTCCATGGATCGAGTGCATACCGTAAGTATTCATATAATAAGGAAAGCGGCTGCTGCAGCCGATTCCGGAAACGATCACGATATTCTCCCTGGGAACACCCAATGAAGGCATCACTTTTTGAACCTGTGCCAGTATGGAATAGTCGCCACAACCGGGACACCAACGCACTTCCTGGTCTGTTGCAAAATCTTTGGCTGTTAATGGCTGTGCAACTGTTGAATCGCTCATAAGTATAGATTATAATCAAATTTACTGAAAAGAATGGAATGGAAGATGAGCCTGATCATCCCGCGATCAGCTCCTCCCAGTATTCAGCCGCCCGGCGGGTATGAGGTATCACAATGGTACCGCCTACAATATTGGCTACAGCGAAAATTTCATACATCTGGCTGGTGTTTACGCCCAGCTCATGACATTTTCCCAGGTGATACTTAATACAATCATCGCATCGTAAAACCATACTGGCCACCAGGCCCAGCATTTCCTTGGTTTTTTTATCGAGCGCTCCGTCTTCATAAGTGTTGGTATCGAGGTTCCAAAGCCTTTTCATTACCAGGTTGTTCTTTGATAGAATCACTTCATTCATGCGCTCGCGGTAGTCGTTGAATTCATTAACCAGATTTCCCATTGATGGTGATTTTTATTGTCTGTAATATTTCGAGGTAGTAATAACGAAACTACTATCTGCTGTTGGTGAAATACAACAGCAGGCCGACAAAGTTCGCCATTTTCAACCCTCTTTCCGTAAATTTAAAACCTGCATCTTTCTATCAACCAAAACAGACATCATGAAAAAGCTTGCTATCCTCCTCATTGGTTCAATGGCCTTTTCGGCCGCCTGGTCTCAACAAAAATTCAATGGCATCGATGTAAACATGGGAAACCTCTATCGAGTTTCCGATGCCAAAAGCAGGAGTATCAGTCCGGAAAATTTTAATGGAGAGAAAGGCAAGGGCGGTATGGCAACCACTGGCACCGGCTCAGGTCCTTCCCGCGACCTGGGTCAGGGATGGAAAGTGAGCCCCAGCGTTCGCATCAAGTCGAAAACAACCTATACCGTTGCTGAAATTGATGGACCCGGCTCCATTCAGCATATCTGGATGACCCCTACGGGCAACTGGCGTTGGTCAATCCTTCGCTTCTATTGGGATGATGAAAAAGAACCTTCGGTGGAAGTACCGGTGGGCGATTTCTTTGGAATGGGATGGGGTCAGTATTCAAAACTTACTTCCCTCGCGGTAAACGTCAATCCCGGCAGCGCTTTCAACTGCTACTGGCCGATGCCTTTCCGCAAGAAATGCCGCATCACAATGGAAAATATCGCCAACGAAGATATGATCCTCTATTACCAGGTTGACTATATACTCACAGAAGTGCCCAATGACGCGGCTTATTTTCATGCGCAATTCCGCCGAACCAATCCCCTTCCCTATAAAGAAGTATACACACTGGTAGATGGCATCAAGGGTAAAGGTCACTATGTAGGAACTTATATGGCCTGGGGTGTGCACAACAATGGCTGGTGGGGAGAAGGCGAGATCAAATTCTTCATGGATGGCGATACTGAATACCCCACCATTTGCGGCACGGGTACCGAAGACTATTTCTGCGGCTCCTACGATTTTGATACCCGGAGAAAAATTTCGCCGGGAGTGGAAGTAGTGGACTATACGGAATTCAATACGCCTTACGCGGGCCTGCCACAGGTGATCAAGGGAGATGGTCATTACCAGGTGATGCAGCGATTTGGATTATACCGCTGGCACATCAACGATCCGATCCGTTTCGACAAAGATCTTAAAGTAACCATTCAGGCGCTCGGCTGGAGAGAGGGAGGCCGGTATCTTCCCCTGCAGGATGATATCGCATCAGTTGTATTCTGGTACCAACTGGAACCGCACGTCAAATTCCCGACATTGCCTGACAAAGATAAACTCGAGGTTAACTAGATTTGATTGTCCTATTCATTCATCAATCTCAAAACTGGCTTTATGAGAAGAGTCGTCGCATTCGTGATTACTGTATTTGTTACGCAGTTATTGTTCGCCCAAAACGGAAAGGAATTGATCAAAGTGACCGATATGCTGAAGATCAAAAGCATCGGTTCCGTTGCACTCAATGGAGATGGAAGCAAAGCCGTATTTACTGTTACGACTATTGAACCCGAAGAAAGCAAATGGGAATACAAATACGTTACACAATTATGGATAGCGAATACGGATGGCAGCAGTGCTCCCCGTCAACTGACCTTTTCGAGGGATGGCGCTTCGCAGCCCGCCTGGAGTCCCGACGGCAGGAGTGTTGTATTTGTGAGAGCCGCTGATGGAAAAGCGCAGCTCTTTCAACTCATGCTGGATGGTGGCGAACCTGTTCAGTTAACCAAATACAAGTATGGCGCCTTTTCTCCGAGATGGAGCCCCGATGGAAAGCAATTGCTGTTCAGCAGCAGCATTTCTCTGAAGGATATGCTGACCGATACCAGCCTCAATCCCCGAAAAGAAATTCCCAGCTGGAACTTTGAAAAGCCCGGCTTTGCCAAAAATGAAAACCTGCTGTCCAATTCCGCCAAAGCGGATCCGGATGGTTCGCTGGAGGAAGTAAGAGCCTACCTGGATAACAATGAAAAAGACAGAAAAGCAAAAGTGCTCAACAAACTGCAGTTCCAGGGCGAAGCATCCACCTCGTCGGATATCAGCTTTTCACATATATTCATTGTTGATGCAATACCGGGAGCCACGCCTCGCCAGATCACGCGTGGATTTTATAGTTTCTCCAATGCGCAGTTTATCAATGGTACGAATCAACTGATGATCGAAGGAAATACCAATGATTCGATCCATCCCGACCGCACACTCGAAAATGAAATATTCACGATCAACTTCGATGGAAGCAATCTTCGCAAACTGCTGGGCAGAGCGGATTACACATTCAATGGCGCTTCTGTTTCTCCTTCCGGAAAATGGATGGTTGTTCAGCATGGTCCCACCAGTTTTGTTTCGGTTCCCACTCTTTCCCTGCTACCTGTTGGCGGTTCGGAAAAAGATATGGTGACGATTCCTTACGATCGAAATAAAGGTGGCATTACCTGGAGCGATGATGAAAAAACAATCTGGTTCACTGCCCAGAGTAATGGAGGAGCAGTACTGGCCAGGGTTGATGTCAACTCACGCAAAGTGGAAAACCTGACCGACTTCAACAGTGGGGTCGGCTCCTATGCGATTGTAAAAAACAAACTGGTCTATGTAAAAACAGAAGTAGCCAGTCCCTTTGAACTATACGCGGCAACGGCGGATGCCAAAAATCCGGTTCGTCTCAGCTCCTTCAATACTGAATGGCTGCAAAACAAAAAGCTGATCATGCCTGAAAAGCATGAATTCAAAAACGAGAAGGGACTGACAGTCGAATACTGGGTGATGAAGCCCGCTAATTATGAGCCCGGGAAGAAATTTCCGCTCCTCTTGCAGATTCATGGTGGTCCGTCTGCCATGTGGGGACCCGGTGAAAGCAGTATGTGGCATGAGTTTCAGTTCTGGACAGCAAAAGGATATGGTGTGGTTTACAGCAATCCCCGTGGTTCAGGCGGATATGGTTTGAATTTCCTGAAAGCGAATATCAACGACTGGGGGAATGGCCCGATGAATGATGTGCTGACGGCATTGAATAAAACTGTTGCAGAAGGTTGGGCAGATACTTCCAAACTGACCGTTACCGGTGGGTCCTATGCGGGTTACCTGATTGGCTATATCATTGGTCATGATAAAAGATTCAAAGCGGCCTGCAGCCAGCGAGGGGTGTACGATTTGAGAACCTTCTTCGGAGAAGGTAATGCCTGGCGACTGGTGCCAAACTATTTTGGCGGCTATCCCTGGGAGAAAAAAACTTTTGATATCCTCGAACGCGAGTCACCCATCAATTATGTGCAGAACATCACCACTCCGTATATCATGTTCCATGGAGAAAACGATCTGCGTACCGGTGTAATCCAGGGAGAAGAAATGTACAAGAGTTTGAAAGTACTCGGCAGACCCGTGGAATACGTTCGTCATCCCGGTGCTACGCACGAAATCACCAGAAGCGGAAACAACCGCCAGCGAATAGACCAGATGCTGAGAGCCTGGGAGTTTTTTGAAAGATTCCTGAAATAGACGCATTTATGGTTTATCGTTTATGGTTTATCGTTTCACGTTCTTTTTAGGGTAGAGGGTTTTAAACTTTTGTCAAATCTCTATTTACGGTATTATAGGGCATTGACAGCGAAGCAACTTTAAACGATAAACGTGAAACGATAAACCATAAACGATAAACGCCTGTAGTGTATTCACTACACTAAGTCCTGTATAAAAAAGACTATTCTTTCACAAAATGAACTATTTAAAAGGGCCTTTCTGCGCCGTTACTTTGTGTTATCAAACTGGTTGATCATGACGGCCGGTTTGGTGGTTAAGGCTCTGATTTTTTTTGGTTAAGTGATTTTTTCGTTCCGTCCCTGAAGCAGTTGATGTATCTCTGAAACTTATTTTATCTGGTAAAGGACCGACCCATTATTTTTTGTTAAGGCCTGATTTTTAACCCCTACCCCCCTTTTTTTCCCTTTTTAGACCCGACCCCGTGTCCCTGTGTTACTAACATCCGTGCCCCTTTACATCCGGCCCTGTGAGACAAAATCCATTTTATCCTTAAAAGCCCGATTAAGATGAAAGATGACACTTTTCTACCTGAATCACTGGCAAACCAGTACCTGAAGAACATTGTAAGCCAGTTATCAGCGAGTTTCATGCCGCTGACCCTGCAACGCCGCAGTTTTATTGTGAACCACATTTCCCCCGACATTTCACTTGGACGAAACCAGGATATTGTTTCTCATACATTGGGAAACCTCCTGCAGAATGTAATCTCGTTAACCCGCGAGCAGTGCATCCAGGTGTTTGCCGATGCAACCGGCGCCACAACCATCAGCGTTCATTGCGTTGATCCGGAATTCTGCGATAGTCTTGCCGAAAAAAATTCACTGGTTCAAAAAGAAATTCGCCCACTGGGCGGCTCGATCCAAATGAGTATTGACAAGGATCGGGGTACCTCTGTAACGCTAAGCCTACAATCACCATCAGAAGCGGCCTGACCGCCGCTTCTTTTGCTTTTCTTTCAGCTTCCGGCAACCGCATGTTTCTCCCTGTAAAGCGTTCGATAAGCCAGCCATGCGCTGATAACCATCAGCAGCGCACCCGCAAAAAACGGAATGCCTGGTAAATGAACCGGTGCATTTTTGCTGGTGAAATAAGCAAAGAGATTGGTCATGATGAGCGGGCCGATAATGGAAGTAAGACTGATCAGGCTGGTGAGAGCGCCCTGTAATTCTCCCTGTTCGTTGGCGGGTACATGGGTGGAAATAATTCCCTGCAATGCCGGGCCCGCAATTCCTCCCATACAATACACAATGGTAAACGCATACATCATCCATCCCAGGGTGGCGATGCCGAATAAGATCATCCCCAAAGCATATAAAAGTATTCCGAGATAAATACTTTTTTCCTGTCCCAGCAACGGTATGGTTTTCCGGATCAATAATCCCTGTACCAGTCCCACACATAATCCCACCACCGCCAGGGAAATACCGACTTCCGTTTCGTGCCAGTTGAATTTCTCCATACTATAATAACTCCAGGTACTTTGAACCGCATGTGATCCGAGGTAGATCAATGTCAATGAAGAAACCAGTCCGGCAATGGCAGGATATTTCTTCAACTGAAGCAGGGAGCCAACCGGATTGGCTCTTTTCCATTCGAACGGACGCCTGTTTTCTTTCGAAAGCGATTCGGGTAATACAAAGTATCCGTACAGCCAGTTAAGAAAACTAAGACCGGCGGCAACCATAAAGGGTACCCGCGGTCCCAATCCACCCAATAAACCCCCGATCAGGGGGCCCAGTATGAAGCCTAATCCGAAAGCCGCACCAACGATGCCGAAGTTCTGCGCTCTTTTTTCAGGAGGACTCACATCAGCAATATAGGCGGTGGCCGTAGTGAAGCTTGCGCCGGTGATTCCGGAAATGATTCGTCCGATAAAAAGAAACAGCAAGGTAGGCGCGAAGGACATAAAGAGATAATCTATGGCGAATCCAAAAAGTGAAAAAAGTAAAACCGGTCTTCTGCCATAACGATCACTCAGGTTTCCCAATACCGGTGCGCAGATAAATTGCATGATGGCATAGGCGAAAACCAGATAGCCCCCATATCTCGAGGCAGTACTCAGATCACAGTGTTCCAGTTCCATGATGAGTTTCGGACTGACCGGAATAATAATCCCGAATCCAATCACATCAATAAGAAGGGTAACAAAGATAAATCCGACGGCAGCTTTCTTGTTGGATGGCATAACTGAATGGATAGAAGTTGAAGAAGGCTCTGCAAAGAAAAAGTCTTTTATTAAAAACGCTGGCAGATGTGAAAAAAAACGTCCAAGATTTTTGTATTTTCAATCTTAAACCAAATTGTATGTTTCAGAAAAAACAACTGACTGTCGTATTAGGTTTGTCACTGATGGTGATTGTTGGTATTGCTGCCAGCCGCCCACCGCAGGAACAACCCAAGCGAAACCTGAAAGTGTTGCCCAAAAACCTTACCCATGAGCAACTGGATGCCGTTATGGATGAATGGAAATCTGCCCTGGGGGTAAAATGTAACTTTTGCCATGCATCCCGTGCCGATGATCCCCGCAAGCTCGATTTTGCCAGCGATGCCAAGCCGGAAAAGCAGATGGCCCGCAATATGTACAAGATGACCGGAAAGATCAATAAGAAATTCTTCAAGTTCAAAGCCGGAAAAGATACGGATGGAAAAGACATGGTAGCACCCATCTCCTGCAAAACCTGTCACCATGGAACGCCGCATCCGGAAAACAAATAGGTTTATCGTTTATCGTTTATCGTTTCACGTTCTTTTGAGAGTAGAGGGTTTTGAAACTTTTGTCAAATCTCTTTTTACAGTATTATTGGCCTCTGGTAATACAACGTGAAACGATAAACGATAAACGATAAACCCATTAAAGATCTATCGAATCATACACCACCACCTTGCTCCAGAGCATGGAGCATTCTTTTACAAAATTGAGGTGAATAGGATCGGTTTGATAGCTGTCCTGTTCGGCGGGTGAATTGAAAAAAAGGCACCAGGAAACAGAATAGGAGCGATCTATCACATCCCGATTGGTGGGGGCGGGTACCCCGATATGATGAGACGCAATGGTTTTTACTTTCGAAAGTTTTTTTAACCCCTCCACCAGTTTTTGCAAATCTTCCTTACTGTCGGGATTCTTTAACCAGAAATACACATGGTGGATGAAAGTCTTTTTTTCTGCCATAGCTGTTGAGTTTTTAAAAGAAGAGGAAATAAGGCCAGCCGCCAAAGCCGCCTGACTAATAAATTTCCTGCGTGGAATGGGCTTCATATCAGATAGTATGAACAATGAAGATAATAAAAAAGCTTCTGACCCGAAGAGCCAGAAGCTTTCCTGAATACTTTATCCCTTTATAAAGGATACTTATTGTCTGCGAGCAGTTTATTGGCGATGGCTCTTTTCGCTTCTTTCACATTGAACGGTTCTGCCTTGGTGAATCTTTTCAATCCCAACAACATCATTCGCTGTTCATCTCCGTCGGCAAATGCGTTGATGGCATCTTTGCCGTGTTTATTGATGCGGTCGGCGGCGTCATAGAGGTACGACTTCACGATATTACTTTCGAAACGACAGGCTTCTTCTCCTTTCTTATCCGCCAGTTTCATCAGGCGCAGCAGGGCGCTTTCCGCGTTATAGGTTTCGATCGCCATGTCCGCTATGTTCATCAGGATCTCCTGTTCACTTTCGATCTTCATCATCAGCTTCATCACCGCCGCGCCGGCTGTCATCAGGATCGCCTTCTTGAAATTGGCCACCAGTTTTTTCTCTTTCGCAAACATTCCTTCGTCTTCACTGCCGAAATCCGGGATGCTCATCAATTCCTTTTGAACCGCCATGGCAGGATTCATGAGATCAATCTTTCCCTTCGATGCTCTTTTCAGCACCATGTCTACCGTCAACAGGCGGTTGATCTCGTTGGTTCCTTCATAGATCCTGTTGATCCGGCTGTCGCGGTATGCTTTGGAAATAACATACTCATCGCTGAAGCCATTACCACCGTGGATTTGTACCCCCTCGTCTACCACAAAATCAAGCACCTCACTGCCATACACTTTCAGGATTGCACATTCGATCGCGTATTCTTCGGCAGCACCCAGCAATGCTTCATTGAAGGGTTTTCCGGCAGCCAGCAATTCATGCTCTTTGTCATCAATCCATTTGGAGGCGCGATACAAGGAACTTTCGCAAACCCACAGACGAATGGCCATTTCAGCCAGCTTGTTCTTGATGGCTCCAAAATTCCCGATCGGTTGCTTGAACTGTTCGCGTGTATTGGCATATTCGATGGAGGTTGTCAATGCGCGACGGGCTCCACCCAGTGCGGCCGCACACAGTTTCAACCGGCCGATATTGAGAATGTTGAAAGCGATCACATGTCCTTTCCCGATTTCACCCAGTACGTTTTCGACCGGCACTTTGCAATCCTGGAAGTACAATTGTACTGTGGACGATCCTTTGATACCCATCTTATGTTCTTCCGGGCCCTGCGTAAATCCTTCAAATCCTCTTTCCACGATAAAGGCGGTGAACTTGTCGCCATCGATCTTGGCAAACACCGTATAGACATCTGCAAAACCACCATTGGTGATCCAGCATTTCTGACCATTCAATATATAATGCTTTCCATCGGCGCTGAGTTTGGCGGTTGTTTTGGCCCCTAATGCATCACTGCCGCTGTTGGGCTCCGTTAAACCATATGCGCCTTTCCATTCGCCGGTAGCCAGTTTGGAAACATACTTCTGTTTCTGCGCTTCCGTACCGAAATAAAGGATGGGTAATGTACCGATGCCGGTATGGGCAGCAATAGCCACTGAAAAAGAGAATCCGCCACCCAGCGCTTCATTCACGAGAGTGGATGTAATAAAATCTTTTCCCAGCCCGCCATACTGCTCGGGGATGGAGGTACCCAGTAAACCCTGTTCGCCGGCTTTCATCACCAGCGAAGGCATCAGTCCCGGCTCCATTTTGTCAATACGATCCAGGATGGGCAGCACTTCACTATCCAGAAAAGCGGCGCACATGTCTTTCACCATCTGCTGCTCTTCGTTATAGTCTTCAGAAATAAAAGTGTCAAAAGGAGAGCTCTCCCTGATCAGCCACTCGCCGCCTTTCAGCGCCTGCGATTTTTTTATTTCGGTACTCATATGAAAAAGGTTTTCGTTATGCGATGTTGTTAGATTTTTTATTTCAGGTTATCGTAAACAATCTGGAGTACTTCCTTACACACTTCAATGCGATCGGGGGGAACGGTTTCGAGTGCCTCATTCAATGTTTCTTCTGCCAGTGCCATGGTCTCCTCTTCCAGTTTCTGTGCCTGCCGGGTAAGGTGAATCAGGTTAATCCTTCGGTCCGTTTCCGAGGGCACTCTTTTCACCAATTGCAGCTTCTCCAGATTATCCACCAGGCGGGTAATGCTCGGCTTATCCCGGAAAGTTGCGTTGCATAATTCCTGCTGACTGATTCCATCTTTCTTCCAAAGCTGATACAACACACTCCACTGCTCTATCGTGAGGTTCAGCCCGGCCATATTGAACTTCTTTTGCAACCGGCGCGCGATCGCCGTGGAAGCCTTTCCGGTTACAAAGCTGTATAACTCGCCTTTCTTAAATTGGTTGTTTGACATATAGTTGTTTATACAACTATCCAAACCTACTGGATTTTCCTGACCAGGGCAAGTTTTTCGGGCTTTTTTTTGTTAATGGCTCATTAGTGGCGGAAAGAGCCGGGGATTATATTAATTTTAAGTGTAACCCATTACAGCAAGCACATTAAACCAGATTAACTGATGAGAGCCCTATTATTACTGGCTTTTGTATTGGGTATGTTTCCTTATTCTCCGGTGCAGGCCCAGCTAAAGAAAATCGCCGTTATTGGATCCTCCACTGCTTCGGGAACCGGGGCGCAACCGGAGATCGACAGTTCCTGGGTTCGCCGCCTGAGTTATTACCTCAAATACCAGCAGTCAGTCATTGATACGATTTACAACCTGGCTTTACCGGGTTACGATAATTACCATGGTTTGCCGAGTTCCTATACACCGGGGCCTGGTTTTTCAACACCCGACCCCAACCGGAATGTTACCAGGGCCAACAGCTTCTCGCCGGATGTGGTGATCGTGAGTTTTGTCTCCAACAACTTCAATATACCCGGTTATCCCACAGACAGTATTATGAAAGCATTCCAGATCATCAAAGACTCTGTGAATAAGGAAGGGCATATCTGTTTTATCAGTACAACGCAACCCCGCACCAGTTTTGATATTCCCTCCAGGGCGAGACTGAGAGTATTGAAAGACTCCATCCTCAACCGGTTTGGATTTTACGCTATTAATTTCTTTGATTCCATCGTGAATAATGCCGATAATTCGATCCTCACCGATTATGCTTCTCCTTATGATAATATCCATCTGAACAATGCCGGTCATGCCATGCTGTTCCGGCAGGTACTGGCAAAGGATATGTTCAACATCAGGATCATCCGAACCCGGAAAAGTGGCGATTTCAATGATCCACAAACCTGGGATCGGGGATTGTTGCCAACACTCGAGGATTCTGTAGCGGTTTTGCCCGGTCACTCGCTCACCATTTCAGGCGCCTGTTCAGTAAGAGGCATCTCGGTTGCCAATGGAGCCAGCCTGCAGTTATTGAGTAATGCAGCGAGCCTCAGCATCGGCCATGCCGCTAAGTCCAACTATAATTTTACAGTGGATGGCACCCTTCGAATCAGCCAGGGCTTATTGCAGGTGAATGGAAGGTTGAGACAAAATACCGGCAGCAGCTTTGAAATGAGCGGAGGCGCTCTTGTGATCGATGGCAATAATGAAAATGCATCGTCGAGTGTGGCCGACGGCCTGGCTCTTTTCGATATTGACGCCGCCGTCAACTCTTTTCAATTCACCGGTGGCACGCTTCAAATCATCGATCCTCCGCTGGGAGCGAATTCGCAGGCTCTCAGTTGTTCATTCGACTTTGGTCCCAACACGGTTTTGCACCTGGGTAATGGGATATCCACTACTAGCAGTAATAACGAAAATGGCTTTGGTGGAAATCTACTGCCAGCTAAAATAGGAAAACTGGTACTCGACACCGGTAATGAATGGCCTTCGCGGAAATTTATCAACCTCCAGCCACTCACCATTCATTCAGCCATTGAAATCATTTCCGGCCAACTCGTTCAGGCTGCCGCATTGACCATTGAGAATTAATGAACCTGCTGAATTAACTTTACCGGAAAGCAGTGTGTTTTAGCTGAATGGAATCGGCAACCCTGATATGGAATGAAGAAAGAATTGCTTATCGATTCGGAGGAACCGGTAAGGAACTGCTATGCTGTTTTCATGGTTATGGAGAATCTGCCAATACCTTCGATTTTCTGGAAGAAAGATTGGGAAACCAATATACCCTGATCGCTATCGACATGCCCTATCATGGCAATACCCTTTGGCAGCACACTACTCATTTTACCCGCGATGACCTGGTGGGGATTGTGGCTTGTATTCGCGAGCAACACGATAGAATGCAGGAAAAAATCTCGTTATTAGGATATAGCATGGGTGGCCGGATGGTTTTGCAATTGGCAGAAATGATACCCGAACAGGTTCGACAGTTGGTGATGCTGGCACCCGATGGACTTAAAGTAAATTTCTGGTACTGGCTATCCACACAAACCTGGATTGGCAACAGGATTTTTCGTTTTACCATACATCATCCCGGTATTTTTCTTTGGTTTTTGAATATCTGCAATCGCCTGAAATGGGTGAATCAAAGTGTTTTCAAATTTGTTCATTTCTATCTCGATAACCGGGAAGTGAGGAAACTACTCTACCTGCGGTGGACTTGTCTGAGTAAAATCAAGCCGGATCTGAAAAAAATTAAGGAGCAACTGTTAAAAGAAGAAATACCCGTACAGATTGTATACGGAAAGCATGACCGGATCATTTTACCCGATCGGGGATATTTATTCAGAGAAGGAATTGAATCGTTGTGCCAGATAGAAATACTCAATACCGGTCACCAGATACTTCAGGTGAAAAATATAGATTCCATTGCCCGATATTTCGGCTGCTGAGCGGTGAAATAATACCTTTGAGAGCGATTGATTAAAACGTAACCAACGGATGCTGATTGTTGTTTCCATTTTCAGTGTATTGTTCGTGCTTTATGCCGCGCTGATCCTTTTTTATACGGCATCCTGGAACAAGATTCCGGCATACACATCCGGCCATCGAAAGGCTGATCACATTTCAGTGATTATTCCCGCCCGCAATGAATCCGCCAACCTGCCGCGGCTCTTGCAGTCATTGGAAAAACAGACCTATCCATTTACTCTCTTTGAAGTAATTGTGATCGATGATCATTCGGAAGATGATACGGCGAAGATTTTGAAGGCCTATCGTGGACCGCTTCAGCTGCGTATGATATCATTGGCCGATCACCTCGATCATCAGACTATTGTTTCTCATAAGAAGAAAGCCATTGAAACTGCCATCAGGCTCTGCGAAGGAAATCTTGTGGTAACAACCGATGCGGATTGTCTGTTCCATCCCGAATGGCTAAGTCTGCTTGCCGATTATCATCAATCGAGCCAGGCAAAATTCATTGCCGCCCCTGTGAAGTTTACTGAAAGCCCCAGTTTGCTCTCCATTTTTCAGTGCCTGGATTTTATCACATTGCAGGGCATTACTGCTGCTTCTGTTTACAGTCGCTTCCATACCATGTGCAATGGGGCCAACCTCGCCTATGAGAAGAGTGCATTTATCGAAGTTGGTGGCTTTGCGGGCATCGATCAGATACCGTCCGGAGATGACATGCTTTTAATGTACAAGATTGCCCGGAAATATCCCGACCAGGTATTTTATCTCAAGCACCCTTCGGCGATTGTGGAAACACTGCCCGCTACCAGTTGGCGTTCTTTCTTTCAACAAAGAATCCGCTGGGCCAGCAAGGCCAGTCACTACGACGACAAGCGAATTTTCTGGGTGCTGGTGCTGGTCTACCTGTTTAACCTTGGTTTTTTATTCATGCTGGTGGCCGCTTTGTTTCGTTGGGAATGGCTGTTGTACATTTTGTCGTTCCTCATTTTGAAAACAGTGGTGGAAATGGTCTTTGTGTCGAAGGCCGCAGCTTTTTTTGGTCAGCGCCACCTGATGAAATATTTCCCTTTACTTCAACCCTTTCATATTCTTTATACGATTATTGCCGGATGGCTTGGTAAATTTGGCAGCTTTGAATGGAAAGGAAGAACCATCAATACAACCCGGTCACATGAGCGCTGAAACAGCAAAAGCGGCAGTGAACAGTTCCCGCTCCTGGTGGCGACGATTAAAGCGCAACCAGGGAGCCATGATCGGTATGGTGGTGATTGCACTGGCTGTGTTGATGGCATTATTTGCCTATTGGCTCGCGCCTGATGCGAGCCCCTATGCCAACCAGATGACGGTGGAAATCGGAGGTAAGAAGCCCGGTTTCAGCATGCTGTTCCTTAAAATTCCAAAGGATACCAAGGTATCCGAGGCAGGATTCTGGAGAAGAACCATCGGCGGACAAGCTGAACCTTACCTGTTGCTCCCCATTTTTTCTTACGAAATACAGCACGACCGGGTGAAGGTGAAGAGGTATGTTGATGAAAATACCAGCGCGGAAGAATCTTATCCGGTTTCTCTCTGGAAGGATCCCGATCCCAAAGAATGGGTGTTGAAACGGACATTCTGGCTTGGCACCGACAAGTTTGGCCGCGACATATTAAGTCGTTTATTGGTTGGGGTAAGAGTGAGTCTGAGCGTGGGCTTGGTTACCGTACTGATCTCGCTAACCATTGGGGTTTTACTGGGTGCGTTTGCCGGCTATTACCGGGGGAAAGTCGACGCGATCATCATGTGGTTTATCAATGTGATCTGGAGCATCCCCACCCTGCTGCTGGTATTTGCGATCACCTTGTTGCTGGGAAAGGGATTCTGGCAGGTATTTATTGCGATGGGCTTAACCATGTGGGTGAATGTGGCTCGTATAGTCAGGGGACAGATCCTCGGTGTTCGTGAACTCGAATATGTAGAGGCTGCGAGGGCATTGGGTTATTCTTCTTTCCGCATCTTATTCCTCCATATCCTGCCCAATATCATGGGACCTTTGCTGGTGGTAGCTGCTTCCAACTTTGCATCATCCATTGTCATAGAAGCCGGCCTCAGCTTCCTGGGCATCGGCGTCCAGCCACCACAGCCCAGCTGGGGACTCATGATCAACGAAAATTATAATTTCATCATTACTCATAATCCCATGATCGCGCTGGCGCCCGGCTTCGCCATCATGATCCTGGTACTGGCCTTCAACCTCCTCGGAAACGGCCTGAGAGATGCAATGGCAGTGAAGTGAGAGCGAGAGCAGGAATGAGAGCGGGAGCGGGAGTGAGAGCGGGAGCGGGAGTGAGAGCGGGAGCGAGAGCGGGAGCGAGAGCGGGAGCGAGAGCGGGAGCGAGAGCGGGATCGGAAAGAGAAACAGAAAGGGAAAGAGAAACAGAAAGAGAAACAGAAACTGAAGCTGCAAACTAACGTGAAACGATAAACCTGAAACGCGAAACGCGAGAAGCTGCCAACTAACGTGAAACGATAAACCTGAAACGCAAAACGCCTTAAGCGGGAGCGGTTATTAATTCGTCTAATTCGAGTAATTCGTGTAATTCGCATCAAAAAAAACCCCCAACAAATCACTCTGTCGGGGGTTCCTTTTCTTCATGCACTGAAGTTATTTTTTCGAGTAACGATAGCTACCCGTCCATTTATTGGTATTACAGGTTTTGGAAGTCACCGTAATTTCAACAATACAGGTAACCGTGGCCGGTGTACTGGTAATGGTGAAAGCATTGTCCTTGGTGCTGGTTGATTTCGATTCTGTATAGAAAGGAGTAGCGGATGACTCCGGTCTTGCTTTAACTTCAATGGTTACACCACTGGGAGGCATCGTTGAGGTAACAGATACTGTCAGGTTAAAGTTGGGTCCCGGAGCAGGCAATTCCGTACTGCCGTTGGCAGGGGTGGTGGAGACGGCTAAAGTAGACTCGGTACTGCAGCTGTCGGTTTTTTTCTTTTTACAATAGGGCATGGAAAGAACAACCATCACTACTGCGATCCAGGGTAATATTGCTTTTTTCATAGATTATAAACGTGGATTCTAAAGTAATATTTAATTTCCTTATTAGAAAATTGCTGTTTTAAATAGTTAAGCGGAAAAGACCTGCACGTTGCGATTGAAACTTTCTTCCAGGGAAATAAAGGTTTCCGTTCTTTCAATCCCTTTTATTTTTTGCAATTCGTCGTGTAATACAAACCGTAACTGGTTAATGTCCTTGCAAACGATCTCCGCAAACATGCTATAGTTTCCTGTGGTATAATTCAGCCTCACGATCTGCGGTATCTTGAACAATTCCTTCGCCACCTGGTCGTACAGGGAACTTTTCTCAAGATATATGCCAATAAATGCTATTACGTCGTATCCCAGTTGTTTAAGATCAACATTTAATTTTGTTCCCTTTACAATACCGGCTTCCTGTAGCTTTTTAATACGAACATGGATGGTACCCCCGGAAACAAATAGTTTTTTTCCCAGATCAGCATAGGAAATTTCCGCTGTTTGCATCATCTCCTGGATGATCTGCAGATCGAGTTTATCGAGATTCAATTTGGCAGGCATTTCTTCGTTGATTTTTGAAAGTCATTTATTCTACCCTGCAAATGTTTGAATAATTTCTATATTTTCAAAATTTTTGTTGGAAATTGTTCAAGGTATTTGCCAAATGCTGTAAGTTTGTGGTGTTATCAGTTCTTATATACTGTGGAGTGATGGAATCTTGGCAGACATG
Source organism: Chitinophagaceae bacterium (assembly GCA_044226045.1). Taxonomy (GTDB): domain Bacteria; phylum Bacteroidota; class Bacteroidia; order Chitinophagales; family Chitinophagaceae; genus Endoryza. The sequence continues at coordinate 59,597 of JBGAHR010000009.1, forward strand.
CCCTCTCGTCTCGGGGGTGGGGATAACAGGATAAACATAGCATAGAGCCGACGTTACCATTGGTAAGGCCGACCAGGGTTGACCACTAAAACTTTGTGCTTTCGCTAACTGCCCCGTGGAGGTTCGAGTCCTCCCTCTACAGCGGATTTTTCTCATAATCTCTAACAAGCAAGCAAGAACTGAAGAGATTGACAACCCGTTCCGGTCTCGGAATGGGTTTTTTTGTGAGCAAGAGCGGAGTGAGTGCGAGAGCGGGAGCGGGAGCGGAGTGAGTGCGAGAGCGGGAGCGGGAGCGGAGTGAGAAACGGAAACGGAAAGAGAAAGGGAAAGGGAGCGGGCGAGGAAAGAGAAAGAGAAAGAAAAACAGAAATAGAGCAATCACTTGCTTTCCTTTGCGCCCTTCGCGGTTCTTTGCGGTTCTTTGCGTCCAGGCTTCGTGGGGAGCCCGAGTTTCGAATTTTTTGCCACTACAAAACCTTTGCTCATATCTTAAAATCAATATCGAGATATGGGTTGAACTCTTCGATGATACGCCAATTACTTTCTTACTGATTTTTTTGATTTACTTGTCCCGGGACTCCTTTTCGAATCTACAGTCGTGTTCGAAAAACCAATCACCTGGAGAAAGCGTAGAGCTGATTCCTTTGACTTTAAAACGCTTTCCCTGGCGTTTTTTATGGCATCCAACTGCTGTTTAATAGCTAATTCTGACATCAAATTGGTTTTCCGTTATTTCAATGACGTTTTGCAGGCAGGTAAGTGAGAGTCAACAAAGCTAACTACAAAATTTGTTTTACCTATAGAACCGCTTAATTGTGTATAAATTTGATTGAAAAGCTAAAATTAATAGAGGATTTCAGGGAGTGGGAGCGGAAAGAGAAAGGGAAACGGAAACGGAAAGAGAAAGGGAAACGGAAACAGAAAGAGAAAGGGAAACGGAAAGAGAAAGGGAAAGAGAAACAGAAAGAGAAACGGAAAGAGAAGCGCTGAAATCAGAGAGATTTTTGACTTTTTACTTTTGACTTTTGAATTATGACTTTGCGTCCTTAGCGGTACTCGGCGTACTTCGCGTTCCTCGGGCGCGGGGACAATGCAGGAGCGGGAGTGGGAGCGGAAAGAGAAAGGGAAACGGAAAGAGAGCTGGTGCGGGAGCGAGAGCGAGAGCGAGTGCGAGTTTTGACTTTTCACTTTTTACTTTTGACTTTTACTTTTGACTTTAACAGCCATAAACCCTTTACTTTGCGGCCATGGGCCAAAAAAAGCTGATCCGCTTCGCAGAACTGGAAACATTTCCGAACGTTTTTCAATATCCGCCAGGCATGGCAGGCAAATGGAAGGAAGTCTTTAAGAACGACAATCCCCTCACCCTGGAGCTGGCCTGCGGCAAGGGAGAATACACGATTGGGCTGGCTCGCCTTTTCCCTGATCAAAACTTTATGGGAGTTGATCTGAAAGGAAACCGGCTCTGGGTAGGGGCCAAAACCGCCATCAAAGAAAATCTTCATAACGTAGCCTTTCTTCGAACTCATATCGATAAAATTGAAGAATACTTCAGTCTGGGAGAAGTAAGTGAAATCTGGCTCACATTTCCCGATCCGCAATTGCGAATATCGAGAGCTAAAAAACGTCTTACTCACCCGAAGTTTCTCCGGCATTACCAGAAAATACTGGTCCCGGATGCTGTGATCCATCTTAAAACCGACTCCCCGGTTTTATACCGCTTTACCAAAAAGATCATCGAACTATACCATCTTCCGATTGTAAACGATTTGGAAGATCTCTATGCAACCAAACCGGAAAACCCGGTTCTGACTATCCAAACCCATTATGAAAAGCTGGATATCGCGCAGAGTAACCGGATTCATTACCTTTCCTTCCGTTTACCGGCAACACCGCTTCCTGACCTGGATGAAGAAATTAAAAAGTGGACCGTTGAAACAGAAACTCATTGAAGGAACAGACTACTATTACAATGACGATGGATTCATTGTACTGACGGAACAATACCACCGGGAAAGAGGCTTTTGCTGTGGCAATGGCTGTTTGCATTGCCCCTTCGATTATGAAAGTGTTCCGGAACCCCGACGCTCCGAACTCATCAAAAAAAGAGAAGCCAATGGCTAAAGCAAATGCAGCTGCCTTGAAGTCTGTTAAACCTTCCGGAAACAAAGAAGATAATTTCTTCGAGCAAGTGTATGCCGTCGCTCGCCAGATTCCCAGGGGACGGGTCACCTCCTACGGAGCAATCGCCCGATGCCTGGGCGCCAAATCCTCTGCCCGCATGGTAGGCTGGGCCATGAATGGTGCGCATACCGTCAAACCGAAAATTCCTGCACACCGGGTGGTTAACCGAAACGGCATGCTCTCCGGAAAACATCATTTCGCCACTCCTACCCGCATGGAAGAATTGCTGAAAAAAGAAGGAATAAAAGTAAAGAACGACACGGTGGTGGATTTTGACAAGAAGTTTTGGGACCCGGCCAGTTTAATGCTGTAGTCGGTTTATCGTTTCACGTTCACCGTTTATCGTTTTGTCATATTCCATTACCAGGCGATTGAGTGCTTATTAGTTAAAATCGGCAGCTATTCTTTTCAAACTGCAAACCGCAAACTGCAAACCGCCAACCAACGTGAAACGATAAACCTGAAACGATAAACGGACGCAATTGATCACTTTTCTCGAAAACAATGTCTAAACGGTAGTCGCAAAGGCAACCTTGTTTAACGGGTGTGCTGTGGATATGAAACATTCTTGACTTTGTTCAAAATGTTTACATACCCGGCACATCTTTTTTTTAATTTAAATCAAACTACCACTCTCTCAACATTTCTTTTCTATTTCAATCTATTCGTTAACTTTAGCGCACGCGGCGGTTATTAGCACCCATTGAAACTTTACATGACTTATTCTTTACGGAATATTACTATCGCCGCCATTTCAGTACTGATCATAGTACTGTTAATTCTATTCTTTACCTACGATCTGTTGATAGCACAGGAAAAGGAGCAGGCGCATATTGATCGCTCGCGCCATGCGATGCAACAATTGCAACCTGCCCTGCTGCACGCACAGGAACTGGAAACAGTTTGCAGTAAATTCGCGGAAAAAAGAACCCCCACCCTGCTCCGAAGATTTGATGCCCTTCGGCTATTGATGGCAAGAGACTCGGTCAATTTCAGCCACCTGGCAGACAGCATTCCCGAAGACAGCCTGGAATATGTGCAGCTGGCCGGTATGATCCCAATTATCAGCCAGCGGGGAAGTCACCTGATTGAAATGAGCATAGACAGCTCGCTATCGAAGGATTCCTTGTTAGGCCTGGCTGATGAAAACGAAAGAAACATCACTTCTTTCATTCATTCCATTCAATCACTGGAGGATTCCAACAGACAGGTGCTGAATGCTTCCTATGCGAGCAGCCTCAATTTTACGCGAAAGACTTATCGTTACATCCGACTGATTCTTTTTATCCTGATCAGCCTGCTGGTGCTCGGATTTATTGTAGTATATAAAGATTTTCGTCGGGGACGAATGGCCAATGTATCGCTCACGCAATCAAACAGGGAACTGGAATCAAAAGTGAAAGAACAGGCCTCCCAGGCCCTGAGCGCAAAAAAACTGTCAGACTCCATTATCAACAGTTTGCCCGGAGTGTTCTTTCTGCAGGATGCATCCGGCAGATTCCTGTGGTGGAACAGAGATTTCGAAAAAATTTCCGGATATGGTCCGGAAGATATCCGTAACCTCACGGTGCTGAACTTCTTCGACCCCGGCGATCATCAAAGCATTTCCGATGCCCAGCGGGTGGTATTTGAAACAGGGTCTGCACAAATAGAAGCGGTGGCCCTCACCCGTGATCAACGAAAAATCCCTTTCTACTTCAGCGCACAATTGATACAGCATGAAGGTAAACCCTGCGTGATCGGAACCGGCATAGACATCACCGACCGGAAAAAGATCGAAAAGGAAAACGAGAATGTACGCCAACAACTGAACGAACGCATCAAGGAACTAACCACACTTTACAAGATCAGCCGGGTATTGGAAAACAAAGACTGGTCGATCCCCGAGCTGCTACAGGAAATCGTGCAGGTGCTGCCACAGGGCTGGCAATACGAACCGATTACCGCAGCGAGGATTGTACTCGACGACCAGGAATTCAAAACAAGAAATTTTGACGAAGGACCGCACAAACAAATGGTAAGCTTTGCCATTCCGGACGGACCTATTGGCAAAATAGAAGTCGTCTATTTAACCCGGATAGAAACAGACCGGCCGGATGTATTCCTGTCGGAGGAAAGAGACCTGCTGAACATGACGGCGGAGATGATCTCCAGTTCTCTTTCCCGAAAGATCAAATCAGAGGCACTGACAAAATCGGAAGCGAACTTTCACACCATTCTCACTACAACGGACACCATTTACATTCTGCTGAATAATAACTTCAAAGTGATCAGTTATAATGATCGGGCACGTCTCTTCAGTAAACGAGAACTGGACATAGACCTCGCTGATACTTCTGCTGACTTCATGAAAAAGTTCTCCCCCGACTATACTTCCGTTCTAACCGAATGGTTACTCGAAGCCAATCCCGGCGACCAGGTAAGCTACGAACGCTCCTACCTCCAAGCCGACGGATCCCTGCATTGGTATGCCGTGAAAATGTTCCCCATTACCGCCACCGGAGAAACCGTATTCGGAATGATGCTGGCCATTTCCGACGTAACAGCGCAGAAAAGAATGGAACAGGAAATACTGGATAAGGAAGTTCGTGCACAGAAAAACATTACCAGGGAAGTTTTAAAAGCACAGGAAAACGAACGGAACAAGATTGGCCAGGAATTGCATGACAACGTAAACCAGATACTGGCCAGCGCTAAACTGTACCTGAACATGGCCTACTCCGATCATCCTCAAAATCCGCATCTCATTAAGCAATCGATGGAATTGCTGGATGAAGTTATTTCGGAAATACGCAAGCTGAGCAGCCAGGAAGTAACACCGCTGAAAGAGATTCAGTTGAAAGGATTGATTGAGTCTTTGGTGGACACCCTCAATTATAATTCCAATATTTCAGTTGAACTGATATACAGCCTTCCTTCGGATCAATCCATTGAAGAAGATCTTAAACTCAATATATACAGGATCATACAGGAACAGATCAACAACATTCTCAAACATGCCTCTGCCAACCAGATTACGATATCGGTAGAAAAAATAAACAACAGCATTTCACTGACGATCGCAGACAATGGTGTCGGATTCGATCCCGGGCAAAAGCGAAGAGGCATTGGTATCTCCAATATGACAAACCGGGTCGGCTCATATAACGGAGAAATTAATATCGACAGTTCTCCGGGCAACGGTTGCCGCGTACTGATCAATATTCCACTGGAAGTTTAGCCAGACTTACCAACCTATTCCATAGTCTTCTCCATGGTTGGAACTTCCACCCCAGAAGCTTCCATGCTTCCAATCAAAAAATATGGCGTTGATGGGTCCGCTGGTTCGATCATCAAAGGAAAGAATATAACCCATTTTTTTCAGCTCTTCTCTCACTTTCTCCGGTGTTTTATCCTGCAGCAATAGACTGCCGGGTCTGGGTTTGCGGTCATCTGTTTTGGTACCGCCTAATGATAACCACAATTGATTGGTGTTGATATTGGCAGCCTCGCAAGCCTGTTGTACTGTCATGCCAAACTCAACCATATTGAGGAAAAACTGGAGGAGGTTCTGATCCTGTGTATCTCCACCCTGCACGGCAAAACTGAGAAAGGGCTTACCGTCTTTTAAAGCGAGTGAGGGAGTAAGCGTTACTCTTGGTCTTTTTCCGGGTTCCACTACATTGAAAGGATTCAATACCGGATCAAGCACGAAGCTCTGCATACGCTGACTCATTCCAACACCCGTACGACCGGCAATGCAGGCGGGCAACCATCCGCCACTGGGAGTAATGGATACCACCCATCCGTCTTTATCGGCCGCTTCCACAGAAGTGGTGCCCCGCCATAAACGGTCATGATATGCTTCATCGAGCGGAAGATTCTCTGCATGGGCCCAATCCGAATGCTGACCGGTCATGCCTGTTCTCGAATCGTGTGCGGGAAGAAAAGATGGATTTCTTTTATCGGTGGTATCAATGCTGTATCCTCGTTGTTTCAGCAGATCGAGCCAGGGGTTGGTCTTTCCTTCGAAGGGATATGGGTCACCCGGACCGATATTCGGATCATTTTTATCTGGACTGATGAGCCGTGCCCTTTGCCTTGCATACTCTTTACTTAATAAACCCTTGATTGGTTCTGCCGGAGGAAAATAGGGATCGCCATAATAAAAATCCCTGTCGGCGAAAGACAAATTCATAGCCTGGTATACCGTGTGAATGTATTTGGCACTGTTGTATCCCATTCCTTTCAAATCAAAATTCTCCAGGATATTCAGCGCCTGTAACATGGACGGTCCCTGGGTCCATTGCTGCAGTTTGTACACTTCGATTCCTTTATAGGTAACCATACTGGGCTCTTCTTCCAGTGGCTTCCATTTGGCCAGGTCTTCCATAGTGATCAAGCCTCCCTGTTCCTGGCATCCTCTCACAAATTCTTTGGCGATATCTCCTTTGTAAAAACGATCGTAGGCAGCCATGATCGCCTGCTTGCGGGTTTTCCCTTTCTTCAATGCTTCCTGTTCTGTTTCCACCATTTTGGTTAAGGTGGCCAGCAAATCTTTCTGAACGAAAAGCTCTCCGGCCTCGGGTGCTTCCCTTTTTTCTCCCAGGTGCGGAAGAAATACGGCCTTACTATATGGCCACTCCTTTATTCTGTTCTTTCCGCGTTCCATCTGGTTGGCCGTTTGCGCTTCTATCGGATATCCGGCTGCCAGATCCATTGCCGGTGCCAGAACTTCTTTCAGACTGAGTGTTCCGTATTCGGCCAGCATATAACACAATCCCCCCGGCGTTCCGGGAGTGGTGGCAGCGAGAGGACCATATTCGGGTGGGAAATTGAAACCTTTGCTTTTGAAGAAATCAGCCGTGGCACCGGTGGGCGCTATACCCATTGCATTGATGGCAATGACTTTTTTTGTTTTGGGATTATAGATCAGTGCCTGCGTTTCTCCACCCCAGCTGAGCACATCCCACATGGTGCAGGTAGCGGCGAGCATCGCGCAGGCAGCATCTACTGCGTTACCACCTTTTTGAAATACCATGGCGCCGGCCTCGGCAGCCAGCGGCTTGCCGGTGATCGCCATCCATTTTTTTCCATGAAGGGGTGGCTTCTGAGTTTGTTGCGCGCCAACAAAGGGGGTAAAACTGGTGATGAAAAACAGCAGTATAAGCAGCTTCTTCATGTGTGTTGGTTTTGTCTTTAAAGATAATCAGAACAGGCATAAAACAGGATGTGCCCGGTTATGAATGGGTCAAGATTGTGATTTACAGCAGCTCATAACAGTTGAACTGACCGGATTGTTCTATTGACCAACCATTTATATACCATATCATCTTGTGATATTATCGACGAATGGCTGGTTTTCTTCGGCAGACAACCGTTCTGTTAGTTGCAAATATCTCCTATAATGACAAACTTGCATCGTTAAATGGTGGTAACCCATTAAACAAATAATCCAACCCTGATAAAAACCTTATCCAACCTTATGAAGGCCACGTTAAGAAAACTGTACTTCGATGAAAACTTATCGTGCCTTTTTAAAGTCAATTTTATTGGCGGCTATCCTCTTTATCGGGATAAAGTCCGCCAGGAGCCAGTGTTCTGCTCCCACCCTCAGTTTTAATAACCCACAACTGATCAGCGGTACCGACGGCGCTGTCAATGCCGTTTATCGATTTCCCTCGGTCATTCCGGATGTGGACGCCCTTGTGACCATCATGGGTTTGTCTGGCGGAGCCAGTCTCGCTGAAATCGACAATACCACCGGCGCAGGTTATTATGACGCGTTTCAGCCCTATGTATGGGCCGGTGCGAACGACACATCTTATATCGACTGGAAAATTGCCTTTGTAAAAGCGGGAACATTTATTGACACTACCCTCGCTTGCCTGGCAGTAACCGCCATTGATGTGGACGGAGACAATTCACAACTGAAAGAGTTTGTAGAAGCGGCCACACCAGGTAGTTTTGGAGTGGATCCCTTCTCGGTACTGAGTGTTTCATTTGACGGAGTAAAGAGCAAGGCGATCGGACAAATTACAACCATCCCCCTGATCGATACCAACCATCGGGAAGCCATGTTTCAGATGAATTTCACCAACATCCATGAGCTGTTGTACCGTAACGGTGCCATTACTACCGGCGGATCGCAAATCAGGCAAACCTGCATCTACTTCAAACCATTTTTCCAGGAATACATTCTTCTTCCGGTGAGAATGCAAAGCTTTACCCTGAATGCCACGAGTGAAGGGAATCAACTCAGCTGGATCACCAGTGAAGAGCAGCAGCTGAAGTACTATACCCTGCAAAAAAGTACCGATGGCAGCCACTGGAAAGATATCAATACACAGGTGCCGCAGTACGGAAACACGACCAACAAATATGTATATGTTGACCGGGAACAACTGAATGTTTCCAGCTGGTACCGGATCAAACAAACCGATCAGAAAAACAGGATCACCTATTCCAAAATAATCTTCGCCCCTGTTATAGAAAGTCAGGGTCGTGGAATGGTTTACAATAGTGTGGTGAGCGATCTGTTGACTATTCAACTCGAAGCTTCACGCCCTTCCACTTTTCAAATATCCATCATGGATGCAACCGGTAAAATCGTTTCGCAGGAAACCAGGAACCTGTCTACCGGTATCAATCATATAAATATCCCCATGAGTTCACAATTGCCGAAAGGTTTGTATCTGTTGTCTGTGAGAAATGCCAGTGAGCGTGCTTCCTTCTCGGGCAAATTGGTCAGGATGTAATGAGCCAACCTTTGATATAGTCCTAAGCTCTCTTTTTAAGGGAGCTTTTTTTATTTATTTAAAAAGTGAGCACTGCTTCTTTATCATTTTTCCGAAGCAGGTTCTTCTGTCCATTTATTGACCATTCTTTCACGCCGCCTTAACAGCTTTTCACATTTTGTGGTCGTCTATTTGATATGGGTGATTATTGATCATTTATACTTTTTACAATGAAGACTACTACTCTGTTTGCGGCTGCGTTATCAGGAATGCTTTTGTTCCTGTCGGTTCCTTCCGAAACCAAAGGCCAGTCGGTCAATGTTAATTTTTCAGTTTTTTACAATGAATTGGGGCGATACGGAACCTGGGTAAACTCACCCCGGTACGGCCAGGTATGGATTTATCGTGAACCAGGATTCCGACCTTATTATTCGAGAGGTCGATGGGAATACACCAATGAGGGCTGGGCCTGGTTTTCGGATTATGAATGGGGATGGGCTCCTTTCCACTATGGCCGATGGGAATATGATGATTATTATGGCGGATGGATCTGGATACCCGATTATGAATGGGCACCTGCCTGGGTCAGCTGGAGTGAAAGCGGCGATTACTATGGATGGGCACCCCTGGGATTTGGCGTGAGTATTAACATCGGCTTTGGATCGATTCCTTATGATCGATGGACATTCTGTTCTAGACCTTATTTTAACAGCTCAAGATTTTATGATCATTGTGTTCCCTTTTCCAGCAACAGAACCGTAATCAGGAACTATACCGTCATCAATAATGTGTATGGCAATGGCCGGGGACGCTATTACGGTGGACCTGATCGTTACCAGGCACAGCGTTATTCAAGAGTGGATATTCGCCCCCGTCATATCGAACGCGATAATCGTTTTAACGGAAGAAATGACAGGGACAATCGTTTTGACAACCGTAGAGATAACAGGAACGATGTGGGCAGAAACGACCGTTTCCCCGACAGAAGATATGACAACGCGCCCGGAGGACAGGTATATGGAAACCGCTCTAACGGAATGGAACGCCGGGAACGACCGGATCGAAATCAGCCCAGGCAGGGAAATGTTGGCCAGGAAAATGCCCGTCGCGACCAGGGCGTGGACCCTAACCGGCAAAGAGGCGGTGGATGGGATAGAGCAAACAACGATTCCAGGAATAACCCGCCTGCCAGACAGCGCGGATTTGAAAGAAGAAATGAAGACGGTAATGGAAATGGAAACAGAGGTTGGGGAAATCGCGGGACAGAAAGAGGAAACCATGATAACGGACGAAGAGGAAGAGGTTAAACAGGCTGAAAGGGTCCCGCTTGCGGGGCCTTTTCTTTTGAAACAGAACTGTGCAAAACTTTTTTAACTGTCACTTTAACGCTTCGGGAAAATGTAGCACAGGAATTGCTATAATTTGAGGGAACGGATCAATCAATCTAACATGCACATTCAATTCAAAAAAAATATACAATTCACCAAACTGGTGAAGGCGGATGGTCGTCTGAGAGAATTCAATTTTCGGAAACTGGGTGGTTTAAACGAAGGAGTTTACACCATTGATGTCAGTGACGATAAAGGAAACCGGATCATGTTTCGAATGCAGAAAGAAGAAGGTCGCTGGAAAATCATTGCCCAGTCCCTGCCAAACTGGATACTTCGCCTCGAAGAAAATTTCCATGAAATCATCGAAGAAGAATCTCAGGCAGCCTGACAAACACACGCACTGCTATCCTTAACGAAAATTTTTCATTGCCGGTTTTTTCCACAAACTGTTAATAATTAACTTGAGTGTAATTCTATTCTGAATAGTTATATTTGGAATGGATGGTTTAGTAGTTCGGCTATCACTACTATTTGTGAATTTAAATTGAAGTGACTTGACAGAGACAATCATTAACCTCGAGACCGTTAACCCTATTGAATTTTTTGGTGTTAACAATGGTAAACTGGATATATTAAAGAAAAAATTTCCTCTCCTCAAAATCCTTTCACGCGGTACACAACTCAAACTGAGTGGCGCTCCGGAGCAGATAGAATCAGCCCGGGAGAAAATTGAACTGATTGTTCAATATCTCCAACGGAATGGCCACATGAGTGAAAATTATTTCGAACAGATCCTGGGAGGAGATGATGCAGAAACCGTAGATCATTTCGTGGATCGCAATCCCAATGACATTCTGGTATTCGGCCCCAACGGCAAAACCGTTAGAGCCAGAACTGCCAATCAGAAACTGCTGGTGTCAAAGGCAGAACGGAATGATGTAGTTTTTGCGATCGGGCCTGCGGGTACCGGTAAAACATATACTGCAGTCGCGCTTGCCGTAAGAGCGCTGAAGAATAAACAGGTGAAAAAGATTATTCTCACTCGTCCGGCCGTGGAAGCAGGCGAAAGTCTAGGTTTTCTTCCGGGTGACCTGAAGGAAAAAATTGATCCCTACCTTCGCCCGCTTTATGATGCGCTGGATGACATGATCCCGGCGGACAAGCTGGGTTACTATATGAGTACAAGGGTGATTGAAATTGCACCGCTGGCTTATATGAGAGGAAGAACGCTCGACAACGCCTTTATCATCCTGGATGAAGCGCAGAACGCAACCGATCTTCAGATCAAAATGTTCCTGACCCGTATCGGTGCCAATGCGAAAGCAATCATCACCGGTGACCTCACACAGATCGATCTGCCTAAAAACCAGCGAAGCGGTTTGGAAAAAGCAGTCCGCATTTTGAAAAATATTGACGGAATTGCCCATATCGAGCTGAATGAAGAGGATGTGGTTCGTCACCGCCTCGTTAAAGCGATTATCAAGGCATATGACAGGGAAAAAGATGTGGAACAGGGACCCTCCGCTCCGCTGCCGATCTTCAAAAGCCCCAAATCTTCCAAAGACGAAGAAACGCCTCCTATCGAATAATTTACTAATCCATACGCGGGCCTGCGGATTATTCTGCAGGCTTTTTTATTTTTGGGTATGAAATCAACTCTATTACTAGCCGGTGCCGCCCTTGTTTTATTGTTCACCGCCTGCAACACCGAATACGAAAAAGCAGAAAGTGCTACAGACGCCGCCCGCCAGTTCGTGAACGCCATATTACAGGGCGATCATAAAAAAGCCTATTTCTACCTGCTTAAAGATTCTACTAATGAGTTGATGTTCGATACTCAAAAGGCCGCTTATAACAGCCTTACTGCAGCAGATCGGAAAGCCAGTAAAGATGCGACCATCAGGCCAATAGAAAATGCCATGGTCAATGATTCCGTCTGGACATTCCGTTATTACCAGACCGCCAACCCGAAAGATACCACCGCCCTTAGAATTGTTCGAGTCAATGGTGAATGGCTCGTGGATCTCAAATCGGTTATCAAAATCTGAAGATGATCTGGAAAAATATACTTTGGGTGGCATTTGGCGGAAGCCTGGGCGCAGTGAGCCGATACCTGATCTATAAGTATCTTTCCACTCAATTCCCGATGAGTTTCCCCATTGGCACTTTTGCCATCAATATAGCAGGATGTTTTCTCATCGGGTTGTTCCTGGGGCTCTCCCTCAAATCACCGGAAATGACACCGGAAATGAAATTATTTCTCATGACCGGTTTTTGCGGCGGGTTCACCACATTTTCATCCTTTACAGCAGAAGGAATGACCCTGATTCAGCAGGATAAAATACTTGTTTTTCTCCTGTATACCGGACTCAGCATATTCATTGGATTGAGTGCCACCTTTTTGGGTTACTGGCTAACCCGTTAAGTTCCGGTTTCGAATCCTGTAAATTTGTGCGCCGATTCTTTTATAAACCTAATCTTGTTGTTATGATCACCGTTTTGCATCCCTGGCATGGAGCACACTATGGAGACAAAGCTCCCCATCGAGTGAATGCTGTCATTGAAATCCCTCAAGGTAGCAGGGCTAAATACGAAGTTGACAAAGCCACCGGCCTGTTGAAACTGGACCGGGTGATTTATTCATCATTCCATTACCCCATCAATTACGGGTTTATTCCCCAAACCCTTGGCCAGGATGGCGACCCGCTGGATATCCTGGTATTCTGCTCACAATCCATTCAACCCTTATGCCTTGTTGATGCAACGGTTGTTGGCAATATGCAAATGATCGACAGCGGACAGGTAGACGATAAAATCATTGCCGTAGCAACAAAAGACCCTTCGGTCAACCATATCAGTTCTGTGAGTGACCTTCCCCCTCATTTTATCAATGAACTGCGGAATTATTTCGAGCAATACAAGGTGTTGGAGAACAAAAAAGTGGAGATCGATAACTTCCAGGATGCGGCAACCGCCTACCGTATTATTGACGAAGCCATCAACTATTACAAAGAGAATTTCAGAAAAGGAGAATAAATCCATTTTTCTCATCCGCACCCCGATCCGACTTGCATTCCGGCAGGTCGAATCGGGGTGATTTATTAAACGATTATCATGGATACACAGCAATTGTTGATTATTCTGGGTATTGGCCTCTCGGCGGGCATTCTCAGCGGATTGGTTGGTGTTGGTGGAGGAGTGATCATGGTGCCGGCCCTTGTGTATTTCCTGCAGTATAACCAGCACCAGGCGCAAGGAACATCGCTGTCCGTGCTAACCATGCCTGTTGTAATTCTGGCAGCGATGAAGTACTACCAGGAATGCAAGAAGATGGGAACACCAATCGATTTAAAGATCGCAGGCTTGCTCGCCATTACGTTTTTTATTGGTGGTTACCTGGGAAGTCATATCGCGATAAAACTGGATCGGGAAATCCTGAAGAAAATATTCGCAGTGATACTTTTTTATACGGCGCTCAAGATGATGGAGTGGGATGCCCTGATCTGGAAATGGGTTAAAAGTATCTTTTAATGATGCGTAACTGGTGCGTTCTGTTTCCCGAAGCGACATTCAGAATTCCGGCGGCATCGAGATGATCTTCTTTTACGATACCGGATGCATGTATGATCTTACCCTGACCAGAAACAATCCCAACATGATAAATTTTACCATTCTCATCATCGAAAAAAGCCAGATCTCCGGGTTGTGATTGCTGGATAAAATCTACTGTCGTTCCTTCCAGTGCCTGCTGCCATGCATCCCTGGGTAAGTTTATGCCCATGAGCTTGAATAAAACCTGTGTCAATCCGCTACAATCCACTCCCATGGCATGACGTCCTCCCCATAGATACGGCGCATTCAACCATTGTCGCATCAATCGGCTGATCTCCGCGGCACCTGCTTTCAATTGATTTTTTTGAACCACATCTTTGCCGGAATAGCTGAACTCCCATTTTCCCAGTCTGCCTTTCCCCTGGGAGAACTGCCGAAGGCTGGCTCCTGCGGGGATGAACATTTTACTGTCGTTGATCCGGATTTCGTGTAAGGTCTGATCGTTTATGATCAACGAAAAGTTTTCGTCTCTGGCCTCCGCTTCAGATACGGATTCCAGTTGCTGCTTATTCACCCAGCCCTCATAATTATCTGACAGCCCTTTTACCAACGACCAATTTCCCTTTCCTGATTCCAGGATTTCTACCATATCGCCAAAGAACAACTGATTAACCATTTCCGCTTCATGTGCGGGATTTTTTCGAACGGGGCAGACAGCTACCGGACAGGCGGCAAAAACCATTTTTTTCCTAAAAATACGCAATACACGCACAGATGAAACAGTTTATGCAATTTTGCAGGGTGAAGCATCTTAGAAACGGACAACAGCACTAAGCGCGTGAACAGCCAACAACATTCAAATACCAGCGACCAGGAACTGCTTGAACTTTTTTACGCAAGCCATGATAACCATTGGCTGGGTCTATTGCTTCAGCGATATACCATGTTGCTACTGGGTGTATGCATGAAATACCTAAAGAATGAGGAAGAGGCCAAAGACGCGGTACAACAGGTTTTTTTAAAGGCCATCACCGAACTGCACAAATACAAAGTCGATTATTTCAAGTCCTGGCTATACATGGTTGCCAAAAACCATTGCCTGATGAAAATCAGGGACAGGCAGGGAAAGCAACCGGCCGAACTAAGAGAACAAATGGCCATGGTGCCGGAAGAAGACAACAACAAGGCACTGCACCTCGAAAAAGACCGGCAACTGGAGATGATGAGCAATAGTTTACAGGAACTGAACGAGGAGCAGCGGCAATGTGTAACTTTGTTTTACCTGGAAAAGAAATCATACCAGGAAATAGCCGGTCTGACCGGGTTTACGATGATGCAGGTAAAAAGTCATATTCAAAACGGAAAAAGAAACCTCAAAATACTTCTACAGGAAAAACTCAAAAACCACTAAGGGCTCGCCCGATGAACAAGGATCTGCTGAACATATTATCCAATTCAAACAAAGACATCGACAATCAAAAGTTGATGGACTATCTCAGTGGCAAGCTCTCTGAAGAAGAACGCAATGAAGTAGAACGCTGGATGGCAGACAGCGATTTTTCAGACGACGCCATGGAGGGCCTGTCGCAATTCAAACAGCCCCAGGCAATCGAACAATACGTGGACGACCTGCATAAATCCCTTCAGCAACAACTTCAAAAGAAAAAGAAAAGAAGGGAAAAAAGAAAACTGAAAGAAGCCCCCTGGATCTACCTGGCCGCCTTCATCATTCTCCTGCTGGCAATTATTACTTATGTTATTGTGAAGAAGATGGGATATTGATTGGTTGGCGGTCTGTGGTTTGTCGGTTTGCAGTTTGCGGTTTGCAGTTTGCGGTTTTTAAACCCCTTTATTTTTTTTGACTCTTGACTAAAAGCCAAACCGTAAACAGTAAACCGTAAAAGACAAACCGCCAACCGCCGACCGCAAACCGCTAACTTCTACTGATACTGAATATATATCGGTTGCGGCTTCAGCTTGAGCACTTCGGCAGGGGTCATTACATGTCCGCCTTTTTCCTTCAGATCGTTCTTGTAAAACAACTTGAAGCCGGTAAACTGAACCGGTTCGGGATAGATGAATGAACGGTAGGTGTTGATCTTCCTGGCCTGGTGCCCCCAGCCATCCATATCCATCACGATCTGCACTTCGGGACGTGTTTTGATTTGCTTGTAGTTGGTTACTCCTTTCTGTGTGAAACGGTGTACTACCAGGATTTTGGGAGGCAGATTATTGTCCTTTACGATTTTTGCCAGGTATTCTGTGACCCAGTTGATGTCGGCTGCATCGTAAGTACCTACCACTTTTCCGGGCGCCTGTCCGCCTTTCATGGAGAATTCAGGATCGATTCCAAAATGAACATGAGGCATTTTCAGGTATTTCTCAAATTCCGGTACTTCCTGCTGCACCGTGCTCAATCCAACCTGGATATCGAGGAATACGAGGGCATTGATCTTCTCAGCCATCGCGATTACTTTGTCGATCTCTTTGAATGGCATTCTGAGCCTGTATTTACCGGCGGCGCCGGGTGACTGCTGCGCCGTAATGGCGATATAATGAAGAGCGGGTATCACTTTGATCGAGGTATCCGCTGCCTGCCAAGCTTTCACTTCACTTTTCAGTTTGTCGAGCATTTGCTGTTCCGGTAATTCTCCCAGGATACCCATTTGCTTGGAATAAAGATTCCCATAGAAAGCAACGATCCGGTTAAATGGCAGCACGGCTCCGGACAATGGCAAGGGGGCTTTAACCGGCCACTTGCCCGATGAATCACCATTGGTAATCCATTGCATTTTCTGGTGATACATGGCTGTATCCAGCGGCGCCCTGTTGGCCACAGGTGTTGTAACAAGTTCTACGGAGTCCTTTTTCGGTAAAGTGGTGTCTTTCCCGGTTGTATTATTGGAAGCGGATGCTGCATTATTGCCGCAGGCAGATACGGCAGCAGATGCCAGTATCATTGTCCATAAAAGCGTACTCTTCTTCATATCTGTGGTTGAATGGTGTGCAAAATAAACGAACTTGAAGGGAAATATAAAATATCAGTGTAATCCGTGCAAATTGAGCGGGCCCGACTTTTCCTATTCTCTTTCGGCTCCTTAACGCATCGTCACCTAAAATATTTTAATAGTGACAAAAGGGGTGTTATCTTCAATGCCAATGCTGAATAATTAACAGAATAGTATGAATAAAATCAGGTGGGGCATACTCGGTTGTGGAAGAATCGCCCGAAAATTTGCATCGGATCTGGCCAGGGTGCAGGATGCGGAACTGATGGCTGTTGGATCCCGGAGTGAAGAGGCGGCGGCTGCATTTGTAGCAGAATATCCGGCAAAACATGTTCATCACAGTTATGAAGCGCTGGCAATGGACCCTGACGTGGATGTAATTTACATTGCATCGCCACATGCGCTTCACCACGAGCATACTCTCTTATGCCTGGAGCACAACAAGGCAGTTCTTTGTGAAAAAGCCTTTGCCTTGCACTCGCTACAGGCAAAAGAAATGATCGACAAGGCAAGAAGTCGAAAAGTGTTCCTGATGGAGGCACTCTGGACCAAATTTATGCCACATTACCAGCTTCTGATCAACATGGTCCGGGAGGGTAAACTGGGAGAAATCAGGAATGTCCTGGTCAATTTTGGTTTTGCTCCTACCCCGCCTGTTCCCCAGCGATTATTCGACCCGGCGCTCGGTGGCGGAAGCCTGCTCGATATAGGAATCTATAATGTCTTCATGGCTTTGTCTGTATTGGGCAAACCTGATCATATTGAAGCATCGATGTCGCCGGCATCCACCGGAATTGACGATCAGTGTTCGATCCTGTTTAAATACAATAATGGCGCGATGGCCAGTCTTTTTTCTTCATTTTCCACTAACCTGGCCACAGAAGCTGATATTTCAGGCAGAGATTGCAGGATCCGTCTGACTTCCCGATTCTATGAACCATCCACCACATTCGAATATTACCCCGGACGTGTTGATAGCCGCCAGCTCATGATCGTTGACAAGGAACCAGGGTGGGGCTATTTTTATGAAATCAGGCATGTACAGGAATGCCTGCGCCAGGGACTCACAGAAAGCACCGTCATGACACATGATGACAGCCTGTTACTGATGGAAACGCTCGATACCATCAGAAAAATAGCCGGTATCCGCTATGACGCAGACCCGGCTGATTTTCATTTTACCTGATTCCAGATCAGATTGGAAACTATTTGATCCCCGCGCGTTTGTTCAGATCCGCTATGGGTATTAAAATACTCCTGCCCATTTTTTCCTTTCCGCGATAAGTAACCACTCTGAAACGGACAGCGTCTTTGGGGGGTGTTAAAACACCAGTGTATTTCGGATAAAACCTGTCGGGTTCTGAATTGTCGAAACTATAATAGATATCCAGTCCATCTATTTCTGTCGCGAGTTCAATCTGCAATTTCCCGTTTGCGTCTTTTTTGGGCGAAATGATGGGATCATAGATGCCGCGTGAATATTTTGTTTCCGACTGATCCAGTCTCTCAAAATGCTTTTCCGCGCGGGCAACAAATTCCATCCAGTTCCTGGTTTGCTTGGGCGACCACAGGCATTCGCTGATGGCCATTCCACGAGGCCAGGTCATATACTGTGCCTGGCGCAGATTATAAATCTGTTCTGTCCACAAGTTAGCCTGTCCGCCCTTGATCAATTTTTCATTGACACCATCCGGTAGCGGTTCAAATTCATAACTTTTTTTCATACGAAGGGAAGCATATACCGGAGGTTCTGTTGATACATCACCCTGCATATAGTCTATATAAACAAAAGTAGTAGGGCTCATCACTACTTCATGTCCCAATTTGGCTGCCTCGATTCCTCCTTTCATTCCTCGCCAGCTCATTACCGCAGCATTCGGTGCCAGCCCTCCGTCCAGTATCTCGTCCCAGCCTATCAGTTTTTTGCCTTTCGACATAATGATCTTCTCTACTTTCTTCACAAAATAGCTTTGCACTTCATCCAGGTTCTTCAGGTTTTCTCTTTTCATCAGGTTCTTTATCTGTTCGCTTTTTTCCCAGAAGTTTCTGGCAGTTTCATCTCCTCCCATGTGTATATATTCGAAAGGAAACAATGCCGCTACTTCAGTAAATACTTTATCGAGGAATTCATAAACTTTATCATTGGCAGGACAGAGCGTGTTATCTACCAACCCATAGAAATGTCCACCTGCCGGCCATTCCATGAATTTTTCTCCTGAATTAACCTGGTAAGTTCCCGGCGTACAACTGAGTTCGGGATAGGCGGCCAATGCCGCCAGGCTATGACCGGGCACATCTATTTCCGGGAGAATATTTACAAACCGGTCTTTTGCATATTGAACAATATCCTTGATATCCTGTTGCGTAAAAAATCCACCGTAAGTGCGGGGTTCATCAGGTTCTGGTTTGGAAAAAGTATTGAACTGACCGGTCTTGTCCACCCGCCAGGCGCCGACTTCGGTCAATTTTGGATAGGCTTTGATTTCGATTCTCCATCCCTGGTCGTCAGTCAGGTGCAGGTGAAGCAAATTGTATTTGTACTTCACCATATCGTCGATGTATCGCTGCACTTCCTGCTTGTTAAAGAAATGCCTGGATACATCCAACATCAGCCCGCGCCAGCCAAAACGAGGATAGTCAACG
This sequence comes from Chitinophagaceae bacterium, assembly GCA_044226045.1. Taxonomy (GTDB): domain Bacteria; phylum Bacteroidota; class Bacteroidia; order Chitinophagales; family Chitinophagaceae; genus Endoryza. The sequence continues at coordinate 79,031 of JBGAHR010000009.1, forward strand.
ATTTTTACTCCTGGAATGATCCAGTAATTCTTTTTTACCATGTCGGCGCTTTCCACTTCTTTGGGCATTAACTGGAGCAATGTTTGCACACCATAAAAAAGACCGGCAGGTTTGTTGGCCCGTAATATCACCAGGCTGGATCCCACCTCCAGTGTATACCCTTCGTTTCCGATTCGAGTATCCTCTTTTCTATTGAGAGAAATGGCAATGGTAGACCCCCGGCTGTCTTTTGCATCTGCCGGAAGCTGAACGTTCATAGGATATCCGGTAGCACGCAGTAGCTGCTGGGCCAGGTAGCGAGCGACCATTTGCAGATCCGCGTTTTTTTCAGCGATTTCAATTATTGAATAATTATTCAGTTCAAAACTCCCCCCTTTCTTTTCAAGCGACACGGGCTGGGGAATAATCGCAATCTCCGGACTCTGCTGGGCGCCAGCCGCAATACTCAGAAAAAGTAGAAAACAAACAGTGATTTTTTTCATATTCAAACTTTATGGATGGAAGGCAATAAAATTAGGGAATATCCTTTTCCTATTACGCCAGAATCGCTTAATTTTCCAGAGGTTGAATGGCTCACAAAGCTATCTTTGCCTCAAATTAAACAACCAACTATTTAAACAAGGACTGCAATGAAAAAATTCCTCGTTCCTACCGATTTTTCTGAGACGTCAAAAAATGCCGCATCCTATGCCGTAAAAATGCTGCACGGCAAACCCGATGTTACTATCATTCTTTATTACGTTTTCGATAATGCGGCCGGCAGTGATGGTACATTATTGACTGAGGATGACATGGACAGACATACAATTATCGGACATGCGTTGGGGAATATGAAACTTGAGCTTTCCTCCTATGGCGATACCCCTATAGAAACGGTAGCTGAATTCGGCACCTCCCTGGTTGAAAATATCGAACGTTTTGTTAGACATCACGGTATCGACATGGTGATAATGGGTATTACGGGCGCCACCAAAATCGAGCAGATATTCATGGGAAGCAATACCCTCAAACTGGTAAAAGAAGGGGTATGCCCGGTAATGATCATACCTCCCGATGCCAAATTCCAGGAAATTCGGGAAGTGGCGCTCACCAGCGATTTCAAAGATGTGGAATCAACCATTCCGTTCAATCCGATAAAAAGATTGCTCGACCTTTTCAAACCGACCCTTTACGTCATCAATGTCGACAGCGAACATTATGTAGAAATCTCTGATGATTATAAAGCCGAGCGGGCCAAGCTGGAAAAACATTTTGCAAACTATAACCCGCAATTTGCATTCATCCGCTTGTTCGACTTCCTGGAAGCAATCAATAACTTTTCTCGTGATAAGGAAATTGACCTGATCATAACCGTTCCGAAAAGACATTCATTCCTGGGCGGACTATTCAAAACAAGCCATACCAAAAAACTGGCCTACCACAGTAATGTTCCTATTGTGGCTATCCACGAATAACACTTTTTTAAATGGATCAGCTGAATGCAGGTTTCTGGGATAACCGATATCTTTCCGATCAAACCGGTTGGGATATCGGTTTTCCTTCTACCCCCTTGCGCGATTATATCGATCAACTGCAAAATAAAGAGCTGGAGATCCTCATCCCCGGATGTGGCAATGCCTATGAAGCTGAATACCTGCTGGAAAACGGATTCCGGCATTTGTCTGTGGTAGATATCTCTCCAGTGCTGACCCAACGACTGAAGGATAAATATGAGCGGTGGCTGAACAGGGAATTGACAGTGATTACTGGTGACTTCTTCGGTCTGACGGGAACTTATGACCTGATCCTGGAGCAAACATTTTTTTGCGCACTCGATCCTGCACTTCGGACAGACTACGTAAAAAAGATTCATTCTTTACTCAATACCGGAGGAAAGCTGGTTGGACTTCTGTTCGATCGCACATTTGAGGGCGGGCCACCATTCGGGGGAAATAAGGACGAGTATCTCAATTTGTTTTCACCCTTGTTTCATATCAAAACGATGGAGCCCTGTTACAATTCCATTAAACCCAGAATGGGTTCTGAACTCTTTATCATACTGGAAAAGAAATAACCTTTCTATACCGCGGGCTCCTGCTGGCTCAGGCAATGAAAACTCCCCAGGCCCCAAATGATGTCTGACGAATCGATTCCTATCACGTCCCGGGTTGGAAAGCAATCCTGGATGATCTCCAAAGCCTTCTCATCTTTTTTGCAGTTAAAAACCGGAACGATGACGGATTTGTTCGCAATATAGAAATTGGCATAAGAGCAGGGCAGCCGCTGATCTTCGTAGATCAATTCATCCGGCATCGGCAATTCTACTATATTCAGCTGTTTGCCATTGAGCAAACGCATTTTCTGCAACTGTTTCAGGTTATGCTGCAATAAGGAATAGTTATCGTCTGCTTTATTCTCCTCTATTACTGTCAGCACTGTGTCTTCATTAACAAAACGAACTGTATCGTCAATATGTCCGTCGGTATCATCCCCTACGATGCCCTCATCGACCCATAACACCTGTTCAACACCATAAAAGTCGCATAGAAACTTTTCAATCTGTTCCTGGTTCAAATGGGGGTTTCTGTTTTCATTCAACAGGCAGGCTGTAGATGTGAGCACGGTTCCTTTCCCATTAAATTCAACCGACCCTCCTTCCATCACTATGCCGGGGTAAAAAACCGGCAGCCCGAACTGTTTTCCGATCAGGGTTGGAATAACATCGTCGAGATCAAACGGCGGATATTTATTTCCCCAGGCATTATATCCCCAGTCAACAATTACTTTCCCGATTTCTGCTGCGGGGTTGATCAAAAAGGCTGGACCATGGTCGCGGCACCAGGCATCATTGGTTGGATGGAAATAGAACTCCACTTTAGAGAGGTCCACACCTGCCTGTTGCAGGTATCCTGTGGCGACTTGTTTCATCGCTTCATCTTTCACATTGATGCGAACGAGTTCTCCCCTCGTCAGCTCTTTGATGAATAGACTATAGTTTGGAAAAATCGTGTGGATCTTGCCGGGCCAGCTTGCTTCTTTGTGTGGCCAGCTTAACCAGGTAGCAGTATGCGGTGCAAATTCTGCCGGAAAATAATAGCCCAGTTCTTTGGGAGTGAGGTTGCCGATGGTCTCAGGATTCTTCATCAATAAATCTTTTAGTAATGCCCTGGTAGGAGTCGATTCTTCGGTCGCGCAGGAATGGCCAGTGAGTGCGGTAACGATCCGTTTTTTCCGTTTCTATCGCCTGAACAATTACTTCTTCCTGGTCGTGAGAAGCCTGGTAAATAACCGTACCAAAAGGATTGGCAATGAAAGAGCCTCCCCAGAATTTCATCGCACCATTTTGCTCAAACCCAACCCTGTTTACGCTTACCACATGCACGCCATTGGCTACTGCATGGCTCCGTTGAATCGTTTGCCAGGCGTTATACTGCTCAACATTGGTTGCTTCATCCTGCGAAGTAGCCCAGCCGATCGCGGTAGGATAAAACAGGATCTCAGCTCCCATCAGCGCCGTAATTCTTGCGGCCTCGGGATACCACTGATCCCAGCAAATCAATACACCGAAAGTGGCATACTTCGTTCTCCATATCTTATAACCGAGGTCTCCCGGTGTAAAATAAAATTTCTCGTAGTAGGCAGGATCATCCGGAATATGCATCTTCCGGTATTTTCCCATATAGGTACCATCGGCATCAATCACAGCCGTGGTATTGTGATAAAGCCCCTGCGCCCTTTTCTCAAACAGGGAGGCAATGATCACCACTTTCAATTCCGCAGCCACTTTCCCCAATGCATCCGTGGAAGGACCGGGGATGGCCTCGGCCAGTTTGAAATTCTCATAGTCTTCCACATCGCAGAAATAAAGGGAAGTGAAAAGTTCCTGCAGGCAAACGATCTGCGCACCCCTGGCTGCAGCTTCTTTCACCTTCGAGATTGCTTTTGCGAGATTCTCTTCTTTATTAGCGGTACAGGTCATCTGTACCAGGCCCACTTTGACTGTTGCCATTCTTTCAAAAATTGAGTCGCAAAAATACTATGAAAAAAGGGATCCTCCAGTAGCATTTTATGCTGTATGGCCCAGGCCCTGAAAGTGAGAGCGGAAGGAGAAACAGAAAGGGAAACAGAAACGGAAAGGGAAAGAGCGGGAGCGGAAGCGGGAATGAGAGTGAGAGCGGGAGCGGAAGGAGAAACAGAAACGGAAAGGGAAAGGGAAAAAACGGAGCGGGAGCGGGAGCGGATTAGGAGAAGTTGAATTTGATCCATTTACCAATTCAATTAATTCTTCGGTGGTGAAGAGCGATAGAATAAAGCCGGGCAATTGTTGAAATTCAGTTTGCTGTTTACAGTTAGCGGTTTGCGGTTAATTGGCAAATTGGCCCATTGGCTCATTGACTAATTGCCGCCTCAGCGTTTTCCCCTGACAACAATGATTTTTTATCTATCTTTTACCAATGAAAATTTACAGAACCAACAAGGGCATTGTTGTAGAAGAAAAAGGTCAGTACCACCTGGGCATCGATATTCACTGGGATGCATTCATAAACCGGGATCATCTATATGAGGCCGTAAAGGCAGAAATCATTCAATGGCCTGCCATCACAGAAGAACAGTTCAGGCAATATGCCATTCTGGCTCCGCTTCAATCGCAGGAGGTATGGGCCGCGGGGGTTACCTATTTACGCAGCCGCGATGCCCGTATGGAAGAATCCAGGGATGCCGGTGGCGGCAGTTTTTACGACCGGGTATATGACGCCAATCGGCCGGAACTGTTTTTCAAATCGGTTGCTCACAGAGTTGTTCCTTCTGGAGGTTTTGTAAGAATTCGAAAAGACTCTACATGGAATGTACCGGAGCCCGAGCTCACACTTTGCCTGAATTCAAACGGGCAAATTATCGGATATACTATTGGCAATGATATGAGTTCAAGAAGTATTGAGGGAGAAAATCCACTTTACTTACCACAGGCCAAAACCTATGACGGAAGTGCGGCGATCGGGCCCTGTATTTTCACTGATGCCCATCCCCTGCCTGCCGATAGCCAGATAAAAATATCCATCCATCGAAATCAGGCTGTTGTATTCGAAGGTTCCATCGGAATAGACAGGATGAAAAGAAAACACGAAGAACTGGCTTCCTTCCTGTTTCGTGAATGCAGCTTTCCTCATGGATGTCTGTTGATGACAGGTACCGGAATCGTACCACCCAATGAGTTTACACTAGAAAGCGGTGATGAAATAAAAATTGAAATAGATCATATCGGCATACTGACCAATACAGTAGCCTGATTCATCCCTTCATAAAAAAGATAACTGAAGAATTCCGCCAATTATTTTCCCATTTGCCTGAGAAATGCCACGTGTGAAGCAACCGCATAGCGAACACGAGGATATTCGATGTATGCGATACCATACTCGGCACAGGCCTGTTTGATGATCTTGCTGATGGCTGGATAATGTATATGAGAAATTTTGGGAAACAAGTGATGTTCGATCTGGAAATTCAACCCGCCAACCAGCCAGCTGACCAGCTTGTTGTTTGTAGCAAAATTGGCTGTTGTTTTCAACTGATGAATGGCCCATTCATCTTCCAGCCGGCCGGTTTCCTTGTCGGCTACCGGGAATGAAGTATGCTCAACCGTATGTGCCAGTTGAAAAACAATGCTCAGTACAAAACCGGCTACGAGGCTAAACGTGAGAAAGCAGGCCAGCCAGGTGCCGAAACCCATCATATAAATGGGTAACCCAACAAACAGGAACAGGTACAGGACTTTGAAGCCCCAGAACACCAGGTGATCTGAAACACTCATTTTTTTCAGCGGCATACTGCCCACTTTGTTCTTGAAATATTTCTGAAAGTCGAGTACAAACACCCAGAAGATGTAAAGAAGAGCATACAATATCCAGAAATAAACATGCTGATATCTGTGAAGACGATATTTTTTCTGTGTAGAGCTCATGCGCATCCAGGGTTGGATATCGATATCATCATCTATACCATCCACATTGGTGTAAGCATGGTGAATGACGTTGTGCTTCACATTCCACATAAAGCTGCTGCCGCCCAGGAAATTAAGGGAAAACGCAGCCACACCGTTCATCCATTTGTGTTTGCTAAAGCTTCCATGTGCCCCGTCGTGCATGATGTTGAAGCCGATTGCTGCCACAAATCCTCCCAGTACCACGCTTTCGGCAATCACCCAAAACAGAGTTGGAGTGAAGAATACGAGATGAATGTATAAGGCAAGAAATCCTGTGGTCAGGATCAGCCCCTTTGTAAAGAGAGAGATATTACCAGTTGTTGACTTTCCAACTTCGTCAAAATAACGATTGATACGGCTTTTCAACTCAGTGTGAAAAGAATGGCGGACATTGGAAAACTTGGGTGCTTGCATGAATCCAGAAATTGATTGATTGATTATTCGTACAAAGATAATTCAATCAGTGTTTTATTGTTAATCTGACTCACAAAAAATGCGGTCTTTAATAAAAATTTACACAAAAGGTCAGGACCGCCGTTTCCTGTAGATATCCCCCGACAAAAAAACAGTTGAACATTTTACACAAAATGATAAACAATTCTCTTAGGTTTCCACGAGTACCAGAGAATCAAGACTCCGGATACCGATCTTTTTCTCAGTTATATATCCCTCTGCATATTTTACCCCGATCCTTTTTCCCAACATCCGGGCTCTCGCAATCACACTATCCAGGAAATCCGGCGTGGAAATGTAAGTCTGCGGGCCCTCCTCTCCGGCTGCAGAAGTATGGAATTGCGTTGCATAGGCCTGGATCGATTGCATCCTTTGTTCGAATGAATCGCTTATATCTACCAGCAGGTCCGGTTCATGATACCAGTCCTGCATATAATGTAAAACGTACCGGGGTCTCCATTTAGTTTGATCCTGGCCTTTTTCATCTGTGGTTTTGATTTTTGCCAGACCAGACAAAAAACAGGCATCGGCAATCAGGTGCCCGGCCCGGCCATGATCGGGGTGACGATCATCCAGGATGTTGCCGATCACAATTTCCGGTTGATACTTTCTGATGGCGGCTATCAGTTTCATCTGATGCTCTTCATCATTTTTAAAAAACCCATCCCTGAATTTTAAATTTTCCCTTACCGCAACGCCCATGATCCTGGCCGCCTCGGCAGCTTCGGCATATCTTGTTTCAACAGTTCCCCTCGTCCCGAGCTCTCCCTGTGTCAGATCCAGCACCCCTACTTTTTTACCGGCTTTCACTTCATTGATGATGGTTCCGGAACAGCCAAGCTCCACATCATCCGGATGAACGCCAATGGCCAATATGTCTAATTTCATGATCGAATCAATTTTGAATTAAGGGATCAAAATTAAATAAAGTTGGAACAGTATTTTAATCCGAAATTAAACAGCCTGTCTACTGAGTGATGCCCCAATTGATCAGGTTGTTTACCAGCTTTGGAACTGTCCAGCTATATACAGGGCTTTTTTGTTCACCCAATCTTACGATTACCAGTTGTTGCTGCGGAATGACGATTATATACTGACCCAGAATTCCCCGCGCATAAAAAACACCTGGCCGGTACGGAACCAGCCACCATTGATACCCGTAGAACTCGCAGGGTTGCCCGGTATCATCCTTGATGAGGCAGGGCCGGATGGATTGTTTGAAATATTCTGGAGAAATGATCTGATTTCCATTCCATCTGCCGCTATCGAGCATCAGTTTTCCAATTCTGGCAAAATCCCCGGCATTGGAGTTGAAGCAGCAATAGGCTTTTTCATTACCTCCTTCGTGATCTGTACTCCAGAGCGCGGGATGTTGGGCGCCCATGGGTTGCCACAATTTTTCCGATGCGTAGGCAGCCAGAGATTTCCCGGTAGCTTTTTCGAGTATCAGACCGAGCAACTGGGTATCGCCGGATTTATATTCCCAAAACGTTCCCGGCTTTTTTATGATTTTCACACCCGTAGCGGTTTTGTAGGCATTACTCCCGTAATAAATCTCGGTGGTTACAGAAAGAGGATTGGAATAAGATTCATCCCAATTGCTTCCGCTGCTCATGGTAAGTAGGTCTACAATTCTGACGCCCGCTTTCTCCCCTTCTTTAAATTCGGGCAGATAGTTGGAAACCGGTTCTTCCAGTGATTTGATCTTTCCTTCCTGAAGCGCCGCACCAATCAATAAACTGGTTATGCTTTTTGCTACCGAAAAAGACCCCGATAACGACGAATCACTATACCCGTTCCAGTATTTTTCCACCAATACTGAGTCACCTTTCGCCACAAAAAGAGCCAGTGTTTCGATGCCTTCCATTTCTTCTATAAGGCTATCCGGTAAGGCCACTTTATTGTAGCGGCTTGATTTTGGCCAGGGCTGAACAGTGCCCACAGGTACCGGGTTATTGGAAAACTTTTTGTAATCGTCCACATTCGCATAATTGTAGGCTACTGCTTTAAACAGATAGAAACGACCGGTGACCAGAGCAAACAGAGAGAACACAACCATTAAAAATCCGGTAAAATAGAAGAGCCCCCTGAGGATTTTAAGCATGGCAATTAGTTTTGACTACCAAAATAACAGGAAACTGTTCAGTATTTGCAGCTACCCCTTCTTTTTGAGCCTCAAAAATTTGTGTTAATTCCCCTAATTTCGCAGCCAAATCATAACACTTATGAACCTGCACGAATACCAGGCAAAGGAACTGCTCAAAAAGTACAATGTTCCGGTACAGGAAGGCATCCCGGTAGATACCCCCGAAAAAGCGGAAGAAGCATACAAGCAATTAAAAGTTCAAACCAATAATAATTTCGCCGTAGTAAAAGCACAGATACACGCAGGCGGAAGAGGAAAAGGTAAGATACAGGGTACGGAGCAGCGTGGGGTGGCTGTAGGTAAAAGTGCAGAGGAGATCAAAACTATCGCTGGAAATATTCTCGGCGGAACCCTGGTTACGATCCAGACCGGACCAGCCGGAAAAGTTGTAAACAAAATTCTGGTAGCCCAGGATGTATATTATAGCGGTCCCAATCCGGTAAAGGAATTTTATCTCTCCATTCTCCTCGATCGCAGCAAGGGACAGAATGTAATCATGTACAGTACCGAAGGCGGTATGAATATCGAAGATGTGGCGCATGATACTCCCGAGAAAATTTATAAAGAGTGGGTATACCCTTCCGGCGGATTGCAGCCGTTCCAGGCCCGGAAAATCGCTTTCAACCTGGGTCTGAAGGGCGAGGCTTTCAAAAATTGCGTGAAGTTCGTTACCAATTTATACAATGCCTATGTGGGCCTTGATTGCTCCATGCTGGAGATCAACCCCCTCTTCAAAACCAGTGATGAGAAAATCATTGCGGTGGATTGCAAAATGAACCTCGATGACAATGCACTGATGCGCCATGCGGATCTGGAAGCACTCCGCGACACGACCGAGGAAGACCCGACTGAAGTGGAAGCAGCCAAACACAACCTCAACTTCGTAAAACTGGATGGCAACGTGGGATGTATGGTCAATGGCGCCGGCCTTGCCATGGCTACGATGGATATGATCAAATTGAGCGGTGGCGAACCGGCCAACTTCCTGGATGTTGGTGGGACAGCCAATGCCCAGACTGTGGAAGCAGGCTTCCGTATCATCCTGAAAGATCCAAAAGTGAAAGCGATCCTGATTAATATTTTTGGCGGCATCGTTCGTTGCGACCGCGTGGCCCAGGGTGTTATTGATGCTTATAAGTCGATCGGAAATATCCCTGTACCCATTATCGTCCGTCTCCAGGGAACCAATGCGGAAGAAGCTAAAAAACTCATTGAAGAAAGTGGGCTGAAAGTACAGTCAGCTATCCTCCTGAGCGAAGCCGCCGCCCTTGTGAACAAAGCTGTTGCCTAGTATTCATACGATCTTATCAAATCCGTCCAGCAACCTGTAATAGGCTCCCTGGACGGGTTTTTCTTTTGATTTTGTAAAAAAAAGCCGGTCGAAAAATATTTGGCACAATTTTCCGTTTCCCTGTTATAAACACCACCATTTAAACTATACCAATATGAAAAACGCTCACAAAATATTCCTCGCCGTTACCTTCGCCGCCTATGTACTGCTCTATGGCGTAATGGCCCTTCTTTCCTGATTGAAAGACTTGTTATTTCGCGGTCTGAGGATTCCTGGCTATTTTTACCCTATTCTACAACGTTATGCCCAGGACCCTGTTATCCCTAGTATTTCTACTTTTCGCCTCTTCACTTTTTAGTCAGACTATCAAGCCTTCCGAGTTTCTGTCGTACAGGAACGAATCCAAAACCATCAGCCGGCAGAAAATCTACAAAGAGTTTATTCATTACTTCTTTATCAAAAGGAACAAGCCAACGGATTCGGCCGTTTTGGCCATATTGGAATACAACCCCAACGGGTCGGTTACCCGCGCCACGAGGTATGATGTAAATATCCCCAATGGTTCAAGAAGTGAATATTACTACGACGAGTTTGAAAGACTGATCTCCATTACGACTGCATTTCCTCAGTCCAGAATACCCCCGTCCCGCGTGGATATACAATATAATGAGCAGGGGCTGGAATCGGCCAGATCGAATTCCTCAGAAAACGGAGCGCTGATCGAATGGAGAGAATACGACAGCAGCAAAAGACTCACGAAAATGTACATTAAGAATGGACCCGCCAGGAAATACCTGAGCACCCGCATCGACTATGAAAATAACGGCAAAGGGTTCATTCAAACCTATTACCAGTCGAATGGACTGGAAGACTACAAAGAACAACGGAAATATCTCTCAGACAGCCTCAGCTATGAAGTTCATATATCTGCCAAAAACATGCGGACGAGGTTAAAAGCGCTGGTAGAATCAGATAAACCTGACCGGATTATCAATGAAAAAAGGTATGAAGAACTAATTACTGATTTTACAGAGTTCATTTTTACCTATAATGAAGACGGCACCCTGTTTGAATGTAAAGTGTTCAAAAAGGACGATCTCATTGGATTGGTGAGGCATTATTACTATGCCAACGAAGAGTAGATCAATTCCCTGCTCCTTACCTTTGGAAAATGGACGAAATTCAGATAAGAACCATACAGCCATCGGACAATCCGACCCTGGCCCGCATTATTCGTACTACGCTTGCCGAGTTTGGCGCCAACCATCCCGGAACCGTTTATTACGACCCCAGTACCGACCAACTGTTTGAATTGTTCCTGCAACCCGGCAGTTGCTATTATGTTGCTTTTTTGAATGGAGAAATGGTGGGTGGTGCTGGAATTTTCCCCTCCAATGGTCTTCCCAAAGGCACTTGCGAACTGGTAAAAATGTACCTGCTGCCCGCGGCAAGAGGGATCGGGCTTGGAAAAAAACTCATTCAAATGACTCTTGCATTCGCGGAACAAAACAACTATGAACAGGTGTATATCGAAACCATGCCCGAACTGCAGCTGGCTATGAAAGTGTATGAGAAGTTCGGGTTCCAATACCTCGAAGGTCCAATGGGAAATACCGGCCATACCGGATGTAAGATCTGGATGTTGAAGACGCTGAAGACGCAGAAAACGCTGAAACGCTGAATACGCTGAGGACGCTGAAACGCTGAGGACGCTGAGAACGCGGAAGACGCCGAGAACCGCAAACTGCAAACCGTAAACTGTAAACCAACTATAAACGATAAACGATTAAGCCGGTTTCACTTCGTAAATACCGCTGAACAGGTAGAGCCGGCCGGTGTGGATTTCCAGGCACTGGTACCTTTTACGCAGCTTTTTTCCTTTTTTAAATAGTCGCCCCTCTCCTATGTCGAACAGGCGCCCCTCTTCTATTTGCTCTACCATCACTAAGCCGGTTTCTTCCTTATCGTATTTCCTCAGCAGCCTCATCAGCTCTTCATCCGAACAACTGCTGGCCGGCAAATCGTTAATTGAAAACCGAAGCCTGTTCTCTACGTCTTCCGGAAAGATTCGCATTTCGAGAAAGTCTTTCAGCAGCAGTGAATAGAAAGTTTTCCATTCTCTTCCATGTGCCATCACGCGGTTACCGTATTCCATATAAGTAACCAGGTGAGCGAGTTCATGGATGAGTGTAATGAGGAAAGCGAATTTATTCAGGGTGCTGTTAACGCTGATCCGATGCGCATGCTGGCGGGTAGCATGGCGGTAGTCGCCGAGAATCGTTTTTCGTTCACGGGTAATGGTCAGGTGAACCTGGTAGTGATGGAGGTATTGTAATACCTTGGGAACCGCCTCCGCGGGAATATATCTTCTGAGAAATTCCAGGGGGGCCTCTTTCCTAGACATTCTTCTTGGACTTGCTGATTTTGGTGAGCAGAGACATTTCAACCACCGTATAAACCAGGTAAAGGGCCAGGCATACGATGACAGCAGGTTTGTTGGCAGATTTTCCGGCGAGGTAGATATAAAGGAAGGCTGCCAGCAGACAAACCATCATTTTAACGAAAATGCCCATATAAATCTGGTTAAGGAAACCAAATCCCTGTTGGCTGCGAAGCGATCGATAATAAAAGTAAAAGGAAGCCATGGTAGCCACCACCAGAATGATGTTTCCCCATATCACAACGCCATAGTCGATATTCCATTTAGCCTGCAGGTTCCTGGACGCCGACAGACCTGCACTTAAAAACAGAAAAAGAAGCAGGATGGGTCTGGATGACTTTAGAAAACCCGATCCGGCTGAGGGGGTGGTGGAATTGTTCATATACGATTGGCTCTTTGAGATACCAACCTTTTACACATGAGGGGGCTGGCACCCATAAGGGCACAAAGATAATGTCATTCTGCAAAAGACCCGAGGCCAGCCGATCAGGCGGCAACAGAGTTATCCAGCTTTTTTTCAGATAGCGTTTTGGAATTTCCTGTCTGTGCGGTAGCATTACCGGTCATATGACACTGACCGTTGAAATTCGAAGTCGGCTCGATCTGCAATTTAGCCGCATGGATATTTCCCGACACATGACTGTTTCCTTTCAATTGCAGCAGGTCTTTAACCTGGATGGTACCTTTTACCTTTCCCATAATATCGGCTTGCTGACCGGTAATATCTCCTTCTACCGATCCGTTGGCTCCGATTACTACTTTGGCTGTACAGTAAATATTTCCGTGAAGTGTGCCATCGATGCGAATATCTCCATTGCTGGTAATATCGCCCTTGAGGGTTGTACCGGATGCAATAAGGCTGGCGCCCCCGGCTACGGGTGTTTCTGCGGACCCGTCGGATTTGGATTTCTGGTTGAACATAGTATTTGGTTTTTTAGTCGTCGATCTTTTCCGGCACCGGAATATCAAGGGTGGTGGTATCCAGCTTGATAGTTCCATCCCCCTGCAACGCCCCTTTCATACTCTCCAGGAAATTATCCTTTCGTTTCATAGCCATTTCCAGTGAATCAGTCCTCATTTTCAACTCCCTGAGCTCCTTGGTAGCATTTACATCGCCATATCCGGGAATATACAGCCTCAGGGGGGTAAATACGATTAACGCCACCGTGAGACCAGTTAGCAATACAAAAATGGTGCTAAGAGTGATATAAACGCTCAGTCTGGATAACTTAAACGTCACAACCTCCTCGTAAGTATCATCGTTCATAACTACCAGGCGGTAGCGGTTTCGCAGGCGTTTAAAGGTTGAATGTGCATCCAGACCGGGCATATGGATTTTGATTTGAAATAAAGGTAGCCAAATTAAGGCCATTCAAAGGCTAAATAAGCGCAAAAAATTTGAGCTAACTTTATAATAATTTTCTTGAAAACCAGTTAATAAGAAATTAGTTTGCGCCGCAAATATTTAAAGGTTTTGACCCGGATTTTTTTACTTTTCTCTCTCTTCTTCTTTGGTTGGCTGAACCAGGGTTCGGCTCAGTCTATACCCGCCTTGTCTTTTGAGATCAAAAAACCCCAAAAACTGGAGAATAAAAAACTGGGTTCCGAACGCAATGCCGATAAAAAATTCACTTTCCCCCGTCGCATCATCCAAAACACTTATACCCATTTCAACTGGGAGTTCAATGCACGGGAAAAACTCAATGAGATCATTGAAAGAGCGCGGATGGCACATCGCGACGACTATAACCAACTGCTTTCTTTTTACAACTATTCACTGGAAAACACCACCCGCGACAGCATTGAACTGGACTCTGTGATCTGGAAAGCGAATGCCGGAATTCTCCTGCACGATTTGAGAAACGACTGGGTTGATAATCTCTACATGCTAATGGGAAAAGCCTATTACATGCGACAGGTTTTCGATACCGCCTACCTGACTTTCCAGTATATCAACTACGCATTTTCGCCCAAAGAATCGGATGGTTATGACATTCCCATTGGAAGCAATTCCACAGAAGGCGGAAATGCCTTTTCCATCTCGACTCCGGAAAAGAGAAATTTCGTCAAGAAAGTATTTACCGAACCTCCCAGCAGAAACGAATCATTCATCTGGCTGATCCGCACTTATATCGCCACCGGTGAATACCCGGAAGCAGCCGGTATGATTGAAACCCTCAAACACGATCCCAAATTTCCCGAACGCCTGCAAAGCGAGTTAAGCGAAATGCAGGCATTGTGGTTTTACGAACAGCAGATATTTGATTCCGCTGCATTCTACCTGGAAAAAGCACTGCCTTCTGCCGATGGCAGGGAAGAAAAAGCCCGGTGGGAATACCTGATCGGACAATTGTACGAAGTAAGCCGTCAGCCAGCCAAAGCACAGGAATTTTACGAGCGGAGTGTGCAGCATACATTAAATCCGGTACTGGAAGTCTATGGTCGTTTAAATTCCATCAGGCAAAATCGCGGAGATGAAAAAGCCATCCAGGAAAACCTGGATAAGCTGATGAAAATGGCCAGGAAAGATCGGTACACCAATTACAGGGATATTATCTATTATTCAGCGGCGCAAATTGAACTCGAAAGAAATAACACTACCGCAGCCAAGGCCCTGTTGCTGAAATCAACAAAAGCCGCCATCGACAAAAGTGCGGATCGAAACCAGAAATCACGATCATTCCTGCTCCTGGGCGATTTGTCATATAAAGAAGCAGCCTATATTGATGCCAAAAACTATTACGACAGCGTACAAAATACAGAGGTAGTCCCCAATATTGATACTTTCAATCAGCGAAAGGCAGTACTGGGTAAAATTTTCGAGTACGCCTCCGTGATACAACGGCAGGACAGCCTTCAAAGAATAGCGGCCATGCCGGAAGCTGAGCGGGATGCTTTCATCAGGAAACTGGTTAAAAAGTTAAGGAAGCAGCAGGGTCTCAAAGAAGAAGAACCCGTTGCAGGCAACAACCCGGTTAATCCAACCAATACGGCTCCCTCCGACCTGTTTGATAATTCTAAGGGAGACTGGTATTTCTATAATGCATCGTTGAAGTCAAAAGGTTATACCGATTTCAGGGGAAAATGGGGAACCCGGCCAAACGTAGACAACTGGCGCAGAATAGCGGCTGTTGAAAAAGCAGTTCAACAAAAAGCAAACGCGGGCGATAACAAAGGAAGAACTGCCCAGAGCGAACCGGATGACGGGGTCATCAGCTTTGAAGCGCTCTTGAACAAGCTTCCCATCACTCCCGAGAAAAAGCAACAATCCAGCGACTCCATGGAGAACGCGCAAATTGAATTGGGAAAAGCGCTGATGGAAGGCTTGGAAGACTACCCTGCAGCCATACACGAACTGGATGCTTTTGCGCAGAAATTCCAGTATTCGAGCCGACGACCGGAAGCACTCAGATATTTGTACTATTGTTACCTGAAAACAGGAAACACCGGAAAAGCCAACCTGATTAAAACCGAATTACAGCAGCGATACAAAGGATCGGAAGAGGAAAAAATGATTTCCAACCCTGTCAAATCGGACCAGGCCGACAAACAAAAAGAAGCGATGGACCGGGCCTATGACAAGATCTATACGCTCTTCATCGAAGGAAAATTTGAGGAAGCCCTTGTAGAAAAAAAGAAAGCGGATAGCTTGTTCTCGCGCAATTATTGGACAGCCCAGTTGTTATACATCCAATCCATTTATTATATCCACCAACGCCAGGATGATTCGGCAAAATCCACCCTGCAGGATATTATCAATGTGTTTCCGTCAAGCCAGATGGCGACACGCGCGCAGAATATCATCAACGTGTTGGGAAGAAGAAAAGAAATTGAAGATTACCTTACCAATTTGAAGATTGAAAGGCCATCCGAAGATTCAATGGTGATCATAGAAGATAAGCCAACACGAACACAGCCGGTCACCCAGGCAGACAAGCCGGTGGTCAGGGACAACAAAACATCAGACTCCGCACAGGTGAAAACGGTGCCACCAGCTACAAACCCGGGAAACAAGAAGGATAGTGCGCAAGCCAAATCTATTGTGCCGCTGAAAGTAGCCTTTACGCACGACCCTGCCCTCCCCCATTATGTGCTGATTATGGTTAACAAAGTGGATGGTGTATTCGTAACGGAAACCAAAAACGCTTTTAACCGGTATAACAAACAGAATTTCTACAACAAACAAATAGATATCAGCAGCGAAATAATCGATGAGAATAACCGCATTGTGCTGATGGCAGGCTTTGAAAATGCCGAGGCGGCACTGGCTTATGTAGAAAAAATCAAAAAGATCGCTTCTACCGAGATTATTCCCTGGTTACCGGTTGAAAAATACTCGTTTGGCGTGATCTCAGGGCCAAACCTCGAAATACTCAAATCGAGCAAGGATATCGCCGAATACCGCAAGTTCCTGGCAGGTTATTTCCCCGGAAAATTCTGAGGTCACCCACGCCCAATACAAATCTTTCCCAACAAAAAATTAAATGGTTCCCTAAAACCGCCAGGCATCCTGTTAGCGGCTGTTTTAAGCATGATTTTTGTCTTATCTTTCGCCAGCCAACAATTCCAATATTATGTCACGTTCCGTCCGCATTTTCTGGAGAATTTTTTTCGGTGGTTTCGCCGCCTTTATCCTGTTACTGGTTTTGATCAATTTTGGTGTTTTTGGTAAAATGCCATCCTTGGCTGAACTGGAAAACCCATCTATCACTTTGGCCACGGAGGTATTGGGTGACGACGGAACGCCGATGGGTAAATACTATAAGGAACGGGGTAACCGGAGTAATGTAAGTTATAAGGATATTTCCAAATATGTGATAGATGCCCTGATTGCTACAGAAGACGAACGATTCTATGATCACTCGGGGATTGATGCGAAGGGCGTGGTTCGTGCCGTTGTATTCCTGGGCCAGAAAGGTGGTGGCAGTACCATTACCCAGCAGTTGGCGTTGAACATGTTTGATGAAAGGGCCAGCAATAAAATCGCGCGATCTATTCAAAAACTCAAAGAGTGGATTATCGCGGTAAAATTGGAAAGAAATTTCACCAAACAGGAAATCATTGCACTTTACCTGAATACGGTTTCATTTAGTGAGAACGTATACGGAATTCGCAATGCCGCCCGAACCTTCTTTCAAAAGGAACCGGATCGCCTGAATTTGCAGGAAGCAGCCGTACTGGTGGGAATGGTTAATGGACCTGCCATCTTCAACCCTCGAAAATATCCAAAGGCAGCAGTCGATCGCCGCAACCTGGTGATTAGTCGGATGGTGACGAATGGATTTATCTCGGAAGCGGAAGGTAATGCGGCAAAAGCCAGTCCTATCCAGCTTAACTTCAAGAAGGTGGATGAAAACAATGGAATTGCGCCTTACTTCCTCGACGTTATCCGGGAGGAACTGAAAAAATGGTGCAAGGAGAACAAGAAATCCGATGGTGAAAATTATGATCTCTATTCTGACGGTCTGAAGGTTTACACTTCAATAAGTCCCCGCATGCAATTGTATGCAGAAGAAGCCGTAGCCAAACACATGCCGGTATTGCAAAGAGTGTTGGCGGCACAGGCCAGTCTGAAAACAGATGCAGTTTGGAGAGGCCATGAAAACGTACTGCTGTCGGCCATGAAAAACAGCGATCGCTGGGACAGGCTGAAAGAAGAGGGATTGAATGACGAGGAAATCAAAAAGACATTTTTTGTAAAAACCAAAATGAAGGTGTTCGCCTGGAATCCCCAGCGAGAAAAAGACACCATCATGACCCCATATGATTCCATAAAATACCACCGCGAAATGCTGCAAACCGCTTTCATGGTAATGGACCCCATGACGGGACAGGTGAAAGCCTGGGTAGGCGGAATCGATTTCAGGAACTATAAATACGATCACGTTAACCTGAAAACAAAAAGGCAGGTTGGTTCTTCCATTAAACCTTTCCTCTATGCATTGGCGATGGAAGAATATGGTTTCACTCCCGAAACCGAGTGCGAAGCAACCCAGCAATATTTCCCGGGATCGGGTTATGTACCGGCAAAGAACACAGGACGAACCGGAACAAGAACCATGGCCAATGCACTGGCCTGGTCAATTAATGAAGTAGCAGCCTACCTCATCAAACAAACGACCCCTAAACGATTTGCCGACTTTTTAAAGCAGATCAATATACCAACCAAAGTTGAACCCTACCCTTCCATCAGCCTTGGATCCTGCGATCTTTCCCTGTTTGAAATGATGTGGGGTTATACGATGTTCCCAACGGGAGGATTCAGCACCAAGCCAATTTATATTACCCGCATTGAAGATAAAAATGGTAATGTGCTGGCCCGGTTCGACAATACAGAAAGAAAAGAAGTGATCAGCCAGACTACAGCCTATACCATGAGCCGAATGATGCAGGGAGTGGTTGACTATGGTACTGCTGCAGGTTTGAGGGGTCGCCTGGGGATTGCTGAAATGGGCGGTAAAACCGGAACGACCAATGATAACTCAGACGGATGGTTCCTGGGTTTCACTCCGCAACTGTTGGGCGGCGTCTGGGTGGGATGCGATGACCGCTTTATCAAACTGGAAAGCGGACTGGGTTATGGCGGTAAGGCTGCGCTGCCCATCTGGGAATATTTTTTCCAGAAGGTATTTGCCGATAAAACACTCGGATTTGATCGCAATGTCAAGTTCACTCAACCGGAAAACCTTAGAAATAATTTCAACCCGGCCCTGTTTGATCCAACTCCACCGGATGTGCAGGATGAAGGTACAAATGAAGAAGCCGATCAATACCTGGGTAAACCAGATACACAGGATATCCCCGTAGATTCCAGGCAATCTCTCGAAGAACAAAAAGTACTGCAGGAAGCGAATGACAAAAAGAACCAGGTTCCTGCGGTAGAGAAAAAGGCAGAAAACAAGGAACCCGAAAAACCCGATGAGAAAAAGAAGAAGCAGGGATTCTTCAAAAGAATGTTCCGCAAAAAAGACAATAACTAACCGGAATTATTTTTACTCAGCCGTAGAACGTGTTTGTAAAATGGACACGATCCGGGAAAGTTCGTCTTCGTCTGCCATCACTACCTGACCAATGTCGAGTACTGCCGGATTCTTGAATTCAACCTCATCCGGAATGATTTTTCGGGCTGAGGTGTGGAATTCGGTTGCGCCGGTATTGATAAGTTTTTCAATATTGGAGGATCGAACACCGGCACCGGGCATGATGATGATCCTTCCATTGGATTGTTCCACCAATTTTGTCAATAGCTCAGTGGCTTCGGGTGCGGCACTTTTCTGTCCGCTGGTGAGCACTCTTTCACAACCACAATCGATCAACTGTTCCAGTGCTTCGAAAGGATCGGGAGCCGCGTCAAAAACCCGGTTGCTCGTAACCCCCAAGGGGTAAGCTTTGTCGACGATTCGCCTGAACCGGTCCACATCAATCTGACCGTTCTTCAATTGAATTCCCACTGATATCCCGTCGCAGCCAAGTTCCTTGCAAAGCTGAATATCTTTCAGCATGATGTCGAACTCTTCCTCATCATAGAAATAATTACCGCACCTGGGGCGAATGATTGGATACAACTGAATATGCAGTTTCTCCCTTGCCTGACGGATAACGCCGTAAGAAGGTGTTGTACCTCCTTCAACCGGGTTATCGCATAATTCTACACGTACAGCGCCTACATGCTGGGCGATCAGGCAGGATTGTATGTTAAAGGAGCAAACCTCCAGGGATAGTTTCATAATATTTCGTGCAAGGTTGAAATGGAAATAAGAAGATCAGATCAATGATTTGGAAGTATATAATTTCTCGATGGAATTGGTTTTGACTGCAAAGGAAAATCCCTTTTGCAACGCGAAACCACCAAACTCACCTTTCTTATTGATGGCGATAAATCCTATTTGTATCTGTTTGCTTTTCTCGCCTTTGATTCGCAGGATGCGCTCAACGGCCTTGCGACAGGCCTGCTCCGGTTTAAGTCCCTGGCGCATCAACTCCACAACGGTATGTGATCCCGCGATCCGAATAACATCCTCTCCCTGTCCGGTGGCGGTAGCAGCCCCCACTTCATTGTCAACAAACAGTCCTGCCCCAATGATGGGTGAATCTCCCAATCTTCCTCTCATTTTAAAACCCATTCCACTCGTTGTGCAGCTTCCGCTGAGGTTACCTTTTGCATCCATCGCTATCATGCCGATGGTGTCGTGATTCAACTCTCCATTGTCGAGGTATTGGGGAGCAAAAGGCCCGTGACCGTTCTGTTTATTTTCGATGTTGATAACGGGTTTGTATTCTGATTTCTTCAACCATTCTTTATACGCCCTTTCCGCATCGGGACTGAGTTTTTGTTCTTCCAGCGGGAATCCTTCAGCTACTGCAAATTGCTGCGCGCCGCTTCCGACCAGCATCACATGCGGTGTTTTTTCCATTACTCTTCTGGCTACAGAAACAGGGTGCTTAATTCGCTCGAGAAAAGCCACACTGCCACAATTAGCGAATTCGTCCATGATACAGGCATCGAGTGTTACAAATCCGTCGCGGTCCGGGTTGGCTCCTAATCCTACACAACAGTTTTGTGAGGCCTCAGTCACCTTCACGCCTGCTTCCACCGCATCCAGGGCTCTCCCTCCCTGCCCCAGAATTTCCCAGGCGCCTTTATTGGCCGCAATACCTGCATCCCAGGTTGAAATAACAACGGGTTGACCGGTAACTGTTGGATAATGTTCTTCGTTCGCCCATACTTTCTTTCCAAATAATACGGCTACGGAGCTGAATGCCGAAGTCTGTAAGAATTTTCTTCTCGATGACATGCTGATCTGTTTATTTTAATGAAGGTAAGGAAATGACGGTCTAAGGAGGACAGCTTTTGTATGAAACCATTTCTTTATTGTCCCTGCATATAACGGGTAAGTCCGGCAATGGCCGTTTTGTGAACTTTATTTCGCAGGAAATGACTCCACCCCAGCAACCAACCGCTAATACCCAATGCCTGTCGGCTCCACTTCCAGAAATTGAACTGATCGGTGTGTTCGGTAATCCTGCCCTGTTGAATTCTCATGTGCGCTTTGATATGATTCACCACTTTTCTTCCCGTTTTGGAGAAGGTATACTCGGCCGTCCAGTGACAGGTACAATATTCTTCGTCCAGTAATTGTATATTGGAATACTCTAATTTGAAATCACGGGCATTCCTGCATAACATTTCCCACATCGCGCCTACTTCCTGTCCTTCCAGCATACCGAATACCGGATCATTAAAAAGCGGATGATCGCTATAACAGGCTTTCATGCCGTCGGCATCCAACTTTTGAAAGGCCTGGTAGAAGTTATCAATTACTGACTTGTTATCGGTCATAAAAAACGGCAATGAGTGTGTATTGAGAATCTGTAAATTTAAAGCTCCAAAATTAAATCACATGAGAAAAAAGCTGTTGCTTTCATTGGTCGCATTGATGGCGATGATTATAACCAGGGCTCAGTTTTCACAGGACTCAGCCTGGATCAGGGACAACTACATCAAAAAAGAGTACATGATCCCTATGCGAGACGGGATAAAACTCTTTACAGCTGTTTATATGCCAAAGGATGCCACGGAAAAACATCCTATTCTC
Organism: Chitinophagaceae bacterium; assembly: GCA_044226045.1. Classification (GTDB taxonomy): domain Bacteria; phylum Bacteroidota; class Bacteroidia; order Chitinophagales; family Chitinophagaceae; genus Endoryza. The sequence continues at coordinate 100,916 of JBGAHR010000009.1, forward strand.
ATGACGCGAACACCCTATTCCTGTGCTCCTTACGGAGAAGATAAATGGCGCCCGTTCTGGTATTTTTATCATAGATATTACCTGCGTGAAAATTACATCCTGGTGATACAGGACGTGCGGGGAAGGTGGATGAGCGAAGGGGAGTTTGTGGATGTACGTCCCTATAACCCCAATAAAACAGGAACAGAAACCGACGAAGCCAGCGACACTTACGATGCCATCGACTGGCTTGTAAAAAACCTTCCCAATAACAATGGACGTGTCGGCGTAATGGGAATTTCCTATCCGGGATTTTATTCAACCATGGCTGCTCTTAGCAATCACCCGGCGCTGAAAGCAGTAAGCCCCCAGGCGCCTGTGACCGATTGGTTCCAGGGAGATGATTTTCATCACAACGGTGTATTCTTCCCGATGGATGGATTTGCCTTTTATTCCGGATTCGGAAAACCGCGCCCCAAACCAACTACTGTTGGTCAACCTGGCTATCAGTTTCCGGTTCACGACAACTATAAATTCTATCTCGATGCCGGTACCTTACCCAACCTGGCCAAACTGATCGGCGACAGCATCAAATTCTGGAAGGATCTCTATGCACATCCCAACCTGGACGAGTGGTGGAAAGCCCGCAATACCAGAAACTTTGTGCAAAACATCAGCAACAACATTCCTACCATGGTTGTCGGCGGTTTGTTCGATGCCGAAGATTGTTTTGGCGCCTGGAGATTATATGGTGCAATCGAAAAGAAAGCACATAACGATAATAAACTGGTAATGGGCCCCTGGTATCATGGTCAATGGTCTTCTCGCGATGGCAGCCAGCTCGGGAATGTGAGATTCGGATCCAATACTTCCGAATGGTACCAGAACCATATCGAAATACCGTATTTCAATTATCACCTCAAGGGCAAGGGAGATATTTCAAAACAGGCGGAAGCCACCATCTTTTTCAGCGGTGCCAATGAGTGGAGAGAATTCAATCAATGGCCGCCTGCCGAATCAACGCCAAGAGCTATTTATCTTGGAGAAAATGGGAAATTGACTTGGGATAAACCGGTCGGCAAAAACAGCTTCGACGAATACATCAGTGATCCTTCCAAACCGGTTCCCTACACGGAAGACGTACACCTCGATCGGACAATTGCCTACATGACCGACGACCAGCGCTTTGCTTCCCGCAGACCCGATGTTCTCAGCTATCAAACCGATGTATTAACCGAAGACCTCACCCTGGCCGGTACGGTCGTGGCAGATTTGCTTACAAGCATCAGTACAACCGATGCGGATTTTGTAGTAAAAGTGATTGATGTTTTTCCAGATGATTTCAGTTATCCGGGTAATCCTTCCAACTATCCCATGAGCGCTTACCAGATGCTGGTCAGGGGTGAAATCATGAGAGGAAAATTCAGGAAAAGCTTTGAAAAACCCGAACCATTTAAACCCAATGCCATTGAAGAAGTTAAATTCGAACTACCGGATGTGGCACATACCTTCAAGAAAGGACATCGGCTGATGATACAAATACAAAGCACCTGGTTTCCGCTGGCGGATAGGAATCCACAAACTTTTGTCAATATTTATGAAGCACAGCCTTCCGATTTCAAAAAGTCGACTATTCGAATTTTTCATGATGCCGTCAAATCCAGTTCCATCCTTTTACCGGTTCTAAAATAGTTTCGAACAAAGAATTTAATCTTCGCAAACATGAAGTATATTTTTCGAAAGCTGGCAGTTCTTGGAGCTGCCAGCTTCTTTTCCCTGTTAACCTGGGCCCAGGGCACAGACAAGCCATTTTCTATAAAAGATCATTATATCAAGAAAGAGGTTTATATCCCCATGAGGGATGGTATTCGACTTTATACCGCGATCTACCTACCGACGGACAGTTCGACCGGGTATCCCATTCTGATGCAACGCACGCCCTATTCCTGCGCACCATATGGTGAAAAATACAAAAACAGCCTCGGCCCGAATATGGATCTCGCTAAAGAGAAATATATTTTTGTTTACCAGGATGTAAGAGGGAGATATAAAAGTGAAGGCCAATTCCAGGAAGTTACTCCTGCAAAAGCTATCAAAAAGACTAATAAAGATGTGGATGAAAGCTCAGACACCTACGATGCCATCGAATGGCTGTTGAAAAACACCCGTAACAACGGAAAGGTGGGTCTTTGGGGCATATCTTATCCCGGCTTTTTTGCCAGCGCTGCTCTGCCAGGAGCACATCCGGCGATCAAAGCTGTTTCGCCACAGGCTCCTGTTACAGATGAATTCATTGGTGATGATTGCAATCACAACGGCGCCTTTTTCCTGCTTGATAATTTTGGCTTCTACAATTACTTCGAGGGCGAGAGATCAGCGGATAGCACCAATTATAAACCCATATTCTCTTTTTCCACCAATGATGCCTACTCCTATTTTTTACAGGTAGGAACATTGAAAAAATCCAATGGGCCCCATTATTACGATAACAAGGGAATGATCTATTCACAAGTGCTGGAGAACGATACTTATAACCAGTTCTGGCAATCGAGAAATATCAGAACACATTTGAAAAACATCAAACCCGCTGTACTGGTAGTGGGTGGATGGTTTGATGCCGAAGATATGTTTGGCGCCCTGCAAACTTATGCTACCATTGAAAAAAACAGTCGAAACGTAAACCATCTGGTAATGGGTCCCTGGACACATGGCGCCTGGGCCGCCAGCAAATGGACTGCGTATGCCAGCCATGAATTTGGCGCCAATCTGAATGACTATTACCATCAGCAACTGGAAACTCCATTCTTCAATTATTACCTGAAAGGCAAGGGTTCCTTCGATGCGGCGGAAGTAACCGCATTTGAAACAGGCAGTAACCAGTGGAAGAAATTCCCGGTATGGCCCCCCGCGTCTGCACAAAACACTTCGTTTTATTTTGGCCCGGATAAAACACTGAAAACAGTGAAAAACACCATCGCTGGCTCATTTACTTCTTATACAAGCGATCCGGCGAATCCTGTTCCTTATACAGAAAAAGTAATGGGCGGAAGAAACAATGAGTACCTGGGAGAAGATCAGCGCTTTGCTTCAAAGCGCCCCGATGTGATAACCTTTGTGACTGAACCGCTCACCGAAGATATCCGCATTGCCGGTCCGATACAGGCCCGCCTGTTTGTTTCCATGACTGGTACCGATGCCGATTTTGTAGTAAAGCTGATTGACGTTTTACCCGAGGATACTCCGAACCCTTCGCCCAATCCCAAAAACTACCAGCTGGCCGGCATGCAAAGACTGGTGAGAGCAGAAGTCTTCCGGGGTAAATTCAGAAACAGTTATACCAATCCCTCTGCATTTGTCCCCAATAAAATTGAACAGGTTTCATTCAATTTGAATGATGCCGTTCATGTTTTTCAAAAGGGACATCGCATTATGGTGCAGGTACAAAGCAGTTGGTTTCCGCTTGTCGACAGAAACCCGCAAAAATTCATGAGAATTCCGTTGGCGGAAGAATCGGATTTTCAGACTTCCACTATAAAAATTTATCACGACCCATCATATCCCAGTCAGATCGTTCTGCCAGTGCTGAAATAAACCGTGCCAGGTATCGGATGGCGTTCATCAATTAATCCAACAAAGACATCTGAAGGAAACCCTATACAGAATCTTTCTGCCAAAAATCAAATTCGTTATGAGATCATTACTATTGTTCTTTTTGTTGTTAGTAACCGTTGTCAGCTTTGGCCAGCATAAATATGTGGCGCCAACAGACCCGGAAGTGCTGAAAAAGCTGGATCAGTGGAAAGACCTCAAGTTTGGTTTATTCATGCATTGGGGCACATACAGCCAATGGGGTATCGTAGAAAGTTGGAGCTTATGTCCGGAAGATGAAGGATGGACAGTGAGAAGAGGCCCTTATGCCCAAAACTATTTTGACTATAAGAAAGCCTATGAAAACCTCCAAACCACTTTCAATCCGGTAAAATTCGACCCGCATAAATGGGCACTGGCAGCCAAAGAAGCCGGCATGAAATACGTGGTATTTACCACCAAGCATCACGATGGATTTTGCATGTTCGATACCCGCCAGACCGACTACCGGATCACGGACGCCAAAACACCTTTTTCGTCTAATAGTAAACGTAATGTTGCTCTCGAAATATTCAATAGTTTCAGAAGCGAAGGATTTATGACCGGCGCTTATTTCAGCAAACCCGACTGGCACAATGAAAATTACTGGTGGCCTTATTTTCCCCCAAAAGACAGAAACGTCAATTATGATCCTAAAAAGCATCCCGATCGCTGGAAGGCGTTCAAAGACTTCACCTACAATCAAATTGAAGAACTAATGACCGGCTATGGCAAGATGGATATTCTTTGGCTGGATGGAGGTTGGGTGAGACCACTGTCTACTGTGGACACCGCTGTAGAATGGCAACGGGGAATAAAAGACGATCAGGACATTGATATGAAAAAGATAGCCGGCATGGCGCGCTCCCATCAACCCGGTTTGATAGTAGTGGATCGTACTGTTACCGGAGAATTTGAAAACTACACCACACCCGAACAGGAAGTCCCGGCTACGCCCTTGCATTATCCCTGGGAGACTTGTATGACAATGGGAAATTCCTGGAGCTATGTACCAAATGATCAGTATAAGTCTGCCCGGCAACTGGTTCAATTACTGGTAAAGATTGTATCAAGAGGTGGAAACTTTCTGCTGAATATTGGTCCTGGTCCGGATGGTGATTTCGATCCTGTGGCTTATGAACGTTTGAAAGCCATTGGAAGCTGGATGAAAGTGAATGGTGATGGCATCTATGCTTCGCAACCGATTGCGCCCTACTCTTCCGGTAATGTATATTTTACACAAAACAGGAAGACCGGTCGGATTCACGCCTTTTACCTGGCAGGAGAAAATGAAAATACTTTACCCAATACGGTAATAATTAGAGATTTTTCAATTGCAAAAGGAGCAAAAGTTTCTATCTTCGGGACTTCGTCGAATTTGAAGTGGGTGATGAGCGGAAAGGATCTGCAGATTACGGTTCCGCCCAAGTTGCAGCAAACTCTTCCAGGATCTTATGCCTGGTGTTTCACGATAGATCAATAAAGTTCCCATTATGTCGAAACCAACCTTTAACATTGACCTGACCGATTCATTTGAACGCATCCCTGTAAAAATTTATCCGACACTTAAAGAAGGTTCCCGCTTTATCGCGCAGGAAATTGCCCGTCTTATCAGAGACAAGCAGTCAAGAAACGAGAAATGTGTTCTTGGGCTGGCAACCGGTTCTTCTCCCAAAACCCTGTATGCCGAACTCATTCGTCTGCATCGGGAGGAAGGCCTCAGTTTCAGGAATGTGGTCACGTTCAACCTCGACGAATACTACCCGATCGATAAAGATGCTTTTCAAAGCTACAATCGCTTCATGAAAGTGCAGTTGTTTGATCATGTTGACATTGATCCATCAAATATTCATATACCCAATGGTGAAACCGCCAAAGAAGACGTGAAAGCCTCCTGCCAGGCTTATGAGAAAATGATCGAAGAAGCGGGCGGCATAGACCTCCAGGTGCTCGGTATTGGAAACAATGGTCATATCGGATTTAATGAACCGGGCTCGAGTATACATTCTCGTACCAGGTTGGTTACTCTTGACAATACAACCCGCCTCGCCAACTCATATGAATTCGCAAATATTTCGCAGGTTCCCCGTCTGGCTATAACAATGGGAATACATACCATTTTGCAGGCCAAGAAAATCATTCTGATGGGTTGGGGACAAGGCAAGGCTCCTGTTATTCAGAAATCAGTGGAAGGAAATGTGACCGAACAAATTCCAGCCTCCCTCCTGCAACAGCACAACGACACCTTGTTTGTCCTGGACGAAATGGCTTCCAGTGAACTGACCCGATTTAAATCTCCCTGGCTTACCGGTGAATGCGAATGGACACCGCAAATGATCAGGAAAGCGGTTGTTCATACAGCGCTGAAACTGGATAAACCCATTCTGAGCCTTACCAATAACGATTACCGTGATAACGGCCTCAGTGATCTGCTGGTTGAAAAAGGAGATGCTTACGAAATCAACCTGCAGGTATACTACCTGATGCGCGACAGCATCACAGGATGGCCCGGTGGTAAACCGAATGCCAGTTTGCCTAACCATCCGGAACGTAGTAAACCCTATCCCAAACGTTGCATCATATTTTCTCCGCACCCTGATGATGATATCATCTCCATGGGCGGAACTTTTCAGCGATTACACGATCAGGGACATGATGTTCATGTTGCCTACCAGACAAGCGGGAACATCGCCGTAACTGATGAATTTGTTACCAGGTTCATGGATTTTGCCGTTGGATTCGAAGAGATGTTTAATATCAGCAACGACAAATCAAAAGAGATCCTGGAAGAAGCCAGGAAGTACCTTAAACAGAAAAAATCCAACCAGATCGACACCAAAGAGATCAGATCAGTCAAAGGGCTGATCAGACGTTGTGAAGCAAGGGCTACCTGCCGTTATGTTGGTATTCCGGATTCCAATATTCATTTCCAGAATCTTCCCTTCTACGAAACCGGCACCATTGAGAAAAAGCCGATGGGCGAAGAAGACGTCATCATCACGATGGAACTTCTCAGAAAAGTGAAACCACAGCAGGTATTCTGTGCCGGTGATTTTGCAGATCCTCATGGCACTCACATCGTATGTTTCAATGTAGTGCTCGAATCACTCCGCCGTATCAAAGCAGCTGGTGATGAATGGATCAACGACTGCTGGCTTTGGCTCTATAAAGGAGCCTGGCAGGAATGGGATATCAGCGAAATCGAAATGGCCATCCCCATGAGCCCCGACCAGGTGTTGAAAAAACGTTTCGGCATCTTCATTCATCAATCTCAAAAAGACATGGTTCCATTCCAGGGTAGCGACACACGCGAATTCTGGCAAAGAGCAGAAGAAAGAAACGCCAATACGGCCGATCTGTATGGCCGCCTGGGCCTTACTCAATATGCCGCTATGGAAGCGTTTGTCAGATGGAAATACTGAAGAGCAATTTGCCAATTTGTCAATTAGTGAATGAGCCAATGGGTGATGACGGATTACGGATGACGGATGACGGATGACGAATTCAAAAGTCAAAATTTAAAAGTCAAAAGTCTCACTAATATCATTCATTTGTTCACCTTTCTCTTTCTCTTTCTGTTTCCGTTTCCCTTCCGCAGACGAGTCTTATCCGATTGCATTCGGCGGATACAATCGTCTCGGCGAGCGGCAATTATTCAAGCATGCCTATTCACCTCGCTCCCTGAGCCAGAGAACGCTAAGGACGCCAGGTACCGCGAAGGCCACAAAGTCAAAATTTAAAAGTCAAAATTCAAAAGTCAAAAATCTCACCAGTATCATTCATTTGTTCACCTTTCTCTTTCTGTTTCCGTTTCCGTTTCCGTTTCCCTTCCATAGACGAGTCTTATCCGATTGCCTTCGGCGGATACAATCGTCTCGGCGAGCGGCAACTATTCAAGCATGCCTATTCTTCTCGCTCCCCGAGCCGGGGAACGCGCAGGACGCCGGGTACCGCGAAGGCCACAAAGTCAAAATTTGAAAGTTAAAATTCAAAAAGAATTCAACTGCGAATTGCCAATACTTCAATTGGTCAATGAGCCAATGGGATGAAAGTTTGCTGTTTACTGTTTGCAGTTTGCAGTTACTCTCACTCCCGCACTTATTTTAACTCCACTCGCCTGGGGAGAGGGGTCGGGGGTGAGGGTAACTGCAAACCGAAAACAATAAACAATCTCAGGCGAACCTCTACCTTCCGGCGGAATGATTCGCCTGAGAAACTATACACTCCTATTTTTTATTTGTCGCGTTCCAGGCTACCCCTCTTTCATCATCCAGTAATACACAACCGACAACCCCACACTCAACAATAAAAAGATCATCAATTGAACAAACCGCCGAAACATGGTATTTTCTGTCCTGATCTGCCAAAGGAGGGATAAGATACTCCAGCCGAGTATTAGTCCAAAGAACAATAAATACATCCACTTCATTAAACCACCGGACCAAAACATCTTTTTACAGATGATCAACAGTACGGTTAACATCAATGGTACTGCTCCCGGCGAAAGCCATTTGAAATTTTTAATCATACGTATTTGGTTTTTGAATCGATGATCGCTCTGCCAGCCTGACAATATCATTTGTCATCACCTACCATCAACGATCTGCCTGGACTACTCTTCCGGGGTATTCCGGCCCTTACACTTCTGATAGTCCATATTACAGGTGCTACTGGCTGCGATCTGATAAATTGTAACAGCTGCATGACAGGCAATACCCAATAGAACGGTTACGTCCATGGTGGCACAATTGATATGCATTAACATCGTTTGAGACATTACCTGGGCCAAACAGTTCAGACGAATCCGTTCACAGTTATCGTCCAAAACCAGTCTTGCATTGCTGGCAGTGTCATCAGGCAATCCCCAGGATTCCTTGATACGATTCAATACCACTGCATTTTTTTCATCTGCAGACATTTTTGAAAAATGAAAACGTTTGTCGAGATCGGCCACCCGGGATCGCATCCTTTCATAGTATTGTTGCATTTCTACGGGTCCGGTCATGCCAAAATATCTCCAGTATTCACGAAACTCTTCTTCCGTGATAACACCATCTTTGGCTACCGTCTGAATCCCGGCAATATCCCTTATCGATGCATAATGGTCCAGATGATCTTTTACCAGCGCCCGAAATACCGTGTCTGTTTCCAGCTTTGCCTCAGCAGGTATCGGCAGCTTTTCCATTTCATTTCTCGTACAAGACAAAACAATTCCCAATGGCAGCATTGCCACTATCCATTTCTTCAGGATCATGATTTACTAATTAGATATTATTTAATACAGATTAACTACATCAAGCTTGATAAAGTAAAAGTACCTGAAGAGGAAAAGAAGAAAATGGGGTTAGGACGCAGCAGAAAAGTGAAATTTCTTGAAGATGAAAAGAAAAAAAACGAGAGGAATCAGCGCAATCCTTCCCGCTTAAAAAAAAGATGCTTGGCTATTTCCGCAGTAAAAATGTACAGCACGATAATACCGGTCATCCAGCCATAAAATGCGAGCGGCAAGGGTGCGAACCCTAACAAATGCGCAAAAGGTAAATAAGGAATTAATAACACCAGGCCAACTACCACAAAGGTGGCGATCGCCAGGTATCTGCCTGGCAGGCTCTTGAAGAATGGTAATCGGGTTCTGATCACCAGCACAATCAGTGTGGCCGAAATCACAGACTCCGTAAACCAGCCTGTTTGAAACACGGATTCACTAAACTTCATAAAATACAGGAGAACGCCAAAGGTGAGGTAGTCAAAAATGGAACTGATCAATCCGAACACGATCATAAATCGCCTGATAAAGCGAATGTCCCAGCGATGCGGCCTGGTAACAGCGTCACTATCTACCCGATCGGTAGCGATTGTCATTTCAGGTATATCTGTCAGAAGATTGGTTAATAATATTTGCTTGGGTAGTAAGGGTAGAAAAGGCAAAAACAACGACGCACCGGCCATGCTGAACATATTTCCAAAGTTGGCGCTGGTGGCCATGAAAATATATTTCATGGTGTTGGTGAATGTCTTCCGGCCAGCGATCATACCCGTTACCAGTACATCCAGGCTTTGTTGCAGCAATACAATATCTGCGGCCTCCTTGGCAACATCCACGGCGGTATCTACGGAAATGCCCACATCGGCCGCATGTAGTGCAGGGGCATCATTGATTCCGTCGCCCATAAACCCCACCACATTCCCAGCTCTTTTCAGCATCAGAATGATTTTCTCCTTTTGATTGGGTTCAATTTCAGCGAAAATATCTGCCTGTTGTACCTGGTTGAGATATGCGCCTTCACTCATTTGCCTCAACTGTGGGCCGGTAAGCACCATGGGGTTTTCGAATCCTACCTTCCCGGCAATACTTTTTGCCACAAATGCATTGTCGCCTGTAATCAGCTTCAACCTCACACCGGCCGCACGTAATCCTTTGATCGTTTCCTGAACATCTTTTTTGGGAGGATCAAAAAAAGTAAGAAACCCAAGGAATATCATGTTGCGTTCATCATCCCGTCCAAATTCGTTGTATGCCTCCCCCGGCAGGTATGAAATGCCGAGCACCCGGTATCCTTCCCTGCTTAAGTTTTCAAAAGTATCATTCAATCGCGCTTTTTCATCTGCGATGGGTTTCACGGTACCATCGGGAGCTTCCACCCGGTCACACACATCTATTATGTTCTGAAAGGCGCCTTTGGTGATAATCCAGTTTTCCTTGTCATTTTTCACCTGGATACTCAGACGCTTCCGGATGAAATCATAGGGAACTTCCGAGAGTAGCTGTAGCCTTTCTGCTTTCCCATCGTAAGTCTGTCTAATGGCTTCGTCGATCGGATTGTTAAAACCCTGTTGCATGCTGGCATTAATCCAGCCAAAACGAAGAAGCCGGGAAGACGGCTTCTCCTCAATATCGAGCGCATCTTTCATCACCACCTTTCCCTCTGTGAGTGTTCCGGTTTTATCTGAACACAGAATATTCATACTGCCGAAATTCTCAATCGCAGACAATCTCTTTACGATCACTTTCTTTTTGGCCATCTCCCTGGCGCCTGCCGACAGGTTGATACTGATGATTGCAGGTAAGAGTTGAGGAGTTAACCCAACAGCGAGTGCCAGTGAAAAGAGTATGGAATCGAGAGCAGGCTTGTGAAGCAGCACATTGATCGCGAAAATTACAATTATCAAAACAAGGGTAATCTCCATCAGCATATACCCAAAGCGCCTGATTCCCCTTTCGAACTCAGTTTCCGGCGTTCTTTTCACCAGCCGCGTGGATATCTTTCCGAATTCCGTATCGTGACCGGTTTTAATGACCAGTATCTTTCCCTTGCCACTGATAACATGTGAACCCATAAACACCGAATTGGCCCGTTTGGCAAGCGGCGCGTCCACAGCCGCTTTCCCCGGAATTTTCTCCACCGGGAAAGTTTCACCGGTGAAAGCTGCCTCATCAATAAAAAGATCTTTTGATTCCATCACCAGTCCATCCGCGGGAATAATATCTCCGGCATTCAGCATCACTACATCACCTGGCACCACCTGCTCTACGGGAAGGTCAACCGGTGTTCCTCCACGAATAATGACACATTTTATTTGAACCAGTTTCAGCAACTCATCCACTGCATTGGCAGCGCCCCGCTCCTGCCAGAATCCAAGGATGCTGCTCAATAAGATAATCACCAGTATAATGACGGCATCGGTCACATCTCCCAAAGTCATGGAAAGAATGGCCGCTACGATCAATAAAATGGTGATCGGGCTTTTAAACTGTGAAAGAAAAAGTACTATCGTCGAATGACGGGAGCCTGTCTTGATTGAATTGGGGCCGTTTTCCTTTAACCGCCTGCCCGCATCTTCTGCAGAAAGCCCGTTGGGAGCTGACTGAATCATTTGAATGGCCCCCTCAGTATCCAATGACCAAAAGGAGTCGATTGATGGGTTCGTCATGTAAAGCTGTCGGCTGGTTAAATAACCAATTGGGTTAACGAAAGGAAAGTTAATGATTTCAGGTGACTCAAAACGATAGACAAGGCGCTTACCCTTTTGTTAAAGCCGGTACTGGTAACCTATACTGAAGAGGGCTGCACCAGTCTTATTCCTTCCATCACCGCCGTTTTTCTGAATATCGAAGAATCCATAGTTGCCCCCGGCTTCTGCAAAGAGCCCATTTCGTCCGGTTCTGTACATCAGTCCAATATTGCCTGCAAAGCCGGCATTCACCTGATGAAGATCGTTACGGATGTTCTCTTTATTGTCGAAATGCTGCGATTCATTGACGAGTGGTTGCGACTGCGCAGCATCCAGGTAAATGATACTGCTGCCACTGGTAAGATTATGCGCATTTAACAGGTAACTTACAAAGGGGCCTCCTGCCAGGTAAGCACGCCAATGCCTGGCTACGGGGAAATAAAATTTTGCCTGTACCGGGAGCATCAGGTAATTCAGCTTTGCTTCACTTTTATAATTGGCATACAGGTAATCGGGCGCCTGGCCGGCAGGAAACATACTTTGATAGGTCGCCGGAACCGCAAATGCCTGCGAGCCGTTCTTCTTGCCTCCCTGAGCAGAATACTCCAACTGGGCCTGTAAGGAAAAATTATTCTCAACAGGCCATTCGACAAATATGGCCGCGTCTCCATCCAGCCGGGACTTATATCCATTGCTGACCGGGCTGCTGCCGGAAGCGGTCAGGTTAGGGATATTTATTCCACCTTTCACACCCAGAGAAAAGTTCTGTTGTGCGTGAACATGTATAATCATGAAACAGGCAACTAACGGTAAGCAGTATTTTTGACTGGTCATACTCCTGGAATTGAATGATTGAATGAATGAATAAATCAACCTGAAAGAATCAGGAAGGCCTCTTTGGGAAGAGGCCCTGCAGGCAAACTGCTATATCCTGCTGAAATAAGACACCATACCGCCCATAGTACATTGCACCACTATTGTCTTGTTATCTTTTTTCAATTCCACAAAATAATTGTCTTCATCTGCAAACTGCTGGTTATAAAGAACCATGTCTGTTTCATTCATTTCGTTGTCGTCAAAGAGGATCACCGCCACCTTTTCATATCCGGGGTAGTGTTTATTGATGTAATCCTGGCCCTTTTTCGGCAGATCACTGAAGTTTCTGGGGGCTGTTGTTCCTACCAGTTGAGCGTTCTCATCGTAATAGGCCGTCGTGCGTTGACCATCCTTCATAAACACCACCTCATCAAAGTTCAGTCCCCTGGCCCATGAACTGGCAGTCGATCCGGGAAAGTCCTGCGCAAATGCCTCTTTGGATTTGTCGGACACCACAGATCCTTCCAGTTTCTTCAGTTTTTTCATCTGGTGTATCGCGGACTTTTGCTTTTCTGATTTTTTGTTCATGGCTACATCCTGTGCTTCAAGGGCCGATGTTCCCAGCGTAACGGTAGCCAGGATAACTAATGCTGCTTTCATTTTTGTGCTGTTTAATTGTTTGAAATAAGGTTTCCAATTGCATCATTTGATTGCTGATGTAAACCTACAGCCACAACAATGCGAAAAGGCTATAAAGTCGACAAAATGGCAAAAGGCATCGGCCGGCGGGGGAAAATGATTTTTGAAAGAATCATCAAGTTCATTAAAACAGTTGAACATTCAGCCAGGATCCTTGGAAGTATAAAAAGGAGTTTAACTATTCGTTGAAATAAGTGCACGTATAGCCGATCTTCAAACAGGATAAGCCTGGTTTTTAAGCAGCAATAGTATCTTTTGATAATGGGTCATGATATTTTCAATCTCTTTCCAACGGCCAGCTTGTGCATGTTGGTGCACGGTACTTTTAGACTTTTCAAGTCGCCTGGATACAGCCTCCAAAGTTTGGTTGTTGAGCAGTTCATGAATCACTGCCGCCTGTCTGCCAGTCATGTGCTCCAGTATGTCGTTGATATACTCACACAGCACCTCAAACCCGGCATTTGCCAAGGGATTCGGAGATACGATGGCAATCTTCTTACCTGTATGCTGCAATTCATCATATGCACGTCCCGAAAGGATAAAAGGCTGAGACCGTGCCGAAGCTAATTGCGGTACGGATTCTGTTGCATGGTCCAATCCAATGCTGATGCGGATATCATATCGAACCAACTCGTCTGTTGTACGGGAAATAGCATAAGTTCGACACAGCAGTGCCAGGCGAAAGGCATCAGCCCCCTCTTTTACCAGGCACTGAAAGTTATCTCCCCTGAAGAATTCAAGCTGCTGTTCCTCCAGTATCCGGGAAATAGCGAACTTCCACTGATCATATTGGTCGTTCGATAGCCGGGTTGAGTTGACTAAACCGGAGGTTAAGATCGCCTGCATATTTCAAATAATTCGCATAAATATACGTACTTTTCATTTTTCCGTCTGTTTATACGAACATTTTACCTTATGTCTATTTTTACAGGCCTGTTAAGCCCGGGATCGACCGTCATTAAAAAATGGATATTCTTTCATAATCATTTTGTGCTGAACATATTTTCCATTATTTTTGCCGCCCGCAAACAGCGGATGGCCCCGTAGCTCAACTGAATAGAGCATTTGACTACGGATCAAAAGGTTTCAGGTTTGAATCCTGACGGGGTCACCAAAGAGCTTCACAGGAATGTGAGGCTTTTTTTGTGTGTATAGTTTAGCCGGAATGTGCCTTTACAGCTATTCACTGCTCATTGAAATGTACATAGCTTAACTTAATAAACCGGCTAACCTGGGATCAAAAGGTTTCAGGGTTTGAATCCCAGCGGGATCGCCACAAATCATTACTGTGATGTGCGTTTCTTTTAATGCACCTGTTATCCCTGTATGAAATCCGTTAAGTTGCCCAGGATAAATCCAACTCTTCTTTGTTCGCTATATTCGAGGTGCGCACTAATCCATTCATCAATATATTTCTGATCCAATAACGTTGAAAACTCGCCTTTGAGATATTGCTTTAGTACGGCATTCGCATTATTCATTTCCTCCCAAATTAAGTGACGGTTGTTCAAGACATGAACAATATCTTCAAAATCGGAACTGAATCTTCCCTCATTCTCCCCACGATTTTGATTTATATCATAGGATAACTTTTTCCAATTCTTCTACAGCAACTTTTAACTCCCTGGTGCGGCCCACCCTGATTATGTCGATACTGGCCAGCAACAGGTATAGGGTTTCGTCATTTCTTATTGCCTTGACAACAGAAGTATACAAAGGCTGAATGGCAAGACCTCTCCTATCTCCGTTCTCATCGGGCCACACATAGTTGATCTCACTTTTAAAAAGTCTGGCATAAAAAGGATGCGAATGGGCAGTGGC
>JBGAHR010000088.1:0-12391 GCA_044226045.1 Chitinophagaceae bacterium
ATGCTGAACGTGAAACGATAAACGATAAACGCACTCGGCGTTCCTCGGGCGCGGGGAGCTATAAGGTGCAAGTATGCATGAGGAATAGCGGAGCGGGAGCGGAGAACGGAGCGGGAGCGAGAGCGAGAGCGGAATGAGAAAGGGAAACAGAAAGGGAAAGGGAAAGGGAAACAGAAAGGGAAAGGGAAACAGAAAGGGAAAGGGAAACAGAAAGGGAAAGGGAAACAGAAAGAAGAAGAAACCGCAAACCGCAAACTGCAAACCGCAAACCAACCTGAAACAATAAACGCTTAAACAACTTACCTGACGGTGAGCCCCGCTTTGCTTATTTGCGAACAATTGCTGTATCGAAAACGAACATTTCGTAGATTTTGTTGTCTGTTTTTGAGCTGATTGTCATGGCTTTATACAATTGGACCTAAATTGGTGGGTATTTGGCCAATACCCAGACTTATGCTTAGAAACTACTTCAAAACAGCCCTGAGAAATCTGAGCCGCAACCGGGCCTATGCCATGATCAATATTTCAGGTCTGGCGATCGGGTTGGCGGTTTGTATGATGATATTCGTCGTCATTCAGTTTCAAACCAGCTATGATAATTTTCATTTGCATAAGGATCGCATTTACCGGGTGATCACCCGTTTCCACAATGATGATCGGAATACTACCAGCAGTAAAGGCGTTCCTTTTCCCCTTCCCCGGGTACTCAAAACCTCCTTCCCTCAACTGGAAGAAGTAACCACAGTGTATGCCAGTCACAACGATCAACTGCAGGTACTCGACGATAACGGAAATACTATTAAAAGTTTTAAGGAAGAAAATGGTGTTTTTTATACAGATCCTTCCTTCTTCAAGACCTTCAACTTTCCACTACTAGCCGGTTCTTATTCCTCACTCAAGGACCCTAATCATGTTCTGCTGACGAAGGAAACTGCCAACTTATATTTTGGCGACTGGAAACTGGCGGTCGGCAAAACCCTCAAGCTGACGGGATTTTATAGAATGGGCGCGGGTCTGTTTCAGTTTCCTCCGATTCCGCTGAAAGTATCGGGGGTGCTGGAGACGATCCCGGGTAATACCGACTTTCAGTTGAAAATGGCCATTGCTTTTGGAACTGATTTTACCGGCGATAAAGAAAATGGCTTCCAAACGCCTGACTGGGTTCAGGCTGGTCCCGACTATAGCTGCTTCCTGGTATTACCTGAAAAAATTTCTGCTGAGCAATTCAACCAAAAACTGACCGACTATACGAAAAAAATACAACCAGCCGATAATAAAGACACCTATCACCTACAGGCATTAAAAGATATTCATTACGATCAGGCAGCCGGTAACTTCAGTGGAAAAGTCATCAGTACGGAATTGCTCAATGTACTTTGGCTGATCGCCGCCTTTATCCTGCTGATTGCCTGCGTGAATTTTATCAATTTGTCAACCGCCCAGGCTGTTAATAGAGCCAAAGAGGTGGGTGTGCGAAAAGTGCTGGGGGGAAACCGGTTTCAATTACAACTTCAATTCCTGACAGAAAGTTTCCTGATAGTATTGGTGTCGGTTGTTCTCGCAGCCGTGATCACTTTCTTATCCCTGCCGCTCATCAACCGCCTGTTAGACCTTTCCATACCTTCAACCATCTTCCGCCAACCTGTACTGCTGATCTTTTTGACCGGGGTTACGATTGTAGTAACCTTGTTGGCCGGTTTTTATCCCTCTGTCGTATTATCCGGATTCAATCCAATCAATGCGCTGAAGAATAAGTTCACGGTAAGTTCGACTAAAGGTATTTCGTTGCGTAGAGGCCTGGTGGTTTTTCAATTCATCATTGCCCAGGCACTGATCATTGGCACACTGATCGTGGTAAAGCAGATGCGTTACTTTACTGATCAGCCGTTGGGTTTCGACAAGGAAACGGTGGTAAATGTTCCTTTCCGCCCGGATAGTACCGGTAGCAAACTAACAGACTATTTGCAGCAGCAACTTTTATCTGTGAAAGGGGTACAATCGGCCAGCTTTAATTCTAACACACCCATGGAAGAAGGCAATGATATGTGGACGACCTTCCAATTCGACAATTCTACTAAAGATGCGAATTTCCAGGCTATTGTAAAGTTTGCGGATACCGGCTATGTTCCCTTGTACCAATTGAAGGTAGTAGCCGGTAGAAATTTGTTACCCTCCATGATGACGCGGGAGTTCCTGGTGAATGAATCCATGGCGAAAAGCCTGGGATACAACAATCCGGAGGATATCCTGAACAAGGAAATCACTATGTTGAACGGGCTGATCAAATGCCCTGTGGTTGGAGTGGTAAGAGACTTCAATGACCGGTCTCTACGTCATGGCGTTGCGCCGCTGATGATTACCACTAATATTACCATGTATCGCCAGGTGGCTATTAAGCTTGCTACCAGTAATATGGCGGCTACTATGGAATCTATCCGGAAAGTATGGCAACAGGCTTTTCCCGATTATGTATATGAGTATCGTTTCCTCGATGAGAAAATTGAGAGTTTTTACAAGCAGGAGAGCCAGCTTGCGGATTTATACAAAATCTTTGCGATTATTGCTATTTTCCTAAGCTGCCTGGGTTTGTATGGACTTGCCTCTTTCATGGCTGTTCAGCGCATCAAGGAGGTCGGAATTCGGAAAGTGCTTGGGGCCGGCGTCACCCATATTGTTTTCTTGTTTTCAAGAGAATTCATTGTACTTATCCTTGTCGCCTTCCTGGTAGCCGTGCCGATTTCCTGGTACTTCATGCAACAATGGTTGCAGGGATATGTTTACAGGATTCAGGTAAGCTGGTGGTATTTTGCGGTCGGCGGATTGGCGGCTGTTTTCATCGCCCTGGCGACCATTAGTTTCCAGGCTATAAAAGCCGCACTCGCCAACCCCATCCGGAGCCTGAGAAAAGAGTGAGGAAAGGTGAAGGAGATGATCAATCATGACAGCGTCCAGCAAATATCTTAAGGATGAAATTGATGATCATGATTGCATATAAAAGAATTATCGGAATTATAAGGGGAGTTGGGAAGGAAAGAGGTATTGAGGGCGATGTATAAAAGGACCCTGTTATTAAATCCGAAAAACGAAGATTCGAAAAAGTCGCTGGTGATGCTGGACAAAGAGTGAAGTCGATGTGGAGCGCTGCCCGCCAATAGCCTTCGGAAAGTCGACTGTGTGGGACCGGCTTACGTGAGAATTTTATCAAGTAATTAGTAAAACAAGATATTACTTTGCAAAAAAGACATTATGTCTATTTCAAAAGAATCTGAGTGGATTGGTATGCAGAAAGCCAGCGAGGCAGTCGCCTATGCGCTAAAAGCGATGAGGGAGTTCGCAAAACCGGGAATGACGACCGGGGAGCTGGATGATTTTGGCGCGAAAATTCTGGATCAGTATGGTGCCCGGTCTGCGCCTTACCTCGCTTACGGTTTTCCTGGCGCGACCTGCATCAGTGTTAATAATGAGTTTTGCCATGGTATCCCTTCCAACGAAAAAGTGTTGAAGAACGGAGACCTGATTAATATTGATGTGTCGGCAGAACTCGATGGATTTTGGTCCGATAATGGCGCTTCCTTTGTCTTGGGAGAAGATATTCATCATCATCAAAAGCTGGTGGATGCTTCCCGATCCATCCTTTTCAAGGCCATCCATCATATAAAAGGCGGTGTTCGCGTGGCTGATATTGGGCACCTGATCGAAACAGCAGCAAGGAAGAATGGTTATAAAGTCATTAAGAATCTGACAGGCCATGGAATTGGCAGAAGTCTGCATGAAGCGCCAGGTGACATCGCCAACTACAGAGACCCTTATAATCAAACCCGGTTTAGAAAAAATTCAGTCGTGGCCATCGAAACATTTATCTCCACGACTTCTTCCTATGCCGAAACACTGAAAGATGGCTGGACAATGGTAGGAAACAAGGGAGGGTTTATGGCACAACACGAACATACCATTGTGGTTACCGATGGCAAGCCTGTTATTTTAACCGCCATGAATGGTATCTGGAATTAGTCGGCTGCGCTCCTGTCTTCTCCCAACAGAGTGATCAAACTGTTATGATGCTGAACAGCAGGTAAAACAAACCAGAAACGGCAGATAATGCCGAGGGCTTATGGCTTTGATTAATGCCGAAGCATGAATTAAAGTAATTTCTGTCGTCTAAACGACTTTTTTACATTACAACGATGCATAATTGCAGGCGGACTGTTTTACTTACCGTATCTATGTGTTCATAATATTTCCAATAAAACTTTACGAAAAGAGAATCGCTTAATTGACTCCTTTGAGATATTGGTTGTTGATCATATTTCCATTTAGTTCGGTTGCTATATACGGCCAGGCATTCGATACGTCGAAATATGTCGTTCATGTTTCAGTTCCGGTGGAAGCTGATTCTTTTTTTAGAAAGAACCCTCATTGGAAAGGCGGCGATGGCGCTGCTTCCATTGACCTGGGAAACGGTAGAGTGCTATGGTTGTTCAGCGATACTTTTATCAACCAGGATTCAATCGGAGGCAGAAAACGATCTTCACTGATCCGAAACAGCGTGGCCATACAAGAAGGATATGATCTGGCAAGGTCAAAGATTACGTTTTATTGGAATCAATCCAATTCCTCTGGTAACCCGGATGCTTTTTTCAGTATGAAAGGACCGCATTGGCTTTGGACCGGGCATGGCATTATGGTAAAGGATAAATTAATCATATTTCTCCTGCGAGAAGAAGAAGTCAATACCGGACTCGGATTTAAAGCCGTTGATTGGGAAGCTGTTATTATTTCAAATCCCCACGACAATCCACTTCATTGGAAAATGAGCTTTCTCAAAGTGCCTGAGACTTTTGGAACGATAGTGGGCTCGGCAGCAGTATTGAAAGACGATCGGTATGTGTATGCTTTTGGATCTGTTGAACCGGTTACCCATGAAGTATATTTATTGCGATGGAAATGGGAGGATGTTTATCGGGGTCATTTGCAAAATCCTCAATGGTGGTTTGGCAAGCAATGGAAAGAACGGAAGCAGGAGAAAGATATTCCCGAGTCGTTGTTTACGGGAGCAACTGAGTATTCGGTATATTATGATTCCGCACTTCGAAAATTCATACAGATTCAGGCGTTCGGATTTGGAAAGGCAGACATCGGCATCAGGATGTCGGATCGAATCGAGGGGAAATGGTCAAACCCTTTCCTTGTTTATACGCCTGATTATTCAGACATAAAAAGCCCTTTGATGTATGCCGTACGTGCGCACCCCGAGATAAAAGGCAATGGCTTGATAGTAACTTATAATATCAATAGTTCAGACCTCACCGAACTTCTCGGCAACCAATCGATATACTTTCCAAAAATCATCCAGGTTCGCATATCACCCCGATAATTGACGCATTCACACAGTAGCAACGATCAATTTCTTGCTGAGATTTACCTTGATCAAAAACAACAACGATGCGAAGAATTATTGTACTGTCGATGATAACCCTCGATGGTGTTATCCAGGGACCCGGAGGCCCCAAAGAAGATCGATCCGGTGGATTTAAATGGGGAGGATGGGTGGCGCCTTACAGCGACGATATGGATAGCAAGGCAGTTAAAGAAGAATTGAGTATGCAAACCGACTTTTTGCTCGGTAGAAAAACATTTGAAATCTGGGAGCCTTATTGGCCTCAACACGGAGATTTCTGGCCCCGGATCAATGAAGGGACCAAGTACGTATTCTCGAAATCAAGAAAAAAGTCTAACTGGAACCAATCAGTCTTTTTGAGAACAATCGCCGAGATCAAAAAGCTCAAGCGATCAAAAGGACCCGATATCCAGGTATGGGGTAGCAGTCAATTGGTTCCTTTGTTGTTAAAAAACAATTTAGTCGATGAATTGCGATTGAAAATCTATCCTTTGACGCTGGGAAAAGGAAAAAAGCTGTTTGGCAAGGGTGTTATGCCAACAGCTTTTGCGCTTGAAACGCATTCTGTAACAAGCACCGGGGTAATCCTTGCCAATTACAAAAAGGCAGGAATGGTAAAAACAGGAAATGCAGGAGCTCAGTGAGCTATGAGTAAATTGCTAATAGCGGCTCAAAAATAATTGATAACTTCAGAGGAGTCCGATGTATCATAGTGATAATGGATTCCTGGCCGATCTTTTTTTCGCATTACTAAGACCCAAAGGTGAAAGAGCCTGATTGAGGGCAATACGAACACCGATTGACTGACAATTCGGCGAGGTGCAGAATATTGGCAACCATCTTCGGATTCATTCTGAACGTCATGAAAAAAATTCTCATCTCCCTCTTTCTGGTGCTTGCCTATACTTCCCACGCGCAGCAGGCCGTTTCTTTGAAGCAAATAGACCAGATCAGACTCGACTTCCCCGTTCAGGAGTTTATTGATCGGCGGCAGGCGGCCTATGACATCTATCCGGATGGAATCATTCTTATTCCATCCAATTCCCGACCCAGATCTATGGAGCAGCATGGATTTATTCAAAATACCCTTTTCTACTATTATACCGGATTGTCAAATGCCATTGGTGCGGTATTGGTGATCGATGGTCCTCGAAAGAAGTCTTTGTTATTTGTTCCGGAGACTTTAGGATATGCACCGATGGATGCCGCTGCACTTGTAAGGCTAACGGAAGAAAACCGGCGATTGCTGGCCATCGATTCCTTGTGGAGTGATCGGTCACTTGAAAAATATATCGATAGCAGATTGAATGAACCCGGAAATGTAAAACTGTATAGTGCCCGGCAGAGTGATGGTATCCGTTTTCAGAATTATAGCGCATTGCCCGACCCCTGGACCACTCAATTACCTGGCAGGTGGCGACCATACCTGAAAGGAGAGCCCTTTAATCTGAGGAAACAACAGGAAATAAAATCCCGTCTGGAAATCGAAGCAATGAGAGCCGCCGGTCGCAATGGCGCGAATGCGATTTTAAAAGTAATACCACAGGTTAAGCCTGGTAAATCATCGAGAGAAGTAGAGGGCGTGGTTGTACAGGAATGTTTGTGCAACGGCGGAAATGGTGTTTATTTCTGGCCATTGATTGTGCAGGGGGAGATGGCCGCTTACCCACAATTTTTCCGGCTGCTTTTCGACTACCGTAATTTACAATCCACTTTGGAGGCGGGTCAATTGGTGCGGATCGACCTCGGATGCGATTATAATCATTATAAAAGTGATGTTGGCAGGACGGTACCGGTGTCGGGGAAATTTTCTGCCAGCCAGCGGGAAATCTATGATTTATTGGCGTATGGATATCTTGCCGGATTGAAAACCTTTAAAGACGGTATCAGGAAAGAAGACGTGCTTGCTGCTTTCAGAGCAGAAATACAAAAGCATGCCGGCGAGCTTAAAACAGAGGAAGGTAAAAATGCACTCGACTTCCTGCTGTCCCCAACTGGCACCGGCAGTTTCGAGATTCATGAGATGGGATTGGGAGGAACGGAAAAAGAGCCTGCTTATTTAAAGGAGGGTATGGTGGTAGCCTGGGAACCCATGTTTACCATCAACAACGACGCTTACTACCTTGAAGATCTGGTATTAATCACCCGGACGGGCTACGAAGTCCTGACCCCCGGTCTTCCCTATTTTGCGGCCGACATCGAGAAGCTCATGAAAAAGAATCGCAAATGAAAGGTTGTATGACTGACCTCTTTTTTTAAAACTCCCTTAAATAAGTTACATTAGTATAGTTAAGTTCTCACGGGTATTGATGATCGTAGCAATGCTTCCATTATAGATGTAAAGTTTCGAAAGAACGGCGATAATCAAAGTCAACCCTGTGCAATCAGTTACACGAATGGGTCATAGACCCAATAGCTTACCTCCATTCAGTGCGTCTCCCTGTGAGACCAGTGCTGTTCGTAGCGATTCCGATTCCGGCTTATCTTTTCAACCATACAAAACTTATCCTGTCCGAAACAGACTTTAGTACAGAAGTTTGTATCAGTATGTAGTAAAAACTACAATACCATAGATAATCTGCACTTTATGACCAGACTGATGGCGGTAATTGTATGCCGGCTTTTCGGCGACAATTTCTATTAAGTAACACTAAAACGCTACAACACATGAAAAGGTCAACTTGCCACATTGCAACGGCAATGGTGTTCTTTATTTCTATTGGAGTTTTTGCACAGCCTGCTATAGATCAGCACCAGCAGTTTGCAGACATCGGCAACCTGGTTCTCGAGAATGGCCAGCAGATAAAAAATTGCCGGGTTGGATATCGGACCTTTGGTAAATTGACTGCTGACCGAAGCAATGCGGTGGTTTTTCCGACCGCCTGGGGTGATTACTCAGGTCGATTGCAATACCTTGTTCCGGGCCGTTATGTTGACACCACAAAGTATTTCCTGATTTTGGTTGATGCTTTAGGAAATGGGGTCTCGTCTTCCCCCAGTAACAGTTCTGCTCAACCTAAAACCCAGTTTCCCTCTTTCAATATCAGGGACATGGTAAAATCTCAACATCAGTTTTTAGTAGAGAAAATGAATATCCGGCATGTGGCAGCAATTGGCGGATTTTCAATGGGAGGAATGCAGGCATTTCAATGGTCTGTGAGTTATCCCGATTTTATGGATAAAATACTAACCCTTGAGGGAACGCCTACTGTAACAGCACACGATCTTTTGTGGACCAACATATACTTATCACTCATCACCAATGATAAATTATACCAGGGCGGAAACTATGCTTCGAACCCTGTGTTGCCTAATGCATCCAGGTTTGTACAAATGATCATGGCAACCCCGGAAATCATCAACAAGACGGTGAAGGCAAACAGTTTTGGGGTATGGCTCGACCAGGTCGACCGGCAAAGTACCCTCGACTATAACGATCTCGTCTGGCAGTTAAAGGCCAGCATGTCTCATGATATCAGTGTGAAAGGAGGGGGAACGCTGGAAGATGCTGCCAGGAAGACAAAGGCGAAATTCCTGATCATTACCAATAAGCAGGATCATACCGTAAATCCCCAGCCATCCATCCACTTTGCCGGTCTTTTAAACGCTAAGCTGGTAGTTCTTGATAGCGAGATGGGTCATGTTGTATTATTTGACGAAACACCGGTCAAGGCTTTCCGGGAGTTTTTGGCCCAATAGCGGAATTCGAATGCGCTATTAAGTTAGCGGGAAGACTTTCCGAAAACATCGGTTTTTTGCACGGAAGACTGCCGCTCACTTTAATGTGCGCGCCCATTTTTTCGACCAGGCTCCTAATGGTTCCATTAAAGTAAAAAGTTCCTTACCCATCCTGGTTAAAGCGTAACCTTCTGCGGTTTTCTCAACAAGACCCATTGCTGTGAGTTCTTTTATTCTCGTATTCAGGGTAGTGGGGGAAACAGTTTCACAGTATTCCTGTAATTTTCTGAAAGTCATAGCCTCGGAGCTCAGTCCCCAGAGGATTCCCATTGACCAATGACGACCTAAAAGATCAAGCAATGCCATTACGGGCGCACCCGATCGGGAACCGCGAACCGGGTTACCCGGCTTGGGTAATTTCATACGTCGATTTATTAGTGAATCATAAATGCTACTATAAATGTAGCATTTATTTCAATAGTTTTGCTACAAAATATGTAGCATGCCGGAGTCAACATTTAAACAGACCCGGGAAACGAGTTGGCGATTGATTTCGAAACCCCGTCCCGAAGAATATCCTGCGTATTCCGAAATATATATGTCATTAATACCTGATAATGGTCAGGTTCTGAATTTACTGGAGAGCAATGCCCGCTGGCTGAAAGCGTTCATTTACTCGCTGCCGGAGAAGCTATTATATTTTCGCTATGCACCTGGAAAATGGTCTATAAAAGAGATACTTGTTCATTTAATCGATGATGAAAGAATTTTCACTTATAGGGCTTTACGCTATGCCAGAAATGACGAAACGGCTTTGCATGGTTTTGAAGAGAATGATTATGCAAAATATTCACAGGCTGATCAGCGCAGCCTCGAGAGCATTTTTATGGAGTATGAAGCCGTCAGGTGGTCGACTCTCCAGCTTTTTCAACATTTACCTGAAGAGTCATTTTTGAGAGCTGGCAGCGGAATAGATGTTGACGGGACTATTATCAATAAAAGGACGGTTCGGGCGCTGGCATATCATATCGCTGGTCACGAGCAACGCCATATAAATATTATCAGAGAGCGGTATTTGTCTTGCTGAGCCCAGGTAAAATTTGTTACCTTCAGAAGCGGACAGATAACATAGACAATTGCATTCAAAAAAGCCGGTTATATGCGAAAAATAATCGCTGGAATGAATATGACCCAGGAAGAACGGAGCGGAAGGCGCAAGCGCAATCGGGAGCGGGAGTGAGAGCGGAAACAGAAAGAGAAACAGAAAGGGAAAGGGAAAGAGAAAGGGAAACGGAAACAGAAAGGGAAAGGGAAAGAGAAACGGAAACAGAAAGGGAAAGGGAAAGGGAAACGGAAAGAGAAAGAGAAATGGAAAGATAAAGGGAAAGAGAAACGGAAAGACGGAGCAGGTCGAATGAAATTATTCAATTAAATAGCATTACTCCCTCTCCCTCGGGAGAGGGCTGGGGTGAGGGGTTTGAGAGCGGGAGCGGAAAGAGAAACGGAAACAGAAAGGGAAAGAGAAACGGAAACAGAAAGGGAAACAGAAACAGAAAGGGAAACAGAAACGGAAAGGGAAACAGAAAGGGAAAGGGAAAGGGAAAGAGAAACGGAAGCAGAAACAGAACGGATAACTGTGCATTTTATTGACTAATTGACCCATTGGCAAATTGACTAATTCCATTCTCCCTGAAAATTTTAGCTTAGTTTCATCTAATCACGCCTAAGTATAGCAACCATGAAAATCTATTTGCCGCTGGCAGCTGCAATAACCTTTTTGGTTATAGCCTGCAAAAATAACAACTCCTCCAGGGAAAAAGCAGCCGCCAACAACACTCTGGTGGCAGGCAATACCGCTAAAAAAATTGATGAATATTTGACTAAACTCTCGATTGAAAATAATTTCTCCGGCGGACTATTGATTGTCAAAAACGGCGAGAGAATATTCAGTAAGGGATATGGATGGGCCAATAGGGAAAAGAAGATTCCTTTTACTTCCTCTACACTTGCTTCAATGGGTAGCATCACTAAAGCCTTTACCGCCGTGGCCATCCTGAAACTGTGTGAACAAGGCAAATTGTCTCTCCTCGATTCATTGAAAAAGTTCTTCCCGGCCGTTCCTGCCGATAAGGCGGGTATTACTATTCATCAGTTGCTGACTCATTCTTCCGGGTTTCATGAGTTTTTAAATGACGATGGGGGAGACTATGAGAAAATAGAAACAGCATCTTTTTTAAAAAGAGCCTTCTCTGAGCCATTGTCTTTTGCTCCCGGCTCGAAGGCGGTGTATACTAATGTTGGAATGAGCATACTGGGAATAATCATAGAAAAAATAAGCGGAACCGACTATGAATCCTATCTGCAAAAGAACCTGTTTGACCCGGTTCAAATCCATCAAATCGGTTATCATGTGACCGATACTTCGAATATCCAAATTGCTCATGGGTATCAGAATGGTGTAGACTGGGGCACGATTCCACAACGGATCGCTCGGGTTGGCAATCAGCCTTACTGGAACCTTAAAGCCAATGGAGGTCTGGAAGCGTCACTTGATGATCTGTATTTATGGATAAATGCGATCACCAACCATATTATTCTGTCTGATAGCAGTATTCAGAAGATGTTTACTCCACAGGTGCAGGAGGAAGGATATAATGGGCAATCGTATTTCGGTTATGGCTGTAATATTCTAAAAAGCAGACGGGGTACCAGGATGATCGATAATGGCGGCAGCAACGGCATTTATTTTGCCCGGATGATTCGTCTACCGGAGGAGGGGTTGGTGTTTTACCTGGTGACAAACGAAAATTCGATGAATGCCAATAAGGTGATGCCGAATATCACCCAGCTTTATTTCACCGGGATCATTGAAGAGGATGCGATAGCCGGGAAGAATGCTTTTGATTCGCCACAGGCCGAGAAAATCTACCAGATCCTTGAGAGCACACATACTACCAACCTGGCCGTAGAATTAGAAAAGGAAAAAATACAGGTAACCGATGATATGATTTTGTTAGAAGTCGGGCAACGCCTGATACAGGAAAACAAACCAGATCTCGCCTTGTCGCTGTATCAATATTACACCAAAACATTCCCGCAGATCGTTGTAGCCTGGAACGATATGGGTGATGTGTACCTGATGAAAGGGAACAAGGAAGAGGCTATTCAGTGTTATCAATCTGCGCTGAAATTGAAACCCGATAACCCGAGAGCCAAAGAAAGCCTGGCCAGGCTCCGGCGCTGAAAAGTGCAGCTCCTGCTGCAACCGAAAAACCGCAAACCATTATCTTTACCCCATGCCGGGAAAATTGAAGT
>JBGAHR010000089.1:0-12365 GCA_044226045.1 Chitinophagaceae bacterium
CTGGTTGAATTGCAGGCTTAGCTGATCACCAAATGGATTGCTCATCACTTTTACAATCGGCAGGCTCATCTCACCGGCATTCAGCACAATGATTTTGCTATATTCATTTTTCTGGTCATTGTCTACCTGGTTGAGACGGTAATATACTTTTCCATTGCCGGCATTGGGGTCTATGAAGGAATAGGTTTTTCCGTTTGTAATATTCGCTGCAGGAACTGTTCCGATCTTGCTGAAATCTTTACCATTCAGCGAACGTTCCACCTGGAATTCGAGCGCATTCTGCTCGTAAGATGTTTTCCAGTTGAGCGTTACCGCATTGTTTTTACGGGTACCGGTGAAATAATCCATTTTTACCGGGAGCGAAGCGAAAATGAACACAGGGTAATCTTCTGCCTGACCGTATTGAGGATTATAACAGCCACTGGTAATGGTAAAACCAGCACCATAATTGGTTGATGCCTCGTCTATAATTCTTAATCGTAATGTTGTGCCGGTAATGGCCGTACCAGGTACAGAGAAAGATCCGCTGATAACAGGGAACGCATTGGGATCTCCCGGGATATGAAGGGTATGAACAATTTGTTCAGTTGCGTTATCAAAAATTCCATTGTTATTATAATCGATCCACACCCTGATTTGTTCATCAATAAAACCGGAAACAGCGAACGAATAATTGTACGTATTGTTTCTTACGAGCGGAATCAGGTAATTGCATTGATTGGATCTGTCCAGAAAGCCTCTGTCGATGTTGGAGGAGAATGATGAGAAAGTCTTGCTTCCCACAGTTACCCCCATGGTGCCTGCCCAGTAATTAGTCAATCCTACACCAGTAGCAGGTGCACAAGAAGGGGCGCCGGCTGAGCTGAAGGAGCCCACGGGATAGGTAACTCCCGATCTGGCATACGAATTCGCCAGGCTGGCCCTTTGAGGAAGGGTCATGGCTGCCAGCATTCGGGTTTTTTGTCCAGGAGTAAACCGATCGTAACAATTGGTATATGCCATATAGTTGTTTTCGGTATTAGGACTGAAGTTTATTCCCCCGTTGCAACTGTTAGCGCCGGTTCGGCAAGAAAAATCATAGATTCCGCCAACGTTATTGTTGCTCACCGGGTCTGTGTCACACACCCTGTCTCCTTCTTGCGTACAGTCACCATTGGTGGGGCAAGTAGAAACATCATTTGAACCCTGGAAGGTATGATAGAGACTCAGGGCATGCCCGATTTCGTGAGGAAGTGTTTTGCTGCCTACGTACATCTGGGTAGCGAGCATAACGGTTCCATCAATATTCTGAGGAGCTCCCGCAAAATAGGCATATCCTGCAACGAATTGTCCACTGGTTCCATCTCTGCCATCAATTTTATTGACCACCCAAATATTGTAGTATTGGTTGGCGTCCCACCGGGCGTAGTTTTTCATGGTGGTGTCATGTATCCCGGTCGTGTTGGATACGTTTACGCCATTGCTTACATAATTGGCAACGCCAGACATATCGATTCTTTCTATACCGGTTGTTGCATTACAATTAGGATCCTTGGTGGCCAGCTCAAATTTTATCTGGATGTCTCCGGCTCCCACCGTTCCGGGGTAAGTTCCGTCGTAAACGCTGTTCAGGTAATTGATGGTGTTAATGATTGTGGCATCGGATGGATTGTAAATAGAGGGAACAGATCCACCTGTATGCATGATGTGAACCACAACGGGGATCACAAAAAGTGCGGCGGAAGTTCCCATCGGTTTCAGCTTTTCCGCCCCTTTGTTTTTAATGAACTGCTGAATCCTTTGCTCATTGTCCTTCATGGCCTTGGCGAACAAGGGATCGACAGAGGATAACTTTGACTGAGCGTGGTCGAACCCGCAAATGGGCTGAGATAAGACGGAGAAAGGTAAGATCAACAAGGCTAATACGCAGGGGTAAATATGCTTCATAGACATTGTCAGTTGGTTTTGGTGGAATAAGGAAAAAGTTCAATAAAAAACGGAGGAATTAAGGCAAAATTGCCCGATTCGAAGTTTTAGCAGATACGAATTAGCTTCTATTCAGCCTGTTAGCATTAAAAGCTACCAAAGGAAAGACTATACAAGTTTACAAATTCTTCTAATATAATGATCGGACAGGCCAAAAAAAATCCTCCCGAAGGAGGATTGACTTTTATGCAGTTGGTTCAGGTTTACCATTTGTCTACTTCTTCACTGGAAGAAGGGGCGGGAGGAATGGAAGTGGTTCCATTCTCAGAAGGAACTTCCACTTCTGCGCTTACTTCAGCACCGGTATCTTCTCCAGCTTCTCCTTCACCTGCCTGATCGTGGTTATAGGCATCAAAATCGAAATCAGGCATGAGGTCAGTCTTTACATAATCAACAGCTTCACCGAGGGCTTTTACAAACTTGTTGAAATCTTCTTTGTATAAGAAGATCTTGTGCCTGTCGTAACCATTGCCGTCAAATTTTTTACGGCTTTCCGTGATCGTGATGTAGTAGTCATTTCCACGGGTTGCTCTCACATCAAAGAAATAGGTTCTGCGTTTTCCAGCTCTGATCCGTTTACTGTAAACGCTTTCCATTCTTTTGTCGTTGTTTTCGTACGCCACTGTGATTGTTTTTTCTGTTTACAATTAGCTTGATTAAAATTAAGTAGGCACAAATATAATATTGTTTTGGAATCAGCAAAATTTAACTCTATTTTTTATCGTCTTAATTCGCTGAATTACAAAAAATAATGAGTGCGGTCATTCAAATCAGTCCGGTATCATGGAATTTTCCTTTTCCCTGACCTGCTGGTCATGCAGGAATTTGTAATAACCGTTCAATTGAAGGAGTTCCTGCTGGGTGCCTTTTTCGGTAATCCGGCCCTCTTCAAGTACAATCACCTGGTCGAACTCTACGGTCGAAAGAATGCGATGGGTGATGATAAGGGCGGTTTTGTCTTTCAGGAATTTATTGAGGTTGGTGAGAATTTCTTTCTCAGTTTTGGTATCCACGGCACTGAGGCAATCATCAAAAATGATTATTTCGGGATCTTTCAAGAGGGCCCTGGCTATGGAAATCCGTTGTTTCTGCCCCCCGCTGAGGGTGACCCCTCTTTCGCCGATCATGGTATCATAGCCTTCACTGAACCCCTTGATTTCCTTGTCAACACTGGCGAACTGCGCAGCCTGTTGTACTTTCTCAAAGTCGTACTGCAGGGACCCGAATGCGATATTGCCGGTAATGGTATCACTGAAAAGAAATACATCCTGCGGGGTATAGCTGATCTGTTTTCTGAGTTCCCGCAGGTTCATTTTATTCACGGGCACCCCATCGATGGTCACCTGGCCGCTATCGGGGTCATACATCCGCATGAGCAACTGGGCAACGGTGGTTTTCCCGCTCCCGGTATGGCCAATGAGGGCGATCTTTTGTCCTTTTTTGATGTCGAGCGTGAAATCCTGGAGGGCCTTGATACCGGTATTGGGATAGGTGAAATTCACCTTGTCGAAAAGGATATTTCCTTTGAGTTCGGTATGTATGGGCGCCTCGGGATTCCGGATGGCCGGCTCAGTCAATAAAAATTCGTTGATCCGCTTCTGGGAGGCAGCAGCCCGCTGAATCATGCTGGCTGTCCAGCCAATGGCGCTCACAGGAAAAGTGAGCATGCTCACATACATCACAAACTCGGCGATGGTACCCACCGTTACTTCGTGTTCATGTTTGATAGCATAGATACCCCCCATCATGATGGCGAGCAGGGTGCTGAGCCCAATGAGAAGTGCCATCGAAGGAAAATAGATGGCTTCCACTTTGGCCAGGCCCACGGCGCTTTTCTTGTATTCCTCACTGTTGCGATTGAAGAAAAACTGCATGGCTTTTTCCTGCACAAACGACTTGATCACCCTGATACCGGAATAGGATTCCTGGGCATTGGTGGTAAGGTCTGACAACAGCGCCTGTATTCTTTCGCTTTTCTTGTGAATGACGTTATTGACGAGGTAAATGGTAATGGCCAGGATGGGCAGGGGAGCCAGCACATACAGCGTGAGCAGCGGCTGCGCACGATACATGAAATAAACACTGAGCCAGATGGTAGCCGCGAGGTTGATAAAATACATCAGGGCGGGACCTGTATACATCCGCACCCGGCTAACGTCTTCGGCAATGCGGTTCATCAGGTCACCGGTACTGTGTTGCTTGTAAAAATTGAGGTCAAGAGTCAGGTAGTGGTTGAAAACTTCATTCTTCTGTTCATATTCGATCAACCTGCTCATCACGATGATCGTTTGCCTCATCAGGAACATAAAAAATCCGCCGAGCAGGGCCAGCACCAGCAATACGATTCCGCACAACAGAACTTTATTGCCGAAACTCATTTCTTCAGACCGTACTGTGTTGGTAAATTTCTTGACGAGGACGTCGTAACGACCTTCCTTTTTTTCCAGGTTTTTCTCAAATCGGCCAAATTCCGGCGATTGCTTGCTCTTCAACAATTCATATTGCACATTATCGATCACAAATCCGGTCAGCTGTGGAGACAGGATTCTGAAATAGTTGGAAAGAACGATGAACAAAATGCCCAATAACAGTCTCCAGCGGTATTTCCAGAAATACTTATTAATCGTCCTAAGATGCTTCAATCCGAAAAATTTGGAGCGAAGTTACAGAAGACGAGGCTGAAGCGGTCATACAGAAATGATAAAAGGTCTGGCGGTTATTCCATTCGATGAAGGGGGGTGGGAAACCCCGGCTGGAAATGGTTCCGGGAAAGGGTCTCAATGGTACACCCAAACCGCTGACCGGTTTCGCCAATCACCTGGTCAACCAGACTGGCAAGATCTGCGGGTCGGCATTGTATACGCGCATTGATCAGGATGTCCAGTTCTTTGGCGTCGAACGACAACATACGCCGTTTGGCTTCCCGCCCGAATTGAGTATAGCTTACTTTTTCGGCCTGACCGTTGGACCGGAGTAGAAATTTCAGGTGACCGATCAGGTATTGCCTGTCAAGTAACAACTGGTAAAGTCGTTCCATCAGCCAGCCTGCAGCGGGTGAAACGGATAAATCGCCGCCAGACAGCACTACTGTTTCATCCAGCCAGGCCAAAGCGGCCTCCCCTCTCCCATAGACATTATAGTCAATATCCAGTGATGTTCTCAACAGGTGTTCATTGTTTTGTTCGAGCGCATCCAGCCATTGTGATACGGAATGAGTGTCGTGGGCATGCTGAAACAAGATCGGGCGATCGGGGTAGAGCTCCTTCAGCGTGCCGGTGAGCCAGTCGACTTCGGAAACAGTTAGCAGATCGGATTTGTTGACAATGATCCAATCGGCTTCTTCCAGTTGTTTTTGATAGAGGTATCGGATTTCTTCTTTAATGAAACTGCATTTGTTTTCCAGCAAAGCCAGTAACAACGTGCTCTCCGCGAATACGGAAAAACGGATCTCCCAATGAGGGTATTGTTTAAGTAGTGGTTTAATAACCGTAGCCACCATGTCGGTGCAGGAACCGACCGCTTCTGCGAACAGGTAATCCGGTTGGGCCGGCAGAGATTGAATCGTTCCGGTAAATTGATCGAAACGGCAGCAAAAACATCCCCCGCCCACTTCTCCTGTGATAGCGCCCGATTGTTGTAAATAAACACTGTCGACCAGTTCTTCTCCCTGGTCGTTCGTGATAATGCCCACAGAACGTTGCCTGCCCTGCAACACCTGCACAGCCGTTCTAATGGCGGTTGTTTTGCCACTTCCCAGGAATCCACCTAATAAATAAAGTTTCATGTCTTTTGTACTGCATAAAAGATGCTCTGTAAAGCTAAGGGTCATTTCGGGGAAAAAATGACACAAAAAGTCCGGCGGCTTTTAAAAATCAGGTCTTCTTCACAGGAAAAAAATATGGGTGCATTCTTGCAGAGATAATTTATTAATTAGCCATAGTCTGCCAGATGCAAAAAGTAAAAAGGGTCATTCAGAAAGCCACCGCCACACCGAAAGCACGACGTACCAGCCTCGTTGTTTTTGGATTGTTGAGCCTGTTGATAGGTGGCGCGATCTTCTTCTGGAATGCCCGGAAAAAAAGCCTGATCAAACAGCAATTGAACAAAACCATTACGCGAAAATCAAATGGATTGTACAACCTGTCGTACCGTCAATTCGAACTGGATGAGGTGGCCGGTAACCTGAGTGTGTCAGATATCCACCTGGAATTTGATTCTGTTCGATATGCACAATTGACGCAAGAGGGGAATGAACCTTCCCTGCTATTCCGGATTTACATACCTCAATTACACATCACCGGAGTGGAAACACCCAGGGCCCTGCTGGATAAAGAAATGGTGGGTTCAGAAGTTGAGATTCAGTCGCCGGTAGTCGAATTGATCTATACCGGGAAAGGAAAGGATTCAACCGCCGATCTTCCTCCCGACAGTTTATACCAGGCCATCCTGGGCAACATGAACCTGGTAAAGCTGGCGTCACTTTCCATCAAAAATGTAACGTTGGTAACGAGGAAATGGAAGTCATCGGATACCGCGTTGCAGGTTCAGGGATTGAATATGGTGTTGGGCGATATTCTTATCGACAGCAATAGCGGTGCTGATCAGTCGAGATTTCTGTTTGCGCGTAAAATGGAGTTGTCGGCCAACCTGGCCAGGTGGGAAGACGCAAAAAAAATATACCGTTACCAACTCGATTCCTTCAGTTGCAATATTGAAAAGAAAGAAATGGAGGCCAGGCATTTTCACATCCGGCCGAAACTGGAAGAAGAGGATTTCATGAACAAGGTGGGTGTG
The DNA here is from genome assembly GCA_044226045.1 of Chitinophagaceae bacterium. Classification (GTDB taxonomy): domain Bacteria; phylum Bacteroidota; class Bacteroidia; order Chitinophagales; family Chitinophagaceae; genus Endoryza. The sequence continues at coordinate 6,760 of JBGAHR010000089.1, forward strand.
CAGATCGATCGATATGATATCCGTTTCAGCGATATACGGCTAATGGGCTGGAACATTCCCCTGATCACCCGTCAGCAGATTATCGCCGACAGCCTGTCTGTTTCCAAAGCTATTGTCAAGGTGTATAAAGATCACCATCAGCCCAGGGATCATATCAATCGCGTTGGCAGTTTTCCGCATCAGGCCCTGCAACGTCTCCGGTATCGTGTAATCATCCCTGCATTGACCGTGCAGGATGCGTTTATTGAGTATAAACAGAATACCCCCAAAACCGGTAGAAAAGGAAAAGTGCAATTTTATCAAACAACACTTCATGTCAGCAATATTACCAATGATTCCCTGCGGATTCGTTCCAATCCTTTTTGCATCGCCCGTGCCAAAACATCCTTCATGAACCTCACTCCCCTGGAGGCAGTCTTCAAATTCAATCTCGCGCGGACCAATGGTTCCTATGAAGTACAGGCTTCTCTTGGAAAAATCAATGCAACCGAATTGAACAGCATCACCGAGCCCCTGGCTGCGGCGCGCATTGAATCAGGCACGGTGAGATCAGCCCAAATTCATTTATCCGGCAGTGACTATGCCGGTTTTGCCAGTATTCAGTTGCAATATGAAAATCTGAAAGTAGCCGTGCTCGGGAAGGACGAAGAAAAAGGAACGCTCGATAAGAAAGGGTTGGTCAGTTTTGCCGCCAATATGATCATCAAAAATGACAATCCTGGTAAAGACGGAATATTGCGTATTGGAAAAGGGAAGTTTGAGCGGGATATCAACCGGGGCTATTTTAACCTGCTGTGGAAGTCTTTGTACGTCGCCATTGCCGATTGTATGGGCGCCCCGGTGAAAGATAAACCCAAACAGGTAAAAGTGACTACTCCGCCCAATAAGGATTCCATACCCCGTCAGAAGAAATCTCCCCGCGCTGCAAAAAAGAATTAATTGGTTAGATTCGGGTTAGCATAAAATGCTTTGCTATGAGTCAAATTCTTTCCCGTCGCAATCTGCTGAAAGGAGCCGCCTCCGCATTTGCATTGGCAGCCCTTCAACAAAACATCTTTGCCCAACGAACAGATAAGACCTGGAAAGTGGGATTGATTGGAACCGGCTGGTACGGGAAGAGCGATCTGTTCAGACTGATGCAGGTTGCACAGGTACAGGTACTGGGCTTGTGCGATGTGGATCGAAAACTTTTGGAACAAGCCGCCAATATGGTGATGGACCGCCAGCCCGGATCCGCCAGGCCCAAACTGTATGCAGATTACAGGAAGATGCTGGCTGAAAATTCATTTGACATTGTATTGATCGGATCTCCCGATCACTGGCATGCGCTGCAGGCCATCGAAGCCATGAAATCAGGGGCACACGTGTATGTTCAAAAGCCGATCAGCGTCGATGTGATCGAAGGGGAAGCAATGGTGGCCGCCGCCCGTCGTTACAACCGGGTGGTGCAGGTGGGTACACAAAGAAGAAGCACGCCTCATTTGGTGGAAGCAAAAAAGAACATCATCGACACCGGCATGTTGGGAAAAATTTCCCATGTGGAAATGTGTTGTTACTATCATATGCGGGCTAATGGCAATCCACCGGTTCAGCAGGTTCCCGATTATTTTGATTATGAAATGTGGACCGGGCCGGCCCCGCTTCGTCCTTTCGACGGAATGCCGCATACCCGTTGGTGGCGTACGTTTATGGAATATGGTAATGGAATTGTTGGCGACATGTGTATCCACATGTTTGATATGGCCCGCTGGATGCTTGGTTTGGGCTGGCCTCAGGAGGTTCATTCTTACGGAGGCATTTACAACGACCCCAATGGGAAATCCAATATTTCCGATACACAAACTGCCGTCTTTCATTATCCGAATCTGAACTGTGTATGGCAGCATCGCACCTGGGGTACTGCTACTGATCCTGATTATCCCTGGGGATTATTCATTTATGGCGACAAAGCAACTTTCAAGGCCAGTCCGATGAGATGTGATGTAGTGGGCATCGATGGAAAAATTTTGCAGCATAAGGATGCCTTGTTTGAAAGAGAAAAATATCCTGCAGATCTTAAAGAGCCGGGCATTGAACTGCATGCTGCCCCTGCCACCCACCGGTTGCTGATATTGAAGAAGGACATATCTCCACCGCCAGTTGTATTCTCGCCAATATGTCCATGAAATTGGGACGACCCCTCTCCTATGATCCCTCTTCCAGAACAGTCGTCAATGATCCGGAAGCCACCAGGTTACTCAGAAGAAATTACCGGGGGCCCTGGCAACATCCTGAAATAGCATAGCCGCGGGAAGAATCCCACGGCCATGTTGTTGGTTGGGTGAAAAGAATATTTACCAGGATCCTCCGCTATTGCCATAGCAGACTGCCTGTTGCAAACCGTTGCTGACACCGTTTACACTAACCAGTTCCAGCGTAGCTGCCGATGAGGTATTGATGCTGCTGTTGTTGATCACCGCGGTGGTATTGATCGTTATGGTATTCGATGCTGCCGGCATGGTAAAGCTGATCGTCGTCGATATAGAGAATCCCGTTCCCCAGGTGGTTGTGTAGTGCGGGGTCGTTGCGCTTCCACTCACCCCATTGGCGGTTACCCAACAGGAGGCACCTGTGCCATTGCTCATGCCATTCCACTGAATATAACCCCCAAAGCTCAGTTTCAGCACAACAGTAGCGCCAGGTGTCCCTGTAAAGGTGTAAGATGAATAGATGCCATTGCAGGCGCCAATACGGGTGAAACTCCAGGGTAAGGCCGGAGGAGGACCGTACAAGGCGCGCAAGGCGATTATATCATTCGCATTAAAAGGACGATTGACTCCCGCACCAATACAGGCCAGCATAAAGCTGTTGGGATCGGCCGCCGTGGGCGTTCCGGGAATATTGATCGCTCCTACACCTGCCTGGCCTTCGTCGGCCGGGTGTGTGGCATCAACCAGGCAACCGCTGAATGCGCGATTGAAAAAATCGGTATGTCTTAACCCGATGCAATGCCCGATCTCATGCGCAATGATGGTAGCGAGGTAGGTCATGGCCGGGCCCGCTCCAATGGTGTTCGAACTGAGACGTATCGGCGCAGTAGCGAGATTGCCCGATGAAGTGGGAAATCCCCCCGATTGGCCCAGCACACCCGCTCCCAGGTTATTATCGTTGATAATTTGAATCTGCCCACCTGTACCAACTCGCTGAAAGGTGATCAGCAGCCCAACTGCATTGTAACGGGCAATGGCTTCATCGAGCGCCTGTCCATACACCGCTTCGGCAAAACCACTAATGGATACAGTGATGTTTCTTGGCAGGCCGGTCAGGACATTGGTGGTTCGGTACTGCTCCGACGCTGCGATGATCAGGCGGGGCGAGTGGCCGGCTTCATTCAGGTTCTCATCTGTCAGGAAGATATCTCCTTCCACTACATAACCGCCTTCCACTTTCCTGGCCTGAGAGGCATTGAATCCCAATTGCTCAATTTTCTTTTTAATGAGAGGATCAACGCTGTCGGCAGCAGGCGTCAATTGGTCATTTTTTTTACAGGCGAACATGCCTGCGACCAGGAACAGGCAAAACAGTTGGATCTTCGTCGATTTCATTTGGATAATATTTAAGGTTAGAAAAAGGACAAAAAATTACCAGGCCGATCAATGCTGTTCATTTTTTCATGAATAGCGTCATCAACCGCTATCTTTCGATAGTAGCATAACTATGTCATCGCATTAACCAACAGTTAAGGTAGAAGGGGAAACTCCTTTCAATAAATAAGAAGAAATGATATTACCAGCGCAGCAACATAAATGTAGGAATGATTTTATTGCACACAAATATTTTAAAACAGTTATTTGAAAAATACAGGTAAACTTTATAACCCATAGTAATAACTGTACAGTGGTTTTACGAATGTTGTTCGGAAAACCATCCACTTCCGGTAAAGCAAAAACTTGTTTTAAAAAAGGAAAAGTAAATTGCCGGGGAATTTGACGACAGATTGATAATGAAAATAAAAGAATTGTTCAACAAAACAAGAATAGCCCCCACTCCCAGCGGTTACCTGCATACGGGAAACGCATTTTCATTCTTGTTGACGGCAGCGCTGGCAAAAAAATACAGCGCTGAAATCCTGTTACGGATAGATGACCTGGATAAAGAGCGGGTAAGGAAGGAATATATCCAGGACATCTTTCGTACCCTCGACTACCTGCACATTCATTATCAGCAAGGACCTGTAAACGAAGAGGAATTATACAACAACTGGTCACAAACGGCGAGAATCCATCTGTATAATGATTTCTTAACACAGTTGGCAGGGCAGGGTTTGGTATACGCCTGCGATTGTTCTCGTCAGCAACTCCTGCAAGCCGATACCGTAGGCCGGTATCCGGGTACCTGCCGTCAAAAATCCATTCCTTTGGATGCAGCCGGCGTAAACTGGCGCATTAAAACAGATCATTCTGTTTCATTGTTGTTGAACGATTGGCTGCGCGGACCCGTTTCCGTCACACTACCGGAAGCCATGCATGATTTTGTGGTCAGAAAAAAAGATGGCCTGCCGGCCTATCAACTCGCGTCATTGACAGATGATCATCAATTTGGGATAGACATGATAGTCAGAGGACAGGATTTATGGGACTCCACCCTGGCGCAGTTGTATCTGTCCAGGCTACTGGGCCTTACTTCTTTTGAGAAGATTGTTTTTCTTCATCATCCTCTGTTGGTAAATCAACAGGGCGATAAACTATCCAAATCTGCCGGAGATACTTCCATTCGATCCCTGCGGGAAAGAGGGATTTCATTATCCGGGCTGATCGAAGGCATTACCAGTAATCCCGATATTGGCAGGTTGCTTTCAGACATCAATATCAATTTATTCAATCATTAAAAGCTGATTCAAATATGTTATCCCCCATTCCATTCCAGGTTATTCGTTGGAGCGAGATCAAAGCTACGCTTCATCCCGGAGAAACCGGGGAAGCCAGCTGGCAAACGATGCAGTATGGCGATCTCCGGATCAGGATAGTTCGCTATTCCGCCGGTTACCTCGCCGATCACTGGTGCCAGAAAGGACATATCGTTCATTGTCTTGAAGGCTCATTTGTCAGCGAAATGGAGAACGGTGAACGATATGAGTTGACGACCGGAATGACTTATGTGGTGTCGGATCATATGAGTTCTCACCGATCTGTTTCCGAGAAAGGCGTTACGCTGTTGATTATTGATGGTGGATTCCTGAAACCTTAAGCCTGGTTTCGTTCCGGGCTGTTCAGCATGATTCGAAACGATAGTGGCCGTAGTTCAGAGTTGACCTGAGATCCGATGAATATAATGTCATGGGTTGTTGTTGGGCCGTGATAGCTGTAGGAAACCAGGCCCTGTTCTTTTTTACTACTATCAGCAGTCCCTCTTCTCCTCCCACTGCTTTGAAGTCTTCACCGGCTTCCCGCCAGAGGCCGATATTGGTTTGTTGAATCCAGTGGCTGACAAATGAAGAAACATCTTCTACGACGATGCCTGCTTCGCTGATACAGACAATATCTTCTTTCTGAAAAACGGTGTTATTCGTTCTGTTGGCCAGGTTGTGACGGGTAATGAACTCCATGATATTTCCTTCCGCATCCCTG
>JBGAHR010000090.1:0-11972 GCA_044226045.1 Chitinophagaceae bacterium
CCAAGGCGAGAAATGTAGAAACACAGGCCGTCTTCAGTTTACGTGGTAAGCCGCTAAACTGTTTTGGGCTGACCAAGAAAGTGGTGTATGAAAACGAAGAATTTAACCTGTTGCAACATGCCCTGAATATTGAAGACGGATACGAAGACCTGCGATACAATAATATTGTCATCGCTACCGATGCGGATGTAGACGGTATGCACATCCGATTGCTGCTGATGACTTTTTTCCTTCAGTTTTTTCCTGACCTGGTAAAGAATGGTCACGTGTATATCCTGCAAACGCCTCTCTTTCGGGTAAGAAATAAACAGGAAACTATTTATTGCTATGACGAAAAAGAAAAGCAGGCAGCCATGAAAAAGCTGGGAAGTAAACCGGAAATTACCCGATTCAAAGGTTTAGGGGAGATTTCCCCGGATGAATTTGGACGGTTCATTGGAGCCGACATGCGTTTGGATCCGGTGATGCTGATGCCGGAAACGCATATCCAGCAATTACTGGAATATTACATGGGAAAGAATACACAGGAACGCCAGGACTTCATCATCGATAACCTGCGTGTTGAAATGGACCTGGCAGAGGAGATTGCCTAATGCAGGATTGAAAAATTCATTAATGAACACATTTCAAAGTAAAATATGATTCACATAGTATTTCAAACGGCGGATGTTGAAGTATTGTCGAAGGCGATGGAACTGGATGAGTCGTTAAAGGGAGACATCTTTGAGATCAAAGATGAATGGGGTGTTGGCCCCCTGGCAGGTCTGGATACCGAAGAAGGCTGGAAGGCACGCGAAGACTGGTGGAGAGAATTGCTGCAGTATTCTCCGTACAGTCCCGACACGGTTGGATCCTTCGACGATCGTCAAACGGTAGCAGCCATCAAAGAAAAACTCGCTGCTTCCGAACAGGAAGAAGCCTGGATTTGGATGGGACAAAACCAGCACGATGTAACCGGTTATTACTGGCTCATGCCACAACTACGGGAATTCCAGGGTCGGGTTATGATCCTCTATTTGAACAATCTTCCTTTCATCAATGAAAAAGGACAATTGTTTTATCCCTGGGGTGTACATGAAATTCTCCCGAAGGAAGCGCTGAAAGCAAAAAGGCTTTCCCGTCCGATTACCCTGAGCGAGTATGAGGTGGATCCGGATGAATGGAGAAAATTATCGGAAGAGAATGCGCTGGTTAGAATTTTGGAGGGAGGGAAAAAGATCGTGGGAAAAGATGTCAACTTCTATGATGCAGAGATCCTGAAAAACATTTCCGGTGACTGGCAAAAGGCATCCAGGGTTTTGCACAATACCCTGAATCGAATGAAGATTAAAACCGGCGATGTTTTCCTGGCCTGGCGCATCAGACAACTGGTGCAGGAGGGAAAGCTCGACGTAAACGGAGATATTACCAAAGGCTGGAAAGAATTCGAAATAAAACAGAAAACGGCCCAGCAACTGGAAATCGGAGAAATTCAATAAATCGGTATGACGGTTAAATTGACCCTGAAGCTGGAGGAATTGATGATGGCGTTGGCTGCGCTGACGGGCTTGTATTACTTGCAGGCTGCCTGGTGGTGGTACCTGCTTCTTTTGTTAGGACCTGATATCAGTTTCCTCGCTTATCTCGGGGGGAACAGGATCGGTGCCTTTGGCTATAATCTATTCCATCATAAAGGAGTGGCCGTTGCGGTGCTGGCAACCGGGTGGATACTGAACGAGTCTTACCTGATGTTGATTGGCCTGGTATTGTTCGGACATTCCTCTATGGATCGTTTCTTTGGATATGGACTAAAATTGACAGAAGGATTTCAACATACGCATCTTGGGAAAATTGGAAATAAAAAAGTATGAGTGCAGCAAAAAAGAAAGAGAATTTTTTTGAAGGAGAATCAGGTATCCAGGGTCAGTATAAGAGCTGGTTCCTCGATTATGCCTCTTATGTAATATTGGAGCGTGCGGTGCCGGCGGTGGAAGACGGCCTCAAGCCGGTACAACGGCGCATTCTGCACGCCATGCGTGAAATGGATGATGGCCGTTTCAGTAAGGTAGCCAATATCATCGGTCAGGCCATGCAATATCATCCGCATGGTGATGCCTCCATTGGAGATGCATTGGTTAATATGGGCCAGAAAGACCTGATGATCGACACCCAGGGAAACTGGGGCGATGTAAGAACGGGCATGGAAGCAGCGGCTCCAAGATATATCGAAGCGCGCTTATCCAAGTTTGCGCTGGAAGTGGCATTCAATCCCAAAACCACGGAATGGCAATTGAGCTATGATGGCAGAAAAAATGAACCGGTTACCCTGCCGGTCAAGTTTCCGCTGTTACTGGCACACGGAGCAGATGGTATTGCGGTGGGGTTATCTACCAAAATCCTTCCTCATAACTTCTGCGAGCTGATCGATGCATCCATCAAATACCTTCGCGGCAAGCGATTCGAACTATACCCCGACTTCCAAACCGGGGGCATGGTTGACGTGACCAACTATAACGAAGGCAAAAGAGGCGGCAAGATTCGGGTAAGAGCACGTATTGAAGAGCTTGATAAACGAACCCTGGTGATCAGGGATGTTCCTTACGGAGTTACCACCACGCAATTGATGGAGTCCATCGTGAAGGCGAATGACCAGGGCAAGATCAAGATCAAAAAAGTGACAGACTATACGGGCCAGGAAATCGAAATTCACATTGAACTGGCTGCCGGGATCTCCCCCGACATTACTATCGACGCGCTGTACGCGTTTACCGATTGTGAAGTCAGCATTTCTCCAAATGCCTGCGTAATTGTTGGTCAGAAGCCTCAGTTCCTTGGCGTGCATGAATTGTTGAGGATATCAACCGACCAGACCAAGGATCTGCTGCAAAAAGAATTGCAGATCAAACTGGCCGAGTTGCAGGAAAAATGGCATTTCACTTCGCTGGAGAAAATATTCTTTGAAGAAAAGATCTATAAGGAGCTGGAGAAGAGACATGCTACCTGGGAAAAGGTGCTCGAAGCGATTGCAGACGCGTTTCAACCGTTCCGCAAGCAATTAAAGAGAGATATTACCCGGGAAGATATCGTGAAGCTGACGGAGAAGCCTGTTCGCCGGATCTATAAGCTCGATATCGACGAACTGAATGAACAGATCAAAGGGCTGGAAGCGGAAATCAAACAGGTAAAGAATCACCTGGCCAACCTGGTGGATTTCGCCGTGGCCTATTTTGAAAACCTGCTGAACAAATACGGAAAAGACAGGGGCCGTAAAACAGAAATCAAACTGTTTGAAGCGATCCAGGCAAAACAGGTGGCTATCGCCAATGAAAAGCTGTATGTGAATCGGGAAGACGGATTTGTGGGCACCGGTCTCAAGAAAGATGAATTCATCACGGATGTATCAAGCCTCGATGATGTGATTGTGTTCACCAAGCGCGGATTGATGAAAGTGGTGAAAGTGACCGACAAAGCCTATATCGGAAAAGACATCATACACGTGGCTGTCTTCAGGAAGAATGATGAGCGGACGACCTACAACATGATTTATGTGGATGGCAAGACCGGCATCAGCTATGCCAAGCGTTTTAATGTAACGGGTATTACGCGCGATAAGGAATACGATCTCACCAAAGGCGATGACAAGAGCAAGGTGCATTATTTTACGGTCAATCCGAACGGCGAAGCCGAAGTGGTGAAAATTGTTCTGAGTCCTTCGTCCTCCGCGCGTATCAAGGAGTTTGATTTCTATTTTGAAGAACTGGAAATCAAAGGCCGTAACAGCATGGGCAACCAGGTAACAAAGTACCCGATCAAGTCTGCCAAATTCAAGGAAGCCGGTAAATCCACCCTCAGTGGCCTGAAACTCTGGTTTGATGACCAGTTTGGCCGTCTCAATACAGAATCCAAAGGAATTTACCTGGGAACTTTTGAGCCGGAAGAAAAGATCATTGTGTTTTACAAGGATGGCTATTATGAGATCATCGATCAGGAACTGACACAGAAGGTGGACGCGGAAAAAGTGCTGCAGATAGAAAAATTCAATCCGGAAAAAATTGTTTCGGCCATTTACCTGGATAAGAAGAACCTGCAGTTTAATGTGAAGCGCTTCAAAATTGAAACAACCACCATCAAGAACAAATTCCTGTTCATCAAGGAAGGAGAGGGCAACTACCTGGAGGCAGTCAGCACAGATGAAGAACCCATACTCGCGGTGCAGCAGGGCAGGGGAGACCAGGTTAGAAAAGCGAAATTCAAAATAGCGAAAGTGGTGGAGACCGGCGGATGGAAAACCGTTGGAGCGAAGCTGCTCGATTTCAGCAAGAGCGTAAAAATGGAATGGATCAAACCGGCCGGTAGCAACGACCAGCCTGAATTATTCTGATTAATTTTCTTTCAACAATAAAAAAGGCTGTCTCTTTTCGAGACAGCCTTTTGTGTTTTCGCGGCATGCTATTTTTTTACTACGCTGAATACTTCTTTCGTCCCGTTAGTGTTGTTTCTCCATTGAATGAACAGTACTCCCTTTTCGTTAATGGAAGTCAGGTCGATCTTGACCTGCTTCGTTCCTGCCGCAAGCTGGATTGTTTTGGATTGAATGGTTTTTCCTTCGGTATTGACTACTGAATAGTTGTAATTGCCCGATGTAAAATTGTTTTCGATCACCACATAATTACTGGTTGGATTCGGATAAACGGTCGCCTGGCTTTTCTGACTGCCCATATTCACCTGCTTCACTTCAGAATAAGTGAATTTTCCGTCTGCATCAATCATCTTAAGACGATAGTAAGCCACCCCGTTCAATACATTGATATCCTTGTACGCGTATTGATTGATGGTTGTATATCCTCCGGCTGCGTTTACACTGGCAAGCTTGTTGAAATCACGTCCATTGGCAGAACGCTCGATATCGAATTGCTGCGTATTTACTTCTTTGCTGGTAGACCAGTTTAATTCTACATAAGTTGTTTTCGATTGAGCAGTAAAAGCCAATAACTGAAGGGGAAGCGCTGCTGCCGCTGCAGAATTCTGGATGATCATTTCATCCAGGATAGATACATTGCTGCCGGTTCCGTCCATCTGTGAGCCTATGACAGCGTTTCCGGCTCCCGTCCAATACATATTACGGTTAGCCGTACCTGTATAAGTATACACCAGCGTTCCATCTACCCAAACTTTTGCCACACCGGTGGAGGACATGTACTGAAAACGATAATTATGAAAAGCGTGATCGTTGGCCAGGGCAACAATGTTTCCGGAATTGATGGTATTGGCGCCTCCGGTTCCATTGGCGTTTTTGTTCACCATAAACGTGACATACAACTGACCACCGGTCATGCCGAAGTTGAAATTGCTGCCTCTCTTGAAGAAGCTGGCTTCATTTTCTTCTTTACGGAAATACACGCTGATATCGATACCAGGCACATCAAAAGTGCTTCCGGTTAAGGTAAGATTGATATCTGTGCTGGGGGTGCCGGCATTCAGGCCATTGGTTCCGCTCACCCCGTTAATGGAGGAGGTGGCGGTGGCGCTGACGGAGATCGCGTCAGGACCTATCACAGCTTTAGTTACAGGATTACTGTTCCAGCTGAATTTGCTGATGATCTGACCATCCGCAACAGCGGCTACTATCATTAACATCAGGATGGGTATAATTCTTTTCATGGGTACGAATGTTTGATCCCATGAATCCAATGTCAGTGCCAATCCTATGTCCTTTGTAAACCAACTAATTACAGAGGTGTGCCAATTTATATATTTCCCCTTTAGGGAGGAATTTCCTAAAGTGGGAGCAAAAACATTTCGTTACTTCTTTTTCCGGATGCGGATAACCGCGTTTTGCGTGAGGCTGCTTGAAAGATAAATTTCGTGCCGGTTGATACCATCAGATACGACCAGCAGAGCGGTATTGGGCGGATACTTGCCGAGGTTCTCCGCCAGCATGCTGATCTCGTTAAACTCTTTGGTGCTGTCGAGGGCGAGGTAGATGTTCAGGGCCCTGGCTGTTAATTCCTGGCGGGTAAGAACCGGCGATTTATTCAGGAATACGCTGATGATGTCGCCATCTATATCTCCATTATCATAAAAACTCAGTCTTACGGAATCGCCGATGATTTCAATATCCTTGCTGTAAATATTACTTCTCTTCTCCAGTTTTTCCACCAGCTTTTTCTCTTCGGTTGCTTTCAGTTTCAAAGCGGCGCTGTTGTTAACGGCATCGGCATTAATGGTAACCGGTTTTTCGTTCACAGCATCCGTTACGATAAAGTCTTCCTGTTGCGGCTTCCATATTTTCTTTCCCACTACCATACTTTTCAGCGCACTGTCTGTGCTCGTTTCCGTTTGATCGATGGCGAAATTCACTCTTAATTCCGGGCAGGTATATTTGTATTTATCATCACTGTAAAAACTTCCTTTGAGGCTGGAGGATACGGCGGACACCAGCAGGATCCCTTTAAAATTCATCGGGCACTCAATCCCATTGATCGTAGAACCTTTGTAGTATAGCATGGGGAGGTTCTTGATGATTACCTCGCGGGTATTCTTATCGTAGGTGCCTCGTACAAAAAAGCTCTGGTAGCTGTCTTTGAAATAATATCCAAATACGCCTTCCACTTCATCGCCCTTTTGTTTCAGAATCAGTTCGGTCAGATAATTATTGGAGCCCGCAGATGAATTGACATCGGCTCTGCCGTACCAGGAACCCGTTACAGACTGTGAATAGCTTGCCAGAGAGGTCAATAATACCGATAAAAGAAAGGCTGATTTCCGCATACATGAAGGTAACAGAAAAAATCACGCCAGTATGGGAGCCTGCGTGACCGATTTATCCCCCTCTGTGAGTTATTTAAGATATCGTTTCATTTCTCTCTCCGCGTCTTTTTGCTTGAGCGATTCGCGTTTGTCGTGCAGTTTTTTACCGCGTGCCAGGCCGATTTCCACTTTGGCCAATCCTTTTTCATTGAAGAAAATCTTAAGCGGAATGATGGAAAAACCTCTTTCACGGGTTTTGGCTTCGAGTTTGCGCAGTTCTCTTTTTGTGAGTAGCAATTTGCGGTCGTGAACGGCCAGGTGATTATTGGTAGTGCCGAAACGGTACTCGGCAATATGCATATTTCGTAACCAGAGTTCTCCTTTGATGAACAGGCAAAAGCTGTCTACAAAACTGGCTTTGCCCTCCCTGATGGATTTCACTTCGGTTCCGGCCAATACAATGCCCGCGTCGTATTTCTCGTCGATGTAATAGTCGTGATAGGCTGATCTGTTCTGAATGGCCATAGCTGCAAAAATAGCAGCAAATTTAGCGACAATCCCTGATGAAAATCTGGTGACCGAAAGGAGTATTTTGTGGTTGAGAGTAGAATGAGGTATCTACCACCAGTATTTTATAGCCGGCGACTTTGCAGGTATCCTTCAGTATCCGGCAGATTTCAGCCGTTTTTATATCCCAGGCAGAATCTTTGGCAGCGCGGATGATTAATGTATCATGTGAATTGCCCAGGTAGATATTGTATTCTCCCGGTGTATTAAACTTCGAGAGGTAAGCTTCAATTTGATTGTCGCAGACATACGGTACTGTCTTTGTTGAGGCGACGGCAAAAAAATAGAACAGTCCCAGAACAGCGATGAGTTTTGACAGTGTTTTCATTTTCGATTGATTAAGCTGGCAATCAGAACAGCCAGGCTCATGTATCCGATATCCCACCAATCGAGTTGGCACCAGTCCCCCTTTGCCTGGGTGATTTCGAACAAGGACAAGGATACCAATGCGACCGTTGCACTGATCCAACGGTTCAGGCCGACAATCACCAATAACCCCGAGTAGAGGGCATAGGCCCAGCACATGTCGGGAAAATGAAATTTTATGAAGAGCGTAAAAGGGTTGGCGGGAAGAATGAACAAAGTCCTGTTCATACCCAGCGCCTGGTGCAGCCAGGTATCGGGAGATCGAAACAGGATGTAAATAAGTAACCCTGCCAGTAACGGCAGAAATATATGCAGCAACGCTTTTCGGATCATGGGGACCGTTCTGCGCGTAAATTAATGATTGTGCTGTCGAAACCTGTCTAATTACGGAAAAGAGAGAGAACTGTGCCCAGCTTTTCCTTCATTTCTTTTCGATGAACGATAAAGTCGAGGAAACCGTGTTCGAGCAGGAATTCGCTTCTCTGGAATCCTTCCGGCAGGTCTTTTTTAATGGTTTCCTTAATAACCCGTGGACCGGCAAAACCAATCAGGGCGCCGGGTTCTGCAATATTAAGATCACCCAGCATACCGAAAGAAGCGGAGATACCACCAAAGGAAGGGTCTGTCAATAATGATATGTAGGGAATTTTTGCGTCGGTTAGTTGAGACAGCTTTCCGGATACTTTCGCCAGCTGCATAAGCGAAAAGGCGCTTTCCATCATACGTGCACCGCCGGATTTACAAATAATCAGCAGGGGGGCCTTATGCTCCAGGCAGTAATCCACCGCCCGTGAAATTCTTTCACCCATCACACTACCCAGTGAACCTCCAATGAACTCAAAATCCATGCAGGCAATAACAAGGGCAGACTCCTTCAGCTTGCCTGCCGCAACCCTGATCGAATCGGTAATATCGGTTTTGGCCCAGGTTTCTTCCAGGCGCTTCTGGTAAGATTTAAGATCCGTAAAACCAAGAAAGTCCTTGGCCCGGATTTCTTCAAACATGACCTGGTACTGGTTGTCGTCAAAAAGTATTTCGAAATATTCGGCGCTGCCGATACGGTGGTGGTGATTGCATTTGGGGCAGACAAACAGGTTCTCCCGCAATTCATTAACGGTACATATAAAGCCGCACTCGGGGCATTTACTCCAAAGACCCTCGGGTGTTTCCTTTTTTTCAGCCGTACTTGTCAGAATGCCTTTTTTGATTCGTTTGAACCAACTGGTTTTCGTCTCATCCGTTTTTCCATCGTCACCAGCCAGGTTGGCATCAAAATCCTCTTCTTGTCTCATGCGGTTGTTGGATTTGGGCGGCTAAGATAGGGAATTTGAAGTTTGCAGCAGGCGTTTTTCGTTTTTAACAGCCGATACCGATCGGTCGTCAGGGGGAATATAGTGTCCGTACCGGAATTTACAATATGGAGTTATACTTATTTATTGACAATAAACGGGTTCAGCAGACGATGGAGAAACAAAATTGTACATTTTCAATTCACTGCTTTATTTTTGCGGAAACTTAGCCCCTTCATTTACAACAGTTCCGATGTTTATTTGTTATAACAAGGAACTTCAATGACAAACAGCAGCTCATGAAATGGTCTGAACTCTTTACTTCTTCGATCGGCAAAAAGGTTACCATGGCAACTACGGGATTATTTCTCATCAGCTTCCTGGTAGTTCATGCCGGTGTGAATGCCTGTATTTTCAAAGATCTTTCCTTTATCGACCCGACCGATGATGGCGACATGTTCAACCGTGCCGCTTATTTTATGGGTCATATGGTCGTTATCCGTATCATGGAGATCGTTCTGTTCATAGGATTCTTTATCCATATCATCCAGGGGCTCGCCCTTGAAATGTCTAACCGCAGCAAACGCAGAAAAGGGTATGCCGTACCGATGGGCAACAAAGGAAGCAAGTGGTACAGCCGGTCAATGGGATTGCTGGGCACCTTGTTGCTGCTGTTTTTGATCCTTCACTGGTGGCAGTTCTGGATTCCTTCCCGGTTCACGCATTCGGGAATACTTGAATTTCCGATTACTTTTTCAAACAACCAGACAGGACACGATATGTTTGGATTGATGCAGATCGCTTTCCAGGAATGGTGGGTGGTTGTTGTGTATGTATTGGGTTGCATTTCGCTGGCCTATCACCTGTTTCATGGCTTCCAAAGCGCCTTCAGAACACTGGGGCTTCGTAATCCGAGATATTTAAAGTTAGCTTCTGCTTCAGGATACGCATTCTCAGTGATCGTTTGTACTGTTTTCGCTTTGATGCCGATCGCGATGCACCTGGGTTGGGTACAAAAGACCCTGCCTTTCTGATCATCATCGCTATAACTTAAACAGTTCGCTCAGCTCATTGGTTTACGTAGTAAAATTGTGTAGATAATAAAACGCATTTAGCCAATCGCAAATTGATAGTATGCTTAATTCAAAAATTCCTGCAGGACCGTTAGACCAGAAATGGAACGATTACAAAGGTCATTGTAAACTTGTCAATCCTGCCAATAAGCGTAAACTGGAAGTGATTATCATTGGCACCGGCCTGGCAGGCGCCTCCGCGGCTTCTGCACTGGGAGAACTGGGCTATAAAGTAAAAGCATTTTGCTTCCAGGATTCGCCGAGGCGCGCGCACAGTATCGCGGCACAGGGTGGAATCAATGCGGCCAAGAACTATCAAAACGATGGCGACAGTGTATTTCGTCTGTTTTATGATACCATCAAAGGTGGTGACTACCGTGCTCGCGAAGCGAATGTGCACCGGTTGGCAGAAGTGAGCGCCAATATCATCGACCAGTGTGTGGCACAGGGTGTGCCCTTTGCCCGCGAATATGGCGGTCTGCTCAGCAACCGCTCTTTTGGTGGCACACAGGTTCAACGTACATTTTATGCGGCCGGTCAAACCGGTCAGCAATTACTTATAGGAGCTTATCAGTCGCTCGAAAGACAGGTTTCCCTGGGAAATGTAAAGATGTACACCCGTCATGAAATGTTGGATATCGTAATGATTGATGGCAAATGCCGTGGAGTGATCTGCCGCAACCTGATCACAGGAGAACTGGAAAGACATTTCGGTCATGCAGTACTGCTTTGCAGTGGTGGATACGGAAACGTATTCTACTTATCTACCAATGCTATGGGAAGTAACGTGACTGCCGCCTGGAAGGCTCACCGCAAGGGCGCTTATTTCGGCAATCCCTGCTTTACACAGATCCACCCGACCTGTATCCCGGTAAGCGGTGATCACCAGAGCAAACTGACCCTGATGTCTGAGTCCTTGCGTAATGATGGCCGTATCTGGGTGCCGAAACAAAAAGGCGACAATCGTAAACCCAACGATATACCCGAAGAAGAAAGAGATTATTACCTGGAGAGAAGATATCCTGCCTTCGGAAACCTGGTACCCCGCGACGTGGCTTCCCGTGCGGCCAAGGAAAGATGCGATGCCGGCTATGGCGTTGGTTCCTCCAAGCAGGCCGTGTACCTCGACTATGCGGATGCCATTAAACGTTATGGAAAGATCGAAGCCGGCAAGCATGGCCTCGATAATGCAGATACCGATACCATCATCAGAATGGGTAAAGAAGTTGTAAAGGAGAAGTATGGTAACCTGTTCGATATGTATGAAAAGATCACCGGAGAGAATCCATACGAAGTGCCGATGCGCATCTATCCGGCTGTGCACTATACCATGGGTGGCCTTTGGGTGGATTATGAACTGATGACAACGGTTCCCGGCCTGTATGCACTCGGTGAAGCCAATTTCAGCGACCATGGTGCCAACCGTCTCGGTGCATCAGCGCTCATGCAGGGTCTGGCGGATGGATACTTTGTGATTCCTTATACCATTGGTAATTACCTCGCCGATGAGATCCGTACCAATGCGATCCCTACCGATCATCCTGCCTTTGCTGCGGCTGAAAAAGAAGTGGCTGACCGGATCGAAAAACTCATGAGCATCAAAGGAACGCAAACCGTGGAAAGCTTTCACAAGCGCCTCGGAAAAATCATGTGGGATAAATGCGGCATGGCTCGTAATGCAGAAGGATTGAAACAAGCCATCGCTGAAATTCAACAATTGAAAAAAGAATTCTGGTCTGATGTGCGCATACCGGGTGGAATAAAAGAAACCAACCCGGAACTGGACAAAGCAAACAGGGTGGCAGACTTTATTGAACTCGGTGAGCTGATGTGCCTTGACGCACTGCAAAGAAATGAATCCTGTGGAGGTCATTTCAGGGAAGAAATGCAGACAGAAGAAGGGGAGGCCAAACGCGATGACGCCCAGTTTTCTTATGTGGCGGCCTGG
>JBGAHR010000091.1:0-11705 GCA_044226045.1 Chitinophagaceae bacterium
TATCTCGACGAAATAAATATTCGCCCGTATGCCATTTCCGGTACCAGTGCAGGCGCCATTGTAGGAGTACTGTATTCGGCGGGCTTATCACCGAAAGCCATCCTTGATCTTATGATGAAGAACCGTTATTTCGGTTGGAGTACCCTGCTATGGAACAAGTCGGGCTTCTTTTCCATGGATGTACTGGCCAAGACACTTCAATCTGTTATTCCTGTCAACAGTTTTCAATCTCTATCCACTAAATTGTTTGTAACAGCTACCGATCTCAATATCGGGGAACCGGTCACTTATTCCACGGGAGAATTGTTCCAGGCAATCGTTGCTTCGGCTTCGGTGCCTGTGATTTTTGAACCGGTCGTTTTGCAAGATCGAATACTGGTAGATGGTGGCCTCAGCAACAACTTCCCGGTAGAACCGATGGAATCTGTTTGCGATATTATTATCGGTTCGCATGTTAATAAACTCGTTCAGGATCTTAAAGCAGGTCAGAAGCTCCAAACGATCCAAACCATTGAGCGTTGTTTTCATCTGGCCATTGCTCAATCCGTTTATTCCAAAGCATCCCGTTGTGACCTTTTTTTAGATCATGAGCTGTCAGGTATTCACATGTTTGATACAAAAAGAGCAGAAGAGGTTTTTAAGATCGGGTACCTGAGCGCCAGGGCCTCGCATGAAAAATTGATGAATCTATTGGAAATATAGAAGGCACAACTTTTTTCGACCACACCCATCTCCCTGCAAATCAATACGGTGGGAGTCAATTCAAACTGATATATTTGCAGGAATGAAGCGGCGGACCGCATATATAATAAGGAAACGCGCGTTGGGCGATGTGCTTTGGATAGAACCTGTCATCAGGCAGCTGGCAGACCGTTACAACAAAGTGATCGTTTATACCAAGTATGCTGAATTATTCCTTCATTATCCGCTGTCAAATGTTCAGTTTAAATCTGAACTCAGCTCCTGGGAAAAAATTATCTGGAAGCTGGAGTCATTCTTTAAGACTTCCTTTCTTTTTACAGACCTGGAAATGGCCTATGAACGAAATCCAAAAATGCATCTTTTGCATGCTTACCAGGCCAAGGCGCATGTTCCACTGACCACCGAGTACCCCAGGTTGTATTTAAACGATCAGGAAAGCATGGAACGTCCGGTTGAAGGCAATTATATTGTACTCCACCTGGAGAGTTTTACCAATCGCAACTACCGGAAAGTATTTGGCGTAAACTGGAAAGAGATCATAAAACATCTTCACTCTGCAGGATTGCAGGTGGTTCAAATCGGGGTGAATCCGGAACCAATCGAAGGGGCTGTTGTAATCAAGACTTCCATCAGATCAATGATGGGAACCATTAAAGGGGCTGCATTTTTTATTGGTATTGATTCCGGTCCCAGTCATATTGCTGCCAGCCTGGGAATCCCTTCCCTGATATTTTTTGGTTCGGTGAATCCTCTTTTCAGGCATTTTCCGAATATTTTTAAAGGCTATTTCCTGCAGCAACCCTGTGAATATGCCGGATGTTACCACGAAACCATCAGCGAATCCGGAACCATCTGCCGGCTGGTGGGAAACGAAGGAATTCCAAAATGCTCGTTACACAGTACGGAATACGTTAGAACTCACATAGATTTGCTCATAGATCAATATCACTTACTATAATGATTCAAAAAATCATCCGAAAGATCAAGAGAACCCTTGGTATCAAAGAAATGTACACATCGGAAACCTCGAAAGTGAGGCACCTGGTTATTCAATATTGCGAAGGGCATGGATGTGATATCGGATTTGGCGGCGATAAAATTAAAAAAGTCAATTGCGATGGCATCGACTACGCAACCCCTTATGCCTATACTGGCAAAGACAAAGTTGACATTGCCTGCGATGTCATGAATGAAGCCATCCCGGTGCCGGATCACAAGTACGACTATGTGTATTCGAGTCACCTGATTGAAGACTTTACCGATACCAACGCAGCCTTAAAGGAATTTATAAGGATCCTGAAGCCTGGTGGAACATTGTTGCTGGTTTTCCCCGACCAGAAAGTTTACGAAGAATACTGCAAAAAAACCGGGCAGCCGGTAAACAGTCACCATATCCATGCCAATATGGGCCTGCAGTTTATGAAAGAACGGCTGAACGAAATACCGGGTATTTCTTACCAGGTATTGTTTGAAAGCAATTGTGAAATAGACTATAACGTAGTTCTTGTTCTCAGAATCAACAAACACTAAGAATCAGCATGAAAAACTTCATCAGGAAAATACTGAACCAGTATGGATATGATATAGTGAAAGTACCCCCCACTTCCCTGTCAAAAAAAGACGTTGCGGTTAAAGTGGGCAGGTTCCAGGTTACCATGCCACATTTCAATCCCCTGATAAAAACCTACGCAAACCAGCCAGAATTTGCAACCGAAATCAGCCGGCTGGTGAGCTATGTAAATACGAAATACCCGGGCTTCACATTCCTCGACATTGGCGCTAATACCGGCGATACGATTGCAAGGGTTAAATCAGTTTCCGACAACCCGGTTATCTCTATTGAAGGAGACGACACCTCATTCAGGTATCTTTCAGAAAACGTAAAACAGTTTAAGGGAGTAAGCATCATTAAGCAATTCCTTGGGGAAAAAGATGAAACTACCCTGATTAATATGGAGAAGTCGGGCTGGAATACCACGCTGATCCCCTCGGAACAGGGTGGGGTAGCTGTTTCCATAAAAAAGATAGACACTGTTCTGAATACCATACCGGCTGATCAACCCCCAATAAAAATATTAAAGATCGATACAGAAGGTTTCGATACCATTATCTTAAGAGGAGCTGTCGAGCTACTGAAGAAATCAAAGCCAGTTATCTTCCTGGAATACAATCGCGACAATATGAATGCCATCCGCGAAGACGGCCTGTCAACGATCTATTCTCTTGAAAAACTGGGCTACCGGCGGATTCTGTTTTACGATGATATTGGTCGATTTATGGTTGGAACAACATTACAAAACAAAGAGTCCATTAATAATCTGCATAGTTATATCAATACCAAAAAGGGACTGGTCTATTACTACAATCTTTGCCTTTTTCACGAAAGTGACGACGACCTGGCACAACTGACATCCCTGTCCGAAAATGAGTTCCAGACGGCAACGGGTTTGAAAAATAATTGATCGAAGCTGCGTACTGCTTACATAAATTCACCTTCAGCATTGACTTTCACCTGCATTCGTCTGTCGCCATTCCGAAGGGTGAGCTTGTAGTACTTCTTCACTTCAGTATTGGTTTCGTGGTAATTGACAAAATAAACGTCTTTGCTGATGGACCAGTTCGGGAATCTTTTACCAACGGCCTCACCAATCGCTTTGGGCAATTCAATGTCTTTGTACTTTTCCACTGTGCTTAACAGTTTTCCTTCCTTATCGTACGAAGCCAGGATTTGTCCTTCGGGAATATAGAAGGAAACAAAATAGACGTCATTGTCTTCTTCGTAATAGTCGGTGCTTTTCACGTTATACTCCGCTGCCTGCCTTTGTAACATTTTAACAGGCTGAGAAACTTCCTGTTTCGTTACTGCAGACAGATACTTGTATCTCACTGCTCTGACGATGATTTCCGGTAAAGTGTTCTGGGAAAAAGTACTCATAACAATTCCCATCAGGATTGTTAACATCAACAGTCGATATTTCATAATATCATATTTGTGTTTCAGAATGTAAATGCCAGCATGAAATTAGGCTTACCGGATAGGGAAACACAATGACTGCCATTACCAAAAATACTGACCGGAATCAAGGCTTCCGGTGAATGAAGTACTTAGGATGAAGGTTGTTTTATTTTTTCAGCAATTTGTGGAACCGGTTCAGTTCGGTGATATCTGCAGGTGAGAGCGACTGATTGTTATCCAGCATGGATTTAAAATAGAGTACCCGTTTATGTTGCGGGTACTGCTGTAATATTTCGCTGACCTGTTGCGCTTCTTTTTCCTGCTTCTGGTAAAGAGGTTTATTATCGGGGAGTTCGGAGCGATGCTTCCGCGGTTTTTTCAGGATCATCGCCTCCAGTGTCGCCAGCCAGTTAGCCGGAATATCTTCAACTTTCCGGGACTTCGCCAATAATCCTTCCAGTTGACGCGCGCTCAATCCGCCCCGCTCTTCGTATTGAAGAGCCAGACTATGAACGAACTCCGATTTCGGGTAGGCTTTTTTGGCCGCCTCCAGTACGTTCTTTACAATATCAACATCGGGCTTCTTTTTTTGCATAGTTTATGACGCTGAAAACACTGAAAGCGCTGAAAACGCAGAAAGCGCTGAATACGCTGAACGCGCATAAAAATACGCGATTTGCTGTTGAATGGAAGATAAATCACGCTGCAGCAAATAAGCAAAATCGTGGTGCGGCTTTGATTTTGTCAATCTTCACTACGAGTTCACTCCCCATATTTCAGACATTACTATATCCAGGTCTCGGAGTACCTGTCCTGCATTTCCAAAAAATGAAGAACCGTGCATGGTAGCCAGTGTCTTTGGTTCAAGATCAGCCAACTGGTAAAGAATTTTGCGGGTTTTGTTATTATATGGTGAATAGTCCATCAGCGGGCCCGACTCAAAAGTGAGTAGGGAAGAACGATGAGCCTCCAGTATGTCTTTATCGGTGATGGCCACCTGCTCTCCATTCTGATGAAGCAGATCAGAACAGAGCAGGGTTCTGTTTGTTTCTTCAAACATCACGCCGGCATCCCAGCCGTGCGGCAAGTGAGGTGTTTGAATAAACCGGTATCGGTGTCTCCCGGTTTCCAGGATGTCTCCTGTTTTCATCGCCCGGGCAGGCCGGATAGCAAAATCAGCCATATTAACGATAGTGCCGATTTCACTGCATACCGCCTGCGCATTCGGAGCCACCTGCAGCCAGTCGTTCAGGGAACCGCATTCATCTACTTCGAAATGACTGAACCCGATCCACCGCAGGGCACTCGGCTCAATCAAGGTTTTTACAGCTTCCAGCAGAACAGGAAACATCTGGCGCAGGCCGGTGTGATACAATAACGGTTCATCATCCCTGATCAGGAAATGATTAAACTGAAGATTGATTTCTCTGGCAAAAACCGAAATCCGAAACACCGATGGTGCAATTTCATGAATTTGATACATGGCTGAAGATTTTGGTGAACAAGCCAGGTAAATTACTCATTGGTTATATGGTATGTCCATAACTTATTGAATCAACCGTTGGTAAACCAGTATGAATTGCTTTTTGCAGGGATATCCCGTGAGTTGTCGGAAAAAGATAGTGAGATTATACAGGTGTTTTTATCTTTTATCATATATAATGGGCAATACATAATGCGATTTGATGGGAATTCCTTCCACCTGGGCTGGCAACCATTTTGGCATTTTCTTTACGATACGAATCGCTTCCCTTTCGAGCTCCGGGAAAGCGTTCTTCTTAATTCTGATGTTTTCGAGCTTACCTTCTTCCGTTATATCAAATTCCACTGATACCTCATTATTCGAATTGTCAGGGTTGTACAAATCAGGATTTAATTGTTTTAGCAAGAACTTGGATAAACCACTCAGTCCACCCGGAAAGGAAGCCTTTACTTCGAAAGGAAACCAGCTGGTATCCTTCCCGGTGCGTGTGTAGCATTTTCCTTCTATCCAGTCGCCATTTTCATATATATCATGTCTGCGAAGACTGCCATCCTCCCAAAAAGTCTTCTGATAACCGTGTAACACACCCTCTTTATAAACCCTTTCATCATACAATTTTGACAATTTGTATTTTCTGAAAATGCCGTCTCTTTTATCTGACAAGAGGTTTACTTCTATCAGCAGAGAATCAGTGATGGTATACAACAAGATTTTTACCCTATTTGAATCTTCCGGGTTCCTAAAGGAAACATTATAATTTACCGCCGAGTCCCTGGAGGGTATGATCTGTTTTTGCCGCGATATCCAGGTAGTATCCTGTGCAAAACTATCCATTAAAAGGAATCCGAGAAGCAGACAGAAAATGAATCTTAAAAACATTTGTCGTCAAATATTTGGAAAATAAAAAAAGACCCGGCAAATACCGGGTCCTGTAAAATAACAAAACAATTTTTATTTTTTGCTGATTCGATAAACCACTCCTCCATCAGAAATCGCATAGAGTACACCGTCAAGGCAGGCGATGTCGCGGAATCTTTCGTTTTTATCAGAGAGGAGTCTTTCTTCGCCCACCACTTTATTATTTTTGATAACCAGGCGAACGATGTGCTGACCACTGAGGGTAGCCACAAAAAGGTTGTTTTTCCATTCGGGAATGGCATTTCCGGTATAAAAACAAATGCCACTGGGCGATACGGACGGATCCCAATAATACACAGGCTGTTCCATGCCCGCTTTTTGTTGGATCGCCTGCCCGATTTTCTGACCATTATATTCAATACCATAAGTGATGGTAGGCCATCCGTAGTCTCTGCCACTGCGAACAATATTGATCTCATCTCCTCCCCGCGGACCAAACTCTGCCTCCCACAATTCACCGGTGACCGGGTTCAGGTCCAACCCCTGTGGGTTGCGGTGACCTATTGAATACAATTCCTTCATGGCGCCAGGCTTATTCAGGAAGGGGTTACCAGCGGCCGGTTTACCACTTGTTGTAATACGGAAGACCTTACCCAGGCCTGCTTCCAATTTCTGTGCCTGTACACGTCCGTCGAGGTTGGATCTCTCCCCGGTGCTCACAAAGAGGTTACCGTCGCGGCCAAATACCAGGCGGGAACCAAAGTGCAGATAGCTGTCGAGGGCCGGTGTGGCGCGGAAGATCACAGACACATTTTCAACAACCCCTTTTGCTTCATTAAGCGTTCCTTTCGCTACAGCGGTCAGATTACCGGGAGGATTTTTCTCTGAATAGCTCCAGTAGATTGTTTTATTCGAGGCATAAGAAGGATCAAATGCCACATCCAGTAATCCCCCTTGTCCGGCATTTACCACTTCCGGAAAACCAGTGATCTTTTTCACCAGCGCTCCATTCTTGTCATGGATTTCCATATATCCGGCCTTCAGCGTAACCATCAGCCTGCCATCCGGCATGGCAACAATGGCAAATGGACTGCCGAGTTTATCGGTGATCTTGTCGACCTGGTATTTGGTGGTAGTAACTACGCCTCCTATGCGGGTTTGACCCTGGAAAGCGGGCTTGTAATCCGTGTTTGGCTTCTTGGTTTCAACAGCCGGTAGTGTATCTGTGCCAATGGCGCTGTCATTGTAACCTACAGGACCCCGATAACACATGATAGTGGTGATGCCCAGGCAGGCAGGCAATAGAAAAGTAAATCCTTTGTTCATGTCATTTGTTGGTTATGTAATAAGAAACTGCCGACCTTAAGTCGGCAGTATGCAATTTAAATCAGATTCAGGCTTGTCTGATGAAATCGAGAACCATTCATCAATAACTTTTCGGAAAATCCTGTTAAGAAAGCCTGTTCCCAACAGTATTAAGAGGACTTCTTCAGGGAAGCCATGTCAATCACAAAACGGTATTTCACATCTCCTTTCAACAATCGCTCATAGGCTTCATTGATCTGGTGAATATCGATCAGTTCAATATCAGATACGATATTGTGTTTGCTGCAGAAGTCCAGCATCTCCTGTGTTTCGGGTATACCTCCAATCATGGAGCCTGCAAAATTTCTTCTCTTGGGAATAAGACTGAAAGCGGCTACGGGCAATGGATGCTCCGGAGCGCCTACCAATGCCAATGATCCATCCACTTTTAACAAGGCGAGATAGTCATTGATATTGTGCTGTGCCGACACGGCATCCAATACAAAATGCAATTTACCTTTGTACTTTTTCATTTGGTCGGGGTCTGACGATAATACCACATCATGCGCACCCAGCCTTTTGGCGTCTTCCACTTTTGATGCCGATGTGGTAAACACTATGACTTCAGCACCCATGGCATTGGCCAGTTTTACAGCCATATGTCCTAATCCACCCAAACCTACGATACCCACTTTTTGTCCGGGACCCACATTCCAGTGTTTCAGGGGCGAATAAGTGGTGATGCCGGCGCATAACAGGGGTGCAGTGGCTGCGAGGTCAAGATTCTCCGGTACTCTTAATACATAGTTTTCATCTACCACCACTTTCTCTGAATAACCGCCGAAAGTGTGACCGCCAAGATGTTTATCCGGTGAATTATAGGTTCCGGTATTTCCATTCTCGCAGTATTGCTCCAATCCCTCTTTACAATATGCACAGTCGCGACAACTATCAACGAGGCAACCAACCGCTGCCAGGTCTCCTACTTTGAACTTCGTAACGTGATCTCCCACTCGTGTGATCTTACCTACGATCTCATGACCAGGTACACAGGGATAAACTGTTCCATGCCATTCGTTACGGGCTGTATGTAAATCCGAGTGGCAAACCCCGCAGTAAAGGATATCAATTTCCACATCATGGGGTGTTGGATTTCTTCTGACGATCGATAATTTCTCCAGTGGCAGCTCTGATGCTTTGTTACCAAAAGCTTTTACGTTTGTCTGACTCATTTTGTTAGTTTTTATTTCAATTCGAACTTTACAGATACATCTTTTGTCCCCAGCACGGTGGCCAGTTTTGAAGGATTGTCCACTTTTCCCATCGGTGTATAGGGGTAGCTGGTTTTGAAAGTCTGATAAAACAATACCAGTGTGGAAGATCCGTAAATCATGATATCACCCGTATGGATCATCTCTGGTATTTTTGAATTCACCGGCAAGTTCTTCTTCAATTCCGCGTATTTTTCATTTTCATTTAACTCATGCATCACTATCGCCAGCGGAAGCAGTTCCCCGAATGCCTCGGCTGTCGGATTATCGAACAGCGTGGCGGAAAAAATTTCATTCCCAATTCTGATAACCATTTTTTCCGGGATTTGTTTAAGATCGGTAAAAGCAGTAGTCTTATCCAAAACGGGAGATATTGCAAATTTATCCCGAATCCGGATCAACTCACGCAAATTCTGAGGTAATCCTTCAAAAGATAGCAAACGTTCGTAGAACCAGGATAAGCGCCGCCATTATCCATCTGGCCCTCTCCTGATTAAAAAAACAAAGGGCTTCCAAAGAATAATCTCGGGAAGCCCATTTTTAATACCCTCATTAGCAGAATGATTGATTGAATCAAAGCACTTGCACAAGGATAGTATATGGCCGTTTGTCGGCTAAAATTTCTTCACCAGGTAAACCCCGGCGGCAACCAGCAGCACACCTGCCACCCTTTGCCAGTTCAGCGGATGTACAACTGTTTTCATCAATCCTGTACTGTCAATCAATAACGCGGATACCACCTGTCCCAACAGCACCAGGGTCGTGACTGTTCCGATACCCAATCGCGGAGAACAAATAACGATCAGCAGTATATAGGCTCCTCCCAATATACCACCCAGGTAACTCCACCAGGGAGCCGACTGATAGGCCTGGATACCCGGAAAAGAATATCGTGCGGAAAGGATGTATAAGACCAGCCCGATAAATGCCACAACAAAAACAGTGACAGCCGAATAATAGGGGCTGTGCAAAGACTTACCCAGCTGGGCATTCATGGCCGTCTGAAAGGGTATCATCATTCCGGCCATCAGCGACAACAATAAATAAAGAATGGATTGGTTCATATGCTGAAACGTTTATTCACCGATTGCCGCGATCACCATTCGCGCTGTTTCGGCGCCACTGAAATTTTGTTGACCGGTTATCAGGTTTCCATCGCGAACGGCAAAGCCTCTCCACAGACCGGCCTGTATGAAATTGGCTCCTATCTTTTTCAGTTCATCTTCAATTCGCCAGGGCATCACATGTTTGTCGCGAGGAAGCAGGTTATACTCCCACACGGCATTATCAGCAAAATCTTCTTCCACATTGGCAAATCCGGTCACTGTTTTTCCTTTTACCAGATACTCACCGTTCGATGCTTTTGCATATCGAAGGATGGCGGTACCATGACAAAGAGCCGCTGTTGGTTTTCCGCTTTCATAGAACTCGACAAATTTTTGCTGCAAAACGATTTCCTTTTCGAATGTGAACATCGGTGCCTGTCCGCCGGCTACCACTATCGCATCGAAATCAGCAACCGCGAGTTCCTGAACAGGCCTGGTCCGATCTATCAAATTCTTTAAAGAAGGGGTATGAATAAAACCCTGGCTGATCAGATCGGTGGAAGAATAACCACTGGTATCATTGGGATCACTCATTCCATCGGCCATACAGGCGCCTCCTTTGGGAGAGAATATCTCCACTTCGTATCCTTTTTCGGTAAACTCATAATACGGATGAGTCAATTCACTCCACCAAAAGCCCACCGGCCATCCGGTTGTGGAGGAAGTAGCCGGATTGGAAATGATGATGGCAATTTTCTTTTTCCGATTTCTATTGACAACATTGGGATCTCTTAAGCTCATAGCATTTATTTTAGAATCACAAATTTGCCGCCCGGCACTGCCGCGGCCATGTATAGTCCCTAATGGATAGATACTTTCCTTTTGGATAGTATGAGGGCTGAAAGCAGTAAGATTTTATTAATTTGTAGGTAAGAACCATTTCCCCATGCCAGACTTCCTTTACGATCATAAAGTGTTTTACAATCCTGTTGAGTTTGCTATTCATTTTATTGGCGGCACCTGGAAAATGCCCATTCTCTGGCGACTGAACAAGGCAACACTTCGCTACAGCGAGTTAAAGAAATCACTTCCGCATATTACCCACAAGATGCTTTCATCTCAATTGAAAGAACTGGAAGAACACGGGTATATTACCCGCAAGGCTTACCCGGTAGTACCCCCGAAAGTGGAATACACCATCACCCCAAAAGGAAGGGAAGCGATTCCGGTGATTGAAGTGTTCAGGGCCTATGGATTGAAACTGATGAAGGAATACCGAATTAAGCATGACGGATGACGAGTAGTTTGCCAATTGGTTAATTAGTCAATCACTGTTGTCCGGGGAAAACGCTGAGAGCGCAATTGGTCAATTAGCCAATGGGCCAATTTGCCAATTGACATGACATTGAATACTTCAAAATGCAAACCCTGAGGTAACGAGAAGGAATCAGTGATTAGTCAATTTGTCAATGAATAACAAATCTTCGGGCTGGCGCGGGTATGGTCAATAGCGATTGGTCGTTTCGGAGTCTTACGACCTACCCGTGCCATAGTTGACTCGGTCGAGGGAATGCTGAAATCAAAAAGGCATTTACTGATATTAAAATATGAGCGTTACAGCCGGATTTTATTCTTTGAGTAATTCGGTAAGGCTATTTTCGGGCTGACTGTTGGTTGTTCTGCCAACCTTCTGTTCGGGAAACTATGGCACGGGTAGGTCGTATAAGCATACTATTGGAAATCTCCGCTGACCATACCCGCGCCAGCGGGCAATGAGCCAATGTGCCAATTTGCCAATGAACAGCAAACCGCTAACTATAAACAGCAAACTGAATTTCAACAATTGCCGGGCTTTATTCTACCGCTGTTCACCTCCGAAGAACTAATTGAATTAGTCGCTCCCGCTCTCACTCACGCTCCCCTAATGTAGCCGGGCTGTATATCGGCCTTGGGCGCCTTTTTTTGTGGGACTTTTTTTGGCGAAACAAAAAAAGTCCCGTCAGCGACTCGCCGGAAAAAAATCTCCCTCATATTACGTCCGCTCATGCTCTCGCTCCCTCTCACCTAACAGGGGCTCATTTCTT
>JBGAHR010000010.1:0-108735 GCA_044226045.1 Chitinophagaceae bacterium
CGAAACCCCACCCGCACCCCGGTTGGGCATTCGCATCCCAAAGGGATAGTAACCCAATGCTGGCAAAACGCTGATTAGGTCGGTGTTTCAAAGAACTGAGAGTAAGCGAATTTACGCCAATAACTGCAAAAAAATGGCATAAATTGTACAGCTTCTAATTTATTTTTATTCGGTAAACTAAACTTTATGTTTCATGAGAGAATTGGATTTTTTCGATTACTATGATCGGTTTATCAAAGCATCTGAGACCGGGAGAAGAACCTTGCCTAATGGGAAACGTTTATCTAAAGGAACTATAGAAAATTACGAGAACACCCGAAGACTTCTTGATCGTTTTGTAAAGGAAAAGCAATTTATACTAAGGTTGAGAATAATCAATGGCAACAATAGACGAATTCTTACAAGCGAAATGAACTATTGGAAGAAATTTTACCTGAAGTTTACCACTTTTCTATATAGGGACCTGGGACATTTCGACAATTATGTTGGAAGCAATATCAAAAATATTCGTACATTTTTTATGTACCTCCGCAGAGACTTGCAGCTAAATGTAGGTGATTATTATAAAAAATTCCATGTTCGAAAGGAAGAAATACCAATCGTAGTAATGTTGCCGGAACAATTGAGTTTCTTGATATATAATGAAGCATTCAATCAATCCCTGTCATATAGGCTCCGGGAAACAAAGGATTTTTTTGTATTTGGTTGTACGGTTGGTCTTCGTTTTTCAGATCTGGTGGGCCTTACTATGAAAAACATAAGAGCAAGTGGTGAAAACTGGTATTTAGCGGTTAAATCGCGGAAAACAGGGTCTGATAGCCTGGTAAAGCTGCCGGAGTACGCCCGCCTGATCGCCCGTCGCTATCATCGAAAATATCAAAAACTACTTCCTCCTTTCAATAAGAGTAACCTGAATAAGTACCTCAAACAATTGGGCGAATTGGCAGGATTCAGCCAGGTGCTGGGAAAGGAGAGAGGGCGCCAGGGGAAATCCAAACATTTGCTGTTAGGTGCCAGGGAATATCGGTTCTGCGACTTGATGACCAGTCACACTATGCGACGGACAGCAGTTACCACACTTTTAAGCCTGGGAGTCCCCGAGCCCGTTGTGAGAAGAGTTACCGGACATGGGGTAAATAGTAAGGAATTTTACCGTTATGTTATGTTCGCTCAGCAGTTTATTGATCAATCCACAGAACAGGCCTTTGAAAGGCTAAAACCCTCGACTGCTTTTTCGTAATCAATTCGTCAAATCAGGTAGAATTTAAAATCATTATTCTTTAGTGCAATACGGTTATTCATTACCTTTATTCCGATGCGAGCTGTTGCCATTTTACTGCTGTTACCTTATTTTGGTTTTTCGCAAGAAATTCCTACACTTCTGGGCGCACGTGTTAATTTATTCAATTTCCCAAAGAAAGGAGCGGGTCTTATTGGTGAAAAGACAACGACGGGTGCAGGTTTGTCTTTTGTAAAAGGCATAAACAAAAACCTGGATTGGCAACTAAGTCTTGATTTTGCTTTCACCGACAGCCTGAATGGCCAAAAGCTCAAAGAAAAAAGGATGATCAACGAGGCAGATATTTCACTAATCTGGCTGCTTACCGGGCGAAATTCAAAAGTTCAGCCTTTTTTGTCGGCAGGTGCCGGCCTGGGGCTATTTTCTTCCCAGACTTCCCTGGTTTTCCCTGCCGGTTTGGGATTTAGATATCGTGTTCTGAAAGAGTCCTATCTGATTTTACAAGGTCAGTACCGGACTACTATCGGTAATACAATTCCTGATCATTTTCTTTTTGGAATCGGGTTTTATGGACAGATTCACTCAAAAAAGATCAGGTCTGTGAACACGCAGCTTTCTAAAGTTCCTCTTCCGGTAAGTAATGAGAAACCCTCCGACAGAGACGGCGACGGTATAATCGATTCGCTGGATGTTTGTCCCGATGAAGCGGGCCTGCTTCAATTTCAGGGTTGCCCGGACTCAGATGGCGATGGCATTCCCAATAAATTGGACAGTTGTCCCTTTTTATATGGTATAAGCAAATACAGAGGCTGTCCACAGGTGGATAGCGACAAAGATGGAGTGTACGATGAGGATGACAGTTGTGTTTGGGTAGCGGGTCCAGGCGAAAATCATGGATGCCCATGGCCGGATGATGACAGGGATGGTGTTCCCAACTACCAGGATTCCTGCAAATCAGTGGCGGGGGAAACAAAGTATTCAGGATGCCCATTTAATGGTACAGCCATCCAATCCGCTTTCGATAGATGGTCTTCTCAAATACACTATGATATCGGCAGCGATCGGTTGAGAATTGAGTCAATACCCATCCTGGACAGTATCGCTTACCTGCTAACTGTTTATCGAGGACTGAGAGTCGCCATTAATGGCCATACGGACAATTCGCATACCCCCGCGTTCAATCAGCTGCTAAGCGAACGAAGATCCCAGGCCGTTCGCCATTACCTGATTGGAAAGGGAATCGACCCCAATCGCTTATATAGTATAGGATTCGGTGATCGTTCGCCCATAGCTTCAAATTTAACAGCCAAAGGACGAGCGAAGAACAGGCGGGTGGAAATTCGCATTGTTGAGTGACTGTTATGAAGGTTTGCACCAGGTTTACTCACTCAAAAGTATATGACATAGCTGAGTTCGGTGAATTATAGTCTTGCGATTTCACCACTTTGTTATTAACCAGAATTTCCAGCTTCACATTTTTGGCCGGATTAACAAAATAGCCAACTACTATAATATCATATTTCCTGACAGTTTTGCTGATGGTTTTCACAAAAGGAAGCCGGGGATTGTCTACAGATGTCTTTCCCCCTGTTTCATTATCATAAGTGATCAGCACCAGGCTGTCGATGGCCGGACTGGTCACCCGATAAGTGATGGATACTTGCTTCGGATAAGCTCCTCCGCTATCGGAACCGGGTTTACCGCAGGATAAAAGCATTACGGAAGCGATGACAACGATCAGAAATGAAAAGGATAGTTTCATGGTTTAGTTTTTTGTGATTTTTATTATTTCAATGCAAGTCCTGTTTTGACAGGTTTTCCGTACGCGGCCAGCACCAGGCTTTCCATACGATGATGACCCCAAGAATGCTTTCCAGGAAAGAATACATCACATAAAATATTCTCCATTCTGACAAGGAAGCGACCCCTACCAGCAGGGTAAACAGGGTAAAGAAAATGCCCAACGAAATATTCAATACCCGGTTCCATCTCGGTTTTAACAGGAGCGAAAAAAAGATCATCATCGCCGGTATAGCCAGAATCGTAGCGGCGGTTAACAGTTTGTAAGGACTGTTCAGATTGTTCTGCCCGGTTGTCAGGTCTTCCATCTTGCCCGGAACGTATAATTCAAAATAATCCCCGTATATGTACAGGAAGGTGACCGACACCCAGAGTGCCGATAAGATCAGCTTTATGTTGATTGTATAATCTTCAAAGGGGGCTTTGATATTTTTCATGTTTATTTTC
Source organism: Chitinophagaceae bacterium (assembly GCA_044226045.1). Lineage (GTDB taxonomy): Bacteria > Bacteroidota > Bacteroidia > Chitinophagales > Chitinophagaceae > Endoryza. The sequence goes on from JBGAHR010000010.1 coordinate 3,488, forward strand.
TTTAATACCAAATAACAATAACCAGATACAAGTGCCTATTTCTGCAATGGCCGGTAGCAAGCTTGTGTATTTACTGATTCCGAAATTTGAAAAATCCGCTATCAACGTATGACCGGTGAAATTGACCAGGTAACCGATACAACCCAACACCAGGAACACGCCAAAAGGTTTGGGGATAATGCCGGATTGATAAACGAGTAACCCAAACGGAAGCAACCAAAGCCCCCAGAAAACAGTGGTTATAAAAATGCCGGCATCATACCGTTGAAATGCAGTCATCACGCTGCTGTATAATTCGCTCGGATCTGAATTGATTTGCGAAGCGCCGCCGGTGACCAGCCGGATGACTTCATACTTATGCTGCAGGTTATAGAAGGATAAAGGGACACTTAACAAAGCCAGTACCACCATAAACAGGGCCGTATACTCGCCGAAGGGTTTCAGCAGCCTGTATAGCAGAATTGGAAGAACGATAAAAGCCGTATAGCAAATTACACTGCTGTAGATACTGAGCCTGAACAGGAATAAATTTGAATGGATATTTGTAAACGTGGCCTTGCCATCATTCCAATTGATCAGTGTTTTGGGTACATAGGCCAGGCTGAAAATTCCGGTAATCACCACAAACAGGTACATCAATCCGGCAAGCCTGGCTGTTCTCTTTTTATTGATCATATCTATTTTTGAATGGTACACAATTCGATTCTCTACCATGATACCGGTCAGTAGTCAGTTGATTCCGGCGTGAATGGTACAAGGTTAGAGAAATTATGATTCCAGAAACAGGCCCGGTCAATGAATGACAGGGTTTGGTAAACAGACAATCGGAGCAAATGAACTGGCCTGTTTATAAGGGCATTATATTTAGTCGGGATATTTTTCCTGGTATTCGGAAGCTGTTTGTTGACGGTAAAGGTTCGTTCGTTGATAGATTGCAACCGAACAGAAGTTTTAGGTATTTTTAGATTTTAAACGAACGAATGGAAAAAGGAAAAGATAGCAGTCTCATCCGGTTTTATATCTATACCAGTCTGGGGTTTTTCCTGCTCTATTCCTTTGGAGAATTTTTTGAATTCCGGGATACGATTTTGCGGCGGGTGATCAATAGCGCTTTCCTGGTCAGTTATGTTTCGTTTATCAACTACTTTCTTTTTGAGCGGGTCTTCCCGCTGTTTAAAAGACCCGGCCGGAAGATTTTTCAGGGCATCTTTGGGTTGATTGTTCTGATCGGTCTTTACTCTTTTGGGCTGTACCTATACAGGTTACTGCTCATTAAATTTCATCTCTATATAAATTATACACCGGAGTTGCCGTTTTTGAGAGGGGTGTTTGTGCATTCGCAGTTTAGCATCGCTTATATTATTTACTTTTCCATTGTCCGGAACATCTATAATAATATAAAGCTTCGGGAGAAGAACAACCAATTGAACATAGAAAAAAAAGAGGCGGAGTTAAACTACCTCAAAGCGCAGACGAATCCGCACTTTTTATTCAACACCCTCAATAATATCTATTCGCTCGCCAGGGATAAGAGCGACCTGGCGCCGGAATCCATCCTTCGGCTGTCGAAGATACTTCGCTTCATGTTATATGAAACCGGGGGCGATTTTATTGCGATAGAGGAAGAGATCAGGATAATGAATGATTATATTGCATTAGAGCGGCTCCGGTATGACGATTCCCTGCAGATTCGATTCGACATGCAGGTGGAAGACCAGAAGCTTCAATTGCCACCGTTGCTGATGATTCCATTGGTGGAAAATGCGTTTAAACATGGTGTTTCCGAAACCAGGAATCAGCCTTTTGTGGAGATCAAACTCCGGGTACAAAATGGTCATTTGCTTTTTGTGGTCAGGAATTCAGTGGAGAGAATGGCAGAGCGGGGAGAAGTGAAGGAGAATATCGGGCTTTCGAATTTGAGGAAGCAACTGGCGCTGTTGTATACAGACTATGAACTGACCGTTCACCCGGAAGAGGAGGTATTTACGTCAACCTTACAAATTAATTTAGCAAGTAATGTCTGGCATTAAGTGTATCATAATAGAAGACGAGCCGTTGGCGGTAAAAGTGCTGTCGGACTATATTGCCCAGGTTCCTTTTTTGACCCTGCAAGCCAGTTTCAAAGACGCCATCCTGGCAACGGAATGGCTTCGCACAAATGAAACCCAGCTGATCTTTTTGGATATCCACTTGCCGAAGCTGAAAGGGATGGCTTTTTTGAAGACGCTGAAGAAACAGCCGGATGTCATCATCACCACGGCTTATCATCAATATGCCGTGGAGGGATTTGAACTGAATGTCACTGACTATCTCTTGAAGCCAATCGAGTTTGAACGGTTCCTGGTAGCCGTGAATAAGGTGAGGAGTGAAGTGGTAAAAGATCATCCCGTTACCGAGGCGGTGGAAGGAAGGGATTATCTGTTTCTTACGGTCCAAAAGAAGAAAGTGAAGGTGCTTTTTGAAGATATTGTATATGTCGAGAGTCAGCGTGAATACATCAAGGTTGTTACGACCCGGCGAGAGTATCTTACCAAGATGAGTACGCATGAAATAGAGTCTGCGCTTCCGCCCGCACAGTTTAAGCGCGTCCATCGTTCCTTTATCGTGTCACTTAAAAAGATTGAAGCCTTCACGGCAGACACGATCGAAATGGAGGGTGTCTCGATCCCCATTGGAAGAGCCTACAGGGGCGTGCTGGATGATTTGTAGTGCTTTTCGAAAACCACTTATACTTTCAATCGACCGCTAAAAGGATTTGCAGGTTAGATGAACCGTACAGGCATCGGTCAACAAACGACCGAAACAGGTCAACGAAAATCAGTTCGAAGTTGGCAAGACTATTCCTCGGTCAAGAGCAGTTGTATAAATCCGGCCAGATGTCGCCGGGAATTTTTTGAGATTGCACTCGGATTTGAAACCAATTTCTGTACAATCAATCAAAAAATATGCGCGTCCTTTCCTTACTGTTTATTTTATTGTCAGCTTCTTTTTGTAAAGCCCAGAATGTTTCTTTGAAAGGGAATAACCGTTTTGAAAAGAAGTGGGTTACCCCGGAAACCTATCAAATGCGATGGTACATGCAACGCGACACGCAGTTGATCGAGATGGGTTTGGTAAAAACCGAGGTAAAAATTAACCCTAAATCCGTTTTGCTCATTACAACGGTAAGAATGAAAAATGCCAAGTCTGACTGGATCGATTCCTCCATGGCAGAAAGGGCTGGGTTCAGGCCTGTATTTCATACTTCCTATAATACGCAAAGGGATATTGTGTTGAAATTCGGAAAGATCGTAAGGGGAGTTTATAATGACAAGACGAAGAAGACGTCAATAGTAATTACAGATACGACCCATACCGATTATTTCGACAGTAATCTTTATCCTTACCTGATAAGGCTCTTGCCGCTGAAAGAAGGGTTTACTACCACTATTCCCATTTATGATTTTAATCCGGATGGTAAGAAGGGCGTTTTGAGTGCGGTTGTAAAAGCGGTAATTGGTGGAAAGATCAGTCAGCATGGCCAGGAAAAAGAGGTTTGGATCGTAACGGTAACAGATGAGATCGGGTCAGATAGTTCCGCGTATTCTACCTATTATATTGGAAAAGCCGACCGGAAACTGCTCAAGCAGGAAATGAACATCAGGGGCCGGAAGATGGTGATGCTACTGGAAGACTAGATATGAAGGATTACGGATTGCGAATTACGAATTACGGATGAAGAAACAATTGCATCAGTACAATAACGGTGAACCGCAGGCACCCGGCTGGCGCGGGTATGGTCAATAGTGAGTTATCATTTCTGAGACTTGCGACCTACCCGTGCCATAGTTGTTCCACCTAAGTGGATGCTAAAAATTACATTCGCAGTTTTAAATATCTCAGCGTTAAATCCAGGTAAAGCCCTTTTGTTTGGCTATTTTGAAGTAGTCTGCAATTTTTTCGGTCAACCACTTATTCGTGAAACTATGGCACGGGTAGGTCGCGTCATCCTGATATATGAGATCTCTGCTGACCATACCCGCGCCAGCGGGTGCTAAAAATTACATTCGCAGTTTTAAATATCTCAGCGTTAAATCCAGGTAAAGCCCTTTTGTTTGGCTATTTTGAAGTAGTCTGCAATTTTTTCGGTCAACCTTTTCTTCGTGAAACTAAGGCACGGGTAGGTCGTGTCAGCATAATAGAGGAGATCTCTGCTGACCATACCCGCGCCAGCGGGCGAGTAATCATTTCGGAGGTTTGCGACCTACCTGGCTGGCGCGGATAATTCGTAATACGTAATTCGCAATCCGTAATCCGTAATTCGTAATTCGCAATCCGTAATCTCCGAGCGGGTTAAAATGATCATCACATTATTGGTGGTTCCCGATTTCAATCAGTCTGTTCACGTCGTAGATAATGATTTTTCGTCCTTTGGTTGCGATGATCGATTCCGACTTGAAGTCTGCCAACACCCTGACAACATTTTCCCTTGCTGTTCCCACCAGGCTTGCCAGATCACTTCGGCTCATATCTATTTCGACCGGAGATCCTGGTTGGGAATCGATCTTGTATTTTTCTCTCAGTAAAATAAGCTGAATAGCCAGTCTTTCCCTGACGGATTTTTGTGCAAACAGGGTGATGTTATTGACGAGGACTGTAAATTCGTGACTAAGTGTTTTTAACAACCTTGCCATCAGGAGTTTTGATTCTGCGAGCACCGCCAGAAAATCTTCCTTTGCTATAAAGGTGATCACAGATCTTTCGAGGGTCGTTGCGGAATCTGGATAACGTTCTTCCGAAAGTATGGCATGATAGCCGATCAGTTCGCCGGTATTCGCAACATAAATGATATGCTCTCTTCCTTCACTATCGAGTTTATACTTTTTAACTTTCCCCTCTTTGATAAAAAAGATACCGCTGGCTACTGCTCCTTCGCGGAAAACCACCTCTCCTTTATGGTATACTTTCTCTGAAGTATGGGCCTGCAATTTCTCCAATTCATCCTCCGGCAGGTTGGTTAAGATCGATTCACTTATAAAGCCCCATTTCTCAATAGGGAACTTTCCCTTTATACTCATGTAACGGTTTTAAAAATTGATAAATGTCACTTTTTGGAGTGACATGAATTAACGGAGAGGGTTCGCCTTTAAAATACTTTTGCAAGATGGAAAATAGTTCAAAAACCGACAAACGGGATTTGTATTATACGAAAGACTATGAGTGGATTGATTTTCAGGGAGCTGTTGCATACACCGGAGTTTGCCAGTTTAAACTTTCGGGGTTTAGAGAGGTACACCAGGTTGAATTTCTGACTACAGAAGGCTATTATGAGAGGGGATCTGTAATTGCAGTTATTCGGTATACTGATTATTCTATAGAAGCACATATGCCAGTAGATGGCAGGATTATACAAGTTAACCAGGCGCTACAGGAGGGAGAGGGCCACCTGCTCCTTCAACATGCAGAGGACAGGGCGTGGATAGCTCTGATGATTCCCTCTCAACCTGAACAAAAAAATGAACTGCTGCTGCCCAAACAATATCAAATGAAAAACGCCGGAAAATATGGAGAATAAGGGTATGTCCTTTAAAAAGAAAAAAATATCGTCGGCAGGCGATCTGGTTAGCCCACAAAAATGGTTTAGCTCCGATGAGCAATTCAGCCAGCTCTTACCGGCTCCCATGCAGGAACTCTCGTACAAACATTGGACACCCCTGGCCATTGCGAAGAAAGCAACCAGGTTTCTTTCGGTTTGGCCTGGCTGCAAGACTCTTGATATCGGAAGTGGTATTGGTAAATTTTGCCTGGCAGCGGCACATTTTGAACCTGCTGGGCTTTTTTATGGAGTAGAACAACGAAAAGACCTTGTATGGCTGGCGGATGCGACAAGGAAGAAACTGGAAATGGAAAATGTATTTTTCATTCATGGCAATTTCACCCAGATAGATTTTAGCAGTTTCGATAACTTCTACTTCTTTAATTCATTTTATGAAAACCTGACCGGTACCGACAAGATTGATAATAACCTCGAATATTCAGGAGAACTGTATAATTATTATTCAAGTTACCTGTTCCGGCAACTGGAACGTAAACCTCCGGGAACACGGTTGGTTACCTATCACAGCAATGAAGATGAGATTCCGGCGAACTACCACGAGGTGGGGAATGATGCCGATCAGTTGCTGAAGTTTTGGGTGAAAGTTTAAGGGATCAGTTGACTCATTTAATCATTTACTTAATATGACAAATAAATTGTTCGATCGATCAAATGGCATGTGTGAATTGTGCACTACCGAAAAAGCAACGATCTCTTACCTGGTCAGCCCGCATACAGACGAGCAACCGGAACATATGGTGGGCTTATGTGCAACCTGCCTCAGGGAAATGAATGAAAGCGGTCTTTCCCAACATTGGCAGTGCCTGGCCGGTAGTATCTGGAACAGCGAGCCCAGTGTTCAGGCGTTAACCTATCGGATCTTGTATAAACACAGGGATATTGAGTGGGCAAATGATATCCTGCAGTCTGTTCAGTTGGATGAAGAAGTTGTAAACTGGGCTGTCAGCGCTTTTGAAGTGAAAGCCGTTCATCGGGATAGCAATGGGAAAGAGCTCCAAAACGGAGATACCATTGTAACTACCCAAACCTTGAATGTTAAAGGCGCCAATTTCATGGCTCCAAAAGGAACAGTTGTTCGAAAGATCAGGCTGGTACCAGACAATGTTGATCAAATCGAGGGAAAAGTCAATGACCAGACGATTGTCATCCTTACCCGGTTTGTCAGGAAATCCTAGAATTTATTAAAGGGCAAGGAGCCAATAAACCAATTAGTCAATAAGCCAATTTGTCAATTAACAGCAAGGCCTCAGGCTGGCGCGGGTATGGTCGATCGTGAGTAACCATTTCGGAGACTTGCGACCTACCCGTGCCATAGTTGTTCCATCTAAGTGGATGCTAAAAAGAACATTCGCAGTTTTAGATATCTCAGCATTAAAGCCAGGTAAAGTTCTTTTGTATGGCTATTTTAAAGCAGCCTGCAGTTTTTCGGTCAACCTTTTCCTCGTGAAACTAAGGCACGGGTAGGTCGCGTCATCCTGATATATGAGATCTCTGCTGACCATACCCGCGCCAGCGGGGTGAGTTGTCATTTCCATCCGTCATTCGTAATCCGTAATCCGTAATTCGTAATTCCATAGGCCATTAGCTAACTGTCTCCCATCGGATGGTTCTCAGAAAAATTCCCTGATTTTTTTTTCGTGTTTGTAATTCCTTTTATCATCCTGATACCAATATTATAACTCCGGAGATTTTATAATGTTTAAAGTTGATAAAAATGAAAACCAGAAATATTAAACGTTTTGTATTCTTCCTCGGCCTTTTCATCTTGACGAAAAGTGCTTTTCCGCAGGGTCAACCAAAGCAGGGAGTTTTCTATGCGGTGACGGGTAAGGAGTTGAAGGACACCTCCTGGCTTTTTGGCACTTACCACCTGATCAATGAATCTTTCCTGACTAATAATACCAATGTGCTTTCTGCCTATTCGAATTCGAAAGCAGTTGTGGTAGAGATTGTTCAAGATTCTACCGAAATGGCCGCAGCACAGTCGCAAACCATGCTTCAGAACAAGCAGCTCTCCGGTTTGTTACCAGAGGAATTCCGCGACAGTCTCGACAAGGAATTCAAGGCCAGCTTCGGACAGGGCATCAGTGGATTCGACCGGTTTAAACCGATGTTGGTCATGTTAACTTATTCAATGGTTAACCTCATGAAAGATAACCAGGCAATACTGAAAAGGTACACGGGCTTACCCCTCGATGCTTTCTTTGCAAAAACCGGAAAGGACCAGGGTAAAAATGTTGTGGCATTGGAAACAATCGGGCAGCAGATGGACCTCCTTTTTAACAGCCTCTCCGACGAGGAGCAGGCTCAGGCGCTGCGACAATACTTCTGGTTCAGGGAGCGAAACCGGAAACTGGGCAATGATCTGCTGGCGGCTTACCTGGAGAATGATCTGGAGAAAATTCAGCAGGTATACCGGCTTTCTATAGCCACTTCCGGTAGTATGGATAATCTGGTCACTGCCAGGAATAATAACTGGATGAAAGTATTACCCTCTCTTTTGAGTAAGCAGCCGAGTTTTGTGGCGGTAGGCGCTTTACACCTGGCGGGACCAGATGGTTTGGTAGAACAATTACGACAGGCCGGCTATACCGTAACCGCACAAAACCTGCAATAGTGACCGAAGCGGAATTCTTAATACAGGTGAAGCTGAACCAGGGTATCATTTATAAACTGGTTTCGTTATATGCCGTTGATTCGGAAGAAAAAAAGGATTTATACCAGGAGATCATCCTCCAGGCATGGAAAGGAATAAAGAATTTCAGAGGAGATTCAAAGTTCAGCACCTGGTTGTACCGGGTTTCATTGAATACTATTCTGACGCTTAAGAGAAAGGAACAGATGATCGAATACAAGGATACTTTGGATCCCTATGCTGATTTGATTCAATCCGATCCATCACGGGTTGACACTGAAAATATCCGGCAGGCGATCAGGCAGCTCCACGCCACAGACAGAGCCATTATTTCCCTGCATCTGGACGGATATGACAATGGGGAGATTTCTACTATGATTGGTATCAGCAACAATCATGTATCGGTCAAATTGCACAGAATAAAGCAACAATTATCCAAAATACTAAAAACAGCAGAATGAACTGGGAAGATAAATGGAAGGAAATAAGCAGTGAGGATGATATGTTGTCAAACCTGATTGAAAGAGGAGTGCCAACGACACCTTCAAAAGACCCGTTGCAGAAAATAAAAAAGGGGTTGCTGATCAACGCATGTATAGGAATCGTGGTGGCCGTTGGGTATCTCCTGGTAATGATATTTTTCCCCGTATGGCAGGTTTTTCTTTGTATAGGAATCGTTTTTTTGTTTACGGTTTGGATATTGATGAAATCCTGGAAGCTTTATTTCAATATGAACAAGTCCCGTAATGAAAACAGTTTATTGGAGGAAATGAAGCGCCATTACCAGGGTATCAAAGACTGGATGAATATTCAGCAGCGTGCCGGTTTGCTGATTTATCCGGTGGCTGCGGCAGGAGGATTTATGGTGGGTGGTTCATTGGGCGCAGGGAAACCCATCAGTGTAGTGATGTCAAAGCCCGTCATGCTGGTGGCTTTAGTGATTGTTGTTGCAATGCTGGTGCCTGTTTGCGTGTACCTCGCCAAATGGTTGAACAGGCGTTACTTTGGAAAATATGCAGAGCTGTTAAAGGAGAATATTGAGAGGCTTCAAAAAGAAAATTAATCAATCAATGATTATGCAAAATCAGGTTCATAAAGTTCGCCAACTACCAAACAGAGTCCTGTATGTGGTATTTCTGTTGGCTACGATCTTTTTCATCGCAAGTAAAGATTTTAATACCGCTGTCATTTTCGGGGGCATCGGGCTGGTATTTGATCCTTTCGATCAGTCAAGGGCGTTTGGCGCCCGGCCTATATGGCAAAAGGTATGGCTGATACTGCATCTGGCGCTGGTGTTGGGCATTCTGGTGATTTCGATCAGCCAGTAAACCGGGTGTTGCTCCGGTATAAGCCTCAAGCCGGTTATTACCAGGCTAGGATTAATCTTTGGGTAGGCAATCCCTGCTATTTCCGAGAAAATATTGATTCAGCAATTAAAGGAGCCGGAGAGAGATCAATGGGTAATAAAGTAGAACTACAACGAAATTCCCCCGAGAACTGATTATACACTTTCAAAAAACGGGAAATCATTTATGCCGATCCTGGAGAAAATTTATTCCTGGGTTTCCAGAAATGGGATTGCTGACTTAACAGACAAGTGGCGAAGAGGAATTTTTTAATGGCAGTTAAAGAAATTGCTTCCAATGAATGAAAAATGGCAACACCAGTACCCAGATCAAAAAGAATACTGCCATCTCTTTCGGGTAAGATTTTCTATTGATGATGGCCGGTACTGCGACGAACATCAGCCAGGCCGATTTATAGATCAGTTGAAACAGCAAGATCAATTGCATTTTTTCTGGTTGCCACAGACCAACAACCGACAATACAAAAACGGCAAACCACAAAGCCCCGACAAGCCTGATCGATTCTGAGTAAGCTATTTTTCCACTAAAGACCGTTGTTTGAGCCGTTCGGGGAAAAAACAAGGAACAAATACTTATCCAGCCTGCCACTAATACATTCGCCAGGTAAATCACTGTTAACACAATCGGATCGTTTTAGAAAATAGTACTAATGGTTTTCTGCCTGCTGTTTGATCTGGTTCATTACTTCGGGTAGCATTGACCGGTATTTTTTACCCAATTTGTTGCCCAACACTTTCTTTAGTATTCCTGTAAATGCAACGTCGTGGGTAAATGAAGTAATTCCATCCCTTACTTCCAGGGTACGTTTGATAATCAGCCAACCCAGCGGGACTCTGGTTTTAAATGTATAAGATTGTCCCTCCTTGATTTCTGTTATCACAAATTTCGATCTGGGCCCCTTGTCGGGTTTTATTTTCCCTTTAGCACCGATCATAAAAGCGCCGTCGAGTGTTGCCGATTTTAATCCCTTATCCCATGTATGCCAGTTTGGGACGTTCGTCCAGATTTGCCAGATGGCATCCGGTAAGGCGTCAGTTGTAACGGTATGACTAAAGTGGTAGTTACTTTGCTGAGAGGAGCCATCCATAAAGGTGAAGATTAGTAAGGTGGTGAGTAGTTGTTTCATATGTTATGTTGAAACACAAAACTCAACGCTGAAATGGTCATTTCACTTCACCCATGTTAACTTCCTGGTTTCCGCATGATATTTTTTCGGATCCTGCTGAGGGACTGCGGGGCAATGCCGAGATAGGAAGCCAGGTATTTAAGAGGTATTCTTTGCAGGAGAGTATGGTTGTTTCGGATCATTTTGGCATAGCGGTTTTCAGCAGTTTCTGTTTGTATTTCCAGGAGAATGGATTCTGTGTAGTATTGGACTTCCTGCACCAGCTTTCTTACAAAGGTATTCCAGCCATTCCCTTCAAGCAGTTTATTGGCTTGTTGCAGACTCATCTGCCACACAACTGATTTTTCTATAGCCTGGATGTTTTCATTGGCTGGTAATTCCTTTGTGAAACTGAATTGCGAAGTGAAACAATAGGGGGCTTCCGTAAAGAACTTGGTAACTTCCTTTCCATCCCTTACAATGAAATAGCGCATAAGACCTGATTCCAGGAAATACAGATGGCGACAGATACTTCCCTCCCTGAGTAATATCTCCTCTTCCTGAAGTGTTTTGCAACTAAGGGAATCGGCAATTGCCCGCCATTCTTCGGATGTGAGCTTTGTGTATTTTTGAATGTATTCTTTCAGGGTGTTCATTCAGGTTGTTCGTTCGTAACGATTGAAAATACAAAGACCGGATATTTCGCCGGCTTTTTGTTTAGTTTTTGGAAGATTTTTATAGAACGAATAATTACTTGAATACCGGTGAAACATCTTGATTGATCTTTTACAGACAGTAGTTGCACAGTTTCGTTGAGATATGCAGATGACAAAGTTTTGATGGTAATTTTCTTTCCACTCTACTTGTGTAATCGTTGAGAGCTTACACAACAGATCGGTCACCCCGGCTGTAAATTTTTAAAGAGCATTAACTAGGACTACCAGATCCTTACCTACAGGCTATCACACAAGAAAGTTAATATTCGGTATCGACTTGTTAATGTGGAATCATACAATTAGTCAGGTTTTATCATTCAAACAACCTTTTATTTGCGACCGGATAACAATAGATGCGCCCCTGTCGTTTTGCAGGATCGGCTTTAAATTGTATTTTACTGTTACATTTTTAACGGCCATGCCTCAGTTTACATTCAGCAGGCTACCATTTTTTGATAATACGGAGCTTTTTGCTTCTGAAAGTGAGAATGAGTATTTCCCTTTTCATTTTCATGATATTTTCTGTGTATCGCTCATTACGAGGGGCACAGAGGTTTTGAAGAATACCGAACAGGAGTTTATAGCGCCCGCAGGAAGTATTAGTATTACACAGGCTCATGAAGTGCATCGTAATTTTGCGCTGGAAAACATTGGGTACAGCTATAAGACGTTGTATGTAAACCCCGATGTACTGAAATTTTATAATAACAACAGGGCTGTCGTTCACCTCGAAAGGGTGATTTACAACCCGGAACTTTTTCAAAATTTATCCCGGATCTTCGCCGGCCAGGAAGTTGAAACTGGTTTATTGCAGAACTGCTTTTCGCAACTGGCACAGCATGCCGAAAGCCTGCAACAGAAAAGAAACTGGCAGAATACCTTTTGTCGGATAGATGAGATTATCGACAGCCATCCCAATAAACCTATCAATAGTAATTGGCTGGCCAGTCAATTTTGCATGAGCAAGTTTCATTTCATAAGAGAGTTTAAAAAGGCCAGGGGCGTTACGCCACAAGTATATATCATGTTGTACCGGTTGGGCAAGGCCAAGAAAATGTTGCTGCAGGAGATTCCTGTGACGGATGTTGCCCTTATCAATGGGTTTTACGATGCCAGTCATTTCATACACCACTTCAAGCGATATTTTGGAATTACTCCTGCTTCCTATGCCGGTGCGGCCGGGATTTCAAAATAATAGCAATTTCATACAATCCTATTTGATTGGCTGATTGTATTATTGTTGAAAACCAGGTCTATGCGAATCAGCAGCGTTTGTTTGCCTCTTGCTTTATCGATTTTATGCAGTAATACCGGAACTCTTATTGCGCAACGCGCATCTTATCAAAGTAACCATATCCCCGGACGTATTTCCGCCAATTTTACCTATTTCAACGCAACGGACAAGGTTTCTCTCCAAGTAAATCAGGGCGATATCCTGTTTATAAACTGGAGAATTACGGTGACAAAGGGAACGGTGACTGTGTTTGTTACAGACAAAAGGAAACAGATTTACAAGAGTAATGCGATAACACAGAACGATACCGCAGATTTTTATATTCCCATCCATCAGACGGGCGATTTATCTATAAAGGTAAAAGGGAGGAAATCCGTCGGAAATATTTTGCTGTTTTATGAGAAGGCTGCTTCGAAGCCCATCCAGGTTCTTACTAAACCCAATATCGAATTGTTTGGTTTGATGATGCAGTTGGATAATGCGCCGGATGCTATTGCATTGAAAGATTCAGTCGAGATAAACGGAAGAAATACCATGTGGAAAGACTGGTACGCGCTGGCTGTAAAAAACTATTATCGCTACAAAGCATTTGATAGTTGTCATATGATGCAGTTGTACCGGCAGTATATGTCAAAGGGATTGTATAACGATTTTTTTATTGGATTGTTGTTGCAGGCCGACCAGGTTCCCAATGCAGGGGTAAACAATCAAATGGACGAAGAAATATTATTAGCCCTTACAGGAAAAAGCAGCAGGGAAGAGGCCGGAATAGAGGCTACAGCTTTTTTCAAGGCCTTTAACCGGTTTTACCAGGAAATACGATTTGATGAATACCTGAAAGAGTATGCCTCTTATTTAAAAGTGATGAAGGATCAGGTAACAAAAAACCTGCCACCGCCCGCTTTCGTTACCGTGATGGAGCATTTCTATCATAAACAATTCAACGGCTATTTTATGGTTCCCGGTTTTGATATATTAAACACGATGGGCTTTGGGAAGATGAATAGAAAAGCCGGAGAGATTACCAACGCATTTGGACCTTTTGATTTCATGAAGTTTGATGAGAATAACCCCGATCCCGGATTTGATTTTCCTGAAAAGATTCAGAATCTTTCCTTGCATGAATTTGGGCATTCTTTTGTCAACCCGGCTATCGACAAACTGCCAGCGGAGCTGTTGCGGTCAACTGAGCATTTGTATTTGCCTATTAAGGATATAATGAGCAAACATGCCTATACCCAATGGCAGATGTGCTTGTATGAACATTTTGTAAAAGCCGGTGAGATTCTCATCACCCGTTATATGGGGCAGAAGGAGAAAGCAGATGGGATGATGAGTTCTTTTATAAAGGACGGGTTTATTTATATTCCGTTTATTGTTACAGAATTAGAGCAATACGAGAAGATTCCGGCTGAGGAAAGGGACTATGATTCCTTCGTGATCAAAGTGATGGAGCATTTGCGGGACACATCGGAGTTCAAGTAATCTGCCGGGTGATGAATAATAACGAAATGTAAGATGCTTTTATCTCCAGCAGGCAGCGGTTGTCACGCCCCCCCCCGCCGGCGCGGGTATGGTCAATAGCGATTGGTCGTTTCAGAGTCTTGCGAACTACCCGTGCCATAGTTGTCTCGGTCGAGGGAATGATGAATCAAAAATGCATTTTCTGATATTAAGATGTGAGCGTTACAGCCGGATTTTCTTCTTTGAGTGATTCGGTAAGGCCATTTTCGGGTTGACTGGTGTTTGTTCTGTCAACCTTCAGTTCGGGAAACTATGGCACGGGTAGGTCGTATCAGCCTGCCACTTGAAGTCTCCGCTGACCATACCCGCGCCAGCGGGGAAGACGGACCTCACTCCGGCAGATTTAAACATACCACATACAAAATAAAAAAACCTCACATTACTGTGAGGTTTTGATCATACTTGGAACTTCTTTTATCACCTGCGCTAAAGCTTCGGTGATGGAGAGCGGACCGGACGGGACTCGAACCCGCGACCTCCGCCGTGACAGGGCGGCATTCTAACCAACTGAACTACCGATCCTTACCTAAACAGGGTTATCTGTTTTAAGGAGGGCAAAGATAGGGGTATTTGATTTCCAAACAAGAAAAAATTGAAAAAAAATCTGCTTTTGGGGCTGTCTTTTTCAAGGAAATTGACCTGGTCGCCCCCGCTGGTTTATGTGTCCAGATAATTGGGTGTTTTTCCCGCCCGATGTGTATTTTTATTTTCCTAGTTTCAGTAAATTGAAAATTATTCCGCCACTGTTTGCATCATGCGATTTGTACACATGATCAATCATCTATCCGAAAACTGCTTCAGTACAATGTTTAGCGGCTCCTGGTAAAAGCAATTGTAACATTATTGCTCTTCAATTAATTTCTTCAATTTGAAAACAGATTTGCTTTCCGAGTATATCGGACTGGTTGTTTTGCTTTTCCTGCTAAGTATGATTTGCGAACGGCTGGCCGATTTCTTAAAGAGTTTTTTAAGCGAAGCCAACGCCAATGACGGTTTGGGTTTGTACCTCCGGAAATGGCTGAGAATTGGCAATCTGCTTCAAAAGTCTGCCCCGGGTTCCATTTCGGAAGAAAGAAGAGCTTACCGGATTCTGAAAATTAATTTATTCTGTGGCTTCTTTACAGCGCTCTTTTTGCATGCCGACCTGTTCAGTATTATTGAACATAAAAGCGAACCTTTTAAAGCCATTGGCTGGGGTAAGGTTAAATTCTTCTTCGACGAAGGATTCAAGTGGGATATAGGCGGGGGACTCCTTTTTCTGATTGGCTGTTTTGCGACTGGCTTTTTTATCAGTTTCGGTTCGAAATTCTGGCACGACCTGCTGGATCTTTTATATAACGTCAAGAACATTAAAAGAGCCATTCTCGATGCAGAAACCTATAAATCCGACAATGTACAGGCAATAGAAAAAAGGGTGCAGACCTTCCCTTCGTCTTATATCCATGCGGCCCACCTGGAGGCAAAACAGAAATTAATAGATAATCCCAATGTCAAAGCAGTTTGCCTCAAATGCGATAACTACGGCTATTACCTGGAAGTGTCTGTTCAACAGCCCGATCCTTCCATTGGAGAAACCTATGTATACGATCTGGAACCGGGAAACGGACAGAGTATCCGGATGGTAACACTCGTACTGGGCAAAGATGTTATCAGGGCACATACCGCTAACCTCTCCAGCAGGATCTTTGCCAGTGGTAATCCGGACAAATTTGGAACCTTAGGCTGCCTGGTTAAACCTACAGACAGATTTAACCGGAAAAAGTACATCCTTACCTGCTGTCATAACTTCCTGGAACCTTCCACCGACCTGCCCTATGAATCAAAAAGAAAACTGCAGGTGGCGGTTACCGAAGAAAAAACTATCGTTGGGACCCTTTACCGGGCAGAACGGGATAAGGAGATGGATGCTGCCCTCATTGAAATTGATGAGGCGCAAGTGGACGATATCAATAACTTTCTACCCTCCAGAGGCCAGCCAAAAGGAATCAGAAGCCTCTACAAGGATGACATCAATAAAGCAGTGGTGGTGCTCAATGGGGCCAAATCCAAATCACAGCGAGGAAAACTCGCGGGCATCTATTGCGACATAAAGATTCAATATGAATTGGACGAATTTACCCTGATCAATATGCTCTCGATATCAAACGAAAATACCACCATGTCGCAGGGGGGTGATTCGGGCAGCGTGGTGATGGATACAGAAAATAATATAATCGGATTGGTAGTGGCCGGCAACGACCAGCAGACTTTCGTGATGCCTATCCAGGTGATCTTCCAAAAAATGAATATTGAATTATTAATAAACTGACATGCTTATGAAAACTCTTAGAGTTGTGTTACTGCTAACTATTGTCCTATTCGGCGTGAAAACTTCGAATGGACAAAACAAAAAAATAGCCATTGATAAATTCCAGGATGAGACGTTCTCTTCGTTTAATGATGGATCGGAGATTTGTAACAGCGAGGTAAAAAAGGGATTTTTCATCCAGGTGAAAAAAGACTTGAAGATTGAAACGGTCAGTCTTTTTAATGGTGATGCGTTCTCCCCAATATCAAAAAAAGAATCAAATACCCTGGGGGATATTTATGAAATATCCGACGAAAGTTCCAATAACCTCAAACTCAGAATTTCCCGGACGGAAAGGGGACAAGTGGTTTCAAAAGAAATTGTAATCAAAGTGAAGGTGTGCTCTTCCGGTAACCCAAGTGACAACCAGCCACTAATCGGCTTAAAAGACTGTAAGGATCTTTCAACGTTCGGACTGAAGAAAGGTGGCGACTGCCAACCGATGACGTACGACAATAATTTCGGGGAAGACGTGAATTATTATTCAACGAATACAGTGGTATACATTTACGACTTCAATAAAGATCCGGCAAAAAGAATTGTTTGGAAATTATACAAGGACAAGGCCGGAGCCCTTCAAAGAGAAGTGGCAGATATGAGCAGC
The DNA here is from genome assembly GCA_044226045.1 of Chitinophagaceae bacterium. Classification (GTDB taxonomy): domain Bacteria; phylum Bacteroidota; class Bacteroidia; order Chitinophagales; family Chitinophagaceae; genus Endoryza. The sequence continues at coordinate 20,616 of JBGAHR010000010.1, forward strand.
CAGGTGTTAAAGCCCCGGCAACAGGTATATTTCAAGGTTGTCAATATAAACTTATTCCTCTATGATATAACCATAGCCGACTCAACAATCTCTTTCGACAGCGAGCCCTCTGCTTTGTTTAACAGAATCTTTCTCGGCGACAGTACACTGATGGGAGGTCTTATTTCCAATTTTTCTTCCAACAAGAACGTGGCGCAGTCTTCCGATATTCAGAAAGCAAGCCTCGACAACCTCGCTGCCAATATCCGGTGTTTCTTTCAGCGATACTATAAACTTCAAGAACAAATGTTAAAGGCTTATGATCCCTGTGAAAATTTTTCCTGCTGCTTGTCCAATAGTGGAGAATACTTCACCTTGCTGACCGATCTGCTGGATATCAAGATCGGTATGGCAGTAGTATTCCAGGACCTGGTAAAAAAACAGCAGGATAAACTGACTGCCCTTAAAGCGGACGTGAAGAAATGCGAGGACCTGAAAGCAAAACTGGAGGCAAATGCCAAGGAAAGAAAGCCGATAGAGGATAAGCCGGAAACAAACAGAACTAAAGAAGAGAAGGATAAGCTGACAGATCTGTTAAAACAGAAGGAAGACCTGGAAAAGCAGAACAAGGCATGCGCCGAATCTGAACTGGCATCTAAGAAAGAACAAATTGCTGCTCTGGAACAAAGTATCAGCTACTATAGCGCCATCAATGATCTCCAAAATAAAATGTTACCGGCCGAATCCGATATCAGGAAACTGATCGTTTTCCTTCAGAATATGGTGCGTCAAAACAACAGTTTTGCCATCGGCCCTCTCCAGTTGAATGGAAACCGACTGGACATCGACATCAAAATTCAATCGAAAGATAGTATTACCAAATATTTTTCTCTCAATCAGTACCGGAATCAATGGAACTATAAGCTGGCAGTCAAATCGAGAGCATTCGTTTCATTCAGTACGGGCTCCTTTATCGGTATTGGGGATCGACTCAAGAACATTACCTACGATTGGCAGCAGGTTCCGAATTCCAGCGGAAATGTATTGGATACTTCAAAATATATGCTGGTGCAAAGCGGATATACGCCTCCTCCAATGGGTTTTGCAGCACTGGCAAATGTTGAATGGAAGCTTTCCAGAGACTATGGCTTGGGAGTATCGTTCGGTGCTGGTATTACCATCGAAAGAAAACCCAGGGCTGCCTATTTTGGCGGAGGGTCATTTTTTATTGGTAATCTGCGGCAGTTTGTAATCACCGCTGGATTGACGGCGATGCAAGTGGAGAAGCTCAACAATAATTTTCAGGCGGTTGCCGATCAAAGGATTCTATATGCTACGAAAGCCGATCTGAAATACTACGATGAGTTCAAATTAGGCGCATTTATTTCCCTTACGTATACACCTTTTAAAGCCGTAAAAAGTAAATAATATGAGATCAAAATATTGTATAATAGCCATCATCTGTATTATCAGCCTGTCCTGTTCCGACAAAGCGGATGATTTGATGGCGCCGGTGCTCACTCAAACTCCTGCTGACCCCGGGGAGTACGCAGTGACGCTGACTTCAGATAATATACCAGCCGATGGCGCCAGCTTCGCCGAAGTTGTAGTGAAAGCCGGACCTACCATCACGTCAAAATATAGTGAAGCCAATGTAGACGTAGCCCCCATTGGAAAATTGTCAACGGGTGCGAGTACCGCCAAAGTAAAACTGGATGCGAACGGCGAAGCCCGGATTTTTCTTTCCTCTTCAACTATTGGAAAGTCGAAGGTTACCGTTTCAGTGGGAAATCTTTCAAAATCAACCAGCGTCGGTTTTGTGAATGCAGGACCGGATAATATGATCGTTGAAGCTGATCTGTCCACCATGCGGCCTGTCTTCGAGTCAAAAGCCATTGTAAAGGCCAAACTGATCCGATCAACCGGCACTGTTTCTGTCAATCAGCTGGTACAATTTTATGATTCCACCGGTGCGGGTAAATCGGTAGGCGTTTTTCTCAATTCAACTTCTTCCAACGCGCAAGGGGAGTGTTCGGCCGAATACCGATTGGTAGATACCAGCTTTCGCGGTCCAGTGTTTTTGATTGGACAGGTCCTCGGAAACGGCACGAATGTCGGCGGTAAAACCAGGATCCAGATACAATAATCAGGAATCCGGTTCTTGTTTAGAAGGATTATCCAGTTGTTTCCATATCATCGGAGGAATCAACGAAACCTGGTTTTCCCGGAAAACCTGGTTGATTCGTACTATGGCATCATGCCTCGCCACCATATAGCCGGGAGGCAGATGGTTATCAATCCAAAACCAGATGGCGAGCTTCACTGAATTATCCTGGAAATCGGTACAATACACTTCGACTGATTTCTCCTTAAACAGGTATTCGGCTTTTTCTATGGCTTCCCGGGCCAGCCGGCTGGCTCTCTCCAAATCTGTATTGGCATCAATCACTACTGAAAGCTCTATCCGACGAAAAGGAGTGAGGGAGTAATTGATCAGTGGTTTCTGGAAAATATCCTTGTTGGGAATCATGATATGAAGGCCGGCGAAACTCCGGATCACCGTCGACCTCAGTTGTATATCCTCGATATTTCCCAAAAAGCCATTGGTTTCAACGGTATGTCCAACCTCAAAAGGCCGTTTGAAAGTGATATAAATGCCGGAAATAAAGTTGGACGACAGGTCCTGGAAGGCAAAACCCAGGGCCAGTCCAAGGATACCGGCACCGGCCAGCAAGGAGGAAACGGCCTTGTCGAGCTGAAGAATATCCAGCGCGATGAAAATGCCAATAAACAGAAGGATAATGTAAAAAATAGTGGAAAACAGGTTCCTGCTGTTGGTAGTTCCGCTAAAACGCATAAGCAGGCGGTTCATGAATAGTTTCCCCCAACGGGCAATGAAAATAAATCCGATCATAACGAGTAAAGCAACAACCAGGTTGGGTAAAATCTTCACACCGGTGATATACCATTGATGCAATTTGTCAGCAATAAGCTCCGTCCAGCCTTTATTCATGTGTTTTAATTTCTGACCTTCCAAATTAATGCCACTGCCGTCAGGCAATGGCGGAGACGGCTGACCGGAACTTTGAAAAAGCTGGAAAAGAGGTTCTGGTTTTTAGGAACGTCTATTTATCAGGATGATGTACAAAACCTTTTCGCAGGGTTTTCAAGTGGTTGTGTTTTGCCCTGTTTTGGATAAGCCCTGCGGCAAAGGAAAAATTGGGTGATATTGACTATTTTCCTACATTCAGCAAGAGCAACTCCAACCTTCACGATCAACCTAAACCAACATGACTGTAAAACCTATCCTCTTGTTGCTGGCTTCGCTGTGTACCTACCAGGCGGCCGATTCGCAGTTATTGAAAGATGTAAAGAAAATCATTAAAAACACCAAGGAGACGGCGCGGGAAGTAACAGGCGCCACCCAGGAAGTAACTCGCACTGTTCAGGCGGTGAAGGTGCTGAAAAAAACCTGGGAGAAAGATACCTCCAGTAATATCAAGTATAAGCAGGTTCCGGACTACAGAACGAGGGAGGAAGTAAACCTTAACAAAAAGCAGAAACTCGAAGTGGAAAATGGGGAGTTCAAAGGATTGACCTGGCAACCGGTTACCAAATTTGATAACCAGATATTCCCTTCCTTTATTATCGGCTGGGCCAACTACAAAGGGAACAAAGATGAAGACATGGGAAGCTCGCTCGGCTTTCAGATAAGCACCTCTCTGCCTAATATTGTTTTGAAATGGGAAATTGAATGCGCTGATAAAACTTTTTTTTCACTCGATAGCGGTTACATCAATTGTGACGAAATCAGGAACGGACGGTCCTTTCTGCCTAAAATAAACTGGAACTATAAAGAACTTAGCCGCCATCAGTCCAACACGCCTGTCAATGTCTATTTCCGATTGTCTGACCCCAATACAGGAGGTCGTGTGGAGAAACTGGTGACCATCAATCTCCGTAGCATATCCGATTGTTTGCTAGCTGTCAAATCCAACAATACTGTCAAGTCTTTTCGCTTCATGTTCGCCAGTTATGTGAACGAGGATCATCCTGCCATCGATCAGATATCGAGAGATATGCTGTCAACAAAAATGATCGATGCGGTACTTGGTTACCAGGATGGAGTCAACCAGGTGGATTTACAGATTGCCGCACTTTGGCGGGTGTTGCACGATAAAGGATTTCAGTACAGTAGTATCACAGATAATTCAGGCGATGGCAGCCAGTCTATCTTTTCTCAAACAGTCAGAACTTTCGATAAATCCTTGCAAACGAGCCAGGCCAATTGCGTCGACGGCACTGTATTAATGGCCTCCATTTTAAAGAAAATCGGTATCAGGCCCATACTGGTAACAGTTCCCGGCCATTGCTTCCTGGCCTATTATACCAATCAAACAGACACCAGTCTGCAGAGCGTGCGTTTCCTGGAAACAACCATGCTGTCAAAATCGGATTTGATTAAGAACCCTAAAACCAGTGTGAAATCGTTGGCGGAAAAATACAAAGTAACAGCGGCAGAAGTAGAGAAGCTGTTGGCGGAAGTGATTCCACCTGCAACCAAACTATCTGAACAAAACAAGGCCTACTACCTTGCTTTCCTGGATGCCAAGTTAAGCGGGAAGAACGCTTATGATTATTATATGAAAAAATACGGAGCTGCCAATGTGAACCTGCTGGATGTTTCGGAGCTCAGAAAATTCATCAAGCCAATTCCGGCCTACATCAACTAAAGGTCAGAATTATTGCTTGCACGCAACCAATTCTTACAAGCCTTTCCTGACATTCAGGAAATACAACCCATTGAAAAAGCTGGTTAAAGCAGTTCGGCAATTTTTTACTGCGCCCAATGCAATGGAGATACAGTTGGATGAAAACGCCGAACCAATGTCTCCAATCTAATAGTTTGTATATATGTGTCACGCTCGATTTCTACAGGCGATGGGGGAAATAACTGGTGGAAGATTTTCAAAATCTGATCTGCACAAACCATATTGCATCAACCCTTTTAGTTCAGAACAGGGAGAAATAACGCGATTGAACTGACAAATCAATCGGGCATTACCTTTGGTCAACACATGGCTTTTTAGTATGTTTTTGATCAGTTGCTGAAATTTATTCCAGACCAGTAACTATTTTTTTGTTTTATTTTGCGTCGAACCTTTCCTGACAGCTCCATATTTGCCATCACCTATTTTCCGAATATTAATACTTAACGATTGGGAACTGCCGGCGAGAATAATAACAAAAACTGGTTCGTCAACCTGGCCCGGGACGATGAAGAGTCGTTTAAACTCATTTTTCACTATTATACAAAAAGGCTGCATCCCTTTGTTGCAGGACTGGTTAAATCTGATGCCGTAGCAGAAGAAATTGTACAGGATGTATTTCTCAAACTATGGATACACCGGTTACAGGTGTCAGAGAAAGACAATCCTTCATCCTGGTTGTTTACAGTGGCTGCCAATCAGTCTTTCAGTTTTTTAAGAAAGATGTCTACCCAACGCAAATTCATTGAAGAAGTGAAGGGGCAGATGGCCGACCCCGGCTCCGGCAGATCTACCGACCTTCATTTCCTGTCGAAAGAAACCGAGCACCTCATCAGGGAAGCAATGGAAACCCTGCCCGCTCAAAGAAAGCTGATCTTTCGGTTGAGCCGGTTTGAGGAACTTTCACACAAACAAATCGCGGAACAGTTGGGACTTTCTCCGAATACTGTAAAAAATCAGTTGGTCAGCGCTATCAAAACCATACAGGAGTTTCTTAAAAAGGCAGGCACGCTGTTGTTTTTCACTCTTCTGTCTTTTTTTAAATAAATTTTTTTTCCGGATAGTCCTGCCTCTCCACCTGCGCGTCTGCTATAGGTCAGGGGTCGGGTTAACCGGAAAGTGAATACAGGAAAACTGATACTATTTTATGATACCCATCGATCGACTTCAATATCTCTTCCGGCAATATGCTGCCAATGTCGCCACCGCCGATGAAGTGGAGGAATTATTTTATTGGCTCCGTGAGACGGATGAGGAAAACGAATCGATTATTGAAGAGCTTACGAGACGGGCCGCGCAGACTGCAGAAGATAAGAATTATGATGAAGCCCGTTGGGAGAAAGTATTGCAATCTGTTTTGTTAAAGGTCGGTCAGCAGCCTGCCACCACGGAGAAACCACCAGTTTACCAGATGAATGAGCCATACGAAAGCAAGCGTATTCCTGACTCATCCCGGATTGGTTCGAATCGAAGATGGTGGGCAGCTGCGGCTGTATTGTTTGCGGCCGCATTGGGTGTTTATCTCTGGTCTGATTCCTCGAAAAAATCAGATCATCTGGTCACTGTCGAGAAAAACAACAAGGAAACCAACGATGCCCTGCCAGGCAGAGAAAGAGCCATCCTTAAACTGGCCAATGGAAAAACCATTCTGCTCGACAGTACGCAGGGAAATATCATGTTGCAGAAAGGACTCACTGCTATCAACGAAAATGGAAAACTTGGCTATAAAGGAACTGCCGAGACGGTAGAGTTTCATGAAATGACAACACCGAGAGGCGGGCAGTATCAGCTGACGCTGCCGGACGGAACCAATGTATGGTTGAATGCGGCATCCAGTATTTCATATCCTACGGCATTTGTGGGAAGGGAACGCGTAGTATCCATCACCGGTGAAGTATACTTCGAAGTGGCAAAGGATAAAACAAAACCATTTAGGGTAAAAGTGAAAGAGATGGAGGTGGAAGTATTAGGGACGCATTTTAACATCAATAGTTATGACGAAGAGGAGTTGATCAAGACCACCCTGCTCGAGGGAAGTGTTCGGGTAATCACCGGAATCGATTCCACTCATGCGGCCATTCCAGCCAAATCATTTTTGCTGGCACCCGGACAACAGGCGCAGGTATTGGAAGATAAAGGAAACATAAAGGGTTTTTCCAGGATCGTAAGCGATGCCGATGTAGAACAGGTGATGGCCTGGAAGAACGGTTCTTTCCAGTTTGAAAATACACCCCTCACCGTAGTGATGCGGCAATTATCGCGATGGTACGATGTGGACGTGGTTTACGAGGCCGGAGTTCCGGATATTAAACTGGGAGGAGAAATGAAACGGGATCTGAATCTTTCACAGGTGCTGAACGGTTTGAAAAAATTGGGGGTGAAAACGCGAATTGAAGGTAAAAAACTGATGGTTTTGCGATAAAGGAATTTTTTATGATCACGGGTAGCTCAGCAGAAATGCTGTTCAAATAATTCTTGCAAAAAATAAAGCCGGAAATGCTGGTAACATCTCCGGCCGGAGTTTGAGCAAGAGGTAACAAAAGTCCGACAAGACTGCTTATTAATTCACTCAAACCATGCAAATCTATGCAATTTAAGGCTCTTGTAATGCCCGAGTCTGCCATTGTGTATGCAGCTGATCAAAAATGGCAATCTGGCAATTCCTGGCAGGTTCTGACTGGCGACCGTCGCTTTCAGTATGATCGTCGGTTTTGGACCCAAACACTGCGCGTCATGAGAATCATTCCGATTTTACTTTTAGTAGCCTGTCTTCAGACAGCTGCCAAAGGACATTCGCAAACGATCACTTTCAAAGGAAGGGACGTATCGCTTCAGAAGATATTTTCGGTTATAAAAAAGCAGACGGGTTATACGGTCATGTATAATGCGGATCACCTGGAGAAAGCAAAACCGGTCAGTGTGGACGTGGTGAACCTGTCTATCGAAACCTTTCTCGAAAAGATATTAAGCGATCAGCCTTTTGAGTATTCGATTGAGAATACCACGATTTTCATTGCACACAAACCGGGTTTGCCGAAGCCTGACACAAAGCCGGTAATCCCGGATAGTATTCCTGCCATCCCTCCGGGCATCGATATTACAGGCAGGGTATTAAACGAAAGAGGCGAACCCCTGGCCAATGCTTCGGTGTTCATGAAATCTTCAGGGAAGGGAACACTGACGGATTCGAAAGGCCAATTCACACTGAAAGATGTGGATGAAAACGATATCCTGGTTGTCAGTTTTATCGGCTATAACGAAATACGGATGCCGTTAAAAAACAGGAAGGATATACAGGTGAATATGTCGATTGCCACCAATGAACTGGATAAGACAGTAGTGATCGCTTATGGTACTACCAATAAAAGACTGGCAACCGGAAACATCGGAAAAATTTCTTCCGAAGAGATCGAAAGACAACCGGTCATGAACCCGTTGATGGCTCTCGGCGGACGAATCGCAGGATTGGACATTAATAGTACAAGTGGCTATGCCAGCGGTACGGTTAAAGTGGAAATCAGGGGAAGAAGTACCCTTAATCCATTCTTTACTTCCGATCCTTTATATATCATAGATGGAGTTCCACTCACTATTATGGAACTGACTTCAAACAGTTCCACGTACCAGACCGGTTCTTCCGGTGTATTGCAGAATGGGTTACCCGCACCGGCTGGGGGACAGAGTCCTTTTTTCAGTTTGAATCCTGCTGATATCGAAAGTATGGAAATACTGAAAGATGCCGACGCAACCGCCATTTACGGATCAAGAGGCGCAAATGGTGTGATCATCATTACAACTAAAAAAGGGAAGGCCGGCAAAACCAGGTTCAATATCAACATCAACCAGGGGATGAGCGTGGTTACGCGGCAATGGGATATGCTGAACACCAGCCAGTATCTACAAATGCGAAGGGAAGCTTTCGCCAATGATGGAATCACACCGGATATATCCAACGCTCCGGATTTGTTCCTTTATGATACCACTGTCAATCGTAACTGGCAAAAAGAACTTTGGGGTAATACCGGTAAATTAACGGATATCTCGGCGGGTTTGTCGGGTGGCGATGCACGAACCACTTTTCGCTTGCAGACTTCCTACCGCCGCCAAACAGAAATCCTGACGCAAAGTGGTTCGAATCAACGCACCAGCCTTTCCTTCAATCTGAATCACAGAAGTAAAGATGAAAGATTTACCATGGCCTTGACCTCTTTTTATTCTTTTGCCAAAGAGAATTCGATCAGTGTCAGCTCAGCAACCACACTTCCTCCCAATGCGCCGGCGATATTCGATAGCCTCGGGGCTTTGAACTTCGGCCCCTGGAACCAGGCAGGCATTGGCGATTATTTTCCTTTTGGTTCATTACTGCAACCGTACGAATCCAAAACAAATTTCCTTACCGCGAACCTGACGGCGGGGTATGAAATATTTAAGGGGTTGTCTTTTAGTACCAGCGTAGGCTATAACAATCTCTCTGCCTTGCAAAGCAGGTTGCAAACAATTGCGTCGCAAAATCCGCTATATATGCCGTTCGGCATCGGTTATTTCGGAAACAACCGTAACACTAACTGGATAGTAGAACCGCAATTGAACTACTCGGCCTTTGTGGGAGATGGTAAACTGACGGTATTGGCAGGCGCCAGTACGCAGTCGACTATCACCAACGGTCTGGCCAGCCTGGGTATCGGGTACACCAATGATGCCTTTATCAGAAGCCTTGCCAATGCACCCATGCAAATGAGTATTGAAAATTATGGAGAGTATAAATATGCGGCGGTTTTTGCCCGGGCCAACTACAACTGGAAAAACAAACTGATCCTGAACTTTAATGTGCGAAGAGACGGATCTTCCCGATTCGGCCCCGGAAAGCAGTTTGGCAATTTTGGTTCTGTTGGTGCTGCCTGGATATTGTCTGAAGAAGCACCCGTTAAAAAAATACTTCCTGCATTCATCGGCTTCCTGAAACTTCGCAGCAGCTATGGGGTAACCGGTAGCGACCAGGTGGGCGACTATCAATACCTGTCTCAGTGGGGTGTGGGACCCGGCGGCTCCAGTCTGTATCCATACAATGGTATCTCTCCATTGATCAGTCAGCATGCAGTGAACCAGCAATACCATTGGGAGCGCAATCGCAAATTCGAGGCGGCCATCAATATAGGGTTGTTTAAGGAAAACCGATTGAACCTTGAGGCGGTTTACTACCGCAATCGTTGCGACAACCAGTTGACCCAGATCCCGACTCCTGTATATACCGGATTTCCCAACGTCACTGCCAACTGGCCGGCGCTTATTCAAAACAGTGGCTGGGAGTTGATGGCCAACGGAAACATCTTCTACGGTAAGAATTTCTCCTGGGCTACCTCATTCAATATTTCTTTTAACAGGAACAGAATACTGGATTATCCCGGCTTTGAAACCTCTCCTTACTATACTACTTTGAAAGTGGGACAGTCGGTGAATACCGTTTACCTGCTTCACTACGAAGGAGTCGATCCGCAAACAGGAGAATATGTCTTTACCGATCAGAACAAGGACGGGTCGGTATTTGTCAATTCCTCTGTAGTGCCTGGAACCGATAATGATGATCGAATCAAATCAATCGATATTTCACCCAGGTTCATGGGTGGATGGTCCAATACTTTTTCCTACAAGAACTGGAAGCTCAGCTTTTCTTTCTACTTCAAAAAGCAGAAAGGCGTAAATGCGCTGTTCGGTGCAAATTATCCGGGAAGCATGGACAACCTGCCTGTGGAGGTATACGAGAATCATTGGAAGCAATCCGGCGATATGGCTACCTATGCCAGGCTGTCTACACAAAGCCAGTCGGGTTGGATCAATTTCAAGCAATCAGACGGCGTTTATACGGATGCTTCTTTCCTGCGGTTATCAAATCTTTCGGTTTCCTATGATCTTCCGGCTTCCTTCATCAGGAAAGCAGGAATGGAAAGATGCAGTATCTACTTGAATGCACAAAACGTTTTTACCATTACCGGTTACAAAGGCATTGATCCCGAAGTACAGACTTTTGGTGTTCTTCCGCCTGCAAAGATTTTGACAGCCGGTATATCCTTTAACTTTTAAAAACAGAACCATGCGGTTTAAAAAATATAGAACCTTGTTGTTTTTATTGTGGGGTATTGGCGTAGCAGGATCGTTTTCCTGTAAAAAAATGGTAGAGATCAATGAACCAATCAGCACACTCACTTCTACGGAAGTATTCAGTACCGATGCGCAGGCTCATTCGGCGATGGCAGGCGTTTATACCAGGATGATCAACGGCAGCAACGGCTTTAATAATTCGCCCTACGAATCTTTCAGTAATGGGCTTACCACACTGTTGTGCGGAATGTCTTCCGATGATTTCAAATATTATTCAACTTCGGATGTAACCTACTACAATTTCAATCGGAATAAGCTGCTGGTAGCGGACGGGCCTTCAGCGAGGCTTTGGAGTTCTGCTTACACTACCATTTACGGCGCCAATTCCGTTCTGGAAGGGATTGCGGAATCAAAGTCGGAGTTGTTGCATGAAGAGGTACGCCAATCTATTTCGGGCGAAGCACGATTTGTGAGAGCCTTTAGTTTCTTTTACCTGGTTAACTGTTTTGGGGACGTGCCGCTGGCGTTGTCGATTGATTTCAACAAAACAGCCTTCCTGTCAAGAGCAACTGTATCTGATGTATACAAACAGATCATAACCGACCTGAAAGAAGCAAAGGCATTGCTGCCCGCCGATTATTCACTGGGAGCCGGTGAAAGGATCAGGCCCAACAAATCGGCGGCATCGGCGCTGCTGGCGCGCGTGTATTTGTTCAGCGGCGATTACGAAAAAGCAGCTGCCGAAGCCAGTGAAGTGATTGCCAATACCGGCACTTATAAAATGGTAGCAACGGCCAATGTATTCATGTCTAACAGTGAAGAGGCGATCTGGCAGTTGCAACAGAATACATCTGTGTCCAACGTTGGTAATGCAACCCCTGAGGCAATCGAACTACTTCCGAATCCGCTGAGAACCGGTTTGGCAAAGTTCCGCCTGTCAGATCAACTGCTTGGCTCATTCGAAACCGGTGATCAAAGACGGGTCGACTGGGTGGACAGTTCCAACAATACAGCCTGGGGAGCGCCTGGATTTGTTTATTTCCCTTACAAGTATAAAACAGGAAGACACAATTACAGCATCGGTGGAGTGGCATCTGAATACTATACCGTATTGAGGCTGGCAGAGCAGTATCTTATCAGAGCAGAGGCTATATCCAATGGCGCTCCCGGAGGAGTTACTGCTGCCATCAGCGACCTGAATATTATCCGCCAGCGTGCCGGGTTAATACCCCTTCCAACATCGTTGACAAACGATCAGGTGAAGACTGCTATTGCCCGCGAAAGACAGCTTGAGCTGTTTGCAGAGTGGGGACATCGCTGGTTTGACCTGAAAAGAACCGGAAAGGCTTCTGAAGTACTTTCACAAATAGCGCATAAGCAACCCTGGGCCGGAGACTATCAATTACTATATCCCATACCTGTTACAGAGATAACAGCCAACCATAATATTATTCAAAACCCCGGTTATTAATAAAGTTATTCATCGATCTCCACAAGCCGTCAATTGTTCTCAATTGATGATTCGCTCTTAGTCTGACTGGTTAGTTTTCTGATTTTGGCATCACTCGAAAGAGTGATGCCGGAAATCAGTTTGCGGGTGCTTATTGCGCACAATGACCCGTTAACCGCTGTGAAGGGATTGAAAAAGTAAACCTCGTATTTGTTTCAACTCATGAGTACCATCCTTAAAACTGAGAAGCTTTCGCATAGGTATAGCCAGGCATGGGCTATTCGTGATATCAACCTCGAAATTGATAAGAAGGGCGTTATTGGTTTGCTGGGATCAAATGGCGCAGGAAAGTCAACCACCATGAATATTCTTTGTGGTGTGTTGAACCAGACCGAAGGAAACGTATATGTCAATGGCATCGACACAAGAAAAGATCCTAAGGCAGCCAGGAAACAGGTAGGCTTTCTTCCGCAAACACCGCCTTTGTATTCCGACCTCACCGTTGACGAATACCTGGGTTACGCTGCAGAATTGAGGCTGATCGAAAAGAAAAAAATAAAAACTTCCGTGGAAGAAGCGAAAGAGCGATGTGGTATTTCTCATTTCAGCTCGAGACTGATTAAAAATTTGTCGGGAGGCTACCGGCAACGGGTAGGTATCGCCCAGTCGATCATCCATAAGCCCTCTTTGGTGGTAATGGATGAACCTACCAACGGGCTTGATCCCAACCAGATCATTGAAACCAGGAAGTTGATTAAGGAGATCGGGCAGGAACATACGGTGCTTCTCTCTTCCCATATCCTTTCCGAAATTCATCTGCTCTGTCGGGAAATAATCATGATCGAAGGGGGGAGAGTGGTTTTTTCCGACACTATGGATGCCTTCAATAATTACATGCAACCACAAAGCTTATTGCTGAGAATGGATAACCCGCCAGGTATTACCAGCTTCAGCGAAATACCGGGTGTGATGAAAGTGGAATTTTTAAATGAGCGCCAGGTTCGGATCTACTTCGATGGAAACGAAGAGATCGCAGAGCGCCTGATCACCGCCAGTGTTCATAGCGGGTGGCAACTCAGGGAAATTCAACTGGAAAAAGGGTTGCTGGATGATATTTTCAAGCAGCTTTCAAAGCAATCATATCAATAAGTGTAGTCTAATGAGAATGATCTTAAAGATTTCGAGAACAGAACTTCGCAACCTTTTTTACTCACCGGTGGCCTGGTTTTTAACCCTTGCATTCCTGGTTCAATGCGCCATCTTTTATACATATGCGCTTGCTCCGTTTGCAAAATGGCAGGATATTGTGTTGCGGAATGACCCCAAGTTTAAGGGGTTTGATGTTTCTATAACACAGCTGTTATTTCTTAACCCCAGTGGAATATTCAGTAACGTTTTGCAAAACCTGTATTTGTTTGTTCCCCTGTTAACGATGGGAGTCATCAGCCGGGAAACGAACAATGGCACTATAAAACTGCTCTATTCATCTCCGGTCTCTACCCCCCAGATTGTTTTTGGGAAGTACCTGGCGATTATGGGGTATAATTTATTGCTGGTCTGCGTATTGGGAATTTTTTTGGTATCCGGATTTTTTAATATTCGCGTACCCGATTACGGTATTTTACTTTCCGCAGTGCTGGGGTTTTATCTGTTGATCTGCGCCTATACGGCGATCGGCATGTTTATGTCGTGTCTGAGTAACTACCAGATCGTGTCAGCCATTGGCTGTTTTACCATCATATTTGTTCTGAGTCGCATTGGCGGATTGTGGCAGCAATACGATTTTGTAAGAGACCTGACCTATTTTCTTTCTATTTCGGGCAGAGCGTCCAAGATGCTCAGAGGACTGATTACGACCAATGACATTATATATTTTTTGGTGATCGTTTACCTGTTTTTGAGTTTCACCTTACTCAGGCTAAAGGCTACCCGTACCTTGAGTCCCTGGTATGTCAGAATGGGTAAATACATGGCAGTCGTTCTGTCGGCATTGGTCATAGGATACGTCACTTCACGTCCCGGACTGATCGGTTATTTCGATGCCACTGCGGATGATATTAACACGCTGCATCCAAATACACAGAAAATAATTGCTGAATTGGGGGATGAACCGCTGGAGGTAACCCTGTATACCAACCTGCTGGGTAGCAATGTCCGGCTGGGTCTTCCCGAGAACCGTAATGACTATATATGGAATCTGTGGGAACCTTACCTGCGATTTAAACCCAATATTCAATTCCGGTATGAATACTACTACGACAATGATGAGAATGACAGCACCCTGTTTAAAAGATTCCCGGGAAAGAACCTGAAACATATTGCCCGTGAAATGGCCGAAGGCTTTGATGTGAACCTCGCGGACTTTCAAACACCTGCCGACATGCGGAAAAAGATCGACCTGCGTTCGGAAAACTTCCGGCTGGTGATGAAATTGAATTACAAAGGGCGTACGACTTTTTTACGCACGTTCGATGACGGTATATTATGGCCGGAAGAGCAGCAGATAGCAGCAGCTTTTAAAAGACTGTTGCAGGCAAAAATGCCGAAGGTGGTGTTCGTAACAGGTAACCTCGAAAGAGATATTTTTAAAAAGGGAGAAAGGGAGTACCGGATTCATACAGTTGAAAAAGTTTACCGGTATTCGCTGATCAACGTTGGCTTTGATACGGACACCTTGTCGCTCGAGTCGAATGATATTCCTACGGATATATCAGCGTTGGTATTGGCGGATCCAAAAACGGATCTGAGTCCGGTTGCTATCGGAAGACTGCAGCAATACATCAGCAAGGGAGGGAACCTGCTTATCCTGGGTGAGCCCGGAAAGCAGGCGAAGCTTAATCCCGTATTGAAACAATTGGGGTTACAATTCATGGATGGAGTGATTGTTCAACCCACCCGTGATGAAATGCCTCATATGGTGAAGTCGTATGTTACCGGGTTCGGAGCGGCACTGGCCGATGAATACCAGTTGATGATGCTTCGCGATGGAGGAGATAGTGTTAAGATCCTGATGCCGGGAGCTATGCCGATCGACCGATCCGGAGATTCAGGGTTTGTTGTTGAAAATGTTTTATCCACCCTTGAGAATAAATCCTGGTTGAAAGCAGGAGCGCTGGTTGTCGATTCTGCCGCGCCGGTGTTTGAACCCTCAAAAGGCGATATCCGCCTCCCATCTTTCCAAACTGCGGTGGCGTTGACCCGAACTGTTGACCAAAAGCAGCAACGGGTGGTGGTTTGCGGAGATGCCGATTTTCTGTGTAATACAAGAGTGGTCAGCCATTTTCTGGGAAGGGCTTTTTACAGCTGGATGGACTATGGCAAGTTTCCCATTTATACTCCACGGCCGATTCCCGAAGATGACCTGTTGACGGTTACCTATGCAGGCGCCCAAACGATGATCATTGTTTACGTATGGGTACTGCCGGCATTGCTGCTGATTTTTGGATCCGTGCTGTTAATCCGTCGAAAACGACAATAAAAGCAACTATCATGAAATTCCATTCAGACGATCAAACCATCGATGACCTCCGGATTTTTGGAAAGAATAACCAGGGTGGTTTATTCGACCTGTATAACCAGACCTGCACACGTGGTGGAGAGAAACTATTGAAAGAGATGTTCCTCGCGCCCTTGTCGGATCGCACCGCCATTCAATGGAGGAGCAATACAATAGAGCATTTTGCAAAACAGGAAGTCAAATTTCCATTTGATCCAACAGTATTTGATTTTATAGAAAAATACCTGGCTGATTCAGCGTCTGAAGTTCATACCAGGCTGAGCGATCGGGATATCCAGAACGGTGTATTGGCGGTACTTGAATTTTTAAGATTGACAAAAGCGCTGATTGATTCAAATGAGGTACGTTCCAATATCGCCTTTGTCAGTGAGCGGGAGAAAATGGCAGACATACTGAGGGATCCGGCCTTTGAACCCGCTTTCCTGGAGAATACAAAGGGTAAAATGTCTTATAGTGCAGTGACTGCCTTTGATATCCTGTTTCGTGTACGGGAAAGGGGCAAGATCAGGATCATATTGGGGTATACCTATCAGTTAGATGTTTATTTATCTGTAGCCAGCCTGGCCAGAGCGAAGAGTTTTGTTTTTCCCAAGGCACTCGAGAAAGGTATGGGATATTTAAATATGGAGGGTGTATATCATCCGGAGCTGAAACAGCCCGTTCGAAATGATATCCTGTTTGCCCGGGAGAAGAATGTGATGTTCCTAACAGGCGCCAACATGGCAGGGAAATCTACTTTATTGAGGTCTGTCAGTACGGCTGTGTATATCGCGCATATAGGCTTCCCCGTTGCAGCCCGATCCATGGAGTTTTCTGTACTCGACGGATTGTATACAACGATCAATCTGCCCGACAACCTGGGTGCAGGAGCCAGTCATTTTTATGCGGAAGTACTTCGCCTGAAAAAGATTGTCGGTGAACTGCAAAAGGGAAGATCACTGTTTGTGGTATTTGATGAGCTGTTTCGCGGAACCAACGTAAAAGATGCACAGGAAGCAACGGTGGCGGTAACTACCGGTTTCTCCGGAAAAAAATCAAGTTTGTTTGTCATCTCCTCTCACATTGTGGAAGCCGCGGAACAGATGACCCATGACAAGGGTATTTTCTTTGAACATTTGCCCACTTCCATGAATGGCAGCACTCCATCCTATACTTACAGGCTGAAAAAGGGTATTACCGGAGATCGTCATGGAATGGTTATTATCAGGAATGAAGGTATCCTGGAAATATTGAAGGAGGGGCTTAGAAAGACAAATGTGCAGAAAAATGACATTCTCAATCTCAAAGCTATTTAACCAAGATGAAGTTCTACATAGACAGGCAGACAATTGAAGAACTCAACCTGATGGGGAAATTCCGGCAGGGCTCAGTGTATCACTTATTCAACCAGGTAAAAAGCAGGGGTGCAGAGAAACTGCTGGAGGAAATGTTCCAGGAGCCATTTTTACATCCGGATGACATCAACCAAAGAACACAGGTATTCAGTTGTTTTCAGCAGGTGAAACCTGAATTCCCTTTTGATGTACAGCAATTGACGTTGATGCGCGATTACCTGGATGACAGCTCCGGCAGCAACCCGGTGATGGTGTTGGCCAAAACGGTTGTCAGCAGGTGTCTGTCGGCCCTTACCCATGATGAGCAATACAAGAAGACTGTTCAGGGATTGCAGGCAACGATTGTAACACTCAGCAGCTGCTACTATTTCATCGATGTATCTGGCGAGCTGTTGGAAAATGGCTGGAATGGTATTGGAAGAATGAAAGCGATCCTTTCTGATTTACGCCTGATAAAACTCGGCAATACGGATATCTATAAAGGTCTTACGCTTCGTTCGCTCGCACATTATGACCATTTGCTGAGGAATCGACTGAGGAATCAATTGAATGATCTCCTGTTGCTCATTTATGAATTGGATGTAAATATTACAGTGAGTACGGTGGCCCGAACCAGGCGATTCAACTATGCAACGGCATTGCCGGCGGAAAAAAACTGTTTTAAGGCGACCAACCTGTTTCATCCCTGTTTGCAAAAAGCGATTGGAAATGAAATATGCCTGAATGAGAAGAATAATATGCTTTTTTTGACCGGCGCGAATATGGCTGGTAAGTCGACCTGGATGAAAACCGTGGGGATAAATCTTTACCTCGCGCAAATGGGATTTCCGGTTGCAGCAGACAGCCTGGAGTTTTCTGTTCGGGAAGGCCTGTATACCTCCATTAATGTATCTGATAATATCAGTCTCGGCTATAGTCATTTTTATGCCGAAGTGAGGAGGGTTAAGGAGGCTGCACAGGCCGTTGCCTCGGGAAAGAGGCTGATGTTGATGTTCGATGAGCTGTTCAAGGGTACCAATGTGAAGGACGCCTACGATGGAACCCTGGCAGTCAGCATTGGTTTCGCCGAATATAGAAATTGTCTCTTTATTGTTTCTACCCATATTATTGAAGTTGGCGTAGAGCTCAGGAAATACAGCAATATCCGGTTTGCCTATATGCCTACGGTGATGAAAGGAAACATACCGCAGTACACTTATCAATTAAAGGAAGGGATCACGGAAGACCGGCAGGGGATGATGATAATAAGAAATGAAGGCATCCTGGAGATGATACAATCCTGATAGGAACCTATAGGTTCTTTCGGATGCTTTGCTGAATAAGGCTATGCTTAATTAATCTTTCACTCAAATATTATGAAACAGGCTATCTACGACATTCTATTGTTGTTTATCATTACTATTGGCAGGTACTTTGTTATTGCAGGCGCGGGCTTTGTTGTTTTTTACAAATTACTGGCCGGTCGGTTTGAAAAGTCAAAGATCCAGGTTCGAAAGGCTGCGAACGGACAGTTTATTAAGGAAATGTTTCACTCGTCTCTGTCGAGCATGGCGCTGGCTATTACGGGTTATATTGCTGTTTGGGGGCCTTTGGCAAAGTATACAATGGTGTATAACGGAATTTTTGATCGCCCCTTGTGGTGGTTACCGGTCAGCCTGGTGCTCTGTTTCCTGATTCACGATACCTATTTTTACTGGATTCACCGGGCGATGCATCACAGGAAGCTTTTTTCACTCACGCACCTGGTGCACCACGAATCCACCAATCCTTCGCCCTGGACTTCCTACTCCTTTCACATCCTGGAGGCATTCCTGGAAGGCGCCGTGATCATTTTGCTGGTGTTCGTTATGCCACTGCATCCTTCCATCGTAATGATTTTCGCCTTTGCCTCTTTTTTTGTGAATGTGTACGGACACCTGGGTTACGAAATAATGCCTAAGCAGTTTCGTCATACCTGGCTGTTTGAATTTATTAACACATCCAGTTACCACAATCTTCACCATCATAAATATAAAGGCAATTACGGTCTGTATTTCAGATTCTGGGACCGGTTATTGGGAACCGAGAACCCCGATTATGTGCGGGAGTATGACCGTATTCAACAAAAAAGATTTGGCAAGTAGCAGGTAAATAAACGGATGGGTAAAAGGATTTCTCAATCATAGTAAACATATCCAGAAAATGAAAAAGGAAAGATTTGTTTTGGGTCTTACAGAAGTAGGCCTGGATGATATCGGTATCGCTGGCGGAAAGAACGCCTCCCTCGGGGAAATGATCAACAATCTCTCCGGTCTCGGGATCCGTATTCCGGATGGATTCATTATAACCGTGGATGCTTTTCGGTTGTTTGTAGAAGTGAACCAACTGGGTGAAAAGATCCAGGAGCTTGTAAAAGGAATCGATTTCAATAGTGTGGAATCACTCAGAAGGGGAGGGTTACAGATCAGGCAGTTGATCAGAAATGCAAGATTTCCGTCGGAGCTCAGTACCGTCATCATTGATGAGTACAGGAACTTGTCTGCAAAATTCAACCAGGAGATCACAGACGTTGCCGTACGGTCCTCTGCAACCGCGGAAGATTTACCCGATGCCAGCTTTGCGGGTCAGCAGGAAACATATTTGAATGTCAGAGGCCCTGCTGCGCTTATGGATGCAGTCAGAAACTGTTTTGCTTCTCTTTTCACAGACAGAGCCATTTCCTATCGCGAAGGACTAGGGTATGATCATTTTTCAATCGGGTTATCAGTCTGTGTGCAAAAGATGGTAAGGTCGGACCTCGGCATTTCCGGCGTTGCGTTTTCGTTGGATACCGAATCGGGTTTTAAAGATGTTGTGCTGATCAATGCTTCTTATGGATTAGGAGAGATGCTGGTTCAGGGTAGCGTGTCACCGGATGAATACATGGTATTTAAACCGCTCGTTGGCGATCAGTTCAGACCGATTATAGAGAAGAAGCTGGGGGCGAAGGATAAGATGATGATCTATGGCGATGATCCCGATGAAAGAGTAAAGATCATTCCAACCGACCGGCTGGCTCAGCAGCGATTCTGCCTGAGCGATGAGAATGTGTTACGCCTGGCCGAATGGGTTACAAAAATTGAATCCTACTATTCAAAGAGGAAAGGCGCCTGGTGTCCGATGGATGTGGAATGGGCGATCGATGGATTGAGCCAGGAGTTATATATTCTGCAGGCCAGACCGGAAACCGTTCATTCGCGGAAGCCTCGTCACTCCATCTCACAATTGGTGATGGATAAGAACCAGTCGTTTGAGGTCCTGTTAAAGGGAATTGCAGTAGGCGACAAAATTGGTTCCGGAAAAGTGAATATCATGTATTCGCTCGATAAAAGAACTGCTGATGCACATGAGTTCCAAACCGGTGATATCCTGGTAACTGATATGACGGATCCCGATTGGGAGCCCATCATGAAAAAGGCCGCCGCAATTATTACCAATAAAGGAGGCAGAACCTGTCATGCGGCGATTGTAGCCCGTGAAATGGGAGTGCCGGCCATTGTGGGTTGCGGAAATGCAACAGATATCTTGCAGAATGGTCAGGAAATAACAGTTTCCTGTGCAGAGGGTGACCAGGGACTTGTTTACAAAGGATTGCTTTCTTATTCCACCCTGGATATCAATCTCGATGAACTACCGGATATTTCCACTTCATTGATGTTTAATGTCGGTTCTCCGGCTATCGCTTTTAACTATACCAATTTACCGAACAAAGGGGTGGGGCTGGCAAGAGAGGAATTCATTATTAATACTTACATACAGGTTCATCCCCTTGCTTTGCTGAATCATCAATCCCTGGGAGATGCTGAACTCAGCGAGGCAATCGGGAAATTGACCAGGGGATATGACAACGAACAGGATTATTTCATCAGCAAATTATCTTATGGTATTGGACGCATCGCCGCTGCATACTATCCTTCGAAAGTAATTGTACGTTTCTCCGACTTCAAAAGCAATGAGTATTACAATTTGCTGGGAGGAAAGTATTTTGAACCCAACGAAGAAAACCCGATGATCGGATGGAGGGGCGCCTCCCGATATTACAGTCCGGAGTTCAAGAATGCATTCGCCCTGGAGTGCCGGGCGATCAGGAAAGTACGGGAGGAAATGGGTTTAAAGAATGTTGTTGTGATGGTTCCCTTTTGCCGCACTGTGGATGAATTGATCAAGGTTAAAAAAGTGATGCGCGAATATGGACTGATTCGTGGACAGAACGGTCTTGAAGTTTACCTGATGGCTGAACTGCCGAGCAATATTATCCTGGCTGAAAAGTTTGCCGATTATGTGGATGGCTTCTCCATTGGATCCAACGACCTCACGCAGTTGGTGCTGGGGCTCGACAGGGATTCCTCGCTGGTGGCACACCTGTACGACGAACGCAATGAGGCCGTGAAGGAGATGATCAGCTCATTGATTCTCGTTGCCCGGCAGGCAAAAGTTAAGGTTGGCATATGCGGACAAGGTCCATCCGATTTTCCGGATTTCACACAGTTCCTGGTAGAGCAGGGAATTGACAGTATCTCCGTTACCCCCGACTCGGCCATTAAAACGATTTATGCCATCGCGGAAGTGGAAGCACGATTATTGAAAATTGCTACGTGACAGTGTTTGGTTTTGTTATAAGGTGAACCTTTCCAGGTTCACCTTTATTTTTTATCAATTTCCTCGATCGTTACGCTATCAGCAGCCCCTCCGTTTCGTACTTCTTCACTGGCGTTCTTGATCAATATATCTTTTTCGGCGAGATCGCCATATATTTCAGATTTCCCGTCGAATGTGCGCGATACAGTGACCGGAACCCAGGTTGTTTTCTTGTCCTTCACACGGATCACATATACGCCTTCGGTTGAATTCAGTACCGCCGAAGAGGGAACGACAAAAGCCTTGTCTTTCCCTTTCAATGGCAGCAACACTTCTGCTACCATTCCCGGAAGCAATTTCTTTCCGGAATTGTCTACATCCATTTCAATTCGTTCAGAACGAAGCCGGTTGTCGAGCGCTCCGGACTGGCGGGCAATATGCGCAGAAAAAGTATCACGAGGTTGTGATTTCAATACAAATTTGACGGCCTCGGTATTGTTCAGGTAGCCGGTATAGGCTTCAGGAACGCTCACGACTAAACGCAATTTCTTTTGCTCCACAAGTGTAAACATGGGAAGCTCCGATCCTCTTCCGGAAGGGCCGACATAAGCGCCGGCGCTTACATTACGGGTAGCAATGACACCTGAGAAAGGAGCGCGCACCTGCAGATAATTCGAGTTATTCACTACTTCATTGTACTGAGCTTTCAAAGCCTGCAGCGATGCCTCATCGGATTGCTGCCTGGCAAATGCCTGTTCGAGATCGTTGGGTGAAATGGTGCCCGGTGTTTTGGAAGTTTCCAGCAACCGGTTGTAAGTAGCCTTGCTGGCCGCATACACCGCTTCCTGCATCTTTAATCTCGAAGCAGCCGCAGATAGTTGGGAATTGATCTCAGGCGCTTCAAGAGTGGCCAGCAACTGACCGGCCTGTACCTGGCTGCCGGCATCTACATGGAGCTTCTTCACAAAACTGTTCACTTTCGCGTAAAGATCTACCTGTTGATAGGCTGCCAGTTCACCGGGAATTCGAATGGTAGATAACAAAGACGCTTCCTGCAGTTGAATACCGGTTAATGCAATAACCGTATTCGTTGAAGCAGCAGGCGCTTCTCCTTTTTTGTTGGCGGACGACTGACAGGCGGCCAGTGACAGGAAAATAAATCCAAAAACAAATGAGGCTGATAAATTCTTACTGTTGTTCATATTTATTACTGTTATCCTGTTTATTTTACTTATGTATTTGAAGGAATATAGTGTACGCTTTCTTCATCTTCCGGATCGAGAGATACACTTTGTGTTCCCGTTTTTTTCTGACCCCAGGCGAATGCCAGCGGAAGAATGAACAAAGCGGCAAAGGTGGAAGCTATCAATCCGCCGATCACCGCTCTTCCCAACGGGGAAGACTGATCGCCTGCTTCGCCCAATCCCAATGCCATCGGCACCATACCTACCACCATCGCCAGGGCAGTCATCACAATGGGTCTTAACCGGAGTGCTGCCGCTTCACGGGCCGATAATAGCGCGTTACCGTTATACTTCCGTAACTGTTCGGCATTGGTGATCAGCAATACCGCATTCGAAATGGACACACCCACCGACATAATGATACCCATATACGATTGAAGATTCAACGTAGAGCCCGTTAGCGTCAGCAGGATCAATGAACCCAGCAATACGGCCGGAACGGTGGCCAATACAATGGCCGACACTTTGAATGATTGGAAATTGGCGGCCAGCATCAGGAAGATCACCACGATCGCTACAATCAAACCTCCCTGGAGACTGTTCAGCGTTTCTGTGAGTGTGGTGCTCATCCCGATCAGCTCAACATTCAATCCCCTGGGGAGTTCGCCCAGTTTGGTCTTCGCTGTTTCTACATCCCTGATGGCTTTTGCCAGGTCTTCTTTATTGATATTCGCTGTAACGGTAAGCATGGGAATCGCACCGAGGTTATCGGTTTCCCCATAGGTGTAACCGTTAGTGAGTGTAGCCACATCGCCGAGGATAGGTCTGGGCTGGTTTTTCTGCAGCGGAATCTCCCTGATATCATCCTGTGTGGTCATTTTGTTTTCGGGGACCATAACCTGCACACCATAACTCAACCCGGGTCCTTCATCTACCCAGATATTTTTTTCGGTATAACGGGATGAAGAGGTGGATGCCGTCAGGGAACGGGAAACGTCACTCATGTCCACGCCCAGTTGCGCCGCCCTGTTTCTGTCGATATTGATATTGATGGCCGGATAGTGAATCGATTGTCCAATCTGCACATCACGCAGGTAGGGGATCTGCTTCAGCAGAACCACCATCTTCTGCGCATATTCTTCATTGACTTTTTTATTTCTTCCGGAAAAACGAACTTCTATCGGAGTGGGGGAGCCCTGGCTTAAAATTTTATCGGTCAGTTCGATCGGCTCAAAGGACAACCGCATGGTGGGATCCAGTTGTTTGGCCATTGTACGCAACGAATCTTTCAACTCATCGAGGTTGGTTTTATAATCCTGCTTAACGGCCACCTGCACCACCGCTTCATGAGGTCCGGACATCCACAGGTAGATCGGGCTGATGGAAAACAACTGTGGGTGATTGCCCACATAAGCTGACGTGATGGATACGTTTTCCTTGCCGATTTTTTTATTGAGCGCATCGATGAATTGCAGGGTTTGTGTTTCTGTTTTTTCAATCCTGGTTCCATCGGGCAATCGAAGACGAACCTGGAATTGTTTTCCATTCACTTTCGGCAATACATCCCTGCCAATACTGGAAAGCATCCAGTATGCCAGTCCACATACCACTAATAAGTAAGCGCTCACAATGGGAATTCTATAAGGCATCATTCGGTCCATGAACCGCAGGTATCTCTGTCTTACTCTTTCGAATGCTCCTTTTTTATGAGCCAGGTTTTCGGCGAGGGCTGCTTTCAGTTGAGAACTGTCTTTGCCACCCAGGTGCAAACCGGCTTCTTTCATTTCTTCAGCGTCGGTCAATACTTTTCCACTGGCATCTTTGTGATGTTTGCCTTTCATCAGCCAGTTTGAAAGAATCGGTACAAAGGTCTGGGCCAGCAGGTAGGAGGCAATCATGCTGAAACCGATGGCCAGCGCCAGGGGTAAGAAAAGCGAACCTGGAATGCCTCCCATGGTAAAAGCAGGGGCAAAAACGGCCAGGATACAAAAAAGAATAAGCAACTTGGGAAAAGCGATTTCCTTACACGCATCCCAGATGGCCAATGCCTTGGGCTTTCCCATGTCCAGGTGCTGGTGAATATTTTCAATCGTCACCGTACTTTCATCCACCAGGATCCCGATGGCCAGTGCAAGACCACTCAATGTCATAATATTGATGGTCTGTCCAAACAGGTTGAGGAAAAGTATGGAGCTGATAATGGAAATCGGTATGGTAAGGATCACGATGAGCGCGCCCCTGATATCTCCGAGAAAGAACAGTACCATTAAACCCGTAAGGATGGCGCCGATAATGCCTTCGCTCATCAGGCTTTTAACGGAGTTGATTACATAATCCGACTGATCGAATTCATAAGTGAGTTTGACATCCTCCGGCAGGTTCGATTGCATTCTCGGAATGGCTTTCTTCAGGTTTTGTACTACTTCCCAGGTAGAGGCATCCGCATTTTTGGCGATACTGAGGTACACGGATCTTCTTCCGTTCACCAGGGCATAACCTGCAGTAATATCCGCACCATCTTCAACGGTGGCCACATCTCTTAAATACAAGTTCTGCACACTGCCTTTAAACAGGGGGATGTTTTCAAACTCGCGCACGGTTTTGATGGTGGTGTTGGCGGGAGTGATATAGTTCTTGTCGCCGATGCGAATATTACCTGACGGGGCAGTCTGGTTATTGATCCGGAGTGCCTCCACCAGCTGATCGGGCGTCATGTTGTGCTGTCTCAGTTTGTCGGGATCAGCTTTAATCACGATGGTGCGTACGTTCCCACCGAAGGGAGGAGAGCCTACCAGGCCGGGGATCGTGGTGAACGTGGATCGCACATATACATTCGCCAGGTCCAGCAACTCGTTATTGCTTCTCTTATCACTGCTCAGTACCAGTTGACCCACCGGAAGCGTCGAGGCATCGAATCGCACCAGAAACGGCGGGTTGGATCCGGGTGGAAAGATAGCCTGTATACGATTGGCGGCTGCCGATACTTCTGCAGCGGCCTGCGCCATATTGGTTCCGGGATAGAAACTAAGTTTCATCAGGGTAAGGCCCTGGATGTTTTTTGTTTCAATGCTCTTGACGCCGTTCACAAACAGGAAGATGTTGATATACTGTTTGGCAAAAAATGTTTCCATTTGTGAAGGCGTGTATCCACCAAACGGATGGGAAACATAGATCACCGGCAGATCCAGTTTGGGAAAGATGTCAATCTTGATGGTATTAACTGCCTTGATACCAAAAAACAACAGCCCTGCTACCAGCACCAGTATGGAGATGGGTTTTCTTAATGCAAATCGAATCAAATTCATAATTCCTTTATCTGTGTTATTATAATCTTTTCCTTTCTCTGCGTCTCAGCGCCGTCAGCGCCTTCAGCGTTTCAGCGCCTTCAGCGTTTTCAGCGCCTTCATCGTTTTCAGCGTTTCAGCGTTTTCAGCGCTTCATCGTTTTCAGCGCCCTTCGCGTCCTCAGCGTCCAATTAATTGATTATCGAAATACGAGTAATCACCGGTGGCGGCGGCCTGCAGCAACAGCGCCTGCCAGATATTATTCACGGCCACTTCCCGGTCTGTCTCTGCCCGAATCAGCGAATAAGCTGCCTGAGTTACATCCACCAGGTTAGTGAGTCCGTTTTTATACAATACGGATTTTTGCAGGTAAGCATCCGATGCAGCCTTTACCTGTATGGGTGCTTCCCGGTAAATAGACAATGCATTTTTTTTCCTCGTTTCAGCCAGTTGTTGTTGCCATTTCAACTGTCGGCTGGCCTGTTGATATTCTTCCGTGAGTCCTTTGCCAATCAGTTGCTGGGCCGCAAATTGCTTCGACAACCGGAACGACTGCGTGATATTCCAGGTAACGCCCACACCGAAAAGATAGTTGCTCCGGGTAGGTTTAATACCCTCGAAATAATTACGGGTGAAGTTTTCCTGGTTGGTGGCATAACTGCTTTCAAATCCCGAACCCCTGGTTTGAAATACAC
Organism: Chitinophagaceae bacterium; assembly: GCA_044226045.1. Taxonomy (GTDB): domain Bacteria; phylum Bacteroidota; class Bacteroidia; order Chitinophagales; family Chitinophagaceae; genus Endoryza. The sequence goes on from JBGAHR010000010.1 coordinate 47,520, forward strand.
CCACCAACGTGAAAGCAGGGTAATAAGATTTTTTGATCAGCCGGGATTGCTCGTCGCTTACGTTTATCCGGCTTTTCAAAAACTGCAAAAGCGGGTGGCTGGACGAATCAACGCTGTTCATATCGAGCGCAGGCACGATCGACAGCATGGCTGTATCGAGCAGGAAGTCATTCAATGAATCATCTGCCTGCATCAGTTGCAATAATTCATTTCTTAATTGTTGTTCGGTATCCTGTGCTCTCGTGTATAAGATCCGGGCATTGGAAAAATCTGCATTGGCCAGGGAAGAGTCCACACCCGCCACCAGTCCATTCAAGGAGCGGGTCTGTACAATCCTTCTGAGCGTATCGGCTCTTTCCAGGTTGCGTTTATAGGAGTAGCTGATCTGGTGCGCAGCCAGGAGGTTGAGGTAAGCTGCCGTTACTTTTATTTTTTGCTGAAAGATTTCCTGTTGCAGATCTTTATTATCTCTTTCTGCAGCGGTTTCCGCGAGCTTGATTTTTTGTTGTGCCCGTCCGAAACTGAAGAAATCCCAGTTGATATTAGTCAGGTACAGAGCGCCAAAGGCAGCATGCCAGTTTTGATCGGGCAGGGGTAGTCCGGACGATGCAGCCGCCAGACCCCCAAATCCATACAGCGGGCCGTTTTGTCCGTTGACCGTTCCATAATCCTGCTGCAACCCGATGTTGAAATTGGGAAGATAATCTCTGCGGGCCTGTTCCACCAATTGTTTAGAGGCCTGCGCATAATTGGTTTTCGCCCGAATGGAACCATAATTGTTGAGCGCCTGCCTGACCGCCTCCTGTAAGGTGAGGACACGTTGTCCCCTTCCTGTAACCGTTGTCAATGAGAATAATGCCAGCCAGATGGGCCATAATAAATTGTTCTTCGACATAGACACAAATAGTTGTTTAGTATCCAAAATCACCGGCAAAGCAATCGTAGTGATTTGAATTGCTTTTGAAGCAATTCTGAGGAAATTTTGAAGCGCGATCTTTTAAGATACGGCTGCCGGTTGTCCGACCACAGGCCAGTAAGAACCGGATTCATTTTCAAATGATGGATTAAAGCATTTATTGAACGACACCTGTATCTGGTGCCATCCTTCGGTATAACGGTATTTTATTTCAAAATTGCAGGCCTGGCAGATCTGTTTTACTATAGCCAGACCCAGACCAGTGCTTTCGGCCGACTGATTACTTTTCCGGAAGCGGTTGAATAGTTCTTTTTCCGGGAATTCCGGCGGCAGTCCGGTATTGGCAATAAACAATCGCTCATTGGTCAGTTCCATTTGTATGGAACCTCCTGCTACGTTATGACGAATGGCATTGCTGATGAGGTTGGTCACCAGTATTTCTCCCAGTGTGGGGTGTATGGTAACCGCAATGCCTTTTCCAATATTTGAATTCACCTCGAGCTGCTTCAGTTCAATACGGTCGCTGTACATCTCCAGTACTTCGCGGGTCACCCGGCAAAAATTGATTTCTGAATGTTTGAATTCGAGGTTTTCGAGCCTGGTTAGTAAGGTCAGGCATCGGTTGATTCGGGTTAGCTTTTCAATGGCATTTTGCATATCCGCAATCAGGAAGGCCTGTTTCTCATTGATATCCGTTTCTGCCAACAACTCGAGTTTGCTTTGTACTACGGCCAGTGGCGTCTGCAATTCATGGGAGGCGTTTTCACTGAACTCTTTTACCGAAGTGTATTCCGCAATGGCCTTGTCTGTCATTTCCATCAGGAAGCTGTTCAACTCCTTAAATTCTTTGGTGGTAGTGGCAGGTAATTGCAATTTTTCTTTCCGGGTAATATCAAACTGACGGACGGCCTTCATGGTATTTCTAAAGGGCGACAATACGTATCTTGACAGCAAAGCTGCTGTAATGGCAACGGCCACACCAATCAGCAGCAGTTTCCAGGCAAGCGTCCACAAAAGCGAATCATAATAGAGATAGCTGCGGGTTACATAATTGTAGGATGACACCTTGTAAACATCAGCGCCGCTTTTGTAATAGGAACTGACCACAAGGCGATGTTCGTTCCTTTTCAATGGGCTGTTATATTGGGTGTTCTCTTCAATTTTTTTTCCACCAGCTGGTATCGCTTCAGTTGTTTTGGTTACCGTAATCGGAGAACCTTCAGTTATGAAGGTTACCTGCCCTGCCTGGATCAGCCGTCCGATTGAGTCATTCAGCACCGCCATCCTTTCGATTTCATGATCGCGGATATGACTGGCAATCGTATGTCTTGCCGTATACATCGTAACCGTCATGATCACGAAAATGATCGCGATATACCAGAGGGTTATTTTGTTAAGTAGTTTCATGTTTTGGAGGTGTTGAATTTATATCCTACTCCGTATACGGTTTCTATAAAGTCGATACCGTTGGCGGCATTGATTTTCTTGCGAAGGTTCTTTACATGCTGGTACACAAAATCAAAATTCGCCAGGTTGTCTGTATAATCGCCCCAGAGGTGCGTGGCGATGGCCTGGCGGGATAGCACCCTGTTTTTATTAATAAGGAAGTAAAGCAGCAGATCATATTCTTTGCGGGTGATGTCCAGTAATACTTCATTCACCCTGACTTCCATTTTTTCCGTATCGAGTGTGATGCCATTGAAGTGGATCGCGTCATTTCCTTCCAGTTTTTTACGGCGGTAGATGGCTTTGAGCCGGGCGTGTAATTCGGAAAGATGAAAGGGCTTGGTTACATAGTCATCAGCGCCGTGTTCAAGGCCATTGACTTTGTCGTCGATACTGCCCCTGGCGGAAACGATCAAAAGCCCGCTGGCAATATTGTTCTGACGGATGAAATCAAGTATTTCAAAACCATTACCATCCGGCAACATCAGGTCAAGCAAAATACAATCGTAAGTGAACATCGATAACTTGTCTATAGCGGCCTTCACATGCGGGGCATGTTCGCAGATATATCCTTCCGCCTGTAGATAATTGCTGATACTTTCGGCCAGTTCCCGGTTATCTTCTATAACAAGTACTTTCATAATTGACCTCAAAATTGAATAAACATCCTGAGGAGATTTTGAAGTTTAAAAAATCGGCTTTCAGTGGGCAAAGGTAAGTTGTTTCAAAAGTCAAAATTTAAAAGGCAAAAGGCAGAAGTCAAAAATCAAAAATCAAAATTCAAAAGTCAAAAGTCAAAAGTCGAAAGTCAAAAAAATTGAAACTTAGTAAGTTACAGGAGAAAGAGGACAATCGTCCGGTTGGAATGCGGAGTAAACGAGAGACATAAAACGTTAAACGTGAAACGTAAAACGCTTTAACCGCTACCATTATTTCCTTAAACGAATGGTTTTACCTGTCCGGGCCGATTCGCGGGCGGCAGACAGGATCTTTACTACCACCTGGTTCACGGCGAAAGAGGACAGGTCCTTTCCCGGATCCAGTTTGCCGTTGAGTACGGCATGGAGGTAAGAAAAGATATTGGAACGCTCGTGGGGAAGGGGCGACAGTGAAAGCCATTCCTCTTTTTGATGGGGGTCGGCATGCGTGAACTTCATCTTGTTTTCCCTGTTGGCAATTAAAACACCCCCGGTACCATATATCTCTGTATCCTTTCTTCCCACCGGCCAGTTCCAGGAAGCCTGTATAATCGCCTGGCAACCGGGGTAGGTGAGGAGTATCGTAGTTTCATCATCTACTTTCGGGTACATATCAGGTTTATATTGCTGGGAGATGGCCGTGACCGTTTCGGGTTCCCGGCCCTCCATAAGCCAGGTCATGATATCTGCCCCATAACAACCGAAATCGATCAATGCACCGCCGCCATTCAATACGGGATCTTTAAGCCAGTCGGTGAATTCTTTATAACATCCGATTTCGATAGGGCCCTGGTGGCCGTCCATGATCACCACCTTCCGAAGTGTGCCCAGTGTTTTGTCTTCTTTGAGCATTTGCCAGGCCCGTGCATGAGAAGCATACCAGGTGGTCTCGTAATTGGTGAGCAACTGAATATGGTATCGATCGACCAGCGATTTCATTTCAGAAAGATGTTCCATATTCACCGCCAGTGGCTTTTCCACCACCACATGGATACCCCTGGGGGCACAGATCCTGACGGTCGAAAGATGTTCGAAGATGGAATTGAAGGCGCAGACGGCTTCCGGGTGCGTTTTTTGAATAAGCGCTTCCAGGGAAGGGAACCAAAGTGAGTCAGGAACATTGAACTGTCGAAACAGTCGCATGGCCAGCTCGCGGTTGGGCTCAGCAAATCCCACAATGTCCACTTCATCCTGTTTACCCATGATGGAAAAAACCTGCATCACATGCTGATGGGTCATCCCATCGATGCCTACACGAATGGTTTTGGCAAACGACAAACTGCCTTTCATTAAAATCAGCAGGATGGCAAGGAGTATTTTTTTCATAATGAAATGTATGGTGAACTGATGTTTGTGATTAAACAGGGTTGGATGACTGACCCTTCCAGTTGATCTTCTTCACCTCGATGTTGCCCTTCGATACCTGCAGCGTTATTTTTCCGGCTTTGTTTGTTACCGTACCGAATCCGGTTGCGGTCGAAATAAAGCAAACAAAATCACCGATGCGAGAATTTATATAGAGCGTTTTTTCCACCGCATCATAACGAAGACCTGTTAGCGCCTGTAGATAACCATAACTCGACAGCGCCCGTGCATACCAATGACCACACTCATACTCGTTAAAAGGATTTCTCACTTTTCCATCATACCGGTTGCGGCTGGCTCTTACAATATCGAGTCCTTCTTTGACATGTCCGGACAGCATCAGGTGTGAGGCGACCTGGTGTTCGATTCCTGTCCATACCTCGTCGCTGTACACGAATGGCAGGGAAAGCTTGCCTCCCTTCGGCCAGCTGCAGAGGAGCAGGCCGCCTTCATCACCCAGTGCATAGGAGGGTCGTTGAGGATTCGCATGTTCGCTGAGGTTAGTTTTCAGATTGTATTTATGAACCGCTTTCAGGTGACTGCTTATTTGGCGGGGATCGACCGGATCGGGCAATCCGCATAGGCGGGCGATCCAGGCGCCCAGAACACCATCAGACAAACAGCCTTTTCCATATTGGTATTTGGGTCCCTCTTTTTCCAGTAATGCTCTCGCCTCTTTGGAATATTCTCCACCGAACGATTGCGCGGTGGCGGGATTCTGTGCCTGTAAACCGGTGAATTGAATTTTTTGGTAGAAGTATTCACCATCATACAGTTCTTTCTCCATAAACTCTTTTCCCTTCTGTTGCAATACCCGATAGAAAGCGGTATCGCGTTGTAAATGGTTTCCCATTCGAATCACCGCTTCCAGGGCTCCGAGATAAAAACTGCCGTGCATGCCATCGGGCCCCCAGAATTCAATATCGTAGGTGTTGTGATGTGGTTCTTCTATCACGCCCTTGTGTTTGGGATCCCAGGTCTGAATGCAATAATCCATGCTCTTCTGAACCATGGGGAATATCTTCCGCATCCATTCGTGATCGCCACTGATCCTCCATTCGCGATACACTTTCATGATTCCGCCCAGTTGCCCATCTGCTGCGGCATGAAACTCGTGGGTATTGGGTTGAATGGGCAGGTTGGCCCTGAAATTCTGATGACCCTTTTCATCCTGGTTCTCGCAAAATTCTGTAGCCCGAAGTGATCTTTCCAGGTTGGGAAAAAGATGAGCGATGGCTTGTGCGTAATTCCAAACATGCGTGCAGGTGCCATGACAACATCCCCAGGTATCACCACAGCCTTCCCAGTTCCACAACCTGCCATCGTATTGCCGCATGACCGTCGGCGATTTCAGAATGGAAAGATTGCAGGCAATGGCTTCCATCACTTCCGCAGGCAAACTGCTTTTATAAAAAGCATCTGTAAACAGCGTTGACTGTTGTTTTAGTTCGTTGTAATGAGCTGACCAGTATTCGGTCACTTCAACGATATCTTTAAACCGGGAGCTGTACCAGGGCTTATAATATTTATTGTTGAAATCATGATCATATGGATCGAGTCCAATATCGGCAGGAGAGTTACAGCAACCTGAGGCCGGATCGCAATCCTGTTTGCTTTTTCCAATACCGCCGAAACTGAGATCGCTCTCAGGGGTATACCAGGCAAACAAAACCTGGATGGTTTTACTGGCTCCGGGTTTCAGGATCATGGGTACATACAATGAAGCGCCCGGTGCATTTTTTTCTACCGGATCATTCTGAACCGGTGTTCCTTCCTTTACCCGGTTCCAGGCCATCGTTAACGGATCCCACCAGCCGCCTCTGAACCAGCAATGATCAACGATCGTTCCGGCATCGGTTGTCCATATCGCGAAATCAGAGGGTAACAATTTTTCTTTGGTTCCTTTTTCTTTCAGCACAAATCCATTCTTCAAGGGCGCAATGCTGTTGTCTCCTTTGTCGATCGCCAGAAATTGGCGGGCATTAAAGGAAAAAACCGCTTCCTGTGTTTGCGCGGAGGTATTGGTAAACCGGTATTCGATTGCGCCAACGGGCATCCCGGAATTGTTTTCATCCCCGGGAATAAAAGGACTCCATCCTGTTAGTTTTACGGCAAGGGGGATGTCTTTATCGCTGATATCAATAGTGGCAAACGGAAATCGCGTAAGAAATCGGGCTTCATGAAAATGGGGCAGACCCGTTGTTGCCCCTCCGGCGCCATTACCGGCATTGCTGAAACCAAATTTTTTCCAGTCGGGCACGGGGCCTTCCAGTAATTTGGCGCCATTGGGAATTCCCTTTACACAGATCGCGGCGAAAAACCCGGGTTCATTAAACACTTCGGGCCGGTTGCGGACAGAAACATGTGAAATCGCACCGGTGCCTTCCAGGCAAAACATCCCTGCACCTAGTCCACCGATCGGGAATGCCACCCGATTCAGATTGGCACCGGTATAATAATCATTGTACTTCCTGGGCGATTTGTCAAAGGCCTCGTTGGGCGGGCTTTGTTTGCCGGGAGTGGCGGCCAGGCTGGTGTCGATCATGGCTGCAGATACTCCACCAACAGCCAGATTTTTCAGAAAGGAGCGACGGCCCTTGGGTTGACTCATAGCAGGAAATTTCATCAATGTAATAAATAAGCGCCAATGGCCCATCGGGAATCGGCCGGATTTTCCCTTCATTTCCAGGAGTCTGTGGCTATCAATGACGCAATAACCCTCTTTAGGTGAACAGTTGGTAGTAATTGATCATCATATAGTCAGAACCCTTAATTTTACACCCTTATTTTAAAACCGACTATGCCGCAGGATAAAAACCGACAATTTCTTGATTTTGAGAAGCCGATCAAAGATATGTTCGACGATATTGAGAAGCAGAAAGCATCGGCAGAAAAGAATCCCAAGGTTGATTATAGCGTACCGATTCAACAATTGGAAGCTGCCATAATCGAAAAACGTAAGGAGATCACCCGCAACCTTACGCCCTGGCAGCGCGTGCAGTTGAGTCGTCATCCGGATCGCCCCTACACACAGAAGTACATTGAGAAAATATTCACCGATTTCGTAGAGCTGTTTGGCGACCGGAATGTGAAAGACGATAAAGCCATGATTGGTGGTTTGGCCTCCCTCGATGGACAAACTGTAATGGTGATCGGTCACCAGAAAGGCATCAATACCAAAATGCGCCAGTTGAGAAATTTTGGTATGGCCAATCCGGAAGGATATCGCAAAGCACTCCGCCTGATGAAAATGGCAGAGAAATTCAACAAGCCTGTTATCACTTTCATCGATACTCCCGGTGCTTATCCCGGAATGGAAGCGGAAGAACGTGGACAGGGAGAAGCCATTGCCCGCAATATTTACGAAATGATGCGCCTCAAGGTGCCGGTTATTTGTGTAATCATTGGAGAAGGAGCTTCCGGCGGTGCATTGGGAATTGGAGTGGGTGATCGCGTGTTCATGCTTGAAAACTCCTGGTACACCGTTATCTCCCCGGAGAACTGTAGCTCCATACTTTGGCGTAGCTGGGATCAGAAAGAAAAAGCAGCCGAGCAACTCAAGCTCACTGCCGATAATATGTTCAATTTTGGTTTGATCGATCAGATCATTCCCGAACCGATTGGGGGCGCTCACTGGAACTACAGCGAAGCCGCTTCCCTGCTTAAACCTTACCTGATTAATACCATTGCAGAACTTCAACAGTTCGATCCCGAAGAACGCGTACGAAAACGGATTGAGAAGTTTGGCAAGATGGGATTCTGGAATGAAGTCAGCGTATAATCGTTAAACACTGTTATTACGTCGTTTCATTTCCCGATCCTTGCGGACTTCCCGGGACAAACTCTCCATTTACAACCAGATTCAATCAGGAAGCTTTAAAAAACCAACTATAATGTCTCTCCAAAAAATATTACGCGGAACCGGTGTGGCGCTGGTTACACCTTTTAAATCAAATGATGAAGTAGACCTGGCAGCGCTGGGTAAAGTAATTGATCATGTCATCAAAGGCGGAGTGGAATACATCGTTACCCTGGGTACCACCGGTGAAACGCCCACTTTGTCGAAAGAAGAAAAAATTGCGATCATCCAGTTTACCTGCGAAAAAATTTCCGGTCGGGTGCCGGTAGTCGTGGGAGTGGGTGGTAACGATACACATTCGCTGATCAAAGATCTCGAAACATTTCCCCTGGATAAAGCAGTGGCGGTATTGAGCGCAAGCCCTTATTACAACAAACCCTCACAGGAAGGATTGTTCCAGCATTACAAAGCGCTGGCCGCGGCCTCTCCCAAGCCATTATTATTATACAATGTTCCCGGCAGAACAGGAAGAAACCTCAGCGCCGAAACGACACTCCGGTTGGCCAATGAGGTAAAGAATATTGCAGGTATCAAAGAAGCCAGCGGAGACATGGGACAATGTATGCAGATATTAAAAAACAAACCCCGCCAGTTTATGGTGGTCAGTGGCGATGATGCACTCGTGTTGCCGCAGATTGCCTGTGGTATGGAAGGCGTGATCAGCGTGGCTGCGAATGCATTCCCCAAAAAGTTCTCTGAAATGGTTCGCCAGTGCCTGGCCGGTGATTTCGCCAAAGGAAAAAAACTGAATGATGAATTGATGGAAGCATACGATCTGATGTTTGCTGAAAACAACCCGGCCGGTGTGAAAGCCTTCATGACAGAAATGGGTTTGCTGAAGAATCACCTCCGTCTGCCAATGGTTCCGCTTAGTGAAGGATACCATCAGAAAGTTAAAGCCTACCTGAAAAAGTAAGCAGTAATTCAAGTAACGTTATTGAATACGAATCCCCGGCCTGCAGCGCAATGATGACAGACCGGGGATTTTTTATTGAGATTCTTTTCAGGATTTTCCAAATAGAGAGGTCAGCAGTTGATCCAGCGGACCTTCTTCCTCTCCGAATCTTCCAATAATTTTTCCATCCCGATCGATCAGGATCTTGGTAGGGAGGGAATGTATCCCGAACAGCTCACTGATGTCGTTGGGATTGTCTTCTCCCTTGCGGATCTTGTCCCAATCCAATCCTCTCAATACATGCAGCCAGGGCAGTCCGTCTTTATCTACTGCTTTTTTCCAGGCATCCGGGTTGCTGTCATCATCAGATACGCCAATGAACTCAATGCCTTTGTCTTTGTACCGGGTATACAGCTCTTTCAGGTGGGGATTGCCTTTTCGGCAGGGTACACACCAGCTTGCCCAGAAATCCAGCAGGACGTATTTCCCTTTGAAATCCGATAATTTGATGTTGTCGCCCGTAATGGTTTTGGCCGCGAAATCCTTTGCGATGCTCCCTGGTGAACCGGCTTTCAGCTTGGCGTATTCTTTTTCCAGCAACTTCCCGTCTGCGCTGTTGCGAACGGTTGGGCTCATGCGATTCAGATAAGACAACAGGGTATCGGCCGACATATCGCTGACATGAAATCTCAGTTCGTGTGCGGTAACAAAAGATTGCGGGTATTGGTGAAAGAAATCGAGTTGTATTTTCACGATCTCTTCCCGGAAAGGATCCATGCTGTTTCGGATCTCTTCCAGGATGGCTTTCAGGGAATCCAGTTGGCGCTCAGTAGCCCCTTTCTTTCTCATGGAGATGAATTCCTGGTTTTTCGCTTCGTATTTTTTAGAGATGGGCTCGATCTTTTTATAGACAGGGGCCAGTCTTTTTTGCATTTCCCGGTTCTCTATATCAGACTTCGATCCCGTCAGCTGGTAATCCTGGAAGTTGGAAGCATTAAGTCGAATGGATTGTTTGCCCGGCTCGAAGTACACCGTCACCGCCCGTGCATCCTGGCTATAGGCATTCGGATACGTTGACAGCGTGGCCAGTGAAACCTGGTCGATGGATGCGTGGTACACAAAGCGATTTTTTTCCACCGGCAGGCTGTCTCTTATCCAAACTCCTTTACTGTTTGTAAAGGCCAGGTATATTTTGGCAGGGGCCTGACCGCTGAACTCACCCGACAGATCAAAAGTGGAGGCAGACTGGGAATAGGCCCGAACAGACAGGCTGATCGCCAGGAAGAACAGTACATTTTTCATTGCTGAATGTTTTTGAAACGGCGGGTAAATAAAGGTAGGAATTTAAGCCTATACTTTATAAGTAACACCTTCGATAGCCAGGCTGGTATTGGGGAACACCTCTTTCGCCTCCTGCTCAAATATGTCTATTTTATCGTATTTGCTACTGAAATGTCCGATCAACAATTTCTTCACTTCGCTTTTCAATGCGATGGTGGCCGCCTGCACGGTAGTAGCATGAAAACGGGCAGCGGCTCTTTCGGATAGTTCTTTCAGATAGGTTGTTTCATGGTAAAGCAGGTCTACACCCTTTACTACTTCAATCAGTTCCTCATCATAAATGGTATCGGCGCAAAAAGCGTATGACTTGGGCCTGGGGGCCGGTTCTGTCACCCATTCATTTTGTATGATCTCTCCGCTTTTGGTTGTATAGTTTTCCCCCCATTTCAAACGATCGTAAAAGGAAGCCGGCACCTGGTATTGAACCGCTTTTTCCGGATTGATCCGGCGGGGTGGCTTAATCTGTTCAAATTTGAATCCGAAGCAGGGGATGCGATGTTTGGTGGGAAAGCAACTTACCTGCAGCCGGTCTGTTTTAAACAACACCGCCGCTCCGGTGAGCGGATGGAAGTGAATGGTATAGGGAAGCCTCGATTGAGCCGCTTCGAATTGCATGTCCAGCATTTTCTTCACGGGCTCGGGGGCATAGAGGTGAAGATCCTGTTCGCGGTTGAGCAGTCCCATGCTATTCAGAAAGCCCGGTAAACCGAAATAGTGATCGCCATGCAGATGAGATATAAAGATGTGATTGATCCGTCCCCAACGGATCTTGTAGCGAACAAGCTGCATCTGGGTTCCTTCTCCACAATCTACCAGGAAGAGTTGATCATCCAGGGTAACCACTTGTGAGGTGGGATGTCGATCAAAAGCCGGTAACGCCGAATTATTGCCAAGTATGGTAACGCCAAGCATCTGCTGTTAGTAAAGGATAAGATTCACTATATCGGCAAGTTAGGAAATTTAATCACTGGTTCTTAAAATCTCCGCGTTTCCATGCTTTAATGAATTCATTCCAGGCAAACGGGTTGAAGATATTCTGGGGGGGCGCCTGTCCGTAATAATAATACCGACGGGCATTATTATTCAACATAATATTCGAATTCTCCCTGCCATCCGTCGGCAGTCCTTTGGCCAGTATGCGTCTTTTACCGGCTTCCGTATTTTTTCGGGCGATTTCGTAGTCGTCATCCGGGATGTCCACATTTACGAAGTCTCTTTCGAACTGTTCGCGGGTGGGTCTTGGACGAATGATTGTGACCGGCAGATACTGGGTATCCTTAACCATCAGTTGAATAAGGGTATGTTGGTTGCCTTCCAGGCTACGGGAAATTTCCACTGTTTTGGGCTTGAATCCGATGGAGGTAAACTCTATTTTGTCCCCCTTCAATACTACGATGGTGAACACCCCCTGTTCGTTGGTGAAGGTACCCTGGTTTCGGCCTACCACTTTAACGGTCACGGCCGGGATACCCATTAGACTATCGGCAGTCATCACCAATCCATTCAATTGAATGACTGAATCTTTCAGTTTTTCGAACTGGGCCTTTGATGCGATGGGGGCTATGAGAATCAACAGTAAACAAAAAAGTAGCATTCTTTTCATCGTGACCAAATATACAGGATAGATTCAAAATTGTTTCAACAAAATCCACCGGGCAATGGTTAATTTTGCCTTGCAAATGAATCTTTAACAAAACAGTTACACAGATGACCAGCGAGCAGATTTTAAGTGCGTTGAGTAATGTTCAGGAACCCGACCTGGGGAAAGACATTGTATCCTTAAACATGGTAAAAGACATCGCCATAAATGATAAAAATGTATCCTTTACGGTGGTGCTCACCACACCAGCCTGTCCGATGAAGGATATGATCCGGAATGCCTGCGTAAATGCGGTGAAATTACTGGTAGACAAGCAGGCTGATGTAAAAGTGAATTTCACAGCCAATACCAGCTCCAATCGGAAAGACGGACAATCCTTGCTGCCGAATGTGAAAAATATCATTGCGGTGGTGAGTGGAAAAGGAGGGGTGGGGAAGAGTACGGTCTCTGCCAACCTGGCGATAGCCCTGGCACAGGGTGGGGCAAAGGTCGGTCTGATGGACGCCGATATTTATGGTCCGAGTGTTCCCATCATGTTTGGGGTGCGCGACCAGCGACCCATGATGATGGATCTCGGCCAGGAAAAAGGGATGATCGTTCCATTGGAAAAATACGGCATCAAACTGATGAGTATCGGGTTGCTGGTGGATGAAAAGAGCGCCATTGTGTGGAGAGGCCCCATGGCAAGCAGCGCCATCAGGCAATTCGTTACCGAGGTTTACTGGGATGAACTGGATTACCTGATCATCGACATGCCACCGGGTACCGGCGATATTCACCTGACGCTTGTGCAAACCGTACCCGTTACCGGCGTGGTAGTAGTTACTACGCCACAGGAAGTAGCCCTGGCCGATGCGAAAAAAGCCATTGCGATGTTTGGACAGGCACAGATCAAGGTTCCGATTATTGGAATGGTAGAGAACATGAGTTATTTCACACCCGCAGAATTGCCGGGAAACAAATACTACATTTTCGGAAAAGAAGGAGGCAAAAAACTGGCCGATGAATATGAAATTCCTTTCCTCGGACAGATACCCCTCGTGCAATCCATCCGCGAAGGTGGTGATATGGGAGAACCAGCGATGGTGGGCGGAGAGGAAATAACCAAACAGGCATTTATTGACTTTGCGGCCAGCGCGGTTAGAAGTATTTCTATGCGTAACGCCAATATGGCTGCCACCAAAGTACTCGAAGTGATGGTGTAACTGCCCAACAACCACAATTATCAAACAATATGTATCAGCTTCCCTATTTCACCGAACAGGACAGCGATAAAGTGATCGAGTTCATGAAGAATCACCCTTTCGCTATCCTGACCGGTTGCCATGAAAACAGAACCGTTGCCACCCAGATCCCCCTGCTGCTGGAGGAAAGGGAAGGAAAATTATTCCTGCTGGGGCACATGATGAGAAAGCAGGATCATCACCTGACATTCGAAAAAAATCCGGAGACGCTCGTATTGTTTACCGGTCCGCATACCTATGTAAGCGCCACTCTTTACAGCAACCCCTCACAGGGAAGCACCTGGAATTACATGACGGTACATGCACGCGGCACTTTGCGGTTTACCGATGACAACGGGTTGGTGGATATCATGCGCCGGCTCACGTTGTTTTTCGAAGGCAACAATTCGGCATCTGCCACGGTCTTCGATAATCTACCGGAAGAGTATACTCGAAAAATGATGAAGAGCATTGTCGGTTTTGAAATTGAAGTGAAGGAAATAAAGAACGTGTTCAAGCTGAGCCAGAACAGGGATGAAACCAGTTTTCACTCTATCGTGAAACACCTGGAAACTGGCGACCACGATTCGAGGGTGATTGCCGGTGAAATGAAGCAACGTGCTTCACAATTATTTAATCAGTAGAAGGAGCGATATTTGTGACAGCTCACTAATCTTGCAGTATGAAGCGAATGAGGAAAATAACAGCACTCATCCTGATCGCCGGCTTCGTCGTGAGTTGTCATTCTGCTCAAAAAAATCAAGTGACCGTGGATCCGGTTTTCGACAAGGAAGGACACAGAGGTTGCCGGGGCCTGATGCCTGAAAACACCATTCCGGCAATGATAAAAGCCCTGGAATTGGGCGTCACCACGCTTGAAATGGATGCGGTCATCACCGCCGATAACCGGGTAGTTTTATCACACGAACCCTTCTTTAATCACGAAATAGCCAGTCACCCCGACGGCACACCGGTCACGGAACAGGAAGAAAAGTCGTTGAATATTTTCAAGATGACTTACAAGGAGGTGCAGTCTTATGACGTGGGCCTCAGAGGTAATCCCCGTTTTCCGAAGCAGGAAAAAATAAAAGCGGAAAAGCCATTGCTGTCCGAGATCATCGATGATGTGGAAGCCTACGTAAAGTTGAAAGGCATTACCCCGGTTTTTTACAATATCGAAACAAAAACAGATCCTGCCACCGATTCGATTTATCATCCGGCACCGGAGGAATTTGTAAAACTGCTGATGCAGGTCATCCATCGCAAGAAAATAAGCAACCGTGTCATCATCCAGTCATTCGACTTCCGCACGTTGAAAATAATACATGCATCCTATCCGGGTATTCGTACCGCCGCCCTGGTGGAGCCAACCGATAAAAAAGGATTGCAGGGCGTCATCGACGAACTGGGATTCGAACCGACTATCTATAGCCCGCACTATTCATTGGTTACTTCCGAACTGGTTCAGCAATGCCACAGCCGGCACATCAGGCTCATACCCTGGACAGTCAACGACAAATCGACCATTGAAAAACTGAAATCCATGGGCGTAGATGGAGTGATTAGTGATTATCCGGATATGTTTGGGGATAGGTGAAAATTGAAAAGTCAAAAATCAAAAGTCAAAAATCAAAAGTCAAAAATCAAAAGTCAAAAATCAAAAGTCAAAAGTGAAAAGTCAAAATTCAAAAGGGGCATTCAAGTTAGTGCAGGCAGTTCAGGAACGCAGAGGACGCGAAGTACCGCAGAGAGCGCAAAGAAAAAAAAGTAAAAAGTAAAAAGTAAAAAGTAAAAAGTAAAAAGTAAAAAGTAAAAAGTAAAAAGTAAAAAGTAAAAAGTAAAAAGTAAAAAGTAAAAAGTAAAAAGTAAAAAGTAAAAAGTAAAAAGTAATATCTTCTAATTAACCTGTATTATCAATTTTTAATTTTTAGGCTTTTCGCATATTGGTAAGTGTTTGACTTTTGAATTTTTAATTTTTACTTTTGACTTTTGAATTTTCTTCTTTGCGCTACTTTGCCAACTTTGCGTTCCTGAACTCTTGATCGCCTCAAGCTGCCTCACTTTTGACTTTTGAATTTTGACTTTTGACTTTTGACTTTTGATTTTTGATTTTTGAATTTTGAATTTTGTCTTTTGACTTTTGGCTTTTGAATCTCAAAAACTCCAACATGAATATTTCCTTAGAGGGAAAGACGGCTTTGATTTGCGGAAGTACACAGGGTATTGGGCTGGCCGCGGCCCAACAGCTGGCGGAGCAGGGAGCTACCTGTATCCTGCTGGCCAGAAATGAATCCTCCCTGGAAAGAGCATTGGAATCGCTTGCCCGCGATCATGAACAGCAGCATCAATACTATGTAGCTGATTTCACCGACAGTGCTGCCGTCAGGATCATGATCGATCAGCTTCTGCTGGATCATTATATTCACATCCTGGTCAATAATACCGGTGGTCCAAAGCCGGGTGCCATTACCAGTGCGGAAGAAGATGAATTCAGGGCTGCATTCGATCAGCACCTGGTTTGTAATCAAATTCTGGCACAGGCAGTTTTGCCTTCCATGAAACAGGCAGGGTTCGGCAGAATTATCAATGTAATTTCCACTTCGGTAAGAACACCCATCGCCAATCTCGGCGTTTCCAATACCATCAGGGCTGCAGTGGCGTCCTGGTCCAAGAGCTGGTCGAATGAAGTGGCTCAGTTTGGAATCACTGTAAACAGCGTGTTACCCGGTTATACAGATACGCAAAGGCTAAGAAGCCTGATAGAAACCAATGCCCGAAGCAGGGGAGTCGATCCGTCTGTCATAGAAAAGGAAATGAAAGAAGGAATTCCAGCCCGTCGTTTCGGAGCAGCAGCAGAAATTGCTTCGGTGATCGGTTTCCTGGCATCTCCGGCCGCTTCCTTTGTAAATGGAATCAGCATACCGGTGGATGGGGGTAAAACACCCACGATCTAATCAACTCACGGCAATCATTAAATGTAATTATCCAAGATGGAGTTTAGTCATACGCTCGAACAGGCCAGGCAGCTGGATCAGTCATCAGGTACCAATTGGAGAGAGGAATTCATTAAACCGGTTGTAAATGGTCAGCCGCAGATCTATTTCCTGGGAAATTCACTCGGGCTGCAGCCTAAAAATACCGCGCCGTATATCCAGGAGGTGCTGGACCAGTGGGCCAGCCATGGAGTAGAAAGCTTTTTTGCCGGAAGTAAACCCTGGTTGAAATATCACCAGACACTAACGGAGCCCCTGTCCGAAATTGTTGGGGCACTTCCCCATGAGTTGGTGGTGATGAATCAGCTGACGGTTAACCTTCATCTGATGATGGTGACGTTTTATCGTCCGGAAGGAAAGCGGAAAAAAATTTTATGCGAAGCAAAGGCCTTTCCCAGCGATCAGTATATGTTCGAAACGCATATCCGTCATCATGGGTTCAATCCGGATGAAATTCTGATTGAAATCGCTCCCCGCCAGGGAGAACACTGCATACGGCACGAAGACATCCTCCAGGCAATCGAAGACAACCGGGAAGAACTGGCATTGATACTGTGGGGTGGATTGAATTACTACACCGGCCAGGTTTTTGACATGAAATCAATTACGGCCGCCGGACACGCCGCAGGCGCCAAAGTGGGTTTTGATCTCGCTCATGCCGCCGGTAATATTCCTTTGCAGTTGCATAACTGGAATGCTGATTTTGCCTGCTGGTGCAGCTACAAATATCTGAACTCCGGACCGGGTGCGATAGGTGGTGTATATATACATGAAAGACATCACCAGGATAAATCACTCAACCGCTTTGCCGGTTGGTGGGGGTATCGGGCTGAAACAAGATTCCTTATGGAAAAAGGATTTTTTCCCAGTCCCACAGCGGAAGGCTGGCAATTAAGTACACCGTCTATTTTACTTTATGCCTGTCATAAAGCAGCGCTGGATGTATTTGCAAAGGCCGGAATGGATAATCTTCACCATAAAAGGCAATTGCTGAATGATTACCTGTGGGCGAGACTGGATGCGGTGAATCAGCAACCTGGTAATTCGGTGATTGAGTTCATCACGCCTCGTGCATCCCATGAACATGGCTGCCAGGTATCCATGCTGATGCTGGAAAGAGGAAAAGAGGTTTATGAGGGGCTCATGAAAAAGGGAATTATTGTTGATTGGCGCGAACCCAATGTAATCCGGCTGGCGCCGGTTCCGCTTTATAATACCTTTGAAGAGATCTGGCATTTTTCGGAAACATTGAGGGCACTCGTGCGCGGTTGAGCGACGATCTTCATTGGGCGCAAAACAGTATCTTCGCGCCATGACGCGCGCACAACTCGTTGAACAGATCAGGAAGAAGAAATCTTATCTGTGTATCGGACTGGATACGGACATCACCAAAATTCCCAAACATTTATTGTCTGCTGAAGATCCTGTCTTTGAGTTTAACAAACAGATCATTGAGGCCACCCGCGACCTTTGTGTAAGCTACAAGATCAATACTGCTTTTTATGAAGCACTCGGATTAAAAGGCTGGGAAGCGATGGAGAAGACCGTTCGGTTTATCGGGGACGATCATTTCAAAATTGCCGATGCCAAAAGGGGCGATATTGGTAATACCTCCACTCAATATGCGAAGGCTTTTTTTGAGTCCCTGCCATTCGATTCCATCACCGTGGCGCCCTATATGGGAGAGGACAGCGTTAAACCCTTCCTGGAATATGAAGGCAAATGGGCCATCGTATTGGGATTGACTTCCAACAAAGGCGCTCGCGATTTTGAATTAAAGAAAATGGCGGGAGAGCGGTATACCGATGAAGAGTATCTCTATGAAAAAGTACTGACCACCGTCAGCCAATGGGGAACCCCGGAGAACCTGATGTTTGTTGTAGGCGCCACGCAGGCGGAAGAATTCGTCAATATAAGAAAACTCACACCTGATCATTTCTACCTCGTGCCCGGCGTGGGAACACAGGGAGGAAGCCTGAAAGATATTTCAGAAAAGGCCATGATACCCGGCGACATCGGTCTCCTGGTAAATGTCAGTCGCGCGGTGATCTATGCTTCCGAAAAAGAAGACTTTGCTTCCGAAGCCAGGGCCATCGCTGCCCAATACCAGTTTGAAATGGCCGGTTTTCTGCATTAAACGCAAACAGGTTGAATACCATCATTCCTATTTATGGATAAACGGTCGGTTTATTAAGTCGGCTTACCCTATCTTGAGCCATCTAAACCAACTGTAATGAGAAAAATCCTGCTGCTCACGGGCATGCTCCTGGTCTTTGTTGGGACCTATGCCCAACTTACCCCCGTTACGAAAGGGAACTATCAACTGGCTTCCCGGTTTTCACCCGTTAAATTAAACAAACTCGTTTTCAGTCTGAACGTCGACCCGCATTGGCTGAAGAAGAACGACCGGTTCTGGTATTCTTATGAAACCTCCAACGGTCGCAAATGGTATATTGTTGATCCGGCAAAAGCCAGTAAACAGGAGATGTTTGACAATGCCCGATTGGCTGCACAGATAACTTCGATTGTGAAAGATCCTTTCGATGCACAGCACCTGGGCATCGAAAATCTTAAATTCATCAAGGACGAAAACAGCATACAGTTTGAGATCCGGAGCTCTGTTGAAATAGAGAAGAAAGACAGCACCAAGAAGCCGGTTGCCACCACCAAAGAGAAGAAAGTATTTTATTTTGAATACAACCTGGTGTCCGGGGCGCTCACAGAACTAAAAGAATACCAGAAGCCCAAGGTGCGCCCTTCCTGGGCCTCTATATCCCCCGATAAAAAATGGGTGATCTTCTCCCGGAATTACAACCTGTACTGGATGGACAGCGCCAATTATTCGAAGGCGCTGAAGAACGAAGACGACAGCACCATCGTGGAAAATAAACTAACCACCGACGGAATCGAAAACTATTCCTATGGGGGTGATTCATTCGGTGAAACCAATGTAGATAAGGAAAAGAATAAAAATAAACGGAAATCCGCCTTCGTTTACTGGTCGCCCGACTCCCGTTATTTTACGTTTATCCGCAGCGACATGCGTAAAGTAAAAGATCTTTGGGTGATCAACAGCGTGGCAGAAGGTCGCCCAACATTGGAGACCTACAAGTATCATATGCCCGGCGAAGCAGAAGCGCCGATCCGCGAATTGCTGTTGTTCGATTTCACTGCCAGGAATTTCAAAAAGATCAACACCAGCCTTTTCAAAGACCAGGAGATAGCTGTTTCCGGCAGGCCTTCACTGGAACGGGAAAGAGACGATGAATTCCGTCCCGCAGTCTGGCTGGGTAACAACGATCGTTTCTATATCACCCGCACCAGCCGAGATCTGAAGAAGATTGACATCATAGCCGTGGATGTGCGCAATGGCGAATCCAAAGTGTTGATAGAAGAACGCATGAACACCTATGTAGAAACAAGAAGACTCGGCCTGGTGAATGATGGTCGCGAACTCATCCAATGGAGCGAGAGAGATGGCTGGGGTCATTTCTACCTGTACGATTCGACAGGTAAATTGAAAAACGCCATTACCTCCGGTGCCTTCCATTGCGAAGACATCGAAGGCATCGACGAAAAGAACAGGGTGCTGTATTTCACTGCCAACGGACGGGAAGCCGGTGAAGATCCTTATTACCTGCACCTGTACCGCGTAAACCTCGACGGTACCAACCTGAAGTTGCTCAATGCCGGTGATTTTGATCATGGCGTAAGCATCGACGACGATACCAAATACTTTGTAGATAATTTCTCAAGGGTTAATACCAACCCCAAATCATCCCTGTTTGATGCAACTGGAAGAAAAATAATGGACCTCGAAACGGCCGATCTCAGCCTGCTCTTTCAGGCGGGATACAAGTTCCCTCAACCTTTCAAAGTGAAAGCCGATGATGGTATCACCGATTTATATGGGGTAATGTACAAGCCCTATGATTTCGATTCCACAAAAAAGTACCCGATTATCGAGTATGTATACCCGGGACCACAGACCGAATCAGTAGCCAAACAGTTCAGCCGCAACATGGACAAAACGGACCGGCTGGCCCAGTTCGGGTTCATTGTGATCACAGTCGGAAACAGGGGAGGACATCCGAGCCGTAGCAAATGGTATCACAATTTCGGCTATGGAAACCTGCGCGATTATGGACTGGCCGACAAGAAAGCAGCCATTGAGCAGCTCGCGGACCGTTATCCTTTCATTGATATCAGCCGCGTAGGCATCCAGGGACATTCCGGCGGAGGATTCATGAGCACCGCGGCCATGCTGGTTTACCCCGAGTTTTTCAAAGTGGCGGTCAGCTCGGCCGGCAACCATGAAAATAATATATACAACAGGTGGTGGAGCGAGAAGCATCACGGCGTCAGAGAAGTCATCAGCGAAAAGAATGACACCAGCTTTGTGTATAACATCGAACGCAATTCCGAGTTGGCAAAAAATCTCAAAGGACACCTGATGTTATCACACGGGGATATCGACAACAACGTTCATCCGGCCAACACCATCCGAATGGCCAACGCATTGATTCGGGCGAACAAAAGATTTGATCTCGTCATACTGCCTGGGCAACGTCATGGCTTCGGTGATATGACAGAATATTTCTTCTGGATGCAGGGTGATTACTTCTGCAAGTGGTTGCTCGGCGATTTCTCCCAACCGGTCGATGTTGTTGAAATCATGCGGGAACAGGAACAGTCGGGAAATAAGAAAAAGTAGAACGCAGAAAACGCAGAAAACGCTGAAAACGCAGAGGACGCTGAATACGCAGAGGACGTTGAGGAGAAGCCATGCTGGTGCTTTACTGAAGAACCGGCATGGCTTTTTTATTGGATGGTTGTATCAGAACTTGACTTTCGGCCTGCCGGGTACAAAACTTCCCATGGGGGCGGTGTACCAGGATTTGATTTCGTAGTTCAATCGGCCTGCGGCGATAGCGGGGTCTGATTTCAGCATTTTTTCCACTTCTTCCTTCGAAGCAGCGTCAAAAATAAATATGCCCTGCCAGTCGCCTTCTTCTCCAAACGGACCGGCCACCTTGATCTTTCCTTCGTTATATAACCGTGTGATATTGGCCAGGTGACCTTTCTGGATACTGGCAGCCGTTGCCGAATCCTGGCTTCTGTTGGGACCTTTTACCAGGAGCACAAACCAGTATTCTCTGATCTGTTCAGCTTGTTTGGAAGCCGATTTAGACTGAGCTTGCAGGGAAATCGTGATTCCCGAAAGCAGGCATGCAAAAAGTATCTTATGCATAAGGCATTTTTTACGAATATAAGTAATGCCGATTAATGTTTTAATTCGGTTGGCAGTTTGCAGTTTGCGGTTGGTGGTAGGCGGTTTCGCGTTTCGCGTTTCAGGTTTATCGTTTCACGTTAGTTTGCTGTTGGCAGTTTGCAGTTTGCGGTTTCCCTTTCCGCTCTCCCTCCCGCTCCCGAATACATCCGCAATCCGCAATCCGTAATCCCATTGGCTAATTGACCAATTGACATATTGACTAATTGCTTCTCCCGTCCGTAATCCCATTGTCTAATTGACATATTGACTAATTGCTTCTCCCGCTCTCTGCTCTGTCGCGAATTTTCTGGGACGGAATATATATCTGAAAACCAAAACTCAGGTTGATCAGGTTGCTGGTGGGTGTACTGCCAAAACCAACGATGCCATTGTATTTGACCAGCGCTTCCAGGCCAATATTGCGGGTAATAAAGTAGGCAATACCCGGACCGACGCCCAGGCCCAACCCATTCGTGTTGTCGCCGGCATCCGGATTAAATCCTTCAACACCCGCATTTCCTTCGATGAAAAGACGGGTATGTCGGGTGAGATCAACCTGTTCGCGGTTGAAATAATAACGGCCGAAAGCACCCACTCCATAACTCACATCTGTACCCTGCCCCTTGGCGGTAGACAAACCCAGCGATACATACGGACCCGCCGCAAAATTGTCTCTGAAGAACCAGGCGGCTTTGGGATTGAGTAAGAAAGAAAAATTCTTGCCCTCCCCCAGGTCCAGTCCCACATTGGCAATATTGCCTCCAACAAGGATATTACCTCTCTGCAGCTGTGAAAAAGCCGGAAGACAAAACAATACGAACACGCTCAACTGTACCAGTTTCTTTTTCATAAAATAGCATTGAATGTGTAAGAATGTATACTGTTGTAAAACTACCATGCCAAATGATGCGTAAAGCTCATCTGTTTCATTTATGACAACATCTTAACATTTGTAAAGCGACAATAATCCTCAGGGTGAGTCAAACTTACCACCAACAAAAACGGGATGACACTTCTTGCGAAGGCATCCCGCCGTTGTGAGTCTCGACTCAGCTGACTGCAGCGTTCGAGTTATTTTGTTTTACACGGCCCGTGTATTTTTCGTCTTTTTCTTTTCTTCTTTTTCAGTTACATCAAACTTCAGATTGTGTCCGATGGTCACTTCTCCGAATTCGGATTTGATTTTGATCGGAATGTTTCCGGCTCCGGCTTTTCCGGAATAATCATGATCGAATTTAGGACCGCGGCGATCATCATCATCTCCCTCTTCTTTGATGGAAAAACCTGATTTGTTATCCACTTCAGAGAAGCTGGTTCTGATATCAAAGCTGGCCGACAGGTTATTCGATGCATCGAGGTATAGCTGGGTAAAGCTGTTTTTGATGTTCAGGTTTTTAAGACTGTTGTCGATACCGAGTTTGACCCCGCCGCTGTGTTCAACGGTAACCTGCACATTGCCTTCCAGTTTATTCACCTGCGTGCGTGAGAAGTGAATATCCAGCTGTCCGTTGCTGATACTTTCGATGCTGCTGCCGGCACTGAATTCAATACTCACTCTTTTTACGTTGCTCAACTTGCCGGCAGTGAGTGTGCCGAATTTCTGCACCACAGACAGTTCACCGCTGTAATCGGGAATGCTCATCTTTCCAAATTCATTTTTGGCAACCAGGCTCAGTTTTGAAGGCAGGTATACAACGTAATCAATATTGAAACGGGTGTTATTGTATTTTTCGCCCTGTGGCCATTTTTGTTTTTTATCGCCGATTTTGGTTGTGAAGTATACTTCACTGCCATTTTTGCCATCTTCAATGCTGATCCTGTCCAGCAGTTCCTGCGCCACTTCTTCACTATTGGCTTTGGCAGACATGGATATTTCAACCTTTACTTCGTTTTTATCCCAGGTATTGATTTTAAGTTCACCAAAGCGATTGTCGAACCTGGCTTTATCCGAACTGCTGACCGGGTATGATTTACTGTAAGATTTTTTCTTTTCGTATTTGGGTTCCTGCTCGTCGCCATTGGCGCGGGTCAGGCCGCTTACAAATACCGTAAACAGAAGAAGAAGGCTGTATGACTTTAAAATTGATTTCATGTGTGTGATTTTTGAATGTAATGTCATCCCTGGTTTTTAATAGCGGATTCCTTACTGCTTTTCCGGATCTGTTGAATGATCTGGAGTTGTTGATTCAGCAGGTCCATCTGCAGTTGGAGATTGCTGATCATAGCCTCAAGCAATTGCTCCCGGTTGGGATTAGCCGGCAACTGCTGCTTGAGTGAGTTGTAAGAACTGTCGAGTTTATTGATATCGCCAAGAAACTGTTTGTACAGGACCGGATTGTCTTTTTCAATTTGTTTCAGCTCGGATTGTTTCAGTTCAATCAATTGGGTAAAATGATAAACTTCTTTTGCATAAGCCGGATTGATTTCATTCAGCAAAGCGCTGTCGTTGCTGCTGATGGCAGGTGGCTGAACGGGTGTTTGGGCAATAGATGCTGTTTCCGCGGGTTTTTTCCCCTCATTCCTGATAAAAAGAATGGTGCCCGTTACCAGTATCACAGCTGCAGCGGCGGCCCATTTGATCCATCCCAACCTTACAACTTTTGCAGCAGGTTGTGTAGCCAGTCCGGGATTCAATCTTCCCTGGATACTATTCCATACCTGGTCCGTCGGCGCTTCGTTGTCGAAGGCATCACGGTTACTGTTTACAAAATCCTCGAGTCGGTTGCTCATAAATAACCTCCTTCTTTTATGATGTTCAGTAATTTCTGTTTCGCCCTGATGTATTGCGTACGCACGGTGTTGTGTGAAATTCCTACGATCTCCGATATCTCTTCATGATCGTACCCTTCCAGCAAATACAATGTCAGTACGGTCCGGTATCCATCAGGTAATTTCTCAATGGCTTTTTTTACCTGGTCCACTTTGTATTGAACCTCTTTTTCATCCAGCACTTCCTCCTGCGGTAATTCCGGCAGGCCGGTACTTTCAATTTCAATAAAATGAACCCTTCGCTTCCTCAAGACAGTAATTGACTTGTTGATGACGATCTTTTTCAACCAGGCGCCAAATGTCGACCGGTAGTTAAAATCGTGAAGCGAGCGAAAAGCATCAACAAAAGCTTCCTGCAGAACGTCCTCTGCATCGGCCCTGTTGTTGACAATACGCAGGCTGGTGTTAAACATCGCCTTCGAGTATTGTTGGTACAACGCCTGGTAACTAGGTGCATGCCCCTGTTTACAACGCTCTACCAAATCATCCCGGACTATTGTTGCAGTCAGCTCCAAAATGATGGTGTTTTTAAAGTGATATAATAGAGTCGTGTTTAATAACCGGTTGTTGCATGTATCGTTTCAAGTTTATCGTTTCAGGTTTAATGTTATCGGACGGGGATCAACTAAAATTTGTTTAAAAACCTGATAATCATTGATATGGGAATCTTGTACAGGGCGGATGCAAAGTCTGAAAACTTTTTATCTTTTTTCACCATTCACGATTTCAAGGCGGAACGATAAACGTTAAACATGAAACGATAAACTTGAACCGATAAACCTTAAACCGGGAACGAGAAACCAAACTCCCCTACCTTTGCACCACTAAATTACGCTTGCTTATGGCACAGGACCTGTTTCAATCTCCGGATTATTTTAACATCGATGAATTGCTTACGGAAGAGCACAAATTGATTCGTGAAACTGTAAGAAACTATGTAAAAAAAGAGATCTCACCAATCATTGAAGACTACGCCCAGAAAGCGGAGTTCCCGCAACAGATCGTCAAACAAATGGGAGAACTGGGTTGCTTCGGACCCACCGTTCCGGAACAATATGGCGGAGGCGGACTCGACTATATCAGCTATGGATTGATGATGCAGGAACTGGAAAGAGGGGATAGCGGGGTCAGATCTACGGCTTCCGTTCAGGGATCGCTGGTAATGTTTCCCATTTATGAGTATGGAAGCGAAGAACAACGCATGAAATACCTGCCTAAACTGGCCAGTGGTGAATGGCTGGGCTGTTTTGGTTTAACAGAACCAGACCATGGAAGCAACCCGGCGGGTATGCTTACCAATATCAAAGACAAGGGTGATCACGTGATATTGAACGGATCCAAAATGTGGATCAGCAATGCGCCTTTCTCACAGGTGGCAGTAGTGTGGGCCCGCGACGAGCAGGGAGATATCCGCGGCCTGATCGTTGAGCGCGGAATGCCCGGATTTTCCACTCCCACCACCCATGGCAAATGGAGCCTCCGCGCGAGCGCCACGGGTGAACTGGTATTTGACAATGTAAAAGTTCCCAAGGAAAATATTCTTCCGAATGTAAAAGGACTTAAAGGGCCCCTCAGTTGTTTGACAAAAGCAAGATATGGAATCGCCTGGGGTGCCGTTGGAGCAGCGATGGATTGTTATGATACAGCCCTTCGCTATTCCAAGGAGAGAATCCAATTCGACCGACCCATCGGAGGATTTCAATTGCAGCAGAAAAAACTCGCTGAGATGATTACCGAAATTACCAAGGCGCAATTGTTGAACTGGCGTTTGGGCGTTTTGATGTCCGAACACAAGGCAACTCCGCAACAGGTGAGTATGGCCAAAAGAAATGCCTGTGCCATCGCCGCCCAGATCGCGAGAGATGCCCGCCAGATGCTGGGAGGAATGGGTATTACCGGCGAATACAGCATCATGCGGCATATGATGAACCTCGAAAGTGTGATCACTTATGAAGGAACACACGATATACACCTCCTGATCACAGGTATGGACGTAACAGGTCTGAATGCCTTCAAATAAGGAATCAGATAAAAAAGAATCAATCAAAGCCGTGTATGAGAATATTCCTGATCGGATTTATGGGTAGTGGAAAGACGCACTGGGGCAAGGTACTTGCTTCGCGCCTGCAATTGCCTTTTTACGATCTGGATGCCATCATCACGGAATCACAGGGTAAATCCATTTCAGACATTTTCGCAGAATCCGGTGAGGAATATTTCAGGCAACTCGAGAGAGACCTGCTCCGGGATATCGTGGAAAGAAATCCGGCCATCGTATTGTCTTGCGGCGGCGGCACGCCCTGCTTTTTCAACAATATCGATTTCATGAAGAAATCGGGGACAGTGGTGTGGTTGAATACAGCCGTAGAGGCGCTGACGGAAAGACTGAAAAAGGAAAAAGCAAAAAGACCTCTCATCAGAGATATCAGTGATGAAAACCTGCGGGCGTTCATATTGAAAAAAATGAATGACCGCAGGCTTTATTACGAACAGGCTGATGTGCACATCCTCGAAGACCAGGCGAGCCTGGACAGTTTACTTCAACAGATATTACATGCATAAAGGATTTTTAATTTGGGCTGCCCTGCTGGGCGCCCTGGCTGTTGCTTTAGGTGCGTTCGGGGCTCACGGGCTCAAACAGGTTGTTCCCGCGGAAACTGTAGCTACATTTGAAACCGGAGTCCGATACCAGTTCTATCATGTATTCGGACTGTTGGCTATCGGTATTTTGTATAGCAGTGAAAACGGCCGTTACCTGAAATGGGCCGGTAATCTCTTCCTGCTGGGCATATTGCTTTTTTCGGGTTCCTTATACCTGTTGACTGCCTTGAAAGCAACGGATGTCGTTGGGTTATCCGGTATCGGTATTATCACGCCCTTTGGAGGATTGTGTTTTATAGCCGGATGGTTGATGTTGGCGCTGGCCATACGGAAAATCAGGTAAGCGATTTACAACGGGATAGTGAAGGTGATCAGGCTGCCGTTCCTGTTCTCCGCTTTGAAGTCGCCCCTGATGCTCTCCATTCTTCTTTTCATATTGCTAAGGCCGTTTCCAAATCTTCTGAGTTTTTCCGTGTCGATACCCACGCCATTGTCGCTAACGGTAATGATTAGTGTACCTTCTTTGATTTGCATCACAATATTCACTTCCGAAGCCTGTGAGTGTTTGAGAATATTGTGGAGAGATTCTTTCACTGCCAGGAAAATATTTCTTCTCTTTTCTCCCGACATTTCAATCGAAGGAATGCTGTCGGGGACAAACACTTTACAGCTAATGGCAGTATTGTCGAAGTATTCGAGTGCATGCGCTCGCAGGTAGGCGACCAGGCTTTCGAGGGTATCATTCGAACTTTTCATGGTCCAGATGATACTGTTCATCTTACCCAACAGGTCATTGGCAGAGTTGGAAATTTTTTCCAGTTCGGGAAAGGCCTGGTCTTTCATCTTGGTTTTAAGAATTTCACTGTGCAGGCGAATGGAGGTCATACCCGATCCCAGTTCATCATGCATGTCTGCCGAGATGCGATCTCTTTCTTCCTGCCGGGTGGTTACAATAGCGATCTGTTTTTCGAACTCCTTCCGCTCGTTTTCCAGTTTAAACCTTTCCCTTTCCTGGATTCTTTCCACCAGGTCGCGCCGGTTTTTATAAGCCAGACCCGAGAGGAAAAAGATCAGTTCGGTTACCACTCCGATTTCGTAATAGAGCAACCCCTTGTTAAGAAATTTCGGTCCGAACTTGATACCGACCAGCAGCAGGAGAGAGAGGATTGAGAAAAAGATCAGGGCGCCATTTCCCCAGGCGAGGTAATTCAATAATTTATCCTTTCTGCCGAAGCTGTAAACGATAAACACCACCCCTATCAGGAACATAAAAATCTTGATCACATAATTCTCCAGTGAATACAGGATCACATAGCGATCGGTCATAAAATAGATACCGGAGAAAAGCACCAGCAACCCGACCAGTATCCAGCTGGCAATTTTCAGGAATCGGTGCAACCGCGGATGATAATTTTTGGTATTGATGAACCAACGAACAAAATACAGGTAGCAGAATACTCCCAGGCTCAGAATGATAAAATCAAGGTATTCTTCATAAACAAAATTCCATTCTTTGCTTTCCGTCAAGGAGTACGACTTGAAGAAGAACAGCACGGTGGAACAAAAGGCGTAGATAGCGTAAAACAAAAACTCTTTCGCACGCGTCTGAATAAAAACAGCCAGCGAATAAAAGATCATCAACAGCAGAATACCCGAAATAACATAGGTGGAGATATCAATCGTTGGATCGCGGTACTTTACTGTTTTTTCCCAATAGCGGATAAAATCTCTTTCAACCAGGCAGGGTGAAAAATTATTGGCGTTGGTCCGAATAAAATTAAAAGAGGAGAAAAACACGGCTCTTTCCCCGGGTGCCAGCTTCAATAATTTGGCGGCAGGATAAACGATGCTTTTGATGGCTGAATCGGGAATCTGGGAAATGGTGCCTGCTATATTGGAAGGGTCAGCTTTGAATATTCGTTGGTTACGCAAATAATAGCCAGGGGTGAAGTAGATCTGCTCTTCCTTGTCGGAGCTGTTGTGCAGGTAAAACCGAAGCACCACGGTCTCCTCCATGAAATGCTGGGGGATTCCCTTATGTATGACGATGAATGAAACTGGTTTGTAGGTAAGGGAAGCCAGCTCGCTGGCGGAGGGGTTTTTATGGGGCGTTACACCCAGGTCGCACAACTGCCCGATGTCTTCAAAGAACCGGACCTTGAAGGCATCTATGTCCATCGAATCTTTTTCCTGGGCCCTCAACTCCAGCGGTGCCAGTAGCAGAAGAAGTCCCCAAAAGGACAGTAGCAGAGAGAGTGGTAAAAAAGTCCGGGTTATACGCATATCAGGTCAGACTGACTATTTGCGAATGTAGAATAAGTTTTGATCCTTACCTTCATTTCTCCCTTGGAAAAGCATACCACAAAGCGGGTATGCATGCAGGGCAATCCTTATCTTTGTCGATATGGCCAATAGCTTGAAATCAAGTAAACGGTCGTCCAAACCTTCCCCTGATCAATTAAAGCCTGAGAAGGAAGAAAAAGTGAAGGTCAAAGAATTGGTGAAGGACGAACGTACCCACAAAATTGCCGGAGCGATCGCGCTGCTCATCGCCGCATTTTCGTTCGTGGCCTTCATTTCCTATCTCTTTACCTGGAAAGATGATCAGAGCAAACTGGTTAACCAGGGAGCTTCCATTCTATGGTCTGGTTCCAATGTGCCAACAAAAAACCTGTTGGGAAACCTGGGCGCTTACATTTCATACCAGTTTTTTAATAACGGCTTTGGCCTGGCTTCCTTCTTCTTTTGCTGGTTTTGTGTAACCATTGGCACCAACTGGCTCTTCGGAAAAAAATATTTCTCCATTGGCAGGCAGTTGCGACATGTGATCATAGGGCTTGCTTTCTTCAGTGTGTTCCTGGCCTTTTTGTTTCCGGTCAATGATTTTTCCTATGGCGGCAATTTTGGAAAAACGGTTTCAGACTGGCTGGAGAAAACGCTTGGTAACATCGGCACGGCTGCTTTATTGTTCACCGGTGCGCTCGCCTATATCATCTGGCGATTCAACCCCGTTTTCAGAGTGCCATCTGTAAAAAAATACCGTTCTCCGAATATAGATTCCCTGCCCGCCGGTGACACGGCTGCAGAAGATTCCCCTGTGGAAACGACGGAAGAAGAAGTAAAGCCCAAATCCAATAAGCTGAAGGGCAATCGAACCATGGTGGTGACCAAAACCGACGAGGAAGAACCGGAATTCAGGATCGTTGAGAAAGTGGAAGAGCCGGTAACAGAAACAACTCCACTGGCAAAAACGCCGATTGCGGAAGACATCAGAAAAAAACTGGCAGAGGAAGCGATGCTGGAAGCCACAGAAGAAAACGAAGCGCTTCCTCCCATAGTGCCGGTACCTCCGGTGAACGATCTGCCGGTTACCGGAAAGAAGACGCCGGTTGCTCCCGATCTGCAACTGGAAATAAAAATGGCGCCGGAGTCGGAAGAAGAAGAGACCGTGGAAGGAACGGAAACAGAAAAACCGGTTCCGACGGAACCTTACGAACCCACCCTTGACCTGCGCGATTACAAATACCCCACCCTCGATTTGCTGGAAACACACGGCAGTGAGAAGATCATACAGGATCCGGCAGAGTTGGAATCCAACAAAAACCAGATCATCACCACACTCAAGAACTACGATATCGCTATCCAGAAGATCAGCGCTACCGTAGGCCCTACCGTTACCCTGTACGAAATCGTTCCGGCTCCCGGGGTAAGGATTTCCCGCATCAAGAACCTGGAAGATGATATCGCACTCAGCCTGGCGGCATTGGGTATCCGGATCATCGCTCCCATACCCGGAAAAGGAACCATTGGTATTGAGGTTCCCAATGTGAAGAAGACGATTGTGAGTATGAAGACCGTGCTCGCCTCCGAGAAGTTTCAGCACAATAATTACAGCCTGCCCATTGCGATCGGCAAAAAGATCGACAACGAGAATTTCATTGTTGACCTGGCCACCATGCCCCACCTGCTCATGGCCGGTGCAACGGGACAGGGTAAATCAGTGGGTGTAAACGCCATCCTGGTTTCGCTGCTGTACAAAAAACATCCTTCCCAACTGAAATTTGTACTCGTCGATCCGAAAAAAGTGGAGCTGAGTCTGTATCGTACGATCGAAAAGCATTTTCTCGCCAAATTACCCGGCGAAGAAGAGGCGATCATCACCGATACCAAAAAGGTGATCAATACCCTCAATGCGCTTTGCATTGAAATGGACAACCGATACGACTTATTGAAGGAAGCAGGCGCAAGAAACATCCGGGAGTACAATGAAAAATTTGTCAAGCGCCGTTTGAATCCTCAAAAGGGACACCAGTACCTGCCCTTCATCGTACTGGTCATAGATGAATTTGCCGACCTGATCATGACTGCCGGAAAAGAAGTGGAAATGCCGATTGCGCGACTGGCCCAGTTGGCCCGTGCCGTTGGTATACACCTCATCATTGCCACCCAACGACCTTCAGTTAACATTATCACAGGTACCATCAAAGCCAACTTCCCCGCACGTATAGCCTTTAAAGTCTCTTCCAAAGTAGACTCCCGGACCATCCTCGATACCGGAGGGGCCGAACAGCTCATCGGTAAGGGAGATATGCTGATTTCATACAATGGGGAAATTTCCCGTCTGCAGTGTGTATTTGTTGACACACCGGAAGTGGACAGTATCTGTGAATTTATCGGCGACCAGCGGGGATACCCGCAGGCATTCTTATTGCCGGAATATGTCGACGAGAAAGATATGGAGGGCAAAGACCTCGATTTGGGAGAGCGGGATCCTTTATTTGAAGAGGCTGCAAGACTGATCGTTCAAAACCAGGTAGGCTCAACTTCGCTGATCCAGCGGAGAATGAAGCTCGGCTATAATCGGGCCGGCCGCCTGATGGATCAACTGGAAGCCGCCGGGGTGGTAGGCCCCAACCAGGGTAGTAAAGCCCGCGATGTGCTGATTAAAACCGAAATGGACCTGGAACAATATCTTTCAACGCTCGGTTAGGTTTTTGTTAATACAATCGTCTCATTAAACGAAAATAAGTGAACCCCCGTCTATCTAAACCAGTCGTCGGGCTATATTTACAAATTGTAGTATTAAAAATTGATCATGAAAAGAATTTGCCTCCTTTTAACAGTAATGATTATCACCGGTTCAGGCTTTGCTCAGAATAACAGTCTTGGAAACAGTGACCCTGCCGCCAAGGTTATTCTGGATAATGTCAGCAAAAAATTCAAAACCTTTAAGGCAGTTCAGGCTGTATTCACCCTGAAAGTTGAAGATTCAAAAGGGAAAATACAGGGTACCAAAAAAGGTACCGTTTATATGAAAGGATCCAAATACCGGGTAACTATTACCGGACAGGAAATTTTCTGCGATGGTAAGGATGTTTGGACCTATGACAAGTCTGCCAATGAAGTAACCATTACACAGCTCGACCTGTCTGGTAATGCGCTGACCCCGCAAAAGCTATTTACCAATTTTTATGATAAGGATTTCCTCTATAAACTGAATGGCGAAAAGAAGGAAGGAAATGTAACGGTTCAGGAAATCGAATTGACGCCTACCGACAAGACCAAGAATTTTCATAAAGTGTACGTACTGGTAGATAAGGCCAGGCAGACCATTCTCAATACGAAGATCATGGAGAAAGGAGGCAACAAATACAGCTATACCGTGAATTCACTCAATGGTAATGCCAATGTTCCCGACACCATGTTTGTATTCGACAAGAAGAAATATCCGGGTGTGGAGGAGATCGATCTCCGCTGATCGAAACGGTTCCGGTAAAAATATTCTGGGCGATGGCAGCAGCTATCGCCTTTTTATTTTGAACCCCAGCGGAATGTTTTTATGTCCAGTCCTGCCAGGTCGAGTACCCTGTCCACTACGGTATCTGCCAGTTGCTCGAAGGTTTCCGGTCGGCTGTAGAAGGAGGGAGTTGCCGGGCAAATAATACCGCCCGCCAGCGTTACCGTTTCCATATTGCGAATATGCACCAGGTTATAAGGGGTATCTCTCACCATGCAGATCAGTTTTCTCCTTTCTTTCAATACCACATCAGCCGCCCTGGTGATCAGGTCGTTCGATATTCCGGACGCTATTCGACCGAGTGTTCCCATAGAGCAGGGCGCAATGATCATGGTATTGTACTGACCGGAACCGGAGGCAAAGGGGGCCAGAAAGTCGGTATTGGCATAAAAAGGAATATCATAGCGGGTGTAGTCATCATTTCCCAACTCCGTCTGCCATACCTGTCTCGCATTATCCGTCATAATGACGCCACAGGCGCTCCACTGACTTCTGAGCTCCACCAGTTTATCAAGCAGCCGACGGGCGTAGATAGATCCGCTTGCTCCGGTGATGGCCAACACAATTTTGTGCATGATCTTTGAGTTATTTAAATAGTAAACAAAGGTACATATGCAAACATTCAAACTCCTGGTTTTGTTGGGATTGATTACAGCCTTTTCCTCCGCTCATACGATAAATCCGGCCGGCGATAAAACCCGCTGGATTAGCCTGGAACAGGCGGCAGATAGCCTGAAAATAGAGAAAAGACCGGTTTTGATTGATTTGTATACCGACTGGTGTGGCTGGTGCAAAGTGATGGACAAAAAAACCTACAGCAACAAAAATGTGATCAATTACCTCTCTCAAAAGTTCTACACGGTAAAAGTGAATGCCGAGTCGCGAACTGCCTTTCAATGGAACGGAAAAACCTACCAGTTTAACCAACGTTACCGGACAAACGATTTTGCGATCTATCTAACGCAGGGTCAACTGTCTTATCCTACCACGGTGATCATCCCGGCAGACGGCAGCGAGCCGCAGGCAATCCCCGGATTTTTTGAGCCAAAGGACTTCGAAGCCATTCTCAAGTATTTTGGCGATGGTCATTATGGCAAAACGCCTTTTGATGTGTACCATCGTTCCTTCAAATCAAGTTGGTAGTAATTCTGTCTTCATTTATGGGTTTGGATCGGTCGTAAACACCCCGGACGGGTTGGTTGTGTAGAATTGAATCTACCTTTGCGCAATCGTTTGCGTTCTGTTTCAAGGCGTTAAATCTTATCGTTCAGTTGATTTCAATCAATTTCATGGTTTATGGGTAGAAAACTTTTACCTGATTAACTATTGTTACAACGCCAAGATATTATATTTGATTTTTCATAGGATAAGGTTTAATGGTTAATGGTATTTGATTAGTGCAGCCCCGGTATAACCGGGGCTCTTTTATGTAGTTATGAGAATAGCAATCGTTAGTTAATCCCCAGTTTGGCGCGAAGAATGGAGAAGTAGGGAGGGATTATTTTTTCGCCCGGTATATACACTTCATTTGGGTTATAAGCCTCCGCTTTCCGTAGTTTGAATTCGAACTGATTTTTGTTCTTTCGCTTTTCGTAGATAAAGCTCGTTTCGGTGAACGTGTCTTTATAAATTCCCAGGCAGATAACAGTAATGAAGAATTTTCCTTCCGGTATTTGATCGAGAATGATCTTGTTTTTTTCCGGGTATACGAGTCTTTTAACCACGCCGGCTCCGCTTCGGTCGAAGCGATCGAAAATTATATAGGCCGAATCAACAGGGGCGTGTCGGTTGGCGGCATTGTTCAATTTAATAACCACCTGAACACTATCGGCCCGCTTATTTTGGGCTGATAAGTTTTGAATACCAACCAGGCTTATCAACAGCAGGAGGGTACTTGCTTTCATACGGATGGTTTAGGGTGATGGGTCTTCCAGGGTTCATCATAAGGGGTATTTTTAAGTTCTTCTCGTTATATAATGCTTTTTTTAGATGAATAGTATGGCAGTTGGTTTAATAGTATTCATATATACGCATAAAAAAAATCCCGCGTTTGTAAGCGCGGGATTTATATTTATTGAAAATCAATTGTTTAGGCCTCTGCCATATCCGGAATGGCTTCCACTTTGTAAGCCCCGGCATCGAGTTTTTTCTTGGTTTCTTCGAATGCCTTGAGCGTCAGTTGAATATCCTCATCTGTATGCGAAGCGGTCGGAATCAGTCGGTAAATAATATGTCCTTTTGGTATAACCGGATATACCACAATCGAACAGAAGATACCATAGTTCTCCCGAAGATCCATCACCATGGCAGTTGCTTCTTCCACTCCACCGGTCATATAAACCGGGGTTACTACAGAATCGGTTTTGCCAATGTCAAATCCTTTTTCTTTCAGACCATTCTGCAATTTGGTGGCATTTTCCCACAATTTCTCTTTCAGCGCAGGTACTGTGCGAAGCAGTTCCAGTCGTTTGAGGTTTCCAACCACCAGGGGCATTGGAAGACTTTTCGCGAAGATCTGGGAGCGGATATTGTAGCGGATATAATCAATGATATTCTTGTCGCCGGCAACAAAGGCACCAATGGAAGCCATCGATTTGGCGAAAGTGGAAAAGTAGAGATCGATTTTATCCTGGATGCCCTGCTCTTCACCGGCTCCGGCACCGGTTTTACCCAGTGTTCCGAAGCCATGTGCATCGTCTACGAGCAATCGGAAGGAGTATTTGTCTTTCAGCGCCGCAATTTCCTTCAGTTTCCCCTGGTCACCAGCCATTCCGAAAACACCTTCTGTGATTACGAGGATTCCACCGGCATTCTGTTTTTCGATCAGGGCAGTAGCTCTTTGCAATTGCTTCTCGAAGTCGGCCATGTCGTTGTGCTTGAAAACATATCGGTGGCCGGGATGGAGTCTCAGTCCGTCGATGATGCAGGCATGGCTTTCCGCGTCATAAACGATTACATCATGTCTGCTGCAGAGTACGTCTATCAGGCTGACCATTCCCTGGTAACCATAGTTCAACAGGATAGCGTCTTCCTTGCCTTCAAAAGTGGCCAGTTCTTTTTCGAGTTTCTCATGGAGATTACTGTTTCCACTCATCATCCGGGCACCCATCGGAAGGGCCAGGCCGTATTCCGCTGCTGCATCCGCATCTGCTTTTCTCACTTCCGGGTGGTTTGCCAGTCCGAGGTAGTTGTTGAGGCTCCACACGATCATGTCCTTGCCACGAAATTTCATTCGTGTACCAATTTCTCCTTCCAGTTTGGGAAAGGCAAAATAACCGTGTGCCCGCTCACGGTGCTGACCAATCGGGCCATAACTCTTGAGTAAACGTTCAAAAATATCTGCCATAAGTCGGTTGATTTAAAAAGCTGCTGCCGACATCGACAACAGTCGGTTTTTAATGCGGCAAAGGTAACGATTTAGCCCGAGGCGGCAAGGCGGATGGAAGGCAATTTGCCAATTGGTCAATTGGTCAATGAGCCAATGATGATTACGGATTACGGATGGCGGATGACGGATGGAAGGCAATTTGCCAATTGGTCAATTGGTCAATGAGCCAATGATGATTACGGATTACGAATTACGGATGACGGATGGAGATGCAATTTGTCAATTGGTCAATTGGTCAATGAGCCAATGATGATTACGGATTACGGATGGCGGATGACGGATGGAAGGCAATTTGCCAATTGGTCAATTGGTCAATGACGGATGGAGATAAAAGGCAATTGACAAACTGCAAACTGCAAACCGCAAACCGCCAACCAACACGAAACGCTAAACCCTTTAACCGCCATCCGTAATCCGTAATCCGAAATCCGTCATCCGTAATCAACATTGATGATTCAATAAGCAAAAATTAACAACAGCGATACATGGGTTGGTTATATTTGTCCAAATAACCCGGAATGAACAAACTACTATTGTCACTGACCCTTTCTCTATGTCTACTTGCCGGCTCCGCACAAACTATTTCCACTGCCATACCCCGACCCAAACTGGTGGTGGGCATTATGGTAGATCAGATGCGTTGGGACTACCTGTACCGGTTTTACGACCGATATGGACAAAACGGGTTCAGGCGACTGATGCGTGAAGGCAACAGTTGCGAAAACACCCTGATTCCTTATGCACAAACCGTTACAGCTGCCGGCCATACCTGCGTTTACACCGGGTCCGTTCCGGCCATTCACGGCATCATGGGTAATGAATGGTACGATAAACAATTGAAGCGCCATGTGTATTGCACGGAAGACAATACAGTTAAAGTGGTAGGAGTGGATAAAGGCGAACCGATGTCGCCTGCCAATATGTGGACGAATACCATTTGCGACGAACTTCGATTAGCTACAAATTTTCAATCCAAAGTGATCGGCATCGCCATTAAGGATCGGGGCGGAATCCTGCCGGCTGGTCATGCCGCCAATGCTGCTTACTGGTACGATGGGTCTACCGGAAGATGGATCACAAGCACCTATTACATGAATCAGTTGCCGACCTGGGTAGATCAGTTCAACAATAAAAAATATGTCGACAGTTTTTACCAGAACGACTGGAATACGCTTTATCCGATCAATACATATAAGCAGAGTGATGAGGATAATGTTGAGTATGAAGGGAAATTCGCCTGGGAAAAAGCACCTGTATTTCCGCATGAATTGAAATCCAGAATTGGTAAAGACTATGGTAGCATCCGCAGCACACCATATGGCAATAGTTTTACAGAGCTGTTTGCCGAGCATGCTGTAAAAGCCGAGCAATTGGGTAAAGATGCGATTACCGATTTTCTTGCAGTCAGTTTTTCCTCTACGGATTATGTAGGTCATCAGTTCGGACCTAATTCAATTGAAATGGAAGACGTGTACCTGCGACTCGACCGCGATCTCGCTCGATTGTTCAACTACCTCGACAAAGAAGTAGGCAAAGGGCAGTACACCGTTTTCCTGACGGCCGATCATGCCGTGGCCCACGTGCCTGGCTTCCTGGAAAAAAATCACCTGCCCGGAAAATCGGTATCCAGCAATATTGTTGATTTAAACGCGCAATTGGAAAAAGCATTCAATGCCAAAAACCTGGTACAGGCCAGCGCCAACTATCAGTTATATTTAAACGATAGCGTCATTGAAGCGGCAGGGCTGGATAAAGGCAAGATCAAGGAATTCCTCATCACCACCATCAATAAATTGCCGGAAGTGCTCCTGGCTTTCGACAATGAGGAAATTTCAGAAGTCAATCTGCCAACCGAAGTAAAAGAAATGTTTCTGAAAGGGTTTAATACCAAACGCGCCGGTGACATACAGGTGGTATTGAAAGCCGGCTATTTTTATGGCGGAAAAACAGGAACTACGCATGGAAGCTACAATCCATACGATGCGCATATTCCCTTGTTGTGGATGGGATGGGGCATCAAACCGGGAAGATTAAACAGAGAAACCTATATGACAGATATCGCACCTACCCTGGCTGCCTTGCTGCATATTCAAATGCCCAATGGAAGTATTGGAAAAGTTATTCCGGAAGTACTCAAGTAATTGAATCCCGTTATTCGGGTGAATGGGTAAAATTTCTTTAAGGAGAGATTTTACCCATTCTTTTATACCATCGGTTTGTTGTTCATCAGGTCGACGGGTATCTTTGAATTCAAAATTTCCTATTATGAAAATATCGAATAGCTGGCGTCTGCGCTGGCTTTTGGCCGGTTTAGTTATGTGCTTCTCCCTCCTGGCCGAAGCACAACTGAATTTGTCGGACAAGCTGCCGCTGGATCCAAAAGTGAAAACGGGCAAACTGGATAATGGCCTCACATTTTATATTCGTCAGAACAAAAAACCGGAACAGAAAGTAGAACTGCGCCTGGTGGTAAATGCAGGATCCATCCTGGAAGATGATGACCAGCAGGGACTGGCCCATATGGCCGAACACATGGCATTTAACGGGACCAAAAATTTCAAGAAAAACGATATCGTTTCTTTTCTCCAGGATATCGGTGTTGGATTCGGTAATGACCTCAATGCCTATACTTCGTTTGATGAAACGGTTTATATCCTTCCCATTCCAACCGACAAACCGGGCAATCTGGAAAAAGGCTTCCAGGTGCTGGAAGACTGGGCGCATAATGTTACCTACCTCACAGATGATATCAATGGGGAGCGCCCGATCATCCTGGAAGAAAGCCGGCTTGGTAAAGGCGCCGGCGACAGAATGTTTAAAAAGATCTATCCTAAGTTATTTGAAGGATCGAAATACGCAAAAAGACTTCCGATTGGATTGGACAGCGTGATCAGGAACTTTGATCCGGAGGCTATCCGCAGATTTTACCGCGAATGGTATCGTCCGGATTTGATGGCGGTGATTGTGGTGGGAGACATCGAACCCGCCAAAGCCGAAGCGATGATCCGCAAACATTTTGCAGGTCTCGTCAACCCGGCTTCAGAAAAGAAAAGAGAAATGGCGGAAGTATACGCCTATAACAACACGGAAGCAATGATCGCGACGGATAAGGAAGCGACCAGTTATGGAGTCAACATACAGTATTCCTTCAGGAAAGACAATCCGTCTGTAACGATTGCAGATTATAAAAATGATCTGGTTAAAAGAATCTTTTCCACGCTGACCAATCAACGACTGTCGGAATTGGTACAAAAAGAAAACCCACCCTTTATCGGCGCTTCTGTTGGGTTCGGATCTTATGCCAGGGGCTACGACGGATTTTCCGCCTATGCCGCCGCCGGAACAGGAGATGTGAGCAAAGCGCTGGGCGCCCTGACAGAGGAACTGGAAAGAGTAAAAAGATTCGGCTTCACGGCCAGTGAACTGGAAAGAGCGAAGAAATCTCTTTTGTCCAGTTATGACAGAGCTTTCAATGACCGCGAAAAAACGGAATCAGACAGCTATGTAGAGGAATACATTCAGAATTTCCTGGTGGGCGAACCCAGTCCCGGGATTGAAAAAGAATACGAGTATGTGAAATCGCTGCTGCCTTCGATCACTTTGGAAGAGGTGAATGCAATCAGCAAGAACTTCAGTGAAGATAAAAACCGGTTTGTGTATGTAACTGGGCCGGAGCCGAAAGCCGATGCTAAATTGCCCGATGGAAAAGAACTGCTGGCGGTAATGGATGCAAAAGAAAAAGGCGATATCAAGCCATATGAAGAAAAGGCGATCGCCTCCACCTTGCTGAAAAAAGAACCAAAAGCTGGAAAGGTGATCTCGAAAACGCAGAACAGCCTGTTGGGAACAACAGAACTGAAACTGAGCAATGGCGTAACCGTCATTCTGAAACCTACTGATTTCAAGAATGATCAGATATTGATGAATGCCGGACGGTACGGTGGCAAGAACAATTACGGCCTGGCCGACAAGTTCAACGCAGAGTATGCTGTTCCGGTGGTAACCTCGATGGGTGTTGGTGACTTTGCCCCGGTTGATCTGAGAAAAGCACTGGCAGGAAAATCAGTTCAGGTAACACCTGCTTTTGGAGGCACCACGGAAGGAATCAATGGCAGCTCAACGGTCAAAGACCTTGAAACCATGTTCCAGCTGACGCACCTTTACTTCACACAGCCCAGAAAAGATACAGCCTTGTTCAAGTCTTTCGTACAGAGGAATAAATCTCAATATGCGATGCTGAGCGCCAATCCGCAGGCTGTGTTTGTAGATACGGTGTACAAAACCATTTTCAACAACAACCCGCTCGCACCGGTGATTGTTCCCAATAGTTCTTTCTATGATAAGATCAACCTGGATCGTTCAATGGCTATTTACAAGGAAAGATTTGGAGACGCATCCGGAATGAACTTTGTTTTCACCGGAAGCTTCAAAGAAGCAGACATCATTCCGTTGGTAGAAAAATATATCGCCAGTTTACCGGCTACCGGCAAAAAATTTACCTATGTTGACAACAAGGTAAGACCGATTGCCGGCAAAAAGCAGTTGACTGTAAACAAGGGTAAAGAGCAGAAGAGCCTGATACTGGCATTCTACAATGGAGAAGTGCCGTATTCGCAAGACCTGGAACTGAAAGCGCAGGTATTGAGCGAGATTCTCAATATCCGGATCATTGAAGAGTTGCGTGAAAAAGTACAGGGCATTTATGGCGGCGGTACTTTTGCCCAGCTCGACAAAGAACCCTACAGCAATTATAGTTTTGTGCTGCAATTGCCTTGCGGTCCGGAGAAGGTCGACACACTCCTGAAAGCAGTGAAAAAAGAATTTGAAGACATTGTGAAGAATGGTCCCCAACAGAGCTATCTCGATAAAGTTAAAAAGCAATTGTCTGAGCAGGATAAGGTAGCGTTGAAAGAGAACAGTACCTGGGGTGGGCAACTCCTGGATATTGCCATTAAAAAGTCTGACCCCAAGTATTTTCTTCAATACGAAAAACTCCTGAATTCATTAACAACAAAAGACATTCAGCAGGTTGCTAAAATTATGTTGGATGGAAAGAATCAATTCACAGCCGTATTGATGCCGGAAACAGTTGTGAAAGAGGAAGGAGGGGAGAAGAAAAAAGCATTCTAGTTTTTCCAACGAAATAATTTACAGGTAAAAGTCACGCCGGCGGGCGTGACTTTTTTATTGAGTGCTGATTTGTTCAGCATATTTTTTAACGAGGTTGCCAAATGTATAGGGGACAGTTTTGTCGCGGTTTTTGTGACGAACATACAAATGCTGAAACCCGATTTTGTGAGACCATTCATGCGCAATATGACCGGCGATTTCCGCCAGGCTGGCCCGGTCGAAATACCAGGAGTAAGTAAATATTTCCACGTCACCGGCTTCTCCGTAACCGATCGCCGGATGCCTGGAAAGGAAGGGCTTATTTTTTATTTCAATTATCCAGTGCAGGTTGGCGGTGAAATCGATACTGTCTTTATAGAATTCGCGACCCTGGTAGATTTTATCGGTAATTTCTGCAGAAGAAAGAAACCTGTTCTGGTCTCCGGCCACGTCGAAGGCAAAGTTTGTCGATCGTAGTTCCCTTTGAAAGGTGGTATCGCGCATTACCTGTTGCCAGATTAGCAGCGCCTGTTTCATGCGGGCGGTTCGTTCCGGGGTTAGTCCCGATAAACGATCTCCCTTGACCGTAAATTGCCCGAGACAGGGTTGAAAAAGGAAAAGAAAGATGAAAGTATGTGAAAGAGGTTTATGTAGGGTCATTGTATGAAGGTTCAAAAATCAAAAGTCAAAATTCAAAAGTCAAAAATCAAAAGTCAAAAATCAAAATTCAAAACGCAGCAATTTTTTTCCGCTCGCGCTCTCACTCCCGCTCCCCAATAAGCCTGGACGCAAAGATCGCGAAGTACCGCAAAGCGCGCGAAGAAATCGCTAAGAGCGTTTATGGTTTATCGTTTCATGTTGGTTGGCGGCGCAATGCGTTTGACGTTTCAGGTTTATCGTTTAACGTTGTTTTGCTATTGGAGGTTTTGCAGTTAATTGGCTCATTGACCAATTGGCAAATTGACCAATTGCTTTTTCCATCCGTCATCCGTCATCCGTAATCCGTCATCTTCATTGGCTCATTGACCAATTGACGAATTGGCAAATTGCTTTCTCATCCGTCATCCGCAATCCGTCATCATCATTGGCTCATTGACCAATTGACTAATTGGCAAATTGCTTTTCCCATCCGCAATCTGTAATTCGTAATCCGTCATCATCCTTGGCTCATTGACCAATTGGCAAATTGACCAATTGCTTTTCCCATTTCATTCATCGTTTCTCCCAACTCATTCATTGGCGGGTTGAAGAGACCTGTTTGTGTTAATAGTTTTAACAAAAAATAGCCATGAAACGTTTTTTAAAGATACTCAAGTGGTCCGGACTCATCATTGTTTTTATTATTGTCGGACTATTAACCACTGTTTTTCTTCGTCAGAATTTAACCTTTGATGCTCCCTATCCGGAGATTCATGCCTCAACAGATACCACTATTATTCAACGGGGAAAGGAAATTGTTTTTGGCGCAGCCCATTGTGCCGATTGTCATGCTTCCGGTAACACAGATTCACTGCTTCGGATGGGACAGGAAGTGTCTTTATCGGGCGGACATGTATTTGATTTGCCGGTTGGAAAAATTTACAGTAAGAATATTACACCTGATAGAGAAACCGGTATTGGAAAGTACAGCGATAGCGAGATAGCCCGTGCCTTGCGGTACGGTGTGCATCCGGATGGAACCGTTGTGTTTGATTTCATGCCCTTTCACAATATGGCAGATGAAGACCTGGCGGCAGTGATATCGTATATACGTTCTCAGAAAGCCGTAAGGAATCCAGTTCCCCGTAATGATCTGAACCTTTTGGGTAAAGTGATCAAGGCCTTTATGATTAAGCCGGTGGGTCCTAACGGTCCCGTTGAGAAATCAGTTAAGAAGGATACAACAGCTGCCTATGGTCGTTACCTCGCCTATAATGTGGCAAATTGCAATGGTTGTCATACCAAACGCGATTTGAAAGGGGAATTCACCGGTAAACCCTTTGCAGGTGGAAGCCGCTTTGA
Organism: Chitinophagaceae bacterium; assembly: GCA_044226045.1. Lineage (GTDB taxonomy): Bacteria > Bacteroidota > Bacteroidia > Chitinophagales > Chitinophagaceae > Endoryza. Next base: position 90,793 of record JBGAHR010000010.1, read on the forward strand.
TGAAAACGGAATGGTATTGTATCCGCCAAACCTCACACCAGGGCCAGAGGGCAGAATCACCAACTGGTCGGAAGAGCAGTTCATCAAGCGATTCAGAATGCAAAAACAGATTCCACAGAGTGTGATGCCCTGGGATTCTTTCAGACGAATGAGTGATGATGATCTGAAAGCGATTTATAAATTCCTCAGAACCTTAAAACCCGAGAAAACCACGCCACCGGAAGAATAAGTATCAATGGTTGTTTGGGAGAAAAGCCAGGACGAACCTTTCAGGTCATTCAGGATGTTCTTCCTGGTTTCATTCTGCATATTCAGAAAAGTCATTCCCGTCAGGGTTTGACTTTTCCTTTTATAATGGTTTTGTTATTTTTTTCGAAGCTGTTTTCGATCGTCATCACCAGGTTCTCGCCTTCAAACTGCAAAGTGATTTTTTCAGTGTGCGGGCTTTCAATATAACGGAGATCAAGCGTGAGCGTATTTGGGTTCGTCCAGTGGAATACACCGGCCGTCTTTGGATTGGGTAAGCCCGCAAAATAATTTTTGGCTCTCGAGACCAGGCTGGGCCCGGGTTTGGGTGAAATGCCCTGTTTCCATTTTCCATTTCCAAAATGCAGGGTATAGGGTGTGGTTCCGTTTTCAATCATCAGTTCACAGTTGCTGCCACTGTATTTAACCTTTATTCCCGACCAGTTGCGGTCATTGTTCTCCAATTGAAATTTTTTATCGGCGGAAGGCATAACGGAAACACTATCGGATCGGGTGGAAGGTATTTTCAGTGTAAGATTAGATAATCGTTTTTTGAGTGTCGCGGCTTCGTTGGAAGAAGGCAGCATTTCGTTTTTCATAGCCGGTAGCAGGTATTTCCAGACCAGGTTCAGTTCGTCCTGCATATTGCCTGTTTCCGAAGTAATGGCAATTACTGCATCCTGTTCAGGCATCACAATGATGTACTGGCCAAAGGCTCCATCTCCCCGATAGGCATTGTTGCGGCAACGCCACATTTGATACCCATATCCCTGGAGCCAGTCGCTCTTGTCTTTTTCGGCCTGACTTAATTCTGGTCGCTGATCGATTTGTTTTGCACTGGCCTCTTCAATCCATGACGCCGGCAGGATCTGCCTGCCATTCCAGTTTCCTTTTTGCAGGAAGAGTTGTCCGAATTTTGCCATATCATCCGTTTTCAAACGCAGTCCCCAGCCGCCGGTATTGATTCCTGCCGGATCGGTTTCCCAATCAATTCCCCGAATGCCAAGTGGATCAAACAGCCGGGGTTGCAAGTAGGCAAGTACCGGTTGACCGGTTACTTTGGTAATGATGGCCGATAACAGGTAGGTGGCTCCCGAATTATATAGAAATTTTGTTCCGGGCTTATTTACGATCGGACCGGACAACATTCCTTTTACCCAATTGGTTTGGGTGGTGACCACGCCCGGTGTGGCTTCCGGATCCTGGCCCATCGACATGGTTAGAAGATGTCGGACGGTCAGTTCAGACAGATTGGCGCTTACGGTATCGGGTAGATCGTTCGGGAAAAAGGAGATTACTTTATCGTCAAGGCTGATCTTCTTCTCTGTTACCGCGAATCCAATCGCTGAAGCAGTAAAGCTCTTGCTGCAGGAATACATGGTGTGAAATAAATCTTTCCGGTAAGGGTTCCACCAGCCTTCAGTGATTATTTTTCCGTGACGGACAATGATGATACTATGCATTTCATTGTTCGATTGCTCTACGGCATCGAGGAAATCAAGAATAGATCGGGATGAAACGCCCTGTGCTTCGGGAGTACTGGATGGAAGATTTACCTGTGCCTGGCTAACCAGGAAGGAGATAAACAGAAAAAAACTGAGGAATAATTTCTTGTTGGCTGGCATAGCGATCAGTTAGATGGTTGGAATGGAGGAGGCCGCCAACAAGTTAATGAACTTTCAATAAACCTCCTCCATCCGATACGATGTTATGGCTGATCCCTTAGCATAAAATTTCTCCAGTCGTTGATCAGAATTTCTTCCGTGGTACCCAGGGTTTGAAGAACTTCTGTTACGGTATTGAAGGAAAGAATCGAATAGAGTGTATTTCTTCCGTATTTACTGTCTATGAACCAGGCCATCGAACCGGCCAGTGCATATTTATTCGGACCCATCCAGAATCCGGAGAGTTTATCCGGTACCTGGTTTTTGGAAATAAGTTCTTTGATCTGCTGTTTTTTGGCAGGCAGTAACTGACCTGATCCATAAGTAGCCAACCCTTCCACCAGCCAATCGATATTATCAGTGTTGGAGAAGTCGTGGCTTTTGTTTAACTGACCATGGTATACATGAAAAAGTTCGTGCGTGATCAGTTGCTGGGTAGCCAGGTGATCGAGATAAGAGTGTTCACAGCTCTCTTTGTCCCATTTTGCCGGAGAAAGTATATCCACGCGATCGGCTATTCCACTCGCTACCATCCAGCAGGCAGATTTAAAATTGGGTTCATGCCAGAGAGCGCTCCAGGTACTATCGAGGGACGCCCGGCCGGGATGTATCACTATACTGAAATTGTAGGAAAAGGGCTTGCCAAAAAATGACTTTACCTGTTCGATGCCCTGATCGATATAAGAGGAATACGACAGTTTGTTCTCTGAATCCTGTTGAGTGAACAGCAGGCTGTATCCTTTTTTGTTTTCGGTCAGCCATCCGGTATCTAAAACAGCCCAGCTAACACAAAAAATAATCCCGAGGATTGAAGCCCCCGCGACAATCTTTTCTTTCATGACTATTGATTTAAGTAACTATAAGACGCTGGCAAAATTCGAATGTTACAGCTTACCAGAAAATACCACTAACCGGGTATCGCCATGAAATTCAGGTTAATAAAATCTTAAAGAAGGGGGGAATCCGGGAGATATTGAGCAAGGAGTCGGTCAAATTCTGATGCAATATTACTGGTCATCTCTCCGCCATGGAAACAGAGAAGCCTTTTGACAGGAAGTTGAGATAATAGTTTTACGGAGGCTGCTGCCTGCGGAAGGTTGAGGGTAAAGTTTGGATTGGCAATATTGAGATGTCCCTCCTCAATCACTACTGCGTCGGCTGCAATGAGTGTCTGGCTTTCGGGGTCGTACAAAGAAATATGGCCTGGTGTGTGGCCGGGCGTATTAATCACCTGCAACGGTTCGAGCCAGGAGAGGGTGCCTGGATGCAAAAGCTGGTCAACTTTAACCGGTTTAATGGCCGCCAGTTGTTGCTGGAAGCCCAGCGCCCAGGGTTTGTGTTCTTCCGGCAGGGCAGGAAACAACATCTCGGCCTGAACCAGCCGAGGAGCTTTCTCCCTTCCTTCGATAAATGGCGCTTCTATAGCAGAAGCATGAATGGTTATGTTCGGGAAGGCTTGTTTAAACTCATAGAGCCCTCCTACATGATCGATATCGTGGTGAGAAATGATAATGTCTGTAACACTGTCCGGATCGATGTGCTGTTGACCAGCTGCTTTTTCAAACAGAGAAAGAAAGCCTTCATAACCGGCATCAACCAATACTGTTCTGTTTCCACATTGAATGACGCTGAAGAAAAGTGTACCTGACTGGTCATTCCAGTTAAAATCGACCGGCAAGGAAAGGATTCGAAGAGGATGCATTGGTAAAAGTTACAACCAATTCTGCCTATTGCAATTCTTTTTTCTTCAACCAGATTCCCAGGACCAATCCCCCCATTACCACAAAACGTGTTTTGGTATGGGTGATATAGGCTCCGTTATCGTAATAAGTTCCTTTTGCCATTTGAATGCCCGGTCCCAGCGTGATATCTATGGAAAGTTTGTTCTTCAGATTTCGCTGGATACCCCATCCGATTCCATATTTATGGATAAAGCGCCTGGAACTCTCTTCCAAATAATCATTGGCAGCTGGCGATTTCGAATAGCTGATATCGTAAATCGGAGTAATGTATTCCATACTGTTCATAGCCACCCGATGACCTGCCTCGGCTCTTTTTCGACCGTTATAGTAAAAACGAAGCTGACCCTGCAATGCCGGATCCAGATAGATTTTGAAATCACTCCCCAGGGAAGAAGAATAGCTAAAGGCAAAGGTGGTTGAAAAATAGGCCCGGGCATATAAGGTGGAAATATTGGTCAGGCTTTTTTCGTAGCTAACACCTGGACTGATCAGGTTGATTCTAAAAACATCCGTGGTTGAATAATCCTCCTTTTCGTATTGGGAAAATGCTGACAGAGACAGGCACAAGGCTGCCAGGCAAACGTATATTGCTTTCATGGTATGTTTGGTTTTTGGGGCGGCCCCCTGTATGTTAAACGAAGAAAGCCCGGGGTAATCTTGTGAAAGATTAATCGATGGAAAGATCGTATTTATCTAACAAACCAGCCAGCCCATTAGTAGAAAAGCGGGCCTTTTTAACTTTATTTTTATCAGGATCGATCCTGAAGTTAAAAGCGCTCCTGAAGTCGGCCTTTTCCAGATTGCATTGTTCAAACACGCTGTTTTCAAGATTACAATTGTCAAAAACTGCCAGGGTAAGATCTGCTTCGGTAAAGTCAACACCCTTCAGGGTACAGCCCTGGAATGTGGTTTTCTTCAGGTTTTTTTGATAAAAAGAACAGTATTCAAGTGTGCTGGAAATGAATTCGACCGAGAATAGGATTTTGCTTGCCTGCTCGAAATGAATGGCGGTTAATTTGCTGTTTTCAAACTTACCCGAATTAAAGCTGGTCTCAGCCAAAATAGTATTGTTAAACTGGCAATAGCTGAATACACAATCGGTAAAACGGAAAAAGGACAGGTTTTGCTGTGAAAAATTGCAATGAATAAATTGGCAATTATCATATTCACCTTTTGCCAGGGGAGCAACGGTGAAATCCTTACCCTCGAATCGCTGGGAATCGAAATAATCGGCTGACATGTGTTAGAGAATTATTTTACCGGCTCAGGCTATTTTGCGCCATAATAGCGGGCTCCATGGAAAAGCACCATGAAGGCAGCCAGTATTTTTTGGACAAAGGTAGGGCTGTTTGCCTGATGATTGCCCAACCGGCATCCGCAAAAAAGCATACCAAGGGTGGCATTAAAGAAAAGAAGTGTTATCAGCCTGTATCCGAACAGGGAAATAATAATCAGCCAAAGCATATCCATCCCTTCGGTGTATTGAAGAAGATTAAAATAAAGCGTCACGAACAGGCAGGTTACTACCACAATGACGGCATCAATGAGACCGCTCAGAATATTCTGCGCAGAAGAGGCCTCCTTCCGGAGTACTCCTTCTTCGTCTAACCAGTTGTGTTCGGACTCATTCATATAGGATGGTTTCTGAAACGAAGATAGGGGATTCTGTTTTGAAATAATCACCCTTTTGTATAGTCGAATCCCGGCGAATTACCCGGTTTCAGGCTGGATTTGAGGCTATTTATCTGGTATTTGATTCTCTGACTTCCTTTTATTTTCTTTGGAAAAAATCTGTATGATGAAACCTTTGATTGTAATGATGGTGTTGTTCTTTGCGACAAGTTCTGTAATTGCGCAGGATTCGCCCCTAACCGGGAAATGGAAATTTGTAAAGATCTACGACGAGAAGAAAAATGAACTGGTGCTGGAAAATACAGAAGAGAATTTCAGGAAAGCTTTTGCCCAGGCAAAAGCAGCTGATACTGATTTTACCGAACAGGATTCCATGATGGTTACCATGGCTTATAAATTGATGCTGGAAATGTTTACCAATGCCAGCTTTGAGTTTAAAAAAGACGGTACCTATGAATTTATCACCCAGATGGAATTGGGCGGAAAGAAGAAAGAACCCGAAACCGGCACTTACACAATAGACAACAATACTTCAACCCTTACCACAGAGTCGCGTGGCAGAAAGGTGAATTACCAGTACCAGATCAGGGATGGACAGCTGCACCTGACCCAAAAAAGGGGGCCTTCCGGTAAAGAAATGGTCATCGTGTTATCAAAGTAATGCACTGTTACATCAATGGATTCTATTCGAATAAATCAGGTAAATTGTATCCACAACTTCACCTGTTATGGATTCCACCGAAAATCGTCGTGAGTTTTTGAATAAAGGATTGGCAGCTGCTGCCGGGTTGATAGTAGGATCTTCCTTTCAATCTCCACCAAAGCCTCAGTATGCTGCATTAACTGTTCAGGAAATCATCGATTTGATGCTGAAAGAAACGCGCGTTACTCCTGCAAGCGATACCGTCGACACCGTTAAAGCGGGCAGTGCCGGACAGGTAGTTACGGGTATTGTAACCACCATGTTCCCTACTGTGGCGGTTATGGAAAGCGCTATTCAGCGGAAGGCAAATTTTATTATCGCGCATGAACCCACCTATTTCAATCACCGCGACCGGACGGATCTCTGGACCATAAATACGGTGCTCGATAAAAAGAAAGCATGGATTGAAAAAAACAACCTGGTGCTTTGGCGTTTTCACGACGCTTGTCACGACATGATGCCGGATATGATCAGCTATGGTGTGGTAAGAAAGGTTGGCTTGTTGAGTTATTTCAGGGAGGGAAGTAACAGCATGACTATCCCGCCGATATCTCTTAAGGATTTGGCCTTGCAGTTCAAAACCAAACTGGGTATTAAAACAGTGAGGGTAGTGGGTGATCTCAAACAAACTTGCAGCACCATCGGTCTTTTACCGGGAGCCTGGGGAAGTACCGAACATATCAACCTGGTGGAAGCTCATCATCCGGATGTGTTGATCGTGGGAGAAGTATCCGAATGGGAAACGACGGAATACATCAGGGATGGTCTTAAACTGGGAGCGCCTACCGCTCTCATTGTATTGGGGCATTCAGTCAGCGAAGAAGCGGGGATGGAAAGACTGGCCGAATGGCTGGCGCCGAAAGTACCCGGCATTCCGGTTCATCATATCGCCTCCGGCGATCCTTACACCTGGTTATAAAAAAATCCGGTCATCCCGGAACGGGATGACCGGATTGGCAAATAATTTTTCTTAGAAACTCTTCTTTCCTTCGGTTCCGGTGGCGCTGTTGGTCTTGCCGGCATTTTTTACAAATTTGTCGAGCCACTGGTTTTGTTCCCACATCATATGAAGAATATTCTCTTTTGCTGCGTAACTATGACTTTCATACGGCAGAAACACGAGGCGGGTTGTTCCGCCATGACCTTTTACCGCATTGTACAATCTTTCGCTCTGAATCGGAAAGGTACCGGGGTTATTATCCATCTCCCCGTGTATCAGCAGGAGCGGCGTTTTTATTTTATTGGCAAAGCTGAAAGGGCTCATGTTATAGTACACCTCAGGGGCCTGCCAGTAAGTTCTTTCTTCTGCCTGGAATCCGAAAGGCGTTAATGTGCGGTTATACGCTCCGCTGCGGGCGATACCGGCCTTGAACAGATTGGTATGAGCGAGCAGATTGGCAGTCATGAAAGCTCCATAACTGTGTCCGCCAACCGCTACCCGGTTGCTGTCACCCACGCCCATTTTGGAAAGAGCCTGGATAGCCGCATGTGCATTCAGGTAGAGTTGGGGAATGAAGTTGTCATTTGGTTCCTTGTCTCCTTCTCCTACAATGGGCATTTCAGCATTGTCGAGGACTGCATAACCCTGGGTGATCCAGAAAATGGGAGAGGCCCAGTTCAGCCTGGTGAACAGGTACCTTGATCCCCGAACCTGGGCAGCATCGGCTGCAGATTTATACTCCCTGGGATAGGCCCACATCACAACCGGAAGCGGACCGTCTTTTTCCTTATTGTATCCTTTGGGAAGGTACAGGTCCCCCGTCAGGTCAATGCCATCTTCTCTTTTATACGATATTTTCTGTTTCACCACTCCCTCGAGTTGCGGATAAGGGTTTTTGAAATCGGTGATGGCGATCGGCGCTATCTTCTTTTTCAGGTTCCTGATGTAATAATTCGGAACTTCGTTTGTGCTTTCGCGTGAAGTGAGATATACCCCGTTCTCCGCATCTAGTACATCTACTACGTATTCATAGTAGGGCGCCGTACACCGCCAGAGAATCGTTCCTTTTTTGGTAGCGAGGTCAAAACTTTGCACAAAAGGCATATCTCCTTCGGGTGAAGCGCCCTGTGAACGCAGCAGCAGATTTCCGTTCTTGAAACGGAGCAGCACGTTTCTTCCGTAACTGTTTCGGGTAAGCATGGGTGAGCCGATATCGCTGTACGCATCGTTACTGCTTCTTTCATGTACCAGGTTCATCTGTTTGCCCGATGGATTGAATGCATACACCTGCAATTTGCGATCGAAGGTCATGGATTGATAAACCAGGGCAAGCTGATCATCACCCCATACAATGTTGCGTAGCCTTCGCTGCGTTTTAAAAAGTTCTACGCCCGATTTCATTACATTTTTCAAATCACCCTTCATTCCTATGGGGGGCTCTGCCACCAGTTTACCATAGTTGGGAAGTGTTATTTCATACACTGCATCCCTATATTCAGCTTTAGATCTGCCCAGGCCTTTATCGAGGGCAAGGGTGTATATAATAGAGGCAGGCTTGTCGTCTCTCCAATCGAAATCGCGTGGGAAATTAACCACATCATCGAATCCGATGGGCTGTCCTTCCTGGGAAGGATTTTTTACCAGTATATCATACAGTCCGCCATTGGCCGACATGACGGCTACGGTATGGGGGAAGCCACTGACAGGAAACAGATAAGAAAAAGGCCGGTCGATGGTTTCCAGTAATACATAATTATTATCCGGTGAAACGGATATGCCGGAATAAATCGCAGGTTGACGGATGGCTGTTTCAGTTTTGAAGTCGTTCACCACCAGTTGGGCCATGGCCATATAGTCGAAAAGATCTTCGTCATGGGCATTCTTGATGAGATCCTGGTAGGTTCGGCTGGCAGCGGCTTTGCCGAGGTTTTCCTGCACTACCGGTCCCTTGGGAGCAGGCGGCGCTTCGGGATATTTGCGGTAATTGGCAGGAACTGTTTTATAAATCAGCTTGTCGTTTCCCATCCAGCTATAGCTTCCTCCCAAGACGGTATTGAGTGGGGCCGTATTCACTTTTCTGGCGCTGCGCTGGGCAATATCAATGACATAAAGATCAATTCGGTCATTGGTGCTATTTATAAAACTTATTTGCTTTTCATTCGGACTCCACTGTATGGAAGAGGCGCGCATATTTTCGGGAAGTCCGCTGATGGAGAATGTTTCGCGTGTTTTGATATTCTTCAATTGGATATTTACGGAATAACCGCTGCGGCTGGGCCCGAAGTTTTTTGGATTGATTCGGAGACCCGCAATGCGGAGTTCCGGTTGGGCCAGTTCCTCTATCGAAGGGAACGTACTTCTTTCCAGCAGAATCATCCAGTCACCATGACTGTTAATGCTTACCCCCGGTGTGGGTTTTGCCATCACAAGATCATAGATGTCTTTGGGTGGAGTCTGGTAACTGAAGTCGTCCTGTGCCGAAACCCGAACGGTTATCAGCAGGAGAAACAGCCAAAAATATTGGTGGATCTTTCTCATAATATGAAGTTTGAAAAATGAATACTGAAGATAAAACCCCGTTTACTGTTTTTGAAAAACTCTCACATAATCTATCAACATTTTTTTAGGCCAGATGGATTCATCCACTCCCTTGGCGCCACCCCAGTTTCCACCCACTGCTATATTCAGCAACAGATGCATCTTGTTGTCGAAAGGCCAGGCATTGTACCCGGAATGTTCGTTTCTGAAAGTGAAATAGATGATGCCGTCGACATAGAGTTGTACTTTTTCGGCATCCCATTCCACGCCAAACACATGGAATTTTTCAAAGCAATCGTTGATGATCACTGTATCTGTTTTTTGGGTGCCAATAACATGATTGAACTTTTTACAGTGGATGCTTCCATGAAAATAATGGGGGTTGAAGCCAACATGCTCCATGATGTCAATTTCACCATCGTCGGGCCATTTCAGGGGAGTTGTACTTCCCAGCATCCAGATAGCAGGCCAGGTGCCTCTGCCATCGGGTATTTTTGCCCTCACTTCAATTTTACCATATTGCCAGTCGCCCTTTCCCTTGGTAACCAGCCGGGCGGAGGTGTACTCTTTTCCCTCCATTTTTTCTTTGATGGCTTCAATGATCAGCAGGCCGTTTTCTACACGGGCGTTTTGAAGTCGTTTTTCCGTATAATATTGAAGTTCATTATTGCCCCAGCCATGACCTCCCACATCATAGTTCCATTTTTGAGGATCCGGCAGGCCTTTATAATTGAATTCGTCGCTCCAGACCAGTTTCCAGACTGTTTTCTGGGCATGGGTTGTTTGCTGCACACAGAGGAGGAAGGACAGAAAAAAAAGCGTTATTCTCATATGGTTAGTTTGGTCGAATTTACTGAACTAATGGACAAACAAGTGTTGGTTTTTACAGGAATGTCGAAAGCCCTTCAACAAAATTTTGGGCGAAACCCGATCGGCCTATATCTTTGCATCGCAATGAATCAAAACGCACATACACATCATCATCATAACTTGCCTGCCAGGTAAGCCGGAGATGTATTGTATGTTCACGATATGCAGGGCTTACTTCGGTAAGCCCTTTTTTGTTTTTATAATGCACTCTTGGCAAATTGACTATAAAAGAAATCAGATATGAAACTAAAAATCGCTATTCAGAAATCGGGTCGGTTGTATGAGGACTCGGTACAATTGCTGAAGGAATGTGGTATCGACCTGCGGAATGTGAAAGACCGCCTGAAAACAGAAAGCGACAACTTTCCTCTTGAAGTATTTTTTCTGCGTGATGACGATATCCCTCAATATGTGGAAGATGGAGTGGCGGATATTGGAATTGTTGGACAAAACGTGCTGTTCGAAAAGAACAAAGTGGTAGAATCGGTGGAAGAATTGGGTTTTGGCAAATGCAGGCTCGCGATCGCCATCCCGCGCGGACAGGAGTATGATGGCGTTCAATCGCTGCAGGGAAAAAGAATTGCTACCAGCTATCCCTTCCTGGTTAACAGCTATCTCTCCAAATACCAGGTCAATGCCGATATACATGAAATCAGCGGATCCGTTGAAATTGCACCGGGAATCGGTCTCGCCGATGTAGTAGCTGACCTGGTTAGCAGTGGATCCACTCTGTTTATGAATGGACTCAAGGAAGTTGAAACAATATTGAAATCGCAGGCAGTCCTGATCCGTAACAAAACACTGGGAACAGAGCAACTTCAATTGCTGGATAAACTATTGTTCCGGATCAGGGCTGTTAAAAAAGCCAAGCGCAACAAATATGTACTGCTGAACGCGCCGAACGACAAACTGAAAGAGATCATTTCCTTGCTACCCGGCATGAAAAGTCCGACCGTATTGCCCCTGGCCGAGAGCGGCTGGAGCAGCGTGCACAGTGTATTGAATGAAGATGAATTCTGGGACAGGATTGAAAAACTGAAAGCTGCCGGAGCGCAGGGTATACTGGTAGTGCCCATTGAAAAAATGGTGATTTAGTGTTTATTGAATCTTTAACCGCTTATCAAAGATGAAAACCTATACATTTCCCGAACGATCAGACTGGAAATCCATCTTGCAAAGACCCGCGTTGGATAACAGATCATTGCAGAAAACAGTCGCCAGGGTTCTGCAGGCTGTCAAAACCAAAGGAGACCGTGCAGTCAAAAAATATACCCGTGAATTCGACAAGGTATCGTTGCGGAAACTGGAAGTAACCGAGAAGGAAATTAAATCCGCAGAAAAGTTACTGCCCGATGAATTAAAAAAAGCCATACAAACTGCTGCGGAAAATATAGCCCGTTTTCACCGGTCACAGCTCGGTGCAGTGGAACCCGTTGAAACTATGCCGGGGGTAAAGTGCTGGCGTAAATCAGTTCCGATTGAAAAAGTGGGTTTGTATATACCGGGCGGATCAGCGCCATTGTTTTCCACTATACTCATGCTGGCCATTCCGGCCCGATTGGCCGGGTGTCCTGAAATCATTCTTTGTACACCACCCTCCAATGAAGGCGTCATTCACCCGGCTATTTTGTACGCCGCAAAATATGTCGGTATCACCCGCATCTTTAAAGTGGGGGGCGTTCAGGCAATTGGCGCCATGGCATACGGCACCGAAACCATTCCGCAGGTGTATAAAATATTCGGCCCGGGAAATCAGTATGTCACAGCTGCCAAGCAATTGGTGCAGCAGGAAGGTGTAGCAATAGACATGCCCGCCGGACCCAGTGAAGTGGCTGTGCTGGCTGATGAAACCGCTGTTCCTTCGTTTGTGGCTGCTGATCTGTTGAGCCAGGCAGAGCATGGAGCAGACAGCCAGGTGTTATTGGTTACTGTTGATGAAAAAATATTGCCCGCCATATTCAGTTCACTCGATAAGCAATTATCAACCCTTCCCCGAAAAGAACTCGCCACGAAAGCACTCGGCAACAGCAAGGCGATTGTGGTAAAAGACAGGCAGGCGGCTGTAGCGTTGATCAATGAATACGCGCCCGAACACCTGATTCTCTCCTGTGCTGAAGCTGTGGAGTTGGCCGACCAGATTGTGAATGCGGGCTCTGTATTCATCGGAAACTATTCGCCGGAGTCAGTGGGTGACTATGCCAGCGGAACCAATCATACACTGCCCACCAATGGATTTGCCAAAGCCTATAGTGGCGTTAGTGTAGACAGTTTTGTAAAGAAGATAACCTACCAGCAACTATCAACCGAAGGTTTGCAGGCCATAGCGCCCACGGTAGTGGCCATGGCCGAAGCAGAAGGATTGGAAGCCCATGCCATGGCAGTCAAAGTTCGGCTGGTCTGATAAATGAATGGATCAGGGTAAGCCCATTGTTTTATGTAAAAATTTTGATGATATGACATCTTCGATCGACATAAGGCTGATTCCAAAGGATGATTTACCAATGATCATTCCTTTTCTGCGGTTGCTGAATGATAGCATACCCGTTGAAACCCTCGAAGAACGATTGGAAGAAATGATCCGGCAGGGGTACGAATGTGTAGGAGTATTCGACGGCAATCGTCTGGCAGGCATTTGCGGATTATGGTTTCTTACCAAGTATTATGTGGGCAAACATGTGGAACCGGATAATGTAATCATTCATCCGGACTACAGGGGAACAGGAATAGGAGAGCAGATGATGAACTGGATCTATGCGTATGCCCGTTCCAAAGGCTGTATCGCCAGCGAACTGAACTGCTATGTTTCCAATACCGGCGGGCAGAAGTTCTGGATCAATGAAGGTTATCAGATTATCGGGTTTCATTTTCAAAAGAAATTGATTGAATCATAAACGGATCGGCCGGATGGTCGATTGAAAAATATCTTCACTATGTTTGATTTGAACGAATTATTGCGCGACAACATAAGGAAGCTGGTACCGTACTCTTCCGCAAGGGATGAATTTAAAGGGGAAGCCAGTGTATACCTCGATGCGAATGAGAACAGCCTTGGCTCTCCCTTGCGCAAATGGTATAACCGGTATCCCGATCCTTTGCAAAAAAAGGTAAAGGAAAAACTGGAAGAGATCAAAGGAGTGCCCGCAAGCCAGATCTTCCTGGGCAATGGAAGCGATGAATGTATCGACGTGCTGATACGGGCTGTCTGCGAACCAGGGGTGGATAACATCCTGATAACGCCGCCCACTTACGGCATGTACCAGGTCAGTGCAGACATTAATAATGTGCAGGTAAAAAAGGCGCCACTGACCAGCGATTTTCAATTGGATCTGCCGGCGATCGAAGACGCTATAGACGATCATACCAAGATCATATTTCTCTGCTCTCCCAATAATCCCACGGGAAATTCACTGCTCAAGGAAGATATAGAAGCTATTCTCAACAATTATTTCGGCCTGGTAGTTATAGATGAAGCGTATATTAATTTTTCAAGACATCGTTCTTTTATCCAGGAGTTGAAAGATTATCCTAACCTGGTGGTGATGCAAACACTCAGCAAAGCCTGGGGCCTGGCTGCGCTGAGGGTGGGCATGGCTTTTGCGTCGGAAGAAATTATCGGAGTGATGAACAAGATCAAACCTCCTTACAACATCAACCAGGCTTCGCAGGAGCTGGTCTTGCAGGCCCTCGAAGAAGTGGGACAGGTGAACGACATGATCCGGGAAATTGTGAAACAACGGGATGAACTGGCTGAAAAATTGAACGCCATTCCGATAGTGTTGCATATATTTCCGTCCGATGCCAACTTCCTGCTGGTAAAGGTGACCGAGCCTGGCAAGATTTATGCGTACCTGCTGGACAAAGGAATCGTAGTAAGGGATCGGAGCAAAGTTCAATTGTGTGAAGGCTGCCTGCGAATCACTATTGGTACCGCCCGTGAAAACGAACAATTGATTGAAGCATTGAATCAATTCTCCAAATCATAAACAGATCATCATGAAACAAGGTTGGAAATTTCTGGTCATCCTGATTACCGCACTGGCGGCACTGTCTTTTATTAAAGCGACCAAAAAGAAAATATTCTTTGATGATGTGACGCTGACCGTTCCAAGCGGGTTTACAACCACCCTGTTTGCCGAGAACACCGGTCGTGCCCGTCACATTGTAGTGAACAAGAACGGAGATGTGTTTATTAAACTGGAAAGGCTGCGCAATGGAAAAGGCATTCTCCGGCTCCGGGATACTAACAAGGACGGAAAGGCAGATGATACCCTTTCGTTCGGAAATTACACAGGTACCGGTATTACCATCAAGGGAAATTATCTGTATGCCAGCTCCGATGAAGATATTTATCGTTACACTCTCTCCGCTACCGGTGACATAACCAATGCGGCAAAGCCAGACACAATTGTGAAAGGATTGTTCAGGAAAGGCGGTCATCATGCTTCCAAATCAATTGCACTCGATAATGACGGAAATATATATGTCAACATTGGGGCGCCCTCCAATATCTGCCAGGAAGATCCCGCGCACACCAATCCCTGCCCCTGGCTGGTAATGGCCGGCGGTATCTGGCAATTCAGGGCCGATCGGCTCAACCAACGGCAGGAAGATGGCGTAAAGTATGCGACTGGCCTGCGAAACGTGGTCGGGCTCGACTGGAACAATCAAACCAATGCGCTCTATGTGATGCAGCATGGCCGGGACCTCTTGTTCCAGAATTACCCACAGTATTATACACAACAGGATGGAGCCGAAAATCCGGCTGAGGAAATGTTCCGGATCAAAAAAGACGGGGATTACGGATGGCCCTATTGTTATTTTGACAATGCCAAGCAAAAGAAACTGTTGAATCCAGAATATGGAGGGAATCGGGAAAAAGAAGATGTTTGTGCCGGAAAGGAAAAATCAATTGCGCAGTACCCGGGTCACCTGGCACCAGATGCCCTGTTGTTTTATACCGGAAATCAGTTTCCTGAAAGATACCGGAATGGAGCCTTCATTGCATTTCATGGATCGTGGAATCGTACACCGGAGCCACAGGCCGGCTATTTTATCGTTTTTCAGCCGATGAAGAACGGTATGCCGGATGGTAAATGGGAAGTGTTTGCAGATGGATTTGCCGGACCCAATATCAACCGGGCGCTTCATCGTCCCTGCGGACTGGCACAGGCTCCCGACGGCTCTATCTATGTAACAGACGATAACAAGGGAAGCGTCTGGAAGATTTCCTATAATAAATAATCGAAGTTGCTTCCGCAGCAATTCCTATACTTTGTAAAAAATATCGATTAAAGGAACATGAAACCAACCATCTTGTTAGTGCTGGCCTTTGCCCTGAGCACTGTCTTTTTCTCCTTTACACAACCCAAGCCTTCTGCTTTGAAACAATCAATCGCGAGAGGGGAGAAAGTATACCAAACCGTTTGCCTCGCCTGTCACCAGGTTGATGGCGCCGGCATTCCACGTATGGCTCCTCCGCTTGTCAAAACAAAGTGGGTGCTGGGCGACAAAAAACAGCTGATCAAAATTGTACTAAAAGGATTGCCCGGCGGAGAGATCGAAATTGATGGCGATACTTTTCAGAACGCCATGCCACCACAGGAAGGGGCGCTGAGTGACCTGCAGATTGCCGACGTGCTCACCTTTGTACGAAACAGCTTTGGCAACAAAGCCAGCGCAGTACTTCCCGCGGAGGTAAAGGTGCAGAGAGCCAAAAAATAATTTCACATCAACCCATATCATTGTATTTACATGAAGCGTGTATTGTTTATAGACCGGGACGGAACCCTGATTCACGAAGCCCCACCAACCTATCAGCTGGATTCCTTTGAGAAGCTGACCTTTTTTCCCGGCATGTTTGAATTCATGTCGCGCATTGCCCGCGAACTGGATTTTGAGCTGGTAATGGTCACCAACCAGGATGGGTTAGGCACGGAGAGTTTTCCGGAAGACACCTTCTGGCCGCTTCACAACCTCGTTATGAAATCGCTGGAAGGCGAAGGAATTATCTTTTCCGAAGTGTGCATCGACCGGAGCTTTCCCCACGAGAACGCACCTACGCGCAAACCGGGAACCGGAATGCTCGCGCGATTTATAGACAATCCTGCCTACGATCTTAGCAATTCTTATGTTATCGGAGATCGCATCACCGATGTGCAGTTGGCAAAAAATCTGGGGTGCAAGGCCATTTGGATAAACCTCGATCCGCAACTGGGCAGTGCAGAAATACAGGATAAACTGGCCGATCTCCGTCAACAAACTGTTGCCCTGGAAACAGACAAATGGAGTGATATCTATTCTTTCCTGAAACTGGGATTGCGAAAGGTGACGCACGAAAGAAATACCAATGAAACCAGGATCAGCATTCAGGTAAACATGGACGGCAGTGGGAAATCGGATATTCATACCGGTCTCGGATTCTTTGATCATATGTTGGATCAGATAGCCCGTCATGGCAAAATTGATTTGATGATAGAAGCCCGTGGCGACCTTCACATCGACGAGCACCATACAATCGAAGACACCGGTATTGCGCTCGGAGAGGCATTTGCCAAAGCCCTGGCCGATAAAAGAGGGATGGAGCGATACGGTTTTGCCTTACCGATGGATGAGGCCGATGCCAAAGTTTTGATTGATTTTGGCGGAAGGAACTGGCTGGTGTGGAATGCTGAATTCAAAAGGGAAAAGATAGGAGAGATGCCCACCGAAATGTTCTTTCATTTTTTCAAATCGTTCAGTGATGCAGCCAAATGCAACCTGAATATTGAATGCCACGGCGATAATGAGCATCATAAGATAGAAGCTATTTTCAAAGCCTTTGCCAAAGCCATCAGGATGGCTGTAAAAAGAGACCCGCTGTCGAATTACCTGCCTTCGACAAAAGGAGTACTGTAGTAATTTGCCAATGTTGATTGCGAATTACGGATGACGGATGACGGATGACGGATTACGAATTACGGATTGAAAATTCAGAGTGCAACCTACTAATTAGTGAAAAGGTTGAGGTGCTAATTAGTTAATAAGCTGTGGTATATTATTCACTTAATTGAAATAGTTCTTCGTCAGTAATCCATCATCCGTAATCGATCATCCGTAATTCGTAATTCGTAATCCGTCATCCGTAATCCCCGTCTATTACTTTATTTCCTTCCCTCCTTTCATCACCATCACCACTTTTCTGATCGCTTTTATGTCTGTGCCGGGATCGCCTTCAACGGCTACCAGGTCGGCGAGTAGCCCTTTTTGTATTCTGCCAATTTTGTTTCCGTAACCGAACACGTCGGCATTCACACTGGTTGCAGATCTGAGCACTTCAAGAGGACTCATTCCATACTCTACCATCAGTTCCATTTCACGGGCATTGTC
Source organism: Chitinophagaceae bacterium (assembly GCA_044226045.1). Lineage (GTDB taxonomy): Bacteria > Bacteroidota > Bacteroidia > Chitinophagales > Chitinophagaceae > Endoryza. The sequence continues at coordinate 108,493 of JBGAHR010000010.1, forward strand.
GCCATGTGTATACACTCCCACATCTCCGCCCATACAGATGGTGACACCTGCCTGCAACGCCAGCTGAAATGTTTTTTTCTTGTGTGTGATATTGGCAGGTTCGGGATCCACTCCTTTCTTCCAGCCCTTGTATTGTGCATTGGCTTCACCCGCAGCCAGGGTAGCGCAGAGCGCAACATTTTTTTCCTTCATCAGTTTGTAAACTTCCGGATTTCCGTCATCTCCATGTTCAATCGTGGATAC
>JBGAHR010000092.1:0-11178 GCA_044226045.1 Chitinophagaceae bacterium
TTGCTTCAGGTTGTTTTCATCCATGGTTACTCCGCCGGAAGGCATCACTCTTGTCCAGGGACAAGGTCCCTTCAGCGCTTTAATGAAGGTTACTCCCAACACTTCTGCCGGAAAGATTTTCACTAGGGAAGCTCCCCAGTCGTGAGCCTGCACCACTTCGGTGGCTGTACCGGCACCCGGACACCAGAACAGGTTTTGTTTCGAACAATAAGCGCCCACTTCGAGATTGAGCGTAGGAGCAACAATGAATTGAGCACCCGCCTTATGAAATTGTTTGGCCTGTTTGGCATTCATGATCGTGCCTACGCCAACGACCAGGTCGGGAAGATTTTTCTTGGCAAATACAACCAGTTCTTCAAAAACATCGAGTGCGTTATCTGCCCTGTTGGTGAATTCAATGATGCGAAGTCCGCCCGCGTAAATGGCGCTAAGAATATTTTTGGCCGCTTTCAGATCCGTGTGATTGAAAGGAGGCAATAGTCCCTGCACGCGGGCCAGTTGGAGAATATCTTCTTTTTCCATTTTTTGCTTTTAAATATCCGCTATCAGATCTCAAAGATCGCTTCAATTTCAACAGCCACATTATTGGGTAAGGAACCCATACCTACTGCGCTTCGAACACCTTTTCCCTGGTCATTTCCCCACAATTGTACATACAATTCGCTGCAGCCGTTTATTACCAGCGCGTGTTTGGTATAATCCGGAACCGCATTTACCATACCCAGAATTTTTACGACTCTTTTGATGGTATCGAGTGATCCCAGGTGATTTTTTAAAGAAGTAAGAATGGCCAATCCGCATTGAAGCGCCGCCCGTTTTGCTTCTTCGTCATCTACTTCCTGTCCGACTTTGCCGGTAATAAAGCTGCCATCGGTATTGATCGACACATGTCCTGATACATACACCAGGTTGCCCACAGTGAGGCAGGACTTATAAATTCCTTTTGAAGGAGGAATATTCGGCAATTCAAGTCCCAGTTCCTGTAATTTCTGTTCGATTGTTCTTGTATTCATGATTGTTTATATAAAGATGTCCAAAATTAACACACCTATCAATCCCATGATCGCAACAATTGTTTCCATGATTGACCAGGACCGGATGGTATCTTTTATGGAGAGATTGAAATATTCCTTGAAAAGCCAGAATCCCGAGTCGTTTACATGACTGAACATGAGGCTGCCGGCGCCAATGGAAAGTACCATCAGGTTCGGATCGACACCAGACCCTGCAACGACCGGGTACATGATACCGGCGGCTGTCAGACCTGCAACAGTGGCTGAACCCAGGCATACGCGAATGAGTGCGGCCATCATCCAGCCCAATACCAGCGGGTTGATGGATAGGCCCCGAAGCATTTCACCAATACTTTTGTCAACCTTGCTGGCCACCAGTATTTCTTTAAAAGCGCCGGCCCCCGCCACAATCAGTAAGATGAGTGCCACATCTTTTACTGACTCGCCATACAGGTTCATGATATCTTTTATCTTTTTGCCATTGGCGATACCCAGCGTATACGTGACGATCAACAGGGAAAGAAACATAACAATCACTGAATCGCCCAGGAAAGTCAAGACTGTTTTGGCCATCCCTTCCAATGTAATGAGGTAGGGAAGTGCAGTGGTTATCACCAGCAGGATGACCGGAAGCAATGCAGAGATAAAGCTATTGGTGGTGCCGGGAAGGGAGGCGGCATCAATTTCTTTCGGTTGAAAGGCTTGCAGGGGAGCGGATTTGATTCCCTTCAATGTTTTTGCAAACAGGGGTCCGGCGATGATGATCGTCGGAATGGAGATCATGATTCCATATAAAAGGGTAGTCCCCATATTCGCGTGGAACTGGGTCACCAGTGCGGAAGGGGATGGATGCGGCGGCAGGAAGCCATGGGTTACCGATAAGGCTGCCAGCATGGGCACACCCACGTACACCGCCGGTAATTTGGTTTGATAGACGACCGAAAATATCAGGGGAATGAGCAATACAAAACCAACGCTGTAGAACAGGGGAATCCCCACAATGAAACCGGTAATCATCATCGCCCACTGAAAATATTTTTCGCCAAAAGTTTTCATGAGCACATCGGATATCTTTCGGGCTGCGCCGCTGTCTGCCACCAATTTTCCCAACATCGCTCCGATACATATAATAATAACCAGCTCTCCCAGCATGTCGCCGATTCCTTTTTTGACAGACCTGGTCAGGTCAGCGAGAGGCACTCCCAGCCAGATACCGGCCAGCAGGGACACCAGCAGGAAGGCCAGGAAGGGATTAAACTTCGCCCATGTAATTAATAAAATAAGCAGGAAAATGGCGCAGGCAACAATCAGCAGGCTCATGAGTGTTGGTTAATAATGAATTATTCTTCGAATGTAGTAAACAGGTCTATGATTCACCTTCATTTAATTTTCCACCATCAACCGCTCCTCAAAAATTTTACTTACCAAGCAGCGAATTCTTTAGAAAGAAACTCTTACTTTATAAAATTTTAAAAAAGTTTTAATGGGTTTTTAAAATATAGTTTACTTTTAACCCCATTAAATCAACAACTCTAACGGTACGCATGGGAAGTCATGACAAAATGCTTCATTATAAAAAGCTAACAGCTAAGCATTTGTATTTTTCCGGAGTACTTTCCAGTACCGAGTTGAGTGTTTTGATCAAGAAAAGTATACCTCTCACTAACAAGATCATTGAGGAACTACTGGAGGAAGGCTGGATAGAGGATACGGGCTTTGGCCCGTCCAGTGGTGGTCGCCGGCCATCATTATATACAATCAAGTCTTCTATGATGTACATGGTATCGGTGGCTATGGACCAGTTTGTTACCCGGATTGCCCTGGTGGATATGCAGAACAAGTATGTTACCGGGGTCGAAAAGTTCGACCTGCCCTTACATGATAATCCGGGGGCTTTAAAAATCCTGACCCAACACATTGAGCAGTTTATTCATCAGAGCGGTGTGGACCGCCATAAGATCATAGGTATCGGCATTGGGATGCCCGGTTTCGTGAACGCCAAAGAGGGTTTGAACTATACCTATATCAACAGTCTGGGAAGTGAGAGTTTGTCGAAGTATATGTCGGCCGAATTGAAACTGCCGGTATTTATCGATAACGACTCAAGTCTGATTGCTCTGGCGGAACTGAAGTTTGGGGGTGTGGGCAACAAGAGCAATGTGATGGTGATCAACGTAGGCTGGGGAATAGGTTTGGGAATGATTCTCGACGGCAAGTTGTTCAGGGGGTATAATGGATTTGCGGGGGAGTTCAGTCATATTCCGCTTTTCCAGAACAACAAACTCTGTGGATGCGGAAAGAGCGGTTGCCTGGAAACGGAAGCGTCGATGACTATTCTTGTAGAAAAAGCAAGAGAAGGATTAAGAACTGGTAAACTCAGCAGCCTGGATGCCGTTGCGTTTGAAAAAGCAGACCTGGAAACAGGTCTGGAGTCATTGATAGCCGCTACCCGTAAAGGTGACAAGTTCTCGATCGGTTTGGTATCTGAAGCAGGATACAATATTGGTCGGGGAGCAGCCATCCTGATCCATGTGTTGAATCCCGAGCTGATCATTATCAGCGGAAGAGGATCCGCACTGGGTAATATCCTGGAAATACCTGTACGCCAGGCTTTGATTGAACACTGTATTCCCAGGCTCGGCGCCCATACCAAAATGCAGGTATCGGCATTGGGCCATGATGCAGAACTGATCGGAGCCGCGGCGTTGGTGATGGAAAATTTTGAGAGGGAAAAATCTGATAAATAAAACCTCTGGAGCCGGCAGAGGCATAAAGCCGTGCAAAGCAACCAAATTGTTTAAACCAAAACCCAATTCAAATGAGACGGATTCTCATCCTGACGATGTGCTTTCTCGCTTATGTCAGCGCATTTGCACAGACGCGTCAACTCAATGGAGTGGTAGTAGATGCCAAATCAAATACTGGGATCATTTCTGCTACCGTAAAAGTAAAAGGACAAAACACTTCCACCACCACCGATGCAGACGGTAAGTTCTCCCTGACCGTTCCTTCCGGCCGGGTTGTACTGGAAGTTTCCTCTATCGGTTTCGCCAATCGCGAAGTAACCGTAGAGGCCAACAGCAACACTGTTACCATTCAATTAAATGAGTCTGCCCGTCAACTGGATGAGGTAGTAGTAACGGCCCTGGGTATCCGCAAGGAAAGAAAAGCCCTGGGTTATGCACTCAGTGAAGTGAAAGGCGAAGAGCTGACAGAAGCCCGCTCCAACAACTTCATGAACAACCTGGTGGGTAAAGTAGCCGGTTTGAACGTAACCAGCACTGCAACCGGTGCCGGTGGTTCTTCCCGCGTTATCCTCCGTGGTAACACCTCCATCTTTGGTAACAACCAACCCCTGTATGTAATCGACGGAATTCCCATCGACAACTCTAACCGTGGTAATGCCGGTGAGTGGGGTGGAAGAGATGCCGGTGATGGTATCCAGATGATCAACCCGGACGAAATTGAAAGCGTATCTGTACTGAAAGGCGCGAACGCTGCGGCCCTCTACGGTTCACGCGCTTCTACCGGTGTGATCCTGATCACTACCAAAAGAGGTTCCAAGAAGAAAGGAATGGGCATCGAGATCAACAGCAACTTCGTAGCGGAAAGTGTGATCGATCACACAGACTGGCAGTATCAATACGGTCATGGTATCAATGGGGTGAAACCCACTACCCTCGACGGAGCCAATAACATCAACCTCAACAGCTGGGGTGGCAAGCTGGATGGATCTCCGGCCATGAACTGGGATGGTGTGGAAAGACCTTATGTTGGACATTCCAACAATATCAAGAAGTTCTACAATACCGGAACCAATTTCACCAATTCTGTAACCCTCTACGGAAGCGGCGATAAAATGACTTACAACTTCTCTATGTCTGACCTGGACAACAAGAGCATTGTTCCGAATTCAACACTTCGCAGAAACAACTTCTCCCTGAATACCACTTTCAACCCGATCGATAAGCTGAGCGTAAACGTGAGCCTACGTTACATTCGTGAGCGCGTGAAGAACCGCCCTCGTCTGTCTGACTCTCCCGGTAACGCGAACTTCACCGTGGGTCTGATGCCAACCAGCTGGGATGTGGAAACATTCAAAACAGCTTTGTATAACTCAACAGGTGGAGAGAACAAATTCAACGCAAACCCTTACGTAACGAACCCATATTGGGCAACTGACGTATTCCAGCAGAAGGATTCAAGAGATCGTCTGATCGGCGCTATCGAAGCAAAATACAACCTGCTGAGCTGGCTGTATGTACGTGGTCGCCTGGGTACAGATCAATACACTCGTTACAATTTTGAAATAACTCCTACCGGTACTCAGTACGCTCCGGGTGGTCAGATCAATGATCAGTCTACCGGTCGTTTCCGCGAATTCAACGCAGAATGGTTGGTAGGTGCGCAAAAGAACCTCGGCAGCAAATTCGGTATCGATGCCTTCGTTGGTGGTAACGCCATGCGCCAGGTAGATGAAACAGAGGGAGTGAATGGTGATAACTTCTTTGCTCCTGGTTTCTATCACGTGAGCAACCTGCAAACAAAGAATCCTTATTATAATTACAGCGAAAAGAGAATCAATTCTCTCTTCGGTTCTGCTGAATTGTCTTACAACCGTTATTTATACCTGACCGTTACAGGCCGTAACGACTGGTATTCTACCCTGTCTCCTGAAAACTGGTCTATCTTCTATCCTTCCGTAGCAGCCAGCTTTATCCTGTCTGATGCCGTTAAGCTGCCAAGCATATTTGATTATGCCAAGGTGCGCGCTTCATGGGCTAAAGTAGGTGGCGACCGCGATCCTTATGGATTGACACTGCCTTACAGCCTGGGTAACCCGTACAATGGTTTGCCGGTAGGTGCCATTGGAACAGGAACTATTCCTAACAAAGGCCTGCTTCCTTATGAAGTAAGCACTGTTGAGTTTGGTGTTGAAGCAAGATTCCTCAAGAATCGCCTCGGTATCGACCTGTCTGTTTACAACAAAAAGACTACAAACGATATCGTGAGCAGCCAGATCTCACAAACTTCCGGTTTCAACAGCGTATTGCTGAACGTGGGTGAAGTGAGCAACAAAGGTGTTGAAGTGTTGCTGAATGGTACGCCGATACAAACTTCAGACTTTAGCTGGGATGTTTCTTACAACGTTGGTTATAACAAAGGCGTAGTTGAAAAGATCTCTGATCAATTGACCAGTGCCCGTATTGCCAATGCCCGTTCACTGACTGCGTTTGTAGATCAGATCACTGGTAAGCAATATGGCCAGGTGATGGCGTTCGATTATCTGCGTGATGCAAAAGGCCAGCTGATCCTGAACAATGGCCTGCCTCAGCGTGGTGATCTGAAAGCTTATGGTACAGGCGTTGCACCTACTACTATGGGTCTGAATAACGAATTCCGTTACAAATCATTCTTCATGAGCTTCCTCATTGATGGTAAGTTCGGCGGCGTCATGTATAGCGGTACGAACGACTTCGGTACTTACCGTGGTCTCACTCAAATGACCCTGACCGGTCGTGACGGTGGCGCTATCTTCCCGGGTGTAAATGCCAACGGAACTCCGAATACTACTAAAGTAGATGCACAGACTTATTATCAGACTGTAGGTCTGAATATTTCTTCCGAATTCATTTACAAATCAGATTTCATCAAACTTCGCCAGATCATCCTGGGATATCGCGTTCCAACTGCCTTCCTGGGTAAATCTCCGATCAAAGGAGCTTCTGTTTCCCTGGTTGCCCGTAACGTGGCCATCCTGAAGAAATATGTTCCGAATATCGATCCTGAGTCCACTTACAACTCAACCAACGGACAGGGTCTGGAGTGGTATGGTGTTCCACCGGTTCGTTCTTACGGTGTGAATGTTAATATCAAATTCTGATTGTAAACAGATTTCTGAAGAAACTAAAACTTTAAATTATGACGACTAAATCCATTATAAAGCTCTCCCTGGTAGCAGCCCTTTTCTTTACGGGTTGTACCAAGGACTTCGAGAAGGTCAATGTAAATCCGACCAACCTGAGCGAACTGTCAACTGACGCGCTTTTCACGCGCACGATGATCGATGTTTCCGGCGGTGAATACGAAGCATGGCGCGGAAACCTGATCTATACCACTCAATTTGTACAACAATTCGCTTCCACCAGCTGGAACCAGGGCGATAAGTACTTCTTCGATGAAGGCTACTCTTCCGCTCTCTGGGATGCCTACTATGGCAATGCGATCAAAAACCTGGTGAACCTGGTTGAAAAAACAAAAGGAAATGCCGACCTGGTTAACTACAACAGCGCCGGTCGTATTCTGAAAGCTTTTGCTTTCCTGCGATTGACTGACCTGTATGGCGATATCCCTTATTCCGAAGCATCGCTGGGCTTTTTGACCGGCAACTTCGCACCCAAATATGACGAGCAGAAAAACATCCTGGCCGACATGATCACTGATCTGGATGCTGCCGCCAAAGCCTTCGATGCGTCCAAGGCTTTCAAAGGAGATATCTCTTCTTATAATGGTAATATCACACTCTGGAAAAAAGCAGCTTATTCACTGATGCTTCGCGTGGCTATGCGTATGTCCAAAGCAGATCAGAATGCAGCGAAAGACGGAGTGGCAAAAGCAGTTGCCGGCGGAGTATTCAGCGACTATACTGAATCTTTCCGCATCGGTCACCTGGCTTCTGTATATGATAACCCAACCAGCCACGTACTGGGATATTACAATGGATCAAGACTGGAACTGTCCAGCAACTCCTTTAAGTTTTCCAAAACTTTCATCGACTTGCTGAAATCCAACAGTGATCCCCGCCTGAAGATCCTGTCTGTAGTGAGAACCGGAGATGTAACTTCACCGGTAGTAGGTACGGAAGATGATAATGTAGCTATCCAGAAAGGTCTTCCCAATGGAACAGACGCTACTACCATCGTAGGTACACTGGCTTCTTATTCTCAACTGCGTTCTGATTTCGCAAAAGCTGATGTGGCCAACCTCCTCATCACTCATTCGCAAACACTCTTCCTGCTCGCTGAAGCAGTAGAAAGAGGCTGGACTACCGGCAACGCACAACAGCTGTTCCGTGATGGTGTAAAATCAGCTATCAACCAACTGAAACTGTACAATGCTCCTGGTTCCCTGTTCGATGACGCCGCGATCAACACGTTCGCGACTACAACGGTTGCCTATCCCGCAGCCGGTACACTCGATCAGAAACTGGAGGCTATTAACACTCAGTACTACATTGCCTCTCTGCTGGATGGATATGAGCCATTCGCCAACTGGCGCCGTTCCGGTTATCCTGTGCTCACTGCGGTGAACTACCAGGGTAACTATACCGGTGGCGTTATCCCACGCAGATTGCAATATCCTGCCAGCGAAGCGGGTCTTAACAAGACCAACCTCGATGCAGCGATCACCCGCCAGGGCGCGAACAATTTCGTGACCAAGGTTTGGTGGGATAAATAATCCCGGCAGTCTTTTGAGTTTTGATAATAATAACCTGCCTCTTCGGAGGTGGGTTATTTGTTTATCAACAGTCTGTTTTGCTATAATCTTGTCATGTTTGGACTAACTTACTAGTATGAAAAAGGCAGTGATTGGAATATACCTCCTGGTGTCTGGCGTGGTTAGCCAGTTAAAGGCTCAATCCTTATTCACCCGTCAACCCGCCGATCAGACTCATATCCTCTTTCAGAATAAATTGACCGAATCCCCTTCGCTCAATATCATTACCTACGAATATTATTACAATGGTGGAGGTGTAGCCACCGGTGATTTTAACAATGATGGCCTGGTGGATATTTTTTTCACCGCCAATATGCAACCGAATGCCCTGTACCTGAACAAAGGCAACTGGGAATTTGAAGACATTACCAAAACATCCGGACTGGAAGGAAGAAGAGGATGGAAAACGGGCGTGAGCGTGGCAGATGTCAACGGCGACGGATGGCTGGATATCTACGTATGCTATTCAGGCGACCTGGAAGAAAAGCAAAGAAGAAATCAGCTCTTCATCAATAATCATAACCTCACTTTTACCGAACAGGCCGAAGCATACGGTATTGCGGATGAAGGATACACCACACAGGCAGTATTCTTCGATTTTGATCGCGACAACGACCTCGATCTCTTCGTGCTGAACCACAACATTAAAAATCTCAGAAACTTCGATGCGGCCTTTGTGAAGAAAATGGTCGACGCGGGAGCGGGTGACCGGCTGTACAGAAACGACGGAAATAAATTCACGGATATTACAGCACAGGCCGGCATACTGTCAAATCCATTGGGATATGGTCTGAGCGCGATCGTATCAGACATCAATAACGACGGCTGGCCCGACCTGTATGTAACCAATGACTACGTAGAAGAAGATTATCTCTATATCAATAACCAGAATGGCAGCTTCACCGAATCACTGAAGCAGCAAATGGGTCATATTTCCAATTTCTCCATGGGCGCGGATGTGGCCGATGTCAATAACGACGGATGGATGGATGTATTTACGTTGGATATGCTACCCGCAGATAACCGCCGGCAGAAGTTATTATATGCCCCCGATAACTACGAGCTTTATAATAACCAGGTCGATAATGGCTTTCATCACCAGTTGATGCGTAACATGCTTCAGCTGAACAATGGCAACAATAGTTTTAGTGAAACAGGTCAGCTGAGTGGCGTCTCCAATACCGACTGGAGCTGGTCTTCGCTGCTGGCAGATTTTGACAACGACGGCTATAAAGATTTGTTTGTGACCAATGGATATGGTCGGGACATGATCAACCGCGACTTTGTAAAGTTTTATGCCAATGAAGATTGAAATTTTGCAGCGGAGAATCGAGCGATCACACGTTCCAGATGCTCCAGGGAATTAAAACCACCCCGCTGCATAATTATTATTTTAAAAATACTGATGGAATTCATTTTTCCGATCGATCCCTGGCAGACGGATTTGCCGATGAGAACCTGTCGCATGGAGCCGCCTATGGCGCAGATCTCGACAACGACGGAGACCTTGACCTTGGTAGTGAACTGCATGAACGAAACAGCACATCTCTACAGAAACAATGCAATCGAGAATAAATTACCCGGTCACTATCTCGATGTGGCGCTGACTATGAAAGATAAAACAGTATGGGACTCGGCGCGCGCCTTATCCTTTATACCGCCATATCCAACAATCGTGCTGGAGGGGTTACCCTGTCTGCGGATTTCAGTCTATGCAGGGTCCCGTTCATTTTGTTTTGCTTCTTCTCTAGGATAGATTCTTTGAAAATAATCTGGCCTGATGGAAATGTTCAAATTCAAAAGAACATACAGCCGGATCAACGCATTAAAATCAGCTATCAATCCGGTTTCCCATACAAACCGGTTGAACCGGTTAGTTATGTTTTTACCGGATCGTCATCATTCATTCCTGTATCGCACGTTTCCGAAAAAAGTGAACGACTTCAAGGTGCAACCTCGAGTCAAGATATCCGCTGTGGTCCGCAGGCGAAAGTGACGAATAAAGACGGGCTCGACGATATGTATATGCGGAAGGGGACAGGCTGGGAAATTATTGATTCAAAAAAAGGACGGCAGCTTCCAGGTGCAATCTCTTGAAATGAATCATCCGGCGGAGGAAACCGATGCCTTGTTTTTGATTGGACCCAGTGACGGTGATCCTGATTTATACATTGTAGAAGCAGACTATTACAGCGCTGCCCTGGTGGTGGGCCTGCTGATCATCTTTACATCAACAACGGTCAGTTTACTCTTTCGGGCACTTCGCTGCCGGTCTCTGTCCGGATTCCGCACCTGTGTAAGAGCAGCTGACATTGATGGAGACGGGGATTTGGATTTGTTTGTGGGAGGAAAAGTAGTTCCCGGATTTTATCCCCAGTCTTCTCCCTCTTATATTTTGGTGAATGATGGAAAAGGAAATTTTGCCAATCAAACGGCTGCTTTCGCTCCGGCACTGACAAAAGCGGGATTGATCAATGATGCCGCCTGGATGGACATTAACAAGGACGGCAAACCTGATCTTATATTAGCAGGGGAGTGGATGCCGATCCGTGTATTGATCAATACCGGCAGGCAATTGGAAGAGCAGACAGACCATTATTTTGAACAGCGAAGATCCGGTTGGTGGAATCGATTATTGGTTACTGATATAGATGGCGATGGAGATGCC
>JBGAHR010000093.1:0-11256 GCA_044226045.1 Chitinophagaceae bacterium
AGTCCCACAAAAAAAGGCGACGGTAACCGATATACAGCCCGGTTACCGTTGTCTATCGCCCAGCTTCGGTTCTTCGGTGGTGAACAGCGGTAGAATAAAGCCCGGCTATTGTTGAAATTCAGTTTGCTGTTTATAGTTAGGGGTTTGCAGTTCATTGGCAAATTGGCCCATTGGCTCATTGACCAATTTTGCGCTCTGAGATTTCCCCGGACAACAATGATTGACCAATTGACTAATTGGCCAATTTCTCTTTGTCTACTTTCTTTATAAAATCAATCACTCCGTTCATAAATACTTTCTGGTCATCCCACATAGCCAGATGGCTTCCATTGGGACAATACAGGTAGGTTCCTTTTTGTACCTGGGTACTCATCCATTTCATGTGTTCGGGATCCATCGTATCGAAGCGGGCGCCAACGGTTAAGGTGGGTACCCTGATTTCTTTGAGGCGGTCTCGAATATCCCATTTGGCTAATCTTCCTCCCACTCCAAATTCGCTCGGGCCCTGCATCATGGTATAGATAACTGAATTGACGTGTTTACCAGACCTGTTAAATCCGTCTGGCCATTCTTCCAGTCGACAGAGATGCTGCTTGTAAAAGTTGGGCAGCAGTAATTCCATGTATCGGGGGTTACCGAAATCTCCTTTAGCCTCAATCGCTCTCACTTCCTTCAAAACTGCCGGATCCATTTGTTTGGCCAGTACTTCATCGGCGTATTTTCCATATTCCGGACAGCTCGACATCATATTGGCGATGATCAGTCCTTTGAGGTTTTGCTGGTATTTCAAGGCATATTCCATGGCCAGCATACCGCCCCAGGAATTACCTAATAAATAAAAATTGGAACTATCGAGTGACAGCGCTTTCCTAACCTGCTCCACCTCTTCAACAAAGCGAGGCAGGGTCCACAGGCTGCTGTCTGAAGGCTGATCCGAATAGTAGGATCCGAGCTGATCATATTCGTAAAATTCAAACCCCTGCTCCGGGAAGAATCCTTCAAAACATTCCATGTACTCATGTGTCATGGCAGGACCGCCATGAAGGAGCAGAACCTTGATGCGGGGATTGTTACCGATGCGTTTCGTCCATACTTTAAACTTCCCCACAGGTGTTTCGATGGGAATCATCCGGACACCGCCCGACCGCACACCTGTATCGCCGTAATTGAAATAGTCCTTTACAGATGGAGAAGAAACGGCTGCCATTTCCTTGTCGGCGGCCTGTTGACAGGCCACCAGCGAACCTGCCGCAAAAGCTAACAGTAATATTTGTTTCATAAGCAGTAATTAGATGGGTATTTGGGAACAACCAATTTACGACATCCCGCATAGATTCAGATTATCCGTTTACCGCGTCGCAATAATTTTTATCTTTCCTGTTCTAATTTTTGACAGTATATGAAAAAAATAACTCTTTCCCTTTGTATGTTAGCGTTTGCCATTGTATCCTGGAACTTGCCGCAGCAAAAACAACATATCGTATTTTTTGGGGATTCCATCACCCAGGCCGGAGTACAACCGAACGGTTATATCAGCGTTTTGGGAAACCTGATAAAAAACAAAGGTCTGTCCGACCAGTATCAACTGACCGGAGCCGGCATCGGCGGAAATAAAGTATATGATCTATACCTGAGGATGGAAGACGATGTCCTGGCTAAAAATCCGACCACTGTTGTGATCTGGGTGGGTGTTAATGATGTTTGGCACAAGAAGAGCTTTGGTACCGGAACCGATCCAGACAAATTTGAAAAATTCTATCATGCGATTATCAAAAAGTTGCAGGCAAAAAATATCAAGGTGCTGTTGTGCACACCGGCTGCCATTGGAGAAAAAACAGATTTTACCAATGAACTGGATGGCGATCTGAATAAATATGCTGCCATCATCAGGGATATCGCCCAGAAAGACAACTGCGCTTTAATTGATCTTCGTAAGACTTTCCTGGACTACAATCTGAAAAACAATTCCCAGAACAAAGACAGGGGCATCCTGACCACTGATGGCGTTCATTTGAATGATGCGGGTAATAAACTGGTGGCCGAAGAAATGCTCAGGGCGCTGGTAAAATAACGGAACAGCCGGACAGGCATTCAACACAGCTAGGCTTCCTGAGGAAGAGTAATCGCGTATTGAAGAAAATTGGGAATGATGTGTGAATAGGTCCAGCGAATTTTGTCTGGATCGTTCAGGTGAGTGATCATGCTTTGCCATTTGGCTTCACCATGATTTTCGATAACCGTTTTCTTCTTGTCTTCCCTTTGCAGGTACATGGTCATGCCCACGGCATCTGCTTCGGGATGAAACTGGGTACCAATCATCGTATCATTGAACCGGATGCCCATGATAGCCCGTTCCAGGGGTACATGTGGTCTTTCTTTTTCTATGCAGAGCAGTGTGGCGCCCATTTGCCGCAAGCGCTGGTAATTGGGTTGAATTACCTGGTAATCGCGGCTGTCCACCGCGTAAAACGGATCCTGTAATCCCTCAAATACCGGTTCTATCTTTGCTTCCTCCAGCATGTGCACCGGAAAGACCCCGAATGCCGTTGATTTGCGTTTCACCACGTTTGCCACGGCAAAATAGCGGCAGGCCAGTTGAAAGGAATGACAGATAAACAATACATGTTTCTTAACCGGGTTGTCGGCATTCTGATTAAACGACTCCACGTCGGCCATCCACCGGAAATATTTTTTTTCCCATTCCGTATGTTCACTTTCCAGGGGAGAGCCGGGTCCGCCACTGGAAATAAATACATCATAGCTCATGTCCGGTATCTGCTGCATCAGCCGGACTTCAAATTCATCCCAGACCAGGTCAATATCATTTTCCTCCCCATATTGGTTGAGTATCTCCCGTATACAACGCATGCCCTGGTTTTCTACTCCTTCGTAGAGATCAAGAATGGCCACTTTTATGGTTCTCTTTTCCTTCATATACTGGTTGCAAAAATAATACATTTTGGCTTCCCCGTTTGTCGTACACACGCCACAAATGCATCTGTGGAAACATAGTGATAAGTATCAGGCAGTTTGACATTCTTCCGTAACTTCCCCTAAAGAAAAAGAACATGGTTCCATCTATTCGCAAAGCATATAACGAATCTTTTACTGCCGAAAAATACCAGTCATTCCTGAACGACCTCCAAAGCAAACATCCCGGAGCCATTGAATTCAGGGTTGCTGAAACACCGGTATTTATCGACCAGGCTTTCGAGAAGAAACTGATAGATGCCTGCGAAAGTATCATCGACGTCATCACCGATCCGAATTTCAGGCAACTGACTGAAAGGGCTATTCCGGCCAGCGACCGGGTTCCCAATGAAAACGGTCACTCCCATATGATCGCTTTCGATTTCGGTATTTGCGTAAACGATCAAAACGAACTGGAACCCCAATTAATAGAAATGCAGGGGTTTCCCACCCTTTTCGGCTTCCAGGTTTATTACCCCGAAGTACTGAACCGGCATTTCAGCATTCCCGTCAATTACAATCAATACCTGATGGATTATAACAGGGAATCATACCTGCACGATCTGAGGGAAATCATCCTGGGCAATCATGCTGCGGAAAATGTGATCCTGCTGGAGATCAAACCGCACGAACAAAAAACACGCATCGATTTCTATTGCACCCGGGATTATCTGGATATCCAGCCGGTTTGTATTACCGAATTGATCCAGGAAGGCCGGCAACTGTTTTATATCAACGAAAAAACGGGACTGAAAACAGCAGTAAAGCGTATATACAACCGAGTTATATTCGACGACCTGCATGCCAACCGGGAGAAACTGGGTAGCTTTGTTGATATCACCCAACCCCTCGAAGTGGAGTGGGTTCCGCACCCTAACTGGTTTTACCGGATCAGCAAGTTTACCCTTCCCTTTATCCGGCATCCGTATGTGCCGGCCACTTTCTTTTTAAATGAAGTGAAGCAGATTCCGGCCGATCTTGAAAACTATGTTTTAAAGCCATTGTTTTCTTTCGCCGGCCAGGGTGTTGTTATAGATGTGAAGCAGGAAGACATTGAAAAAGTGAAGGACCCGGAAAACTGGATCCTTCAGAAAAAGGTAAAATATGCGGATGTTATTCAAACTCCTGATATCCCTGCCAAAGCGGAAATCAGGATGATGTATTTATGGAAGGATCAATGGGACCGGCCAAAAGCGGCCATCAACCTGGCCAGGCTAAGCAAAGGTAAAATGATTGGCGTCCGGTACAATAAAGACAAAGAATGGGTAGGTGGCAGTGTATGCCTCTTCGAGCACTGATCTCCGGTACTACATTCTTTTCGTCTTCTCTCCTTTTTAATTGTGCGTTAAAACCTGCAGATTCAGCGGATAGGTAGCATTGTTATTGATGCCGCTGGCATAAATGGTATAGGCCTTTCCCTGCTGCAATTTGATTTCATTGGAGGTGTAAAGGTTAACACCGGTTCCATTGATACGAATGCTGAAAGTATAAGAGCCGGTATCGATCGCGCCAAAGTTGGAATACTGCAAAGCGCTGTTATAGTTCTCGAATGAACGAGCTGAATAAATAGCATTGAAATTACCCGATTTCATGATGCCGAAATCCATTACAGGAGATCCGGGGCTGAAGTTAAAAAAGCGGATCACTGACTTTCCTGAGATATTGGTTGGAAAATTATCGGTTACCACCATCGCGTTGATGGCATCTGGTGATCCGAAGATCAGGAAAGACTGCGAGATGTCTCCAATGAGGTTTAAAGTACCCTGCAATTTGATGGTATCCTGAACCGCATCCTTCACAACCAGGTTATGCGCACCGGCTTTGAGTGTTTTATAAGGAGTATAATTTGTGAACCCCAGCGCACTGGAATAAAGCGGGCTGCCGTCTACAGTAATATTAACCGGTGGATATCCCGGAGAGGCGTTGAGGGCCAATAAAGTACCTTCACCGGCATCGCTGTTCAGGTTTTTGTCACAGGCAGACAGGCTGACAGATACCCACAAAATCGCCAGTAAGGCAGCAGCACTCGTAAATCTTTTCATATTCTCAAATTATAGTTAGGTGTAAAAATAACCGTTCTTTAGACATTCCGGAAGATAGATTCGTTGCCGCAACGGTAAATAAAAACCCTGTCGCCTGTCGGGCAACAGGGCCTGTATTGCTGATCCTGGTGATTTTTAGAGACGGAAACCCAGTGAAAGGCTCAATACCCGGTGCTTGTTATCGTTATCGGTTCCGTTATCGGCCCCTGATTGCAATTTGGCCAGGCCGTATCCGTAGTTTACAGATACCATCACATTGTTCAGTATTAACCCTGCTGTTGCGTTCAGGCCGTAATCGAATCTCCGGATGATTCCCAGTCCGGCGCCTTCTTCCGTTCCGGTGGTGGGATCATCATTGCTGAAATCGATGGATTTTTCATTGCTGAAGGATACGCCGAAAATCTTTCCCTCCACTTTGTTCTTTCCTGCCACACCCATCGCCACATAGGGGCCGGCACCAGCAAAAAAAGCCGATCCATCCGATTGAAGCGGCAGCTTCACAACCAGGTTCACAGGAAGTTCAATGTAATAAGGACGTGAAGTAGCTTTAAAATAGTTGGGATCAGAAGAGCTACCTGACTGTGTTTTGGATCCCTTCCCCGTAAAAAGCAAGGCCGGCTGTACAGCCAGGAATTTATTGAGGGGTAAATCCGCCATCAGCCCGGCATGAAAACTCGCTATGGCTTTCGCATCATCGATACTGCCATTAGATCCGACAGAAACATTTGCTATATTCAATCCACCCTTAATGTACAACTCCGATTCCTGCGCCCGGGCAGCAATAAAACCCAGAAAAAATAAGCAACTCAAAAAAAATTTCGCTTTCATATTACAGTTTTGTTCCCTTTTGACAGATTTCGTGCCAAACATGATAAGTGCCCGACGCATTTCAGACCGGTGATTTTAAAGAAAGTTTAAAATTCCACCCTTTTCCGCTATCCCGCGCTGCAGGCAATTTGCAATTGGAAAAAATGTTTCCATTATCTTTAATCAAATTAACGCTTATGCAAGACATCGTATTTCAATACTGGTGGATCCTTGTTGTCCTGGTGATCCTTTTCCTGGGACTTAAAACCATCAACCAGGGAACCATTGGTGTGGTGACCGTTTTCGGAAAATATCGCCGGGTTATCAAACCGGGATTACGTCTACTCATTCCCTTTATTGAACAGATCTATAAAAAAATATCCATTCAGAACCGCTCGGTAGAAATGGAATTCCAGGCGGTCACTGCCGACCAGGCCAATGTGTATTTCAAAAGCATGCTGCTGTATGCCGTGCAGAATGCGGAGGAAGAGACCATCAAGCGGGTTGCTTTCAAATTCATTGGAGAGAGAGATCTCATGCAGGCATTGACCCGTACGATCGAAGGCACCATCCGTTCTTTTGTAGCCACCAAACGCCAGGCAGAAATACTGGGCTTAAGAAAAGAAATTGTAGAATACGTCAAGGAGCAAATCGATCACCTGTTGGAAGACTGGGGTTATCACCTGCTGGATCTACAGATCAATGACATCACATTCGATCAGGCGATCATGGATTCCATGAGTCGTGTGGTAGCCTCCAACAACCTCAAAGCAGCTGCAGAAAACGAAGGTCAGGCATTGCTGATCACCAAAACCAAAGCTGCCGAGGCGGAAGGTAATGCTATCAAGATCGCTGCCGAAGCAGAAAGACAGGCGGCCCAGTTAAGAGGACAAGGTGTGGCTCTCTTCCGTGAAGAAGTGGCCAAGGGTATGAGCCAGGCTGCGGAACAAATGAAACAGGCCAACCTGGATACCAACGTAATCCTCTTCAGCATGTGGACGGAAGCCATCAAGAATTTCGCGGAAGTGGGCAAAGGAAATATCATATTCCTCGACGGAAGCAGTGAAGGCATGCAAAAGACCATGCATCAGATCATGGCCATGCTTAAAATGCAGGAAGCCCGCAAGTAATCAGGGCGCTTTTTCTTCCCAGATCATGGCCAGGTGAACGATGGTCTGGACACTTTTTTGCATATCCTGTACACTCACATACTCCTGTTTACCATGCAAAGCCATCTCGCCGGTAAACAGGTTGGGGCAGGGTAAACCCATGAAGGAAAGTCTTGCTCCATCGGTTCCACCCCGAATGCCTTCGGTTTTAACGGTGCACCCGGCTCGTTCAATGGCCAACCGGGCATTGTCTGCCACATGGGGATGTTGATCGAGCACCTCTTTCATATTACGATATTGCGTTTTCGTTACCAGTTCCGCCCGCGCCCCGGGAAATCGATTCAGGGCCTCCTCCATCTTTCCCTTCAGATATTCCGCATAAGCCGTTACGCGGCCCGTTACAAAATCGCGCAGTATGAATGAAACGGTCGCTTTTTCCACCTGTCCCTCTATCTGAACCGGGTGCACAAATCCATATCTCCCCTCGGTACTCTCGGGTGATAGTTCATCATTGGGAAGCAAGCTGACAAAGCAGGAGGCGACCTTCAAAGCGTTTACCATTTTGTCTTTGGCAGATCCCGGATGTGCGCTGATACCATAAAAAGTAACTGTGGCTCCATCAGCTGAAAAATTCTCTGTTTCCAGGGAGCCCCGCTCTCCCCCATCGAGTGTGTAGGCGGCAGCGGCATTTAACTTCACCAGGTCCACATGGTCCACCCCTTTGCCAATCTCTTCATCGGGCGTAAACAGAATTTTTATCTCTCCGTGAGGAATCGCAGGATTCTTCATAAAAAAAGCCACCATGTCCATGATAATGGCAATACCGGCCTTGTCATCCGCGCCTAATAAAGTTGTGCCCGAAGCAGTGATGATGTCATCGCCGATCCTTTCATTCAGATACGGATGTTCGTTGGTAGTTATCACCTGGGTGGGATCATCTGGCAATATTATGTCCGATCCATCGTAGCTTGTATGAACAATCGGCTTTACGCCCTTTCCACTACAATCCGGTGAGGTATCCATATGAGAACAGAAACAAATGACAGGTACCTGTTTGGTGGAATTAGAAGGCAGGGTGGCATATATGTAGCCATACTCATCCATATGGGCATCAGCCAAACCCAATGATTTCAGTTCACTTACCAGCAAACGCCCGAGATCTTTTTGCTTTTCCGTTGATGGAAAACTACCGGAATGTGGATCGCTTTGGGTATCAATGGTCACATATTTCAGAAACCGCTCCTGTACGCTAAACGAATAATGCTCAAACATTTTTGAAAGAATTGGTTGGTAAACAAGGCCGGGGCGAAAGATAAAGAAGAATTGCAATGCGGGCACAGGGAAAGACAAATTTTCAGGTACGAAAAAATACGTACCTTTTATACAACCAAAACAACTCATCATGAAAAAGCTTGTCATAGGCGCCCTTGTTGGCGGCTTACTGGTATTTATCTGGCAAACACTCAGCTGGACCGTTCTCATGCGACACGCAAGCGAGTATCAAAAGGCGCCCGGCCAGGAAGCCATTCTGCAGGCCCTAAATTCCAATCTCACTGCCGATGGTCAATATGTACTTCCAGGGATGGATGCCGACGCTTCCATGGAAGAACAGCAGAAAGCGATGGATGATATGAAGGGCAAACCCTGGGCAGTTGTTACCTATCACAAGAGTTACGATACCAATATGGGAACGAATATTGTTCGCAACCTGCTGGTGGATCTGATTGCCGTTTTCCTGGTATGCTGGGTATTGCTTAAAAATGCGAACTCTACATTCAGCGCTACTTTCTTCAGTACACTCATATTCGGACTGGTTGGATATCTCTTCATTCCCTATTCGATGGTGATCTGGTACAAAACGCCCGGTGGTGTTTCCAATCTCATCGATACGCTGATTGCCTGGGGTCTCTGCGGACTGTGGCTGGGTTGGTGGTTGAACAGAAAGAAATAATCGTTTGATGCGTATAAAAAAAAGAACCCCGCCATATAGAAACGGCGGGGTTCTTTTTATCTATACACCTTTTACGGCATGATGATTAAAGGTTTTGCTCCAACGATCTCGACCAGTTCGAGGTCGAAAGTCAGGTCTTTACCTGCGAGCGGGTGGTTGGCATCGAGCATCACCACTTCAGGTTGCACCTCAACGATGATCACCGGAACCGGATGGCCCTGCGCAGTTGTCATTGTCAATTGCATGCCCACTTCGGGGTTAAGATCGGGAGGAAACTGGTTACGTGGAAATTGAACCACCATTTCTTCTGAATGTTCGCCGTATGCTTCTTCTGCGGGAATATTGATTGTTTTCTTTTCTCCTACAGCCATGCCGGTAACGCCATCGTCAAAGCCCTTGATCACCATTCCACTTCCCACTTCAAATTCGAGTGGTTCGCGACCTGAAGAAGAATCGAAGGTTGTACCATCGCTTAATTTTCCATGATAATGCACTTTCACCGTATCCCCACTTTTAACCTGTTGCATAAGTAATTTTTTAAGATTTTAATGAATGGACGAGCGGAAATAGGGGTCCGCCGCAAACCCGAAAGTAAACCAATGTCGGCACTTTGCGGGAAAAGATTTTACCGGTTGATTAGCAAGGAATAATAAAAACTGTTGAGTGACGGAGAGGATACAATTTGCCAATTGGTCAATTGGTCAATGAGCCAATGCAAAGAATGTTTGCGGTTGGCGATGAAATGCGTTTTACGTTTC
Organism: Chitinophagaceae bacterium; assembly: GCA_044226045.1. GTDB lineage: Bacteria > Bacteroidota > Bacteroidia > Chitinophagales > Chitinophagaceae > Endoryza. Next base: position 9,638 of record JBGAHR010000093.1, read on the forward strand.
AGGTTTATCGTTTCACGTTTCCTCACACTGTTCTTATACGCCGCAGGCCGAGGACTCGCCTTAGCGAATTGCATGTAGTCAGGCATAACACAACATTCCGCTCCCACTCTCGCTCTCACTCCCACTCCCGCTCTCACTTCTCCTCAGGCGAGTCTTATCCCGATCGCTGTGGTCTGGCCCTTTCCCAATTCACCTTTGGCGATCGGGAGGACTCGCCCCAGCGATTTGCATTTAGTCAGGCATAACACAACATCTCACTCTCGCTCCCGCTCCCACTCTCGCTCTCACTCTCGCTCCCGCTCCCCTAAAGGGCCGCTTTTCATAATAGAAGTAATAAGATAATTATTTCAGCTTGGACTCTTGGGTTCCGTGACTTTCTCCGGACAACAGTGATTAATATGTAAATATTAAATAAGCTGCCACTTCATTGCCTGCCGGATGAGGGAGGCAATATTTTTTGCTTCGAATTTGGCCAGCAGGTTCTTTCGGTGGGTGTCTACGGTAGCTACGCTGATAAACAGTTTATCGGCAATTTCATTATTGGTCAGTCCGTCGGCAATCAGTTCCAGTACTTCTTTTTCCCTGCGGGTGAGCACCGGGATACCGGTTTCCTGGCTTTTGCGCAAGGCCAGTGCTGCCTCATCGCTCATGAAAGTCTTGCCCTTCATCACCGTTTCGATGGCTTTCAGCAGCTCCTGTCGTGAGGCATTCTTTAATACATAGCCCGAGGCGCCATTGTCCATCATCTTCTGAATAAAGCTCTGCTGATTAAAAGTGCTCAGTCCTATAACCATCACCGAGGGATATTTTTTTATGACCTCCTGGCATAATTCAATTCCGCTTCTGTCCGGCAGATTGATATCCATCAGGATCACATCCGGCTGTTGCTTTTGCAAAAAAGCCAGACAGGATTCCGCTGATCCGGCATGTCCCACACATTCAACAGACTTTTCCTCTCTCAGCAAAGACTGAATGCCCTCCACTACCATGTAATGATCATCGACTATGAAGACTGTTGCAGGCATGAGGCGGTTATCGTTTATGGTTTATCGTTTCAGGTTGGTTTGCGGTTTGCAGTTTGCAGTTTGCGGTTTACAGTTTGCGGTTTGCAGTTTTCCCGAAATGTTGGTTTTTGACTTTTGAATTTTCAATCCGTCATTCGTAATTCTTCATCGAAATAGTCCATTGACAAATTCACCAATTGGCATATTGCATTTCCCATCCGTCATCCGTAATCCGCCATCCGTAATCCCATTGGCTCATTGACTAATTTACAAATTCACCAATTGGCATATTGCATTTCCCATCCGTCATCCGTGTTCCGTAATCCGTCATCCCATTGGCTCATTGACTAATTGACCAATTATCTAATTATCCCTCCATCTCTATATGCACCGAGGTTCCCGATTGTTCTGACGACTGTACATCCAGCTTTCCTTTCAGAAATTCTATTCGGTTCAGGATATTGGTCCAGCCGATTCCTCTCGAACGGTTGAGCAAGGCAGTATCAAATCCTTTGCCATTGTCTTCAACAGTGACCGATAGTCGTGATCCATCTCTTGCCACTTGCACAATCGCCTCGGTTGCCTGCGCATGCTTGATCGTGTTATTCAATAATT
>JBGAHR010000094.1:0-10952 GCA_044226045.1 Chitinophagaceae bacterium
TTGCATTATTTTGCCCATCATTTTTAACTGTTTACAGTATGAACAAGACGCTCTGGCAGAAACTGCAACCACATGTTCTGGCAATTGGTATTTTCCTGTTGATCTCGATATTTTATTGCTTGCCCGCGTTGCAGGGAAAAGTGGTCAATCAGTCCGACGTAATCGGCTGGAAAGGTATGGCCCAGTCGTCATTCGAGTTCAAAGAAAAATATGGTCATTTCCCACTATGGACAAACAGCCTGTTTGGCGGGATGCCGGCCTACCAGGTTGCCTTGGAATCCAAATATAATATCACCATTGCCTGGTTACATTATCTTTTTACAGGCTTTTTGCCCACGCCTGCTGGTTTATTTTTTCTGAGCTGTATTGGCTTTTATATTCTTTCATTGGTTTTGAGTTTCAGAACCTGGATCGGTATTTTCGGATCACTGGGTTTTGCCTTCTGTAGTTACAGTCCAATTCTGGCCGAAGTGGGGCATACCACCAAACTCGCGGCCATGGGTTATATGCCTGCTATCCTGGCCGGCTTCCTGTTGTTAACCCAACGTAAATATATACTCGGGTTTCTGGCACTGATGCTTTTTACTACGCTGCAACTTTATCAGAACCATATCCAGATTACTTATTACACCATTTTACTACTGGCTTTTGCCGCTATTGTGTATGGCATCCGTAAACTGAAAGAAAAAGGATTTAAAGAAATAGGCATTACAGCAGGGCTATCGGTTGTAGCCGGTCTTATTGCAGCCGGATCATATGCCGTAATGCTGATGCCATTGAACGAATATGCAAAAGAAACGATGAGAGGTGGCCGGTCTGAACTGACCTTAAACAAACCCAAAGAAGACAAAACAAAAGGTGGCCTGGATAAAGAATATGCTTTCAGATGGAGCTATGGAATTGATGAAAGCCTCACATTTATTTTAGCTTATGCAAATGGCGGGAGCTCCAATCCCAACGAATTGGGCGAAAATCCAAAAGTAGTGGAGGTGATGCAGGATGCCCAGATTCCCGAAAACGGGATTCAATATTTCCGGCAATTTCTATCGCCCTATTGGGGAGACCAGCCCAGCACTTCCGGGCCGGTATATTTTGGAATCTTCATCATTCTATTCGCTATTGTCGGATTGGTCCTGGTACGAAACTGGAACATCGGCTGGATCATTGGTGTTAGTATGTTGGGTATCCTGATGGCCTGGGGACGTCATTTCAGTGCATTCAACTATTTCCTCTTCGATTACCTGCCTTTATATGGAAAATTCAGGGCGCCTTCCATGAGCCTTGTCTTGCCTCAACTCTGTTTGTCGATACTGGCCGCCATGGGTCTCCAGGAAATGCTTTACGGCAAATTGTCCGGTGATCAGCTTTGGAAGAAACTGAAGCCGGCTCTTTTTATTACCGGTGGATTAATTGCTGTAATGCTGGTGGCTTATATAAGCTTCGACTTTAAAGGAAATCAGGATAAAAATATTCGCGATTCTATCAGCCAGATGCTTGGTAATGCATACGCACAAGGGCAACAACCCACTGACGCCGTGATTCAGAAAGCAAACAGTGAGGCCGGTCTAATCATGAATGGCCTGGTGGAAGACAGGAAACGATTGTTTACAGGAGACCTTATCCGCTCGATTATTTTTTTCCTGATTGGTGGCGCCATTGTATTTTATGCTTCCCGAAGAAAAATCAATTCTTCTTATGTGGCAATTGGCGTTACCATACTATCTTTTATAGATCTGATGGGTGTTGATTTGCGGTATTTCAATCATTCCAAGTTCATTGATGAGCAGGAATTGATGGATGCAGCCTTTACTCCAAACAACGCAGACCTTGCCATTAAACAGGATACCGGCTATTTCAGGGTATTCGATCAAACAGAAAATTTCACCAACGAATCCAGATCAGCCTATTTCCATAATTCGATCGGTGGATATCACCCGGCCAAGCTGGCGCTTTACCAGGATTTGATCGAGAACCAGCTCAGCAAAGGAAATATACAGGTGCTGAATATGCTCAATACCAAGTACGTTATTATTTCCAATCCCCAAACCAGGCAGCCAATGGCTATGCCTAACCCGGATGCGATGGGGCCGGCCTGGTTTGTGAAAGCCATTCGCCCGGTACAAAATGCCAATGAAGAAATGCTGGCACTTGACAGTATCAGGCCCAGGGATACGGCTTTCATTGACAAGCGCGAGCTTTCCAAAATCAACCAATCATTCAAATACGATTCTGCTTCGATCATAAAGCTTATTGAAAACAGAAACGATTATATCGAATACCAAAGCCAGTCTGCAACAGATGGATTGGGTGTATTTAGTGAGATCTATTATCCCCACGGCTGGAAGGCCAGTATAGATGGAAAAGAGGTGGCGATTGCCAGGGTCGATTACCTGCTTCGCGCTGTCTCTATTCCGTCGGGTACCCATAAAATTGAATTCAGGTTTGAGCCTGATTCCATCAAAAAAGGAGACATGATCAGCCTGGCTATTGGTATTATTTCATGGCTGTTGTTGCTGGGAGGGCTGTTCTGGATCTGGAAACAATCCAGGACGTCCCATAAAGCCGTCAGTAATGGATAGTTTTCTGGCGGTCCGTGATGACCTGTCAAAACTGATCAATGATCAGGCGACCGTTCTTTACCTGAAACTGCAAAAGCTGGAAGTGGATCAACTGGGCATGCCAGATCATTGCCTGCATTATTTCAAAAGCAGTCATTTCAGCAGGATATTTTTTTCTATTCAAACCAGTGCAGAGTTATTATACAGGGCCATCCGGCTGGTTGGAAAAAAACCTTCCGAACTGGTGGTGATGGATTATGGCGCCGGAGTGGGCACCCTTTATTCGCTGGCGAAATTGATTGGTTGCGGAAAAGTGATCTATAACGATCACCTGGAGGACTGGAAAAAAAGCGCTCAGTTATTGGCAAGGGCGCTGAATTGCGATTCTGATTTGTATATAGTAGGTGATATTGGCAAAACGCTCCGTCACCTTTCTGATCAACATATTCATTGCGATATTATTGCTTCCCGCAACGTGATAGAACATATTTACGACTTACGTTCTTTCTTTAAACAAGTGGCCGAAAGACAGCCGGATGCCGTTATCTATTCTTCTACAACCGCCAATTGGAAAAATCCAGGCACGCAGTTTACCCATCGAAAAATGCATGTCAAATGGGAAAAAGTTTATCTGGAAAGAAGAAAAGAGATCATCAAACAATTTGCTCCTGATTTATCGATATCTGTAGTAGACAAGCTGGCTGCCGGAACCAGGGGATTGGCAAAATGGGATATAAAAAACGCCGTTGAGCAGTACCAGCTTTCCGGTCAGTTCCCGGTGCAATTAACCATTGGCACCAATACCTGTGATCCTGAAAATGGCGTATGGGTGGAACATCTCATCCCTTTGGAAAAATACCGCGAATGGATCGAAGATGCCGGTTATTCAGCAGCATTTGGAGCCGGTTTTTGGGATACGCACAATCGTACATCCTGGAAGAACCTGGTTGGTTTGATAAGCAATCCCCTAATTAAAAATATACCCGGATTGGCTTATCTCCTGGCTCCGTTTATTTATGTGATTGCAAAGCCTTTAAAGAATTCACAAAGCCGGTTATCTTCGCAGGGGTAAATTAATTCAGGTTGGATAACATTAGAATACTCAGCATTGTGCCTTACAAAATTCTTCCTGCCCGGCTTGGGGGAGAGAAGGGCATCGCTGTTTTCAATGAATACATCGCCTCTGAATTAACGCTGGTGGCTGTTGGTGTAAAATCAAACGAAACTCAATACGCGCGTAACTATTCCTTCCTGAAAGTGTTTCAAAACAGCCGGCTTCGCTATGCGAATATCTTTCTATTTTTTACCATTCGCCGGTTGCTGAAAGAGCACGGATCAACTCATTTGCTGATAGAGCATCCTTACTATGCCTGGCTGGCCTGGCTGGTAAAACTAAGCACCGGCATTACCTGGGTAATACACTCGCACAATATAGAATTTGAAAGATCACGATCCATTGGTCGCTGGTGGTGGAAAGCGCTCAAATGGTATGAAAAATGGGCCTATCAAAAATGCGACCGCATATTTTTTATTTCTGAGGAAGATCGGCAGAATGCCATTAAAAACCTTGGTATCGATCCTTCCAAGTCCATTGCGATCACTTACGGAGTGGAAACACCCGGGATGCCCGCTGACCGGGAGGAGTGCCGGTTAAGAATTTGTGCAAGGCATGGAATTCCTGCGGGGAACAGGCTATTGCTATTCAACGGAGCATTGTATCACCATAGCAATTATGGAGCATTGCAGCAAATACTTGATCATGTCAACCCTTTTCTGTTGACATCCGGATTACCATACACTATTTTGATTTGCGGAAAGGGGCTGCCTCCCTCGTTCAATGAATTGAAAACATACGCTGATCTTAATATCGTTTACGCAGGATTCGTTGACGATATCTTCGAGTATTTTAAAGCGGCTGATATCTTCCTCAATCCTATTCTAAGTGGCGGCGGTGTAAAAACCAAGGCCATAGAAGCCATTGCCTATGGCAGCACAGTCGTTTCATCTGAATTTGGCGCTATGGGGCTTGATCGGGATGCCTGCGGCAAGAAGCTGCGGGTGGTAAAGGATGCTGACTGGAACTCTTTCAATCAGGCTGTATTGGATACACTTTCCGAAAATCTGCCCACTCCACCTGCATTCTACGACTTTTATTATTGGGGTAATCTTGCGCGCAAAGCTTCCCGCTTCTTAAAAAGCTAAGTGAAAACCATTAAAACAAAAAAGCCCCAGTGTTACCGGGGCTAAGCAAAAAAGGAGTAATGGTAAAAGAACCCTTTTTATATCTCAAACAGCTTAGAGGTAAGCCCGATGAGATAAATAAGTTTCGACTAAATTAGAGGAAATGGCTTTTAGTGTAGTAATAAATTCCACCACCGTGTCGGAATTTCCGATAGACGTGTAAATAAGTTGCTATAATCCGATTTTTTTCAGGAATTCATCTTTTCTGCGAGCAGCCACTTCAATGGAAGTACCATCCTTCATTTCTACCACCCCACCCCTTCCTTTATGGTATTTCTTAATATTAAAAATGTTGATGATAAATGAATTGTGCACCCTGAAAAAAGTGTCTGGAGGAAGTAGCTCTTCATATTCCTTGATGGGACGGGAAGAAATATAATGCTTTCCGGATTTCACAAAAACAAAGGAGTAGCCTCTCCGCGCTTCCACCCTGGTAATGTCTTTAATTTCAATGAAAACAAGTGCGCCGTCTTTTTCCGTCAGCGCCATTCGGGGTGACTCATTGGATTGCCGGGAAAAATTATAAAACAGGTTGTTTATCTGCAGGTTAATTAACTTGTGCTCAAGGCGTTTCTCGGCTTTGGAAACCGCGGCAATCAGTTCTTCAATGTTAACCGGCTTCAGTAAATAGTCAAGAGCACTGTATTTAAATGCCTTCAGCGAATATTCATTGAATGCCGTAATGAAAATCACTTCAAACTCAACCGGTTTAAGCTGATCCAGCAGATCAAACGCATTTCCATAAGGCATTTCAATATCAAGTAAAACGAGGTCGGGGTTTGTTTCAGTAATGATCGACTGAGCCGTTTGAGCGTTGAAGGCCTCTCCCACGACATTTACCGAAGGGCAAAATTCTTCCAGCAAAGCCCGGAGAATTTTTACATTTTTCGGCTCATCGTCTACTACAATTGCTTTCATAAGTGATCTCGACATACCCTAATACAACCTTTTTCTAAAATTAGCAGATTGCAGATCGTTGTTGGCCATTCTTCCGACAGACGTGAAGAAATGGCCGACGAACGTGCAAATTCGACTAAAAATATTCTTCGGGGAAATTGATTGTTACCCGGGTACCCAGGGGTTCCAGTGACTGGTCAACCAGGTCTTCCAGCAATACGGTTATTTTTTTTGAAAAGTTTCTGTTCATCAATTCCAACCTGTCGGCCGTGAGCGACATTCCTTTTGACTGGTATTCGATTGGATTGGCGGTTTTATAGTAAGCAGCCATTTTTCTACCAATACCATTATCTTCAATTACAACGACGATATACTGGTTATGACGGCTTACCCGTATATCGATCATACCCAGATCATCTTTCCGATACCTGATTCCATGTCGAATGCTGTTCTCCACATAGGGTTGAAGGATCATGGGTGGAATCGGGAAGTCGGCGCCCTTTAATTCGGGTGAAATATCAATCTGGTATTTGAATTTTCCTTCCAGCCTGGTCTTCTCCAATTCGAGATAAGTAGCTATATAATTGAGCTCATCCGTTAACGATACAAAAGGTTTTGATGAAAAATCCAGCGTTTGCCTGATCAATCTTGAAAAATCGGAAATGAATTTATTGGCACCAGCGATATCTTTATCCATTACATATTGTTGAATGGAGTTCAGGCTATTGAAAATAAAATGTGGATTCATCTGGCTTTTGAGGGCGAGTTGCTCCAGTTCGGCCATCCGCTGGTTAACCTGGGCCTTCTCTTTCTCCCGCCGTTTAATCTGGCGGCTGATGGTCATGGTTACCAGAACAATAAACGAAAGAAACAGGAGCGATAACAAAGCGCTTACCCAGGTTTTTTCCCATAGTGTTTTTTTGATCGTGAAAGGAATAGAAACCATATTGCTCATAATTCCAAAACGATTAATTGCCTGCAGTTGAAAGGTGTACTCCCCGGATTGAAGTCCATGAAAGCTTAAACTGACTTCCCGGGTAGTTTTCCAGGTACTGTCCAGACCCAGCATCCGATACTTGTATCCAATATTCCCCTGTGATCTGTACGATAATCCAACATAGTCAAACCGGAGGTTATTCTGGTCGTGTTCGAGGTCGAGGCTGGAGGTATCGGTACATAAAAAATTGTAATTGACATGTATTCCATTCATGCGAAGCCGGCAGGGTGATTCCTGTGAAAGTAATGTCTCATTAAAATAGGTCAGCCCGCCATAGGATCCTACAAATACCATAGAATCCACTAACGAAATGGCATTGATGGTTTCGTGAATCAATCCATCCTGTGAGGTGTAATTCGTAATTGGAAATCTTCGATCTGCTGTATACAACTTACTCAGTCCCTTATCTGAACCAATCCATAAATAACTGCCTTTAACCGCAATCGTTCGGCAGATATTACTTCGGAGGCCGTCGTCTTCGGTCAGTTTAGCAAAGAGTTTATTATCCAGTAATCCCACTATGCCGTTTCCATAGGTGGCCACCCACAACACTCCGTTGTCGGTTTGAGCCATTGAAGTAATCCGGTTCCTGAGAACAGGTATGCTGTCTCCAATAAACTCCACTTTCTTATCGGGGTAAATACAGTATAATCCCCCAAGTGTGCCTACGTATAAGGTATCTCCCTTCAGGAAAAGCGTGGTCGTTCTTCCTTTCCAGATAGTATCCGTTACCAATTCCTTTGATACATCGAACCTGACGGCATCCACTCCTGTTGCGATGAGCAAGTTGTCGTTCTTGTCCCTGATGATTTTTTTTGTGGAAGTACTGGCTTGTTTGAAGGTAAACTTAAGTGCAGAATCCAGCCCCAGTAACGTGACCTGTGAACCGTACACCATGCTTCCATCCCTGGCTATAGAAATGTCAGATACCGGAGATCTGACTTTATCCGGATATGGGATGACAGGGCCATTTATCAATGAATCATTTTGAAAAGTAAAAGAATAAATAGCGCCATCATCGCTACCTGCATAAATTCTTTTCTGGTCACAGGCAAGCACCATAATTACCTGGCTGTGATCCTTACCGTGATTGAATGTTACATTCTTTACTACTTCTGAGTTTAACCGATAGATACCGTTTCCATAAGTGCAAAACCACCAGTTCTTTTCGTCGTCAATAAAAACTTTGTTGATGTTTGTATTGGGAAGATATATTCTGGGCGGTTTGTTTGAGCCAATATTATAAACGTAGGCTCCCTGTTTGGTGTAGTAGGCCAAAGTACCATTGTCAACCAGGGCTACCCTGGCTCTTTCTTCCGGCAAAGGAAATTTCTGAACAACCTGATCGGTTTCCAAATCAGTCAAAGTTGTCTCGGTCCTGGTTGTACGATAAGCAATCTGGCCTGGCAGGATGGCTGAATTGAAATAATGATCAAAAGGTGTTTTCAGATCTTTGTGAAAAGTGAGCCGTTTGTTTTCCAGGATATATATACCATTGGCTTGCTGAACCCAGAACCCGCCCTGCGATCTCCTGCCGGTTTGAATAAATAAACGGCCTCCCGGATCGGGATTAAAATGTACAACTTCTCCTTCCGTGGTAATCAGGTAGAGATTTTTTCCAAACTCCTGAATAAGAATGTTTCCTTCGAAATCCTCGCAGACATTGGAAGCATGTGTTGCCAATCTAATTTTTTTTAACAGACTGTCATTTTCCGGCGTATGTATCTTCCCTTTATAGTAATAACAAATAGACACCCTGAAAGGCATTGCCCAAATCCTGTTTTTAGAATCGGCAAAAACGTTTAATACTTCATTATCCGGCAAACCATCGAGCGTGGTATAGTTAATAAACCGGCTGCCATCAAAACGGCTCAACCCGGATTCAGTACCAATCCAGATAAAACCGTCTTTGTCCTGGGTCATGCTATAAACAACATAACCGGGCAAACCATCCTGCTTATCATAGTGTGTAAAACTATAATCCTGGGCATTCACTTCAATACCAACAATGAATAACAGAGCGAGAATAGCAGAAAGTTTGCACATCATAGAACCCTATAAAAATAAGGTTTGTTGCCAATAATCCGGGGCAAAAAACGCAAGCAACCTATAACGTTGCTGGAGAAACCCAGGAAAGATTTGAAAAAGGCTACAAATCGTCCGGGAAAAACAATATGATGGACGAGTCCGGCCACCAGGTAAACCGGGATTGTTATCGTGTAAGCAAACAGGTGAAAGAGAAACCAGCCTGTACCGAATTGCTTCCGGATTCTGACAAAATTCGACAACATGATCTGCATTCCTTTTCGGTCAGACAGGTTGTTGTAACCCCTGCCGGTAGAACCGAAGGCTTTATTGGAACTTTCGCCCTGTAGATGAAGCACGTGTAAATCCCCGAAAATGACCAAAGGCCCGACCTTTTGAAGACGACTACACCATTCTGATTCCTCGGCATAGAGAAAGAAATCTTCATCCAATAGTCCGGCCTTTTCAATAGCTTTTTGGCTAACCATCAGAAAGGCGCCGTTAATCCAGTCCACTTCCACCTGCGATACTGCCTCCGGCACATTTGGTTTCTTTACAGAAAAAAGATGACCCGCCATTTTAACCAGAGTGCCTACATAGGGTAATGGCAGTAAATTATTCAGACTGCCTGTCATGAAGTAATTTCCGGAAATCTGGGGGCTTCTGTCTTCATTCAGCAACTGGACACCTGCCGCAACATATTTGCTATTTTTCAGTCGTAGAAGACTTTCCTGGATGGCATCCTCTTCAATAAGGGTATCCGAATTCAGCAGTAATACCGCCTCAGCCCGGCTCTGACGGATCCCTTCGTTATTGGCGCGGGCAAACCCGGCATTATACTCCATCTGTATCCATTTTACCCCGGGATGGGCGGCTTGTATGATTTGCCGGCTGTGGTCATTGGATAAGTTATCCACTACCAGGATCTCAAACTCTATTCGTTGGGGAAAGGAGTAAATAGACCGGATACAGTCTACAACCAGTTGTGGGGTTTTATAATTTACGATGATGATACTGAGGTCCATGAATGGTTTGTTACCTGCCTGATTTTTCAAATGAAGCCGTTAAGGCCCGGTTGTATACGATAGCCAAGATAATTAATAAACATAAAAAATTTGGAGAAGACACCAATTCTCAACACAGGCAAGGGTATGAATCGCTGCATGGATAGAATATGGCGAAAAACAGCGGGTATTTTGACCGTACTATCATTCGGCTTGAACACTGCCAGTTCTTCCCAACTCCTTACCTGGTAGTTTCGCATCAACCGCCAGGCCGCATCAAAATTCCAGATCTTTCGAAAAATATCCGTGCCGGTCTTCTGAAGAAGCAATAACGTTTCCGGTATCACCACAGCAGCATCATGAATAACGGCGTTGGTTACCTGTGCCGGATTGAACCCGACTTTGACCAATGCCATTCTCGTAAACCCAAATCCGGGATGGGTATTTAAATACCGAATGTAGAAATCCACATCTACCAGCCATTTCATTCGTTTGTCGTATTCAATGCCCGAATCCGCTTTGTAGAGAATGACGCTGGGTGGGCCAATGAAATTTTTATGAAAAAGGTTGGCAGGATCTGCCTTCAGTAATTTTTCACAAAAACTATTTGTTTCAAAATGCTCTTCCCGTCCATCCTCATGTACGATGGTGGAGGCAGTAAAGAAGAAAGACACCTGCCTGTTTTCCTCTGTCAGTTTCTTGTACTCAAGCAGGCTGTCGGGGCCGGAGAACCAGTCGTCATCGTGCATGATTTTTATCCATTGGCCCCTTGCCTGGCGAATGGCCTGGTTCCAGTTCTCGGGGGTGCCGAGCGAAACTCGATTATTCAGGTACTTGAGGGCAAATTTATCGGCAAACTGATCACAAAGCTTGGCCACCGAATTATCCGGGCTATCGTCGGCAACAATCACTTCAAAATTCTTGAATGTCTGCTCACTGATCGAACGCAATAGCCTTGCAAGCAGATTGCTGCGTTTGTAAGCTGGTATGCAGATAGAAAAAAAACAAGGTGCGTTCACTTTCAGCAAGTATGGTTTTTTCTTAAATATTCAACATAGGGAATTACATTCTTCCTGAAATCAAAATGGTCAGTAACTTCATAACAGGCATCTGAAAATGATTTGTAGTCGGCCTCTATCCTTTCTATGGCCTTTTTTATTGTCTCAGGCTGATAATTATCTATTAGTATGCCCGCCCCAAAATCCTCCACAAACTGAAATCCGGGAATCC
>JBGAHR010000011.1:0-104081 GCA_044226045.1 Chitinophagaceae bacterium
GATAAGCAATCCTGGAACCCAAAGTAAAAACCTCTAAATAGTAAATTGCACACATCAAACTTTGACTTCGCGACTTTCCCCGAATAAACTAAGAATATACTCTTTCAGCTATTCCCTTCTCATCGAAGTGAACACAGCTTAATTTAATAGAGTAGTCAACGAGAGATCAAAAGGTTTCAGGGTTTGAATCGGGACGGGGTCACAGGAAAGCTTCACAGAAAGGATCGGTTCGATTTCCAATTATTGCCTGTAATGGATTTACAGGATGGCAACTTCATTTCAAACTTCACTGGCAATCCTGGCATACTTATTCCGGTATTCAATAGGTGTAATTCCTGTGATCTTTTTGAAAACATCCCGGAATGCCTTGGTATCGGTATATCCCACATCAAACATCACTTCAGAAACATTTTTACGAGAGGCTTCAAAGTATTTCTTGGCAGCTTCAATCCTTACCCGTTGTATGTATTCGATGGGTGAATTGTTGGTGGCCACTTTGAATCTTCTTTCAAAAGTTCTCCGGCCGGTACTCATCAGGTTGGCCAGTGTCTCGATCGTTAGTTTCTCCGTATAGTTCTTTTCGATATGATCCTGGATCTTCTTGATCCCGGCATCACTATGATTTCTTTGTCCCCTGAAGATGGCAAACGAAGCCTGGCTGTCTCTTCCGATGTCGAGTGCAAAATATTTTGAAATCATCACCGCTGTTTCGCGATCCGAGTACTTCTCAACGAGATACAAAACCAGGTTCCATAAACTGCTGGCTCCCCCACTGCTGAATATATTTTCATGCTCCGTGATAATGGCGCCGTCTTCCACTTCCACTGCAGGATATTTTTGTTTGAACTCCTGTATATAGGCCCAATGGGTAGAACATTTCTTTCCATTCAGCAGCCCCGTTTCTGCGAGGAGGAAAGCGCCGATGCACAAGCTGGCCAGGCTGGCACCCTTTTGATGCAGTTTGGTAAAATAAGGTATCGCCCCGGCATTGGCTGCGATGCCTTTCTCTGTATCTCCAAAAGTGGGTGGTATGATCAACAGATCGGTGTGGGCAACATCTTTCAGCAGGCGATTGGTTTTGATCGTGTATTCGCCATTGTTAGCAGGTACATACTCCTGTAAACCGACATACTCCACTTCAAACTTTGGCTTCTTTCCGAATGTAACAAGAAACTCATTGGCGGTATGGAATGTCCGGAATGGTGGCGTAATAGCTTCAATGACGCCATATTCCGGAACAAAAACAGAAACCAGCATACGTTATTTTGATTTATTATCTAAAATAATCAATTTGTCACAAATCACCCCCTAAGTTGTCGCGTTCGCAACGCGTTTCTCTGGTCACTTCGATTCATCTTTGTGCCGTCTGGTTAATCCTTCAAACAAATTACTTATGTCAAAGAAAATATTCATCAATTTACCGGTTGCAGATCTTCCCTTATCGATGGAATTCTATTCAAAGATTGGTTTTGTCAATAACCCGGTCTTTACAGATGAAACTGCCGCCTGTATGGTGTTATCGGATGAAATCTATGTGATGCTGTTGACTCATGCAAAATTCGCGATGTTCTCGAACAAGAAAATCATCGACGCGAAGACCAGTACGGGGGTCATTAATTCATTATCTTTCGATACGCTCGAAGAAGTGAATACAATGGCCGATGCAGCCCGCAACAGAGAAGTTTCACCGATCCGGATGGCAACCATTGGGAAGTGATTTATATGGACATGACCAAGTTTCCGGGATAACACATGACTTTTGCGGCCTATCTGACCTTTAACGGTAATTGCAGGCAGGCATTTCATTTCTACCAGCAATGCCTGGGCGGTGAGTTGCAAGTGCAAACGCTTCGCGATACACCGCATGGAAAAAACATGTCCCGTGAAATGCAATCGGCGGTGCTGTGTGCCACGCTAACGAATGAGTTTGTCAGGTTGGTTGGAACAGACCTTTCTGATGAAGGGAAAGTGATAGCGGGCAATAAAGTGGCTATACTGATCTATTGCGATTCCTATAGCGAAAGAGCCCGGTTGATCAACAAACTGGTAGGCCGAAATTTCTGCTCTTACAAAAATCAGCATCCGTATATAAATGTTACCGATCTATATAACGTTCATTGGATTTTAAGTATTAAATGAAACAAAAAACCAAAACATGAAAAAGAACAGCATTATTTACTGGATCTGCACCATCATTATCTTTTTATGGGAAGGTGTTATGCCGATGAGCACGCTGCTATTCATGCCCGAATACATGAATGCCGGCACCAAACCACTGGGATATCCTGATTATTTCGCGGTTGCGTTGATACTTTTTAAGTTCATCGGCACCCTCACCATCCTGGTTCCGGCAGTACCTTCGAGGCTGAAAGAATGGGCCTATGCAGGACTCAGCTTCAATCTCCTTTTTGCCATCATCAGTCATATTGTAATAGATGGCAACACAGGTTTTATCATGCTGCCTGTGGTGGTATTGATTATCCTGGGATTCTCCTACTTTTATAAGGACAAGGTTCAACAGACCAGGCGCTTTAGTATATAAACCATCTCCCCTTCTCTAAACAAATCCTCCAATGGCAAAGACAAATTATCAGTCAATTGATCAATATCACAAAGATTTTCCGAAGGAAACAGTGGAGCGGCTGCAAAAGATCCGGGAAATTATTCATAAGGTGGTTCCCGACGTAGAAGAGACAATCAGCTATCAGATACCTTGTTTCAAATACCAGGGATACCTGATTTATTATTGTGCGTTTGACAAACATATCACGATCTCACATCCCTACAGCGCCGCGTTCCTGGAACATTTCAAAACAGACCTCGACGGATACAAGGTAAGCAAGGCGGCTATTCAATTGCCTTTGAACAAACCCTTGCCGGAAAAACTGATTAAAAGAATCATAGAGTTTCGAAGGAAGGAAAATGAAGCGAATAGTAAAACGCTGAGGACGCTGAACACAGGACGCTGAACGCTTTCACCCCCGAAACGAGTCAGGCCTGTGTTACCGGGCCGGTACTGACAGGCCCTGGACTTACCAAAAAATCGTTTTACACTCAATTTTTTACCCTTTTAGGCATTTTTTTATTGTTTATCAATATATTTTTATTATTATTGCGGTCTCAACCTGCTTTAATAATGAAAAGAACATTCATCTTTGTCATTGCATTCCTTTCACAACTGAGTTCATATACTCAACAACAGGAGAACATCTCCATTGGGAAGAAAGAAGGCTTCTACTCCACCCTGCTGAAGGAAAACAGAAAGCTCTGGATCTATACGCCAAACCTTACTTCCCAGGGTGCGGACACATCAAAGCGTTATCCGGTATTGTATCTGCTGGATGGTGACGCCCATTTTTATGCTACGGTTGGAATCATTCAGCAACTGAGCCAGGCAAACGGGAATGGTGTGCTTCCTGAAATGATTGTGGTTGGAATTGAAAATACAAACAGGCTGCGGGATCTGACTCCATCGAGTGATCATACCAAACCCAATCCGTTTGTGGAGTTCCTTTCGAAAGAACTGATACCGTATATCGACAGCCATTATCCAACGGCTCCCTATAAATTATTGTCGGGTCATTCCCTGGGTGGCCTCACTGCCATTGATATACTTACCAACCATACAACGCTCTTCAATGCCGTCATCGCTATTGATCCAAGTATGTGGTATCAAAACGAAGCGTTCCTGACCCAAACCCTGCATCAGCTTCCTCAGAAGTCCATGCAGGGCAAAAGGCTCTTTATCGGCACGGCCAATACCATGCCCGCGGGCATGACGCTGTCTGCGCTCAGCAAGGATCGTTCCGCAGAAACACAACATATCCGTTCTATATTCAAACTGGATGCCTTCCTGAAAAAAAACCGGAATGGGTTGCTGTATGCAGAGAAATACTACGATAAAGACAGGCATAATACAGTTCCATTAGCCAGCCTGTATGATGGTCTGCGGTTTATCTTCGACTACTACTTCCTGGACATCACCCCAAAGGAATTTAGCGATACAACAGCCCGATTGGCTGCAAAGCTCCAATCGCATTATTTGCGGGTGTCTGAAAAGATGGGATACAAAAATGCAGCGCCTGAAACGCTTATTAACTACCTGGCTTATGATGCCCTGGGTAAAAAGCAATACACCAGAGCCAAATCCTTTTTTGAACTAAACACAAACTGGTATCCGTCCAGCGCCAATGTATATGATTCCTACGGTGATTACTTTGCCGCAATCCGGGATACCGCCCATGCCATCGAGAAATATAAAAAGGCCTTGTCAATTAAAGACAATCCGGAAACAAAAGACAAATTAGCCCTCCTCCTAAAGAAAGCTTCAGATAACTCCTTGCCGAAAAATCTGGATCAATACGCAGGCCTCTATGTGCTGGAAACATTTAACATACCTGTGGAACTTGTTATCAGGGAGGGCTCCCTCTGGGCTAAAGTACCCGGCCAACCGGATGATGAACTACAGTACCTGTCCGAAAATATCTTTACGGTAAAAGGCAAACAGGGATACAGGATTACCTTTCATATGAATGAAAATAAGACAACCGGGTTTACTTCTGTACAACCCAACGGTACCTTCAAAGCAAACAGAAAGCAATAACGCTGTACATCACACGCAGACCGATCCGAAAAGAGAAAGGCCCTCCTTACAGGGGGCTCTTTTCAATTTACCAGCATGGTCAACTCTTAATTGCTGGCATCTACCGTTCCATTGGTGATGAACCGAATCTGCACCTTTTTACTTTCACTTGTTTCTCCCGGCTTGCCGGCCAGTAAGATGGTATAAACCTTCCTGGCTTCAAGAGATATAGTACGGGTAGCGTCTACCCCGGTGGCGTTGTTAACTGTAATGACCACATCGCCGGCAGCCACTGGTTTAAAATCAGAGATGGATCCAAAAGCGGCATTGTCATTAAACACAGCGGTCGATCCGGATTTAACAGATACCGTGGGTGAAACTGTGCTATCCGCCACCGCGTTTATGTAACGAACATAGGCTTCATTGCTGACAGCCGGTAAACTATTGAGTTTGTCTTCGGCAATGATGTTGCGGTACTTGCCATTATAGCCCACAAAGAACAAGGAATAATAGCTGCTGTCTTTGAAATCGGCGCTTGCACTGGCCAGTGTTTGACTGGTTGCATAATCGATCGCCTCTACCATCCTGTTCCCGATATAGATCCCCTGGTAGCCGCCCGAATAACTGGTAAATGAAAGAGGAGAAGGCGTTAAATAATTCCCTGTAATGCGAAGTAACAACGCGTTCTCATCAGGTG
Organism: Chitinophagaceae bacterium; assembly: GCA_044226045.1. GTDB lineage: Bacteria > Bacteroidota > Bacteroidia > Chitinophagales > Chitinophagaceae > Endoryza. The sequence goes on from JBGAHR010000011.1 coordinate 5,280, forward strand.
CCAGGTTAAATGACATCAATCCGGCAGACGGAATGCGGGCAGGATTATCATTGTTTTTTACACATGAGCTCAATACCAATCCTGTGAGTGCAATACCGAAAGAAGCCAACACCCCTGTACGGATGATCGAAACAAATCTTTTCATCTTCGTCCTTTTGTTTTTTTGTTTTGAAAAAATGAACTCTCTCAGCAGTAGTCAGGTTCTTTCCGAAGCGGGTTAATACACGTCTTGTTGGGGAGCGGTAAAGGTAAACAAGCTTTTACCGGGTTGATCTTAAGAACAAGTTAAGGATGCCGGGGTTTTTTATGACATAAATCAAACCGTTGCTAAATCCAGTCATAATAGACTGGTTATAATGCCCTTGATTGGACTCGAATTCCCATTTTAGGAATGAATAGGCTATTTGAGATTGGCTAATTTGTTTATAATCACAATATTATAGTTTGGCACCTCGTTGGTACTTTGTATTGGCATCCGAAAATACCCTTACTATGAGACATTTCTACAATACCCTGTTCGTACTCCTGATTCTTGGTTTTGGCCTTGGATCTGCCCAGGCTCAATCCTGCACACCGCAGGGCAACCAGACCTCATACGGCAACAATAACACCTGGAGAGGTTATGTATACCAGGGTATGAATTTCAATACTTATAAAGGATATGTGACTGAAGGCAATTCTTCCAGCCCGAATTTTGATGAAAGCTTCGGTGGCGACCAGGTAAACTACAGCACCAATGGCTGCAGCATCTACACAGATACTTTCAGCGTTCGTTATAAACTCACCAAGAATTTCGCTAACGGTACCTACGACTTCACCGTTGGTGGTGATGACGGATATCGCTTAAGCGTGGATGGTGGCTCCACCTGGATTATTGATCAGTGGGCAGATCATTCCTACCAAACCACTACGGTATCAGTGGCCCTGAATGGCAACACCAACCTGGTACTGGAATTTTATGAAAGATTTGGTGGCAACCGCGTTAGTTTCAGCTATGCTACTGCCTGTATCGGCAACGGAAATCCTGCCACTTATGGCAGCAGCGATAACTGGATCGGTTATTTGTACCAGGGTATGAATTTCAATACTTACAAAGGATATATTACCCGCGGTGGTTCCAACAGCGGAAACTTTGATGAAAATTTCGGATCTGCCAATGGAACTTTCAACACAAGCAATTGCTCCATTCGTACAGAACAGTTCAGCGCCCGCTTCCGTCTCACTAAAAATTTCGCAGCCGGTAACTATATTATCACAGTAGGTGGTGATGATGGCTACAGATTGAGTCTCGATGGTGGCGCCACATGGGTCATCAACAGGTGGAACGACCAGTCGTATTCAGTTACCACTGTAACAGTAGCACTGACAGGAACAAGAAACCTGGTGCTGGAATATTATGAAAACGGTGGAGACAACCGGGTAAGCTTCAGCATGACTACCAGCGCCCTTCCGGTAACCATCAGCAAATGGAACGCCCAACTGGGAAATAACAATTCCACTACGCTTTCCTGGACTGCCGATGGAGCCGTGAATTTCGATCACTTCATTGTGCAGCGCAGCAGCAATGCGGTTGATTATACCAATCTTCAATCCATCCAGGCTGTAAATAACAATAACTATACAAACGCCTACCAATACGTTGACCGTTCTGTTCCTGCCGGCAAATCATATTATCGCCTGGCGATGGTCGACAAAGACGGATCTGTACGCTACTCATCTGTGCTGGTTATCTCAGCCAAAGGAACCGAAAGCTTCCAGTTGTATCCTACGGTAGTGGAAAATAAAACGCTGATGGTGCAAACCAGCCAGTCATTGAAGAACGCGAAGCTTGAGTTGATCAGCCTGAACGGCCAGGTTAACCAGACTCAGTATCTGACTGGCGGTAGCGGTACACAACAGGTAAAACTCAATGGTAATATCTCAACCGGCGCATATGTTGTGAGGATCACCGATGCAAATGGTTTCCTTGCCACCCAGAAAATTTTTGTGAAGTAAAAAGTAAGAATCAGACCTGAAACCACACTCCCCCCGATTCATACCGGCGGGGAGTTTTTTAATTAAGATGGATTTACTCCTGCAAGCGAATTCTTTTTCCGCTGGCGGCGGCTTCGTAAATCGCCATCAGGTATTTCATATCCCGCAGACCTTCCTGTCCGTTGATATGATCGGGGAAACGGCCGCTCTGGATAAAAGAAGCTGCAATTCCATCAAGCATGGCTGCCTGATGATGGACAACAGGAAAATTCATATCCCCGTTCTGTGTCCGTCCCCTGATCGGTCCATAACTATACGCCGGGCTCATTCTTACCCATCCTTTGGTAGCCGATACATATAACTCTTCAATATTTGATTTGTAAGACGTAAACCCGTTCACCATTACACCATCCGGAAACTCCATTTGCCAGGAGACCGACTCCTCCACTTCCCGGAATCGCTCTGCATCGGTAATGGGGCCAAACTGAGCGGTTACCCAAAGAGGTTCCTTTCCGGTAACATATCTCGACGCCTGTACGCAATAAATCCCAACATCCATCAAAGGACCTCCACCGGCGAGGTCTTTCTTCAATCGCCATTGGGTGGGATCACCAATGCTGAATCCGAAACTGGGTTGGATAAAACGAACATCTCCAAAAACTTTCTGCTGACCGATTCGCATGATTTCCCTGGAAAACGGTTCAAAATGGAGACGATATCCGATGCCAAGCTGAACCCCGGCCTCATTACAGGCTTTAATCATCTCTTCCGCCTGCCTCACGGAAACCGACATTGGTTTCTCACACATTACATGCTTTCCAGCCCTGGCAGCCCGGATAACATATTCATGGTGCATGGAATTGGGCAGTACTATATAAACAATATCGATATCCTTATTGTCTGCAATCCGGTCGAAGTTGTCGTAGTTGTAAATATTCTTGTCGGGAATATTGTATTTCGCTTTCCACTTGGGAATCTTGGAAGGCGTTCCGGTTACTATCCCTGCCAGGTAGCAGTTCTTTGTTTGTTCAAGTCCTGTTGCCAGCTGATGCTCGGCATAACTTCCCAATCCCACAAGGGCTACTCCCAGTTTTTTGTCTACCCCTTTCGATTCATTAGCCCATGATACCAGGCTGGTGCCGGCTAAAGTAGCGCCCATTCCCAGGCTGATCTGCTGAATAAAATGGCGGCGGGAAGATTGGTAACTCATACTATTTCATTTTAGGGATAAAGCAGGTACTTTTTACGCATCTCTTTGTAATTCGATAAAGCAGGTTCCCAGGAAGCCTGAATCTCCTTAACTGATTTGCCCTGCGCAATCTGCTTTCTGAACTCGTAGTCTCCACTGAGGTAATCGATATTCCCGATTTCTTTGCTTTGTGTACGGTCAAAAAATCTTTCTTTGTCGGGATAAGCATTATATAATTCAATCATCCAGTCGAGGTTGATCCTTTTTGTTTTTCTGAGTTGTGCTATGTCATAATTGCGCAGATCAAGTCCATAACAAACCTGGTTCATGTGAAGCGGCGTTTCTGCCATTCCGGGAATGCTTACCGGCGTATAGGAAAAAGGGTATTTACCTTTTAGCAGCGGGCTGCCCAACACGGTAAATGGGAACTGTGTACCCCGTCCATGATTCAGGATGGTGCCTTCGAACAGGCAGGTAGAAGGATACAACAGGATAGATTGCTGGGTATTCAGGTTGGGAGAAGGTTTAACCGGCAGCGTGTAAGGCATGTCGTGACGATAATTGGCCACCTTGATTATTTTCAGGCGGCAGGTCAATTTATTGGGCAACCATCCTTCACCATTGATCATTTGAGCAAACTCACCAATCGTCATTCCGTGAGCAATCGGTATCGGGAACATCCCGATTCCTGATTTGGCACGCATATCCAGAACGGGCCCGTCAACCAGGTATCCGTTTGGATTAGGGCGGTCAAGTATGAGCAATTCTTTATTGTTCTCCGCGCAGGCTTCCATGATATGGCTAAGCACATTGATATAGGTATAAAACCGGCAGCCCACATCCTGCACGTCAAAGATCATCAGATCCACATCCTGCAGGTCTTCTTTGGATGGCTTTCTTTTAGATCCATAAAGCGAAATGATCTTTATTCCGGTTGCAGAATCCTTTTCATCACCCACTTTTACACCTGCGCTTGCACGTCCCCGAAAGCCATGCTCCGGTCCGAATACCTTTACAATATTCACCCCAATAGACAGGAGGCTGTCAACGAGATGTTTTTTGCCAATGATAGTAGTTGGATTGGCCAGGATTCCTATTCTTTTTCCTTTCAGATACGGAAGATATTGCTCCGTCTGGTCAGCGCCCGTAATGATTTCTTTTGTTTTACCGTTATTTCCTGCCGGTTGACGTTTCGCATTAAATGAACATGCCAAAACGAGAACTGCCACAAATGCAATTAAGCTGCGAATCATAATTTATGCTATTGATCGGTTTAGACACGAATCTCCGATTCATTTCCCTTAATTTGAAATAAACCCTTCTTTTTTCATTTTTTTATAGATCGTATTGGCAATATCGGCAGTTAAACGGGTAACACCTCCCGGATCAGTTGTTTCCGTTAGGCTGGTCCAGATGATCTTGTCCTTTCGGATGGAGTATATATTGGTTTCAACAGAATAGGTGCGGGTGGTGGAGTATCGATCGGGGGTAGAATAGTATGCCCATCCGCGGCGTATATATCCGCCAAAAGTTCGGTAATAAACGGGATAGCTTGAAAAAGTACCGGGTGTGTAGTTTACCTCTTTGTCAACATCCACCAAACGCATGGTGATCGCTCCATCGAAATGATCGGCTCTCAATTTATCGCGGATCTGGTCTTCGCTTAACGTTTTAATTTCCTCGCCGAGGTAGCCATAGGAAACGACGCCTTTCCCTTTTAGCCGGGCGGCCATTTCATCTTCAGCGGCTCTTCTGCTCGATTCATCCCGCATCAACGCCACCACCAACACTTTGCTTAATTTCTCCAGGTCTACCCTGGTATCGGGATCCCTCCAGCTACTGGCGATTCGGGTGGAAGAACAGGCAGACAGAAAGATGGCCACGAAGGCCATTGAAGTAATGACTTTCATACATCATATTTTAAGGTTTAACAATCTTTCTGTCCTGGCCCGTGAATACTACTCTGGCATTCCGGGTTGCACCCATTTCCAGCCGGTGCGCGCTTTTTCTTCATCAACCATTTTCTTTACATCAGCCAGTAATTTCTTAGCATCGTATACGATGCCATCTTTAATTGTATATCGCACCCCTCCTACTCTTACCGGCTTGTTATTACTGTCCAGCCTGATGGCGCCAACTCCGTATAGCAACTGCAGATTCTGCAAGGGATTTTCATCTATCACTACAAGGTCTGCCAGTTTACCCACTTCAACCGAACCGATCTCTTTATCGGCGCCAAGGGCCTGCGCTCCATAGAGCGTGGCGCTGCGAATCACTTCAAGCGGATGGAAACCAGCTTCTCTCAGCAACTCGAGTTCACGGATGTATCCAAATCCATATAACTGGTAAATGAAAGCATTATCGCTTCCCGCCGTTACTCTGCCCCCTCTGTTCTTGTATTCATTGATGAAGGTCATCCACAAACGGAAATTCTCCTTCCAGGCAACTTCCTGTTCCGTGCCCCAGCTAAACCAGTAGGAACCGTGAGATACCCGGTTGGGTTCGTAAAACTTCCATACAGAGGGAAGTGTGTAAATGGCGTGCCATTCCTGCGTACGCGCTCTCATCAAATCGCGGCTGGCCTCATAAGTATCGAATGTAGGATCAATGGTAAAATCAAGACGGATGAGTTCATTCATCACTTCATTCCACTTGTCGGAATAGGGCGCGGCCGCCTGCTTCCATAACAATCCCGCCTGACCGAAACGATCCTGTTCATTGCTGTAGTTATAGTCGAGGGGATATTGCTGAATGGTTTTGTCTGTAAACATTGCCTCCGGCAAACCATACCAGTGTTCCATGGATGTCATACCGGCCCGGGCAGATTGAAGCGCATTCCATTGTGCCACGCTCATCTGGGCATGGTGACATGTGGATCGCAGCCCCAGCTTTTTATTTTCCCTGATAGCGGCATCCATGATCTGTGGCGGCGCTCCAAAAAATTTGATACCATCCGATCCTTTTTTCTGGTTTTCTCTTACCCATTCGATTGCCTGCTCGGGAGTTGTAACAGGCTGCCGGGCTCCCTGACCAAAAACAGTATATGCAAAAATTCGTGGAGCAGTGATTTTGTTTTCAGCGCTTTTCTGTTTTTGATCCAACACCCATTCTAATCCATTTCCACTTCCCGGGTCACGGATAGTGGTGATTCCGTGTGCCATCCAGAGTTTGAAAACATATTCCGCCGGTGTACCCTGTTCTACCCCACCAATATGACCGTGCATGTCAATAAAGCCCGGAAGGATATACTTGCCTTCACAGTTGATCTCCTTACCGCCTGGCGCCAGCGTGGGTCGGTTACCCGGCTGAACGGGCACTCCGGGAAAACCTACATTCCGGATTTGTGTAATCCGGTTCTTTTCAATGACGATATCCACCGGGCCGATAGGCGGTGCACCGGTTCCATTAATCAAGGTGGCGCCTCTTAATATCAATTGAGGCCAGGGGCCTTCACCCTCTTTTCTTTCAGGAGCCTTTTTAATTTGCGAAATCGATGTGTAGGCCAGCAGCAGGCAAAACAGTCCGGTTAAAACTTTTCTCATGAAAGAAAGTTACTTGTTTTTTACCGGTTGTAACCAAACCGCGGTCATACCCCACTCCTATTTTTTACTACTTTCCCGGAGTTGCCTATTTTCGATCCAGAATTACCTGTTATGAAGATTCAATTCTGGTCGATCGGAAAAAATAATGAAGCCTACATCAAAACGGGTGTGGAAGATTTCACCAGACGAATCTCTAAATATTATTCAGTGGAATGGGAGATCATTCCTGTTCCTAAAAATGCGGGGATGCTGAGTGAAATGGACCTCCGGAAAAAAGAGGCAGAGACCATTCTGGAGTGGCTGGATGCCGATGACTACCTCGTGGCCCTCGACGAACATGGAGAACAATGGACCTCCGTTCAACTCGCCAAATTCATCGAACAAAGGGCCAACCAAAGCACCCGAAAACTGGTATTTCTGATCGGGGGTGCGTTTGGGCTGGATGAATCGGTATTAAAAAGAGCCAACCATACCTGGGGGCTGTCAACATTAACCTTTCCTCATCAGTTGGTCAGATTAATTTTGGCCGAACAGGTATACAGGGCCTGCACCATCATCAGGAACGAAAAATACCATCACATATAATTAATTGAACTATTAGGCATATAATAAAATAACCCTTGAAAATAAAGCCATGAGTCTTACGATTTCCATTTCCATCATCATACTGACTGCCCTTGTATCTTTTTCCGCTTTCAGCAATGAAAAACTGATGAACGATCTGATTTTTTACCCTCCGGCAGTTAGTAAACGAAATCAGTGGTACCGCTTTTTCACCTGCGGGCTGATTCATGCGGATGCGGCTCACCTGATCTTCAATATGCTTTCCTTTTACTTTTTTGGCGATTTCGTGGAATCGCAGTTCGTCGACATTTTTGGAGGAAAGGGAAAGGCTTTATACCTGGTGATGTATGTGTCGTCCCTGGCGGTCTGTTTACTACCCACTTACTGGAAAAACAAAGACAATTATCAATACAGGAGTCTCGGAGCTTCCGGTGCCGTGTCGGCTGTGATCTTCGCAGGTATCCTGTTCAATCCGGGCGCCCAGCTGGGATTGATCTTCCTGCCCGGCATTAAAATTCCGGGATTCATTTTCGGACCAGCTTATCTGTTGCTTACTGCCTGGCTCGATAAACGGGGCGGAGGAAATATCAATCATTCCGCGCACCTGTGGGGAGCACTTTACGGAATGGCCTTTGTTATTGTGGTGGGAAAATTTGTCGGCAACTACAATGCCATCACCGAGGCTATCGACATCATCAGGAATTACCTCAATCAATAATCTGCCGGATTTCCATCATTTGCCTGGTAGAAGGGGTTATCTTGAAACGGTCATCAATGCGGTGGCCTATCACCCAGCAGATCCTTTTATCGGATTCAATGACCCATACCTTCTCTTTTTGGAGACGGGAAAGTTTCTGGTCGATAAAAAATCGGGCCAGTTTCTTTTTCTTCTTCATGCCTAATGGATAAAAATAATCACCGGTTTTCCATTTCCTGATGATCAATGGGAATGTCAGGTGCTTTGCATCCAGGCAGGCAATATGAACGTCTGCAGTTGCCTTAAAAGAAGTGACGTCTTTCGCCATGATCGTAACCCTTCCGTTGTCAAAGTTTACGCTGTCCATTCCTTTCTCCACGTAAACCGGGTTATCATCCGATTGTTGAAGGGGGGCGATGATAAGCCATTTCCGGTTTTTGATAATCCGATGGGTTGTGGATTTAATATACTTTCCTGATTCGCTATCCAGCAAAGAGATGATCTCTCCGGCCTGCGCAACTGAAAAACCAAACTCACGGGAGATTTCCCACACGATCGTGGTGAGGGGTGACGACTGTTTTAGTTTCAAGACAGGAATATGCCATTCTCCGCCTTTCTTTTCAACCAGTCTTTTTTTATGAACCTCGATCGATTGCTGATACAGCACTTCGATTTCGCGGAAACGGGAAACATTATCCATTACATTCGTGGTGGCGCCGGGAATTACTTTTTCAATCACAGGAATTACATGATGCCTGAAATAATTACGCGTGTATTTATCTTCCGCATTGGAACTGTCTTCCCGCCAGCCCAGTTTATTTTCCTGCGCGTATGCCAGCAATGCTTCTTTCTTGTAGTCCAGTAACGGCCGCAGGATCTTTCCGGGTTGCTCATTGATCCCTCTTAGTCCGGCAATGCCGGTACCTTTAAAAAAGTTCATCAGGATGGTCTCTACATTGTCATCGGCATGATGAGCGGTCATTAAAACAGCAGGTCTCTCCCTCATCAGTTCTTCAAACCAGGCATATCGCAATTCACGGGCCGCCACCTGAGTGGAGATTTTTTTTTGAATGGCATAATTACTGGTATCAAATTGTTTCACCCTTACCGGGATGCCATACTTTTTTCCCAGCTCACGTACAAAGGATTCATCGCCGTCACTTTCTGCTCCCCTTAGCCCGAAGTTCGCGTGTGCCATCTCTACATCCAGGCCATACCACACACACAGGGATGTTAACACGACTGAATCCAGGCCGCCGCTAACAGCCAACAGTACCGGGGCCCCTGGCTCCAATCGCCATTTTGTTTGTAGTTGTTGCTTGAATGTCTGGGCCAGGTTCATGAATCAGCCGGATTGTGTTTAAAATGTCAGTTCTTCATAAGCGCTTCTCAACTCGCCAAAGGCATGCTGGTCGCCCGCTTTTTTGGCCGCTTCCATTCCTTTTTCGTACCACGCTATAGCCAGCTCAGTTTGCTCCTGGCGCTCCAGTAATTTGGCCAGATGATAGTAGGATCCGACATATTGGGGATCGCGGGTCAGAATCTCTTCGAATAAGTTTCGGGCAGACACATCATCCCCTGCCTTAATATATTCGAGCGCCAGCGCATGTTGAAGAAAATTATCTCCAGGTGTAGCTTTCAGGTACTCTTTTATTTTCTCCATTCTGTCCATGCCTTGCAAATATTTTTTTATCGTAACTGTGAAATTATCCGGGCAAGCCTTATCTTTGTTTTAGTTGCATAAACAACCTTTTTTCTCATCCTCTTTTCTACCAGGAAAGAAAGAAAAACAAGTCATATGAAGATCTTAGTTTGTATCAGTAAAACGCCGGATACGACGGCAAAAATAGCTTTCACCGATAACAATACGAAATTCGCTGCCGATGGTGTTCAGTGGATCATCAATCCTTACGACGAGTGGTATGCTCTCGTGCGGGCCATCGAATTAAAAGAAAAAGATCCCTCTGTAATCATTCATCTTATCTCTGTGGGCGGAGCGGACTATGATCCCATTATCCGCAAGGCCCTCGCATTGGGCGGAGAGGAAGCCATTCGGGTGAATACAGACAGCCACGACAGTTATTATATCGCTGCACAAATTGCCGCTGTTGCCAAAGAAGGGGCCTATGATCTTGTACTTTGCGGTAAGGAAACCATTGACTTCAACGGCTCTTCCGTACCAGGAATGGTATCGGAGTTGATGGATGCCGCTTTTGTTAGTCTGGCTACCAAATTCGACCTCTCCGGAAACACGGCTACCATCAATCGCGAAATAGAAGGTGGAGAGGAAACCTGCCAGGCATCTTTGCCATTGGTTGTTAGTTGTCAGAAAGGAATTGCCGAACAGCGCATACCGAATATGAAAGGAATCATGGGTGCCCGTACAAAACCACTGAAAGTGCAGGAGCCCGCAGCCGTTACGCCACTTACCAGTATTGTAAGCTTTGAATTACCGCCTGCCAAAGCAGGGGTAAAACTGGTTTCGCCGGATCATCCGGAGGAACTCGTAAGGCTGCTTCATGAAGAAGCCAGGGTATTTTAATGATCGGCATTCATCCATCCATTCATTCAAAAACTTATTCAATGTCAGTTTTAATATTTATAGATCAGTCTGAAGGGCATGTAAAAAAATCTTCCCTGGAAGCGTTGAGTTATGGCGCAAAAGTGGCTGAATTAACAGGCACACAGGCGGAAGGAATTGTTCTGGGAAAAGTGACAGACGATATTGCTTCCCTGGGAAAATATGGTGTTAAAAAGATCTACCATGTTGCCGACGAAACGTTCAACCAGCACGACGCACAGGCTTGTTCGGCCGCCATTGCCGAAGTAGCAAAAAACAGCGGCGCAACCATATTGATATTTTCAGGTAATGTAAACGGTAAGGCCATTGCGCCCCGTTTATCTGCAAGATTAAAAGCCGGGCTGGTTAGCGGAGCAATTGCCTTGCCGGAAACGGCCAATGGTTTTGTGGTGAAGAAAGCGGTGTTCAGCGGAAAGGCTTTCGCAAACGTAGCCATCAATACCGATATCCGGATTATTTCCATCAACCCGAACTCCTACCAGGTTAAAGCCGGAGAGGGAACCGCCGAAGTGGTTGCTACCACGGTATCAGTTTCTGCACCGAAAGTAACCGTTACTGCCACCAACAAAGTAACCGGCCAGGTTCCATTGAGTGAAGCCGAGTTGGTGGTAAGTGGTGGCCGCGGACTGAAGGGGCCCGAAAACTGGGGTATGATTGAAGAACTGGCCAAATTGCTGGGCGCATCAACTGCCTGTAGCCGGCCCGTGGCAGACGCACATTGGAGGCCACATCATGAGCACGTAGGTCAAACCGGTGGATCCATCTCGCCCAACCTGTATTTCGCGGTTGGTATTTCCGGGGCCATCCAGCACCTGGCGGGTGTGAACCGAAGCAAAGTGATTGTTGTAATCAACAAAGACCCGGAAGCGCCGTTTTTCAAAGCCGCCGACTACGGCATTGTCGGAGATGCCTTTGAGGTGATGCCCAAGATCATCGACGCCGTGAAAAAACTGAAAGGAGTGTAAGAAATTTATATCAGTTCAGACCGTGTTATGACCCCGTTCATAACACGGTTTTTTTGTGCTCAAAAACGGGGCATTCAGAATGAATAACTTAAATTCGCAATTCCGTTTCGGAGCAATAATTTGTGCTTAATCGCTTATTTTCGTGATAACAAGCGTATGAAAAAGATAGAACTAGAAATTGTGGCCCTTTCTCATAGCATCACACAGACTCACTCCTATGCAGTGGTGCTGGGGGAAGTGAATGGTTTGCGACGTTTACCGATCGTGATTGGTGGATTTGAAGCCCAGGCTATTGCTGTGGCGCTGGAGAAAATGCACCCCAGCCGCCCCCTTACGCATGACCTGATGAAAAACTTCATGAATGCATTCGCCGTAGACCTGCAGGAAATCATCATCTGCGACCTTCAGGAAGGAATTTTTTATTCAAAGCTTGTTTGTGTAAGCGAACACGATACGGTTGAAATCGACTCCCGTACCTCCGATGCGCTGGCCCTTGCCGTGAGATTCGGCTGCCCGGTCTATACTTACGAAAACATCCTGGAAAGCGCGGGTATTCTGATGGAAGATACGGGTAAGAAAAAGAAAGGCGAATCAGAAGTTCCGGTGCCCGCAGAATCCACCGGCTCCGATGACCTGAGAAGCCTGAGCGTTGAAGAACTGAATACCCTGCTCAATGAGGTACTGGAACAGGAAGATTATATCAGGGCGATAGCCATTCGCGACGAAATCAACACGCGCAAAAAGAAATAGCCAATGCATGGTTATTTTTCCTAACTGTAAAATCAATCTCGGTCTTCACATTCTCCGAAAACGAACGGACGGATACCACGACCTTCAAACGGTATTTTTCCCGGTTGGTTTGTTGGATGCACTGGAAGTAATTCAGGTAAACAACCAGAAAGAACCGATTCACTATTCACACTCCGGTTTACCGGTTGCCGGTGAGGTGACTAATAATTTATGCGTTAAGGCCTTTTCCCTGCTAAAAAAGGATTTTCCGCAGATCCCCTCTTCCCTGCTTCACCTGCATAAAAATATTCCTTTGGGCGCCGGCCTGGGCGGCGGATCTTCCGATGGGGCGCATACCCTCCTGTTGCTTAACCAGCTTTACCAGTTGAACCTGTCGCAGGACCAACTGATCAATTATGCGCTTGCCCTGGGCAGTGATTGTCCCTTCTTTATCATCAATAAACCCTGCCTGGCAGAAGGCAGAGGAGAAAAACTCACTGCCATCGCCCTGGATCTATCGGCATTTGACCTGGTGATGATTAATCCGGGCATCCACATTAATACGGGTTGGGCTTTCTCCCGGTTGACGCCCTCGGATGATCGTGCTTCGCTGGTTGACATTATTCAGGAACCGGTTGAAAACTGGAAATCGCTGCTGAAAAATGATTTTGAAGAACCGGTTTACAACGCACATCCGGCCATTGAGTCGATCAAAGAAAAATTATACAACGAAGGAGCCCTATACGCCTCTCTTTCGGGCAGTGGCAGTACGGTCTATGGTCTCTTTAAAAAAGGAAAAAGCGTTGAAATAACTGTTCCGGAAAACTATAAGATGTTCCGGCTTTCTCTTTAATTACTTCCCTCTTTCCGGGGAATGTCTTGTTCTGCTTCAGCCAGCAATGCCTGAAGATCGAGCGGTTCGGTAACCATATCCAGTTTGCCATTGGCATCAACAGGCCATTGCTCGCGTGGCTTGTCCCAGTAAAGCTCCACGCCGTTTTTATCCGGATCGCTGAGATAAATAGCTTCCGACACACCATGGTCTGCGGCGCCGGAAATGGGGTATCCTTTCTCCAACAATCTCCTGACTACAACCGCCAGGTCTTTTCGGGTGGGGTATAAAATAGCGGTATGGTAGAGCCCGGCTGCCCTGACCGGCGCCGGACCTGCATTCTTACTATGCCAGGTATTTAACCCGATATGATGATGATACCCGCCGGCAGACAGGAAAACGGCACTATCCCCATAATACTGCGTTACTTCAAAACCCAGCAGATCACGATAAAAACCAAGGGCTTTCTCAATATCAGTCACTTTCAAATGAATATGCCCGATGCGGGTGCCGGCAGGAACAGTGTATGACATAAAATAATTTTCTATTAAAATCAAAGTTAACACAACCCTACCTGCCCCGGCTTGATACAGGTTAAGTTTCAACAGGCCGAACTTGCTGCTACCAGGGGAATGTTGTAATTTGCAGCCTGTGACAAAATTATTTGCTATACCAGCTTTTTTATCTCTCAACCTTGATTTCCTCAATCATCGAGGATAATACCTGTCACACCCGGTCATACTGATCGGGGCAATCAGCTATTCCTTTTTGTTTCTATTCAACCGAATTTAATATGATGTCTACAATGCAGTTGTCTGACAAGACACAATACTATTTATCTCTCGAAGAAAAATACAGCGCTCATAATTATCACCCGCTTCCGGTAGTGTTGAAAAAAGGAAGTGGTGTGTTCGTGTGGGACGTTGATGATAAAAGATATTTCGATTTCCTGAGTGGCTATTCTGCCGTTAACCAGGGGCATTGCCACCCAAAGATCATCGAAACCCTGATCGACCAGGCGAGCCGCCTCACACTTACCTCCCGGGCATTCCATTCAGACCTGCTGGGAGAGTATGCGCAATATATCACCCGGTATTTCGGTTACGACAAGGTATTACCCATGAATACCGGTGTGGAAGCTGTAGAAACCGCCATCAAACTGAGTCGTCGTTGGGGCTATGAAGTAAAAGGCATCGAAGAAAACAAAGCCCGCATCATTGTATGCGCGCACAATTTTCACGGACGTACCAGCACGGTCATTTCCTTCAGCTCCGACCCTGCTTCTTATACACGTTTTGGTCCTTATATGCCGGGATTTGAAGTAATCCCTTACAATAACCTGCCGGCATTGGAAGCGGCCCTCGCAGATAAAAACGTATGCGCATTCCTGGTAGAACCCATTCAGGGAGAAGCCGGAGTGGTTGTACCCGATGCCGGCTATCTGGCGAAAGCAAAACAATATTGCGAAGACGCAAAGGTGCTTTTTATTGCAGATGAAATTCAAACGGGCTTGTGCAGAACCGGAAAACTACTGGCTTGCGATCATGAAAATGTAAAACCGGATATTTTATTATTGGGTAAAGCACTTAGCGGGGGTACGCTGCCCGTTTCAGCGATACTGGCAGACGATCACATCATGCTTACGATCAAACCAGGTGAACATGGATCAACTTATGGAGGTAACCCGCTGGCCTGTAAAGTAGCTATTACTGCGCTGGAAGTGTTGAAAGAGGAAAAGATGGCAGAAAATGCAGACACCATGGGTTCCTTATTAAGATCGGAATTGGAAAAAATACAATCCCCGCTGTTGGCGACCGTAAGAGGTAAGGGATTGCTGAATGCCATTGTGATCAACCATCCAAATAAAGAAGCGGCCTGGGAGCTCTGTATGGAAATGAAAAATCGTGGATTGCTGGCCAAACCAACGCATGGCGATAAAATAAGGTTTGCTCCTCCCCTGGTCATCACTCAGGAAGAAATCATGGAATGTGTGTCCATCATACGAGAAAGCATTGAGCGGTTTGAACAAAAATGAAAATCCATTACCCAAATTGGGTAATGGATTTCTATTAACACCAGTTGTTTTAAAAGACTATTTAATTGCTGATCTATTTTATCTGATTGACTATGAACAACTCCCTGCCTGTTCTTTGAGATTTTTGATTTTGGCACCAGTTTTTTTACTGGTCTGTCAACTTAAATCAAAGAATCTATGAAGAAGTTAGTTTTTGCCTCTATGGCAAGTCTCGGTCTTTTATTGACAGGTAAATCTGTATCCGCCCAGAATAATTTGTCGCTGGGTGTTACAGGTAGTTTTGGCCATACCTGGATGAAAGACGACTACACAAATGAATTCAAGCCTGCTCTGGGTATTGGTTTACGACTGGTATACAGCGCCAATGAACACATTGGAATTGGAGGGGATTTCAAATTCAGCGCAGAAGGAGCCAAGAGAGAAGCAGGAAATGCCGAAATCAATACTCATTTGAATTATATCAGGCTGAATCCACAGTTTCTTTATTTCTTCGGAGAGTACGGACAGGCCGTTAGACCCAAGATTTTTGTAGGACCCAGCTTAGGTTTTCTCGCTGGCGGCAAAATAAAAACAACTGCCGATAACGTATCTGTTTCCGCAGATTCGAAAGACTACTACAAATCATTCGACCTCGGTGCACTTGTTGGTGCAGGTGTAAACTACCGTATTTCACCAGGAATGTGGCTGAATGTTGAGTTGGGATATACGCATGGACTACTCGATCAGACCAAATCCGACGCCAATACTGCCTACAACAGGAATCTGAGCGCCGGAGTGGGAATAACCTGGGGAATCGGGAAAGTAAAACCGAAATAAAGTAATATAATTTTTAAGGTAAAGGCTTTCAGAAATTGAAAGCCTTTTGTTTTAAAATGGCGTTTCTCTTTCAGAAGAGAATGAGTACTTTAGATTCTCTAAATGAGAATCCGTTTTCTGCTCATCCTGTTCCTCTTTGCCGTGCCGGTCTATCTGAGCGCGCAGGCTCCTAATACCCATTGCGGCGAAAAAGAAGTAATGGAGCGTCTCTATCAGATCAATCCCGAAATTCGCCAGTCGCAGATGGCCATCGAGGCACAATTGAGGAATTACCAGGTTACTCTTCACTCCGGTTTGAAGCCACAACAAACCAATGTGGTTGTAACTCTGCCGGTTGTCATACATATAGTTCACAACAATGGAGCCGAGAATATTTCCGACGCACAGGCACTGACGGCTATCCAGCACCTCAACGAAGCGTTTGCCAATACAGGCTATTACGATCCTTCCGATGGAGTCAATACCCAAATTCAATTTTGCCTGGCCCGGCGCGATCTGAACAACAACCCGACTAATGGTATCGAAAGAATCGTGTCTCCCTTAACGGTAGTAGACGGTTTCAATAACACGGCCAACGACCTTGCCTTGAAGAATCTTTCCCGATGGAACCCCTCCTGCTACATTAATATCTGGTTGGTAAAAGAGATAACCGGTCCGGTGGCCGGATATGCCTATCTGCCTTCGGCGCATGGCCTTAACATGGATGGAATCGTAATGGAAGCCGGCTATTTCGGCAGTTCCTATTCAAATGATGTAGTGATCATTCATGAGATGGGACATTATCTCGGCCTGTATCACACGTTTGAAGGTGGCTGCAAAAACAATGACTGTACAACAGACGGAGACCAGGTGTGTGATACACCACCAGATCAATCCACTGCAGGCATAGCTTGCAACAGCACCATCAATAGTTGTTCCACCGATGCCCTCTCCGGTTTCTCCACCGATGTAGACGACCTTCACAAAGATTATATGGACTATGGCAACTGGAGTTGTATGAAAGTATTTACCCAGGGTCAGTCGGACCGTATGAACTGGATGATACAGCAGGTCCGTAAAAGCCTGCTTGCCTGTAAATCATGCATGCCTCCGTGCCCTGCGCCGGTGATGCCTGGTTTTTCCAGTTCGGCCAACACGATTAATGCGGGTACTACGGTCACCTTTACCAATACCTCGCTTAACGCATCCTCCTACCGCTGGTACATCAATGGACAATTGCAATCGCTGAGCTCCGGTTTTTCCTACACATTCAACAATTCAGGAGTCTTTATCGTAAAGCTCACCGGCCTAACCAATAATGCTCTCTGCGACAGCGCGTTTGTAACAGATACTATTCGTGTAACCTGCCCCGTAACGGCATCTTTTACACCGGCAGGAAAGATCATCTTACCGGGAGAAACAGTAAACTTTATCAACACCAGCGTATCCGCCACCGCATATGCCTGGAAAATAAACGGCACCCTTGTTTCCAGTTCTCCTTCTTTCAGCCGGAGTTTTACTTCGGAAGGATATTATACCATTACGCTGATCGCCACCAACGGAATTTGCTCGGATTCCTCTCAGCATATATACCTCGTCAGGGATACCCTGGTAGTTCCCGACAGTTGCGGTTGGGCTACTTTCAGAAATACCTATGGTAACAGGCACAACATGCAAACCAATCATGTAACATCAGGAGAAAACGGCTCGAGTGTGTTCTCCGGCATTTTACAGCATACAGATGGTACCTCCCAGGAAAACGGCTTCATCTTTAAGATCAACGCTTCCGGTAAAGTGATCCTTTCAGTCGAATTGACCGGGTTGCCTGTTACCGAGATTGTTCACACCAAACAGACAAAAGATGGAGGATACATTGCCGTAGGTGATGCCAAAGGTTACAATCAACGAAACGGAGTATTCGTTTGCAGATTGACCGCAGCAGGCGGCATGGTCTGGACAAGATTTCTTTACAATGCTTCGGAGCCATTTTCAGCCACAGATATTTGTGAACTGGATAATGGACAGTTGGCAGTATCGGCCATCATCAACAGTGCCGCAGGTAAAAAAGGGGCCTTGCTTCTGCTGGATGCAACGGGTAACCTGCTATGGGCAAAAAGATTGAGAACACAGGATGGAACCTCTCTTTTCAGTGTGGTAAATAAACCGGGAGGCAACATCGTATTTTCAGGTCATCTCGATAATACCACTCTAGGACAGCCGAAAGCGATCATGGGGGAGATCAACAGCGCTACCGGAACGCTGATTCAGTCTTTTGCCTACCAGACCTCTGCTGGTGGAAATACGACAGCAAGGGCCACCAAAACCAGCTACGGATACCTGGTAAGCAGTGGCAGTATCAATCCGTCCACTATTACCTTTAATGCTACCAGGTTCGATGAGTCATTAAATATGCTGAGCTGTTTTCAACTGAACACAGGCGGCTTTACTTACCTTGACGAAGCCGCTCCCATCGGAAATACGGAATTCCTGTTTCCTTCAGGCTCGTTGGTTGGATTGCACGCACGCAGGATAAATACCGCGGCCCCACAGCCGGTAGTATTCTCCAAAACCTATTCCCTCAATTTCAACCGCGCCTCTCTGCCGGCGCAGGCCTATACGAACGGCTATCTTCAGGTAGCCGGAAGATTCGCAGACTTCAGTGTAACGGGTTTGCTGAAACTGTATGTAGTCAGAACTGGTCCGGATGGTAACACTCCCGGCTGCCCGGCTCCTGATATCGAGGCTCCAGCTGACAACACACCATTCCTGCGTTCCGCAATCACCTGGCAGGAAAATGATTTCTTTACACCCGAAAATATTCCGATCACTTTGCGTGCGGATCCGATGGAAATCGAGGTAAAATCCGAGTGTACCCGATGCGATAGCACCCTTCTGGCTCCTCGCGATACCTGTCAGAAGACATTCCAGAAAAGAATCGGTTCGTCTAACAGGGAAGTGGCTGAAGATATTGCCGTTTCATCTTCGGGCGAATACCTGGTTAGCGGAACTATTGAAAGTTCCAGTGCCGGTGGATCTTCTTTCGACGCATTACTGATTAAGCTCGATCCATTTGGAAACCGTATCTGGCAAAAAACTTTCGGAGGCGGACGCAATGAGCATTTTTCAAAGATGCTCGTGCTGCGCCAGGGGCAATATTTATTGATGGGAATCACACAATCCTTCCGAAACGCCAACGGCAGCATCATGATGGTGAAAACAGATAGTTCCGGAGCGATTATCTGGCAGAAAGAAATACTGATGCAGGCACAGAGCCTTCAGTCTTTGCTGAATATTTCCGGGCTGGTAGAACTGGCAGATGGCAGCATTGCTTTTTGCGGCAATGGCAACGGCTTAAACACGGATGTAACTCCGAACATCCCCACTCTTTACAACTTTATTGGCAGAACAGATGCCAACGGCAACCTGCTCTGGTTGCGAAGAGCGAGGTATTTCTATTGGGAAAGCGGCTACCTTATGACCGGCCTTGCATCGACAGGGGCAGGCCTGGTTGCTTTAGTGGGAGATGGTTTGATGAAAGTGCAGCAATCCGATGGCGCGCTGATGGGAATGCAAAAGATCTATTCGGGTACGGGCTTCTATTCTTCTATTCAGAACAACCAGGATAAACTCGTTGTGTACAGTAACAATTACCGGCTCGATCTTGACACAGCGCTGAACCTGATAAGCGTAACACGATATGGAAACAATGGCATCTATTTTCAATCGGATGCCACCGAAAAAGGTACGGTAATGCCGGGAACGATCTTAAACAACAACGATCCCACCGCCCACCTGGTTCACCGGTTCTCCGATGAAGGCAAACTGATTCACTCCTACCGGTTCCCCTTAAACGCAGCAGGCCAGCCACCGGTAAACGCGTTGCGCCTGACTCCCGGCGGCGGCGTATTCGGAGCGGCCGTTATCCGGAACCAGGATCCTTTCGCTCCGGGCATGAATGATATCTACATCATCAGGACCGATTCTTTGGATGGTATCCCGGGTTGCCCGAGAGCCTCTGTCACTTTACCGCCTGCAAGTGTACAAACTACGCTGGCAGGTTTAACAATCCGATTCTATCCTGTTAGCGTGTCGGTTACAGATCTGAATCTGCTCACTTCGCAAGTCAATTTGCCCATTGCCGGTTTGTGTGTAACCAATTGTAACCTTCTTCAATTGTCAGGACCAGACACGGTATGTTCACTTTCCGATACCGTACTGTTTACCGCCACCCGCAATCACGGCTGTAACGGTCAGACCGAGTGGATCATCGATAGCAGCCGGGCAAAAATCATATCATTTACAGATTCCACCATATACATCCAATTCCTGAAAGCCGGACCTGTTACCCTGATTGGACGCAGCGGCAGCGAATGCCTGGTAGTTAGTGATAGCCTCTCTGTGGAGGTATTGATCTCACCAGACAGTATTCGCCTCGGGCCGGACCTCGCTCTTTGCCAGTTCAGTACCATTACCCTGCATGCAGGAAAAGGATTCCGGTCTTATTTGTGGCAGGATGGATCGACGGATTCTACATTAACGGTGTATGTTCCGGGAATCTACCATATTACTGCCGAGAACTTTTGTGGAACCCGGATTTCTGACACCATCCTGATCAACCAGGCGCCGGATATACCCTTTGATCTAGGACCTGATGTGGCTATTTGTCAGAACGATACCCTGACCATTACAGCACCCGCGGGATTTGCCCGGTATTCTTGGAGTCCTGACTACAATACCGCTGGCAGAGATCAGCAGACGATCAGGGTTTCTCCGCGACGGGATACGATGTACCGGGTGGTGGCAGAAAAATCCCCGGGCTGTCAATTGGTAGACAGCATCCGCATTACGGTTAATCAATTACCTGTTATCACCGCCGGGCCCGACACTTCGTTTTGTATAAATGATACCATTACCTTGTCAGCCACCACCGGATTTATTCAATATACCTGGAATACCGGCGAATCCAATCGGCAGATTCAAATTTTCCAGGCAGGACAATACATCGTTACTGGTACCGATAACAACCAATGCCGCGCCCGTGATACCGTCTTAATACCCTATCTGTACGAACTCCCGAAAGTGAATCTTGGCGCAGATACGACCGTCTGCACCGGAAACCAGGTTGTGTTTGATCCGGGTGTCTTCGATTCGTACATATGGAACAACGGAAGTAACAACAGGACCTTAACTGCGTCCGCTATCGGTACTTATTGGGTTAGGGTTTCCAATACTTACGGGTGCAAGGCCACCGATACCGTGCGGATAACAGGCCTGCGCCCATCGCCGAACGGCTTCATTCAGAAGACCGCTGAAATTTGCGTTGGCCAGAAGATTGAACTGAAAGCCGTAGCAGGTTACCGGAGTTATAAATGGTATAATGGCAGCAATACAGAATCCATTTTCGTAACTGCTCCCGGCTTTTACTGGCTTGATGTTACCAATGATGCGGGTTGTACAACCCGTGATACGGTGCAGGTTAAAGCTAAAGATTGTAAGGCAGGTATTTTCTTTCCGAATGCCTTTACGCCTGGCAATGCCGGTCCAAACAATATTTTCCGACCCGTGATATACGGTTCGGTTCAAAAATTTCACTTTACGATTTTTAACAGGTGGGGACAGAAAGTATTTGAAACTTTTGATCCTGTGACTGGGTGGGATGGTACGCTGAGGGGCGTGCCGCAAAAAAGTGATGGGTATGTGTGGATCGCCCGCTACCAACTGCTGGGAGCGCCGGAAAGAATTGAAAAAGGAACTGTTGTGCTCGTGCGCTGATTTGACAAGAGTTATTTCGAAGCAGTCTTCCTGCCCATTACATCCGGAGGAATCATAATCATGACCAGCATCAGCAAAGCGGAAATCAACATGGCCCATAAACCAGCCTCCTTTTTCGGGCAGTAAACATTATAACAGGCCGAAAAAATAATAAAACTTCTAATGGCATAGGCGGCGATGAGGGCCCCCACCAGCAGATTCCATCGCTTGGCCCAGACTTTTGGCAGCAGGAAGAATACAATGGAAATAACGGCCAGCACCACAAACACTTTTCCGGGTTTTCCATAGCGGTTCTGTTCAGAAAAAAAGCCGTTAAAATGCTTGTCGAGGTCGGGATAATAAGCCCAGTTCAAAAAGCACGAAACAATCAGGACAACTGCGGCGAGCACACCAATCCATTGAGAATACTTCATACAACAAAGCTTTTAATAAAAAAACCTGTGAGGCTTACTCACAGGTCTGATGAGGTCCCGACCAGATTCGAACTGGTGTACGAGCTTTTGCAGAGCTCTGCCTAGCCACTCGGCCACAGGACCATTTACCCGATCACCTTCCAGGCCTTTTCAGGTCACCCTCTCCGATGATTACGAGTGGCGCAAAAGTAGGTTTTTTATCGGATATTTGGGAACGATTACCTGAAAAGAATTATGCAAAAAATAGCTGAATCTGAATTGATCATCAACAATCGGGGTGCCATTTACCACCTGGACATCCGCCCCGACGAACTGGCCGATACAGTCATTACCGTGGGAGATCCCGGCCGGGTTGCGGAAGTTAGCAAGCACTTCGACCGGATAGAATCTTCTGCCAGTCACCGGGAATTCAATTCCTGTACAGGATATGTTGGCAACAAACGCCTAACCGTTCTTTCTTCCGGAATCGGTCCGGATAACATCGATATTGTATTGAATGAACTGGATGCCCTGGTGAATATTGATTTCGAAACCCGCACGGTCAAGCACCAGCTCAGCTCCCTTAAAATCGTGCGTATCGGCACCTCCGGTTCTTTACAGAAAGACATTCCGGTCGACAGCTTTGTGGCTGCTACACACGGACTGGGGATTGATAACCTGTTGAACTTTTATCGTTTTGTGCACAATGATGAAGAACAACAATTATTACAGGCATTCATCACCCAAACACAATTTAACGCGCAAAGTTCACAGCCTTATATCAGCGGAGCGGGTTCCTCTCTCCTGAAAAATTTTGTAAGCGGATTCCACCAGGGAATTACCGTTACCTGTCCCGGGTTCTATGGGCCGCAGGGCAGAGTGTTACGCCTCGGCCTGAGCAATCCCGAACTGGTTGACCGCTTAACCCAGTTTAGTTTTGGACCGCATCGAATCAGCAATTTCGAAATGGAAACTTCAGCTATATACGGGCTGGGCAGATTACTCAACCATCAATGTCTTAGCGTAAACGCCATTGTTGCCAATAGAGTGGTAAAGCAGTTTTCAAGAGATGGCAAGGCCGCAGTGGAGAACCTGATCGTTAAATCACTGGAAATTCTTGAAAAAATTTAATCGCCCATGAAAGTTCATTTTTATAAATACCAGGGAACGGGAAACGATTTTGTCATTCTCGATAATCGCAACTGGAGCTATACCTCCCTGACCACCGCGCAAATAAAATTACTCTGTGATCGCCGGTTTGGCATTGGAGCCGACGGCTTGATGTTGCTTAATAACAAGGAAGGTTTTCATTTTGAAATGAAGTATTATAATGCCGATGGCCGGGAAGGAAGCATGTGTGGAAATGGCGGACGCTGCCTGGTAAAATTTGCTTTCCATATGGGCATTAAATCCGACAAGTATATTTTCCTGGCCAGCGACGGAACACATGAAGCTGAAATCAGAACCGATGGTACCGTGCGTTTAAAAATGCAGGATGTACAGGCAGTGATAGAAAAGAACGGCGATTATATTTTGAACACCGGTTCTCCGCATTATGTACAGGTGGTGAGTGATGTTATGGACATGGATGTTTTCAGCAAGGGAATGGATATCCGGTACAGCGAACCCTTCGCAAAGGAAGGTATCAATGTCAATTTCGCTGAGGTGGAAAACGACGATACCATCATTGTCAGAACATACGAACGCGGCGTGGAAGATGAAACTTATTCCTGTGGCACGGGTGTTACAGCAGCAGCCATTGTAAACTACCATAACCCCAACGGTTTTAATGAGGTTAAGGTCAAAACCAAAGGTGGCCGTCTTTCCGTTGAATACGACCGGGTAGCAGAAGATCACTATGAAAATGTATGGCTTTGCGGCCCTGCCGAGAAAGTATTTGAAGGCGATATTGAAGTAAATCCCTGACCGCCTTATTATGTCTATTGAAGAGATCATCCACAGGAGCCAACAGGCCTTCACGCAGGTGAAGGAGTATATGGAAGCCATGCCAGACGATTCTTTTTTTACCCGGCCACTGAATAAATGGTCTCCTGCACAACATCTTTTACACCTGACGATTTCAACACGTTCTGCCACGGCAGCCTATGCGCTTCCCGGATGGATGGTCCGGTTGATTGGAGGAAAGCCCGTACCGGGTTACGGATACGATGAACTGGTGGATCGTTATCTCCATGCATTAAGTAACGGCGGAAAAGCCACCGGAAGATATATTCCGCGGGAAATCTCTCCTGAATCGGGAAAGATCAAATGGCTGATAAAATGGGATCAGGCAACCCGGCTTTACCTCGAAGCCTTACAGCGGCAGCGGACAGACGAAAAACTCGACCGCTATGCCGTCAGACATCCTCTCCTCGGAAAAATCTGTTTAAGAGACCTATGTTACTTCACGTTATACCATACCGGGCATCACCTGGCGATCGTAAAAACTGAAGCAAACTATCACTGAGCTGTAGTGGGCAGGCACGGCACTGTGGCGATCATTCTACATCCCACACATTATTTTTAAAGTTGGTCTAAGAATACCAAAAAGGTTATATAGGTGTTAGTAATTATTTTGATGAATTAATTCTTTGATGAATTGTCAAAGCTCTTATCTTGTGCCTGTGATGCAAGTCACACATTTTCGACTGGTTGCTGCGGCGTGTAAAATTCAACATTAATCATTACAAGATCGTTACCTGAAAATTCAAGAAAATTCTCATTTTCCTGATGTAATCCTTCGTCCCTTTAAAAGCATATATCCACTACCTGTGAGTTTCCGCAAATTATCGCGAAACCACAAATCAAGTATATGCTAAACCCTACCATCACCATCCCGCTGGAAGAAGCGATTCCCGCCCCCCAGCTAAAACCTGAGTCAGCCAGGCTGATTCCGGAAGATCCGTTCAAAGGTTATTTCCAGGCTTCCTCAGAGGTACCCGCTGCCGAACCAATGATCAAATCCCGATCTGCCAATCGCTGGTTGAGGGATATCCATCAAATGGTTAATGGCAATGCTTACCTTTTTCAGCAAACGCTGGCTGGTAAATCCGGCCCCGCGGTTTTTGCCAATAGCCGGGATATGTACATGCTCTCCTCCTATGATTACCTTGGCCTTCTTGGTCACCCTTATATTGAAAAGGCAACAATTGATGCGGTTAAGAAGTACGGTACCGGCACAGGCGGTGCACGTATGCTGGCTGGTACCAATCAGCTTCATCGCCAGTTGGAGCAAAAAATTGCAGACTTCAAAGGAAAAGAAGCTGCGATCACTTTCTCCTCGGGTTATGTAGCTAACCTCGCTGCGGTAGCCACCCTGATTCAGAAAACCGATCGCATTATTGCCGATGAACTCATTCACCGTAGTTTGCTGGATGCCCTGTTCATGGCTCAGCTTCCCTTCGAGAAATGCAGGCATAACGACATGCAGCACCTCGAAGAGCTGCTCCAGCAACCCACCACGGCAAAAAAGACCTTTATCATCACGGAAAGTATCTTCTCTATGGAAGGAGATATTTGCCCGCTCGATAAAGTGGTGGCGCTGAAGAAAAAATATGGAGCCTTCCTGTTGCTCGATGAATCTCATTCATTGGGAGTTCTCGGCGCAACCGGCAGAGGTGCAGACGAACATTTCGGTATTTCACCCGACGACATTGAAATTTATACCAGCTCGCTTTCGAAGGCAATCCCCGGCGGCGGTGGTTTTATTGCCACTTCAAAGCAGGCTGTGATATTTATGCAGCACGCAGCTTCTCCATTCGTATTCTCCAGTGCAATGGCCCCCATGAACGCGGGCGCCAGCCTGGCGGCTTTCGAAGTAGTGGAAAGAGAAGGAAGCGAGCGGATCGCAAAGGTTTTCGAAAATACCCGGTACCTGAAAACAAATCTGAATCGTCTTGGTTACAGCACTGGTGAAACACAGTCTCCTATTGTTCCCGTAATAGTAGGTGATCGTGAAAAAACATTGAAACTCTCTGCCAAATTGTATGAACTCGGATTCCTGGCCAACCCGGTGATCTTCCCGGCTGTTCCGCCCGGTGGCGACCGTTTGAGACTCTGCGCTACAGCCGCACAGTCGAAACTGATGCTCGATGAAGTGATCTATGCATTCGACATAGCAAGGCAGTACCTGTAAGGACCACATGATGAAAATTCCATATAACGGCCGCCCCCCGGGGCGGCCTTTTCATTGTTATCCATTCATGAACCCAGCCTTTTTTCAGGCATGGGTCGTATTTTCACTGTTTATCCCGCTATCTTTGCGCCGCCGATGATCCAGTACTTCAAAAATATCAACCATCAGACCATCGAAGTAGACAAGCCGGAAAACGGCGCATGGGTGAATATTCTCCCGCCTCTCAAGCAGGAAGAATTCACCGAACTGTCTGATGAGCTGACCATTCCCCTCGACTTTCTGACTGACTCACTCGATATTGACGAAAGATCCCGGTTCGAAGAGGAGGACAATGTGAAACTGGTGGTGATCAAAACACCCACAGAGAATAACTCTTTCAACGAAAGCGATGCTTATTACATCACGATTCCGATCTGTATCATCCTCACCCATAACCAGATTGTAACGGTCAATTCTTTCGAAAACGGCGCTATCCGAAAATTTCTTAACACCTTTCAAAATCGGCATCCCGACAACCGGAAGATGATGGTGCTGAAGATCTTCGAAAAGATCATTCAGACCTATATGGAGAACCTGAAAGAAATCAATGTTAGAAGAAATGTGCTGGAACAAAAGTTGTATGCCGCCAACCGGAATGAACAATTACTTCAATTGATGAGGATCCAGAAAAGCCTGGTCTATTTTGTAACCGCACTGAGAAGTAATGAGATGCTTTTGATGAAGATAGACAGGACGAATTTTCTTGGCCTTAATGAGGAAGAAAAAGAATTCCTGAACGACCTGATCGTTGATAATTCCCAGGCCCTTGAAATGGCGAATATCTACACAAACATCCTGTCGAGTACCCTCGACGCGTTTGCAAGCATCATTGCCAATAACCAGAACGAAGTATTGAAACGACTTTCTGTTATTACCATCGTTTTGACTTTCCCGGTGCTGGTAGCCAGTATCTATGGAATGAACGTTCCTATCCCCTACTCCCAATCTCCCTACGCCTTTTATATACCGGTATTTTTATCGCTGGCCATCTCCCTGGTGATCGGATGGTTCTTCCTTAAAAAGAAAATTTTCTAATGAGTACGAACCGATTCAACCTGCGTGTGTACGGAATTCTGATCAACGAACAGCAACAGGTACTGGTGAGCGATGAATTTATTCGCGGAAACTATTACACTAAGTTCCCGGGTGGAGGACTGGAATTTGGAGAGGGCACACGAGACTGTTTAAGAAGAGAATTCCTCGAAGAAATGAACCTCGCAGTTGAAATCGGCAATCATATCTACACGACCGATTTTTTTCAAATGAGCGCTTTCAAACCGGAAGATCAGATCATTTCCATTTATTACGAAGCCAAAGCGCTCGAGCCCATTCGGGTTCCCCTCCGAATAAAACCTTTTGATTTTGATGAACAACAACTGCAGGTTTATCAAAAAACCGGTGAAACCGAAACTTTCCGTTTTATCGACTGGCATTTATTCGATGCACAAGCGGTTACCCTCCCCATTGACAAGATTGTTGCCGATCTGGTTAAAAGTAATGGACTGAAAAAAGTATAATTCCCCACTAATAGCTTTTAAACGACTGATCGAGTAACTTCAGGGAACAAAATTCCCGGTTATGAAAAGGCTACTCGTTTTGCTTTTGCTGGGCTCCTGGCAAATTGCCCTGGCTCAATCAACACCTTCTTCCGAAAAAGGAATTCTTTTCCGGGCTGTCAATGTCGTTCCTATGGACCGGGAACAGATACTCATCAACCAGGATGTGCTGGTTAAGAATGGGATCATCACAGCAATCAGCAAAGGTGGAACCATCAAGGCTGAGCCGGGAATGACGGTGGTTGACGGAAAAAACCGCTACCTGATGCCTGGTTTGGCAGAAATGCATGCCCATGTTCCGCCCAATGCCGACCGTGAAAGTCATCTCGATGTGCTGAGGCTTTTCCTGGCAAACGGAGTGACCACCATTCGAGGGATGTTGGGCCACCCTTCACACCTGGAATTGAGAGAACAAATAAACAGTGGCAAAATACTCGGGCCTCACTTCCTTACTTCAGGGCCATCACTCAACGGAAATACCGTGAAATCTCCCGGACAGGCCGTCGATTCCGTAAGAAGTCAACAGCAGGCCGGCTATGATTTCATGAAACTGCACCCGGGCTTACAACTCGACAATTTTGATGCGCTCGTGAAAGAAGCCCATCGGCTGAAAATGGATTTTGCCGGTCATGTTTCGTACAATGTGGGGGTCTGGCATGCTGTTGAATCGGGTTATCGCACGATCGACCACATGGATGGATTCATTGAAGGGCTGGTACCCGATATCCGTCAGATTCCGGAAGCGGAAACAGGATTGTTCGGCATGTATATTCACCAGAAAGCCGATGTAACGCTGCTGCCCAGGTTGTTTGAAAGTTTGAAAAAGCAGCAGGTCTGGGTAGTACCCACTCAATCACTGGCAGAACGATGGATGTCGGCAGAAAATCAATCCGGAGATCTGGCTGCTGCGCCGGAGATGGTCTATATCTCAAAACAGACTCTTGAAAACTGGAAAAAAAGTAAAGACAATCTGCAGTCCGATCCGCGCTTTCAAAAAGAAGAGATGAAGAAATATCTGCTACTGCGTCGTAAGATGATCAGGGAAGGTTATCAGGCTGGTGTTGGTTTTTTACTGGGAAGCGATGCACCCCAGGTTTTTAACGTTCCCGGGTTCTCCGTTCATCATGAGCTCCATTACCTTGTTGATGCAGGCTTAACGCCATATGAAGCCCTGCGGACCGGAACCGTGAATGTTGGACAGTTTCTGCAAAAGCCCAACCAGGGAATCATTCGAAAAGGAGCCGTTGCAGACCTGGTGCTGGTAACCGATAATCCACTCGAAAAAATTGACAATGCCTCAAAGATCGAAGGCGTGATGGTAGGGGGAAGATGGCTATCGAGAACGGAACTTGACAGGTTATTAAGTCAGTCGCGCAAATAAAAAAACCACCCTGAGGTAATCAGGATGGTTTAATTATTTATACGGCCTGAATCTTTAAAAAGCCACTCCGTTTACACGGAACGGCCTCTAACGATTGCTTGCCATATGAAAAACTAAATTACTTCTTTGTTGAATCAACAGGCTTAGCTGTAGAGTCAGCAGGCTTCGCTGTAGAATCAGCAGGCTTAGCAGTGCTGTCTGGAGCAGCTGTAGCAGGAGTTTGAGTTGCAGAAGAATCACCTTTAGGAGTTTCTGCAGTTTCGTTGTTACAAGCAACTGCGAAAGATGCGATAGCCAGAACGAACAGGAGCTTTTTCATTTTACCGTTGTTTTGTTTTGTTAACAATTGATTTGATATTAATCCGGGTTTTGCCATTAGGTAACCCGGGGTCACCTGATTTTTTATAAAATATTTTTTTAGAGCCTTTTAACGTCGAAATTTGCCCCGTCCGGTCGGTATTTTACCGTCATTTTTTGAAAAATCAGGGTTACATTGCCCCCGATACCGTATTAATAAATGGTTACCAGCGTGAAAAGCGTCCCGAACGAAATAGCTTTATTGGAAGGATTGGCAAAAAATGACAGGCAGGCCATTCAGACCATCTATAAGCAGCATTATAATATGATTCAGTCGTTGATAATCAACAACAACGGCAGTGCTGACGATGCAAGGGACATTTTCCAGGAAGCCATGATTGTTCTTTATGAGAAGGCTAAATCAGGGAGTTTTGAACTGACCAGCCAGCTTAAAACATATATATATTCTATCTGTCGCCGGCTTTGGCTTAAAAGACTCCAGCAACAGCAGAAATATGTTCCGGAGCTGGGTTTCCTGGAGGAAACAGTGCCGGTGGAAGACGAACTGGAGGTACATGAGCAGAAAAATATGGAACTGTCGATGATGGAAAAAGCCATGCACAGTTTGGGAGAACCCTGTAAAAGTCTGTTGGAAGCCTATTATCTGCAGAAAAAAAGTATGACCGAAATAGCAGGCAATTTCGGATACACCAATGCAGACAATGCCAAGAACCAGAAGTATAAATGCCTGATGCGTTTAAAAAAATTATTCTTTACCGAATTCAAAAATAACGGGAGATGATGGAAGAAATACAATTACTCGAAGCTGTGGAGCGATACATCCGGGGTGAAATGAACGCCGAGGAAAGGTCTTTTTTCGATAATCTTCGTAAAACAAACCCTGAGGTAGATCAACTGGTGGTTGAACAAACCATGTTCTTTAACCAACTGGGCAGTTTTGGTGATTGGAAGAACTATAAGTCGGTTCTGAATGAAGTACATAATCAGTTGATGGAATCCGGCGATATCAAGCAGGAGAAACCCAAAGCACTGGTGATTGAACTCTGGAAAAAATACAAGCGCGTGATGGCTGTGGCTGCTACCATTGCCGGTGTGACTACCTTCCTGATCGCGATCTCTGTTTCTTTATACACCCGCAAAACTACTTCTGATCAGATACAGGAGCTGCGTCGCGAATTTGGCAACGAGGTAAATAAAACAAAGGAAATAGCCAATAAAACACGCAAAGAAGTAGACGACATCAAGAACATCAGCAAAGGGCCCAAAAATATTCCGGTTAAATCCGGTGGAACCGGGTTCCTGATTGATGGAAAAGGTTACCTCGTTACAAACGCGCACGTCGTAAACAACGCCAATTCTGTTATTGTAGTTAATACAAAAGGGCAGGAATTCCGTACAGACATCATCAGAATAGATCATGAGACCGATCTTGCCATTCTCAAGATCCGCGACAATGACTTTAAAAGTATCGGACAACTCCCCTATGGCATCCGCAAAAGCGGCGCCGAATTAGGAGAACCTCTTTTCACCCTTGGATACCCCCGGAATGAAATCGTATACAACGAAGGATATATGAGCGCCAAAACCGGATACAAAGGTGATACGCTCACCTGCCAGATCGGAGTATCCGCCAACCCCGGCAACTCCGGCGGACCCGTTTTCAACAAGCATGGAGAAGTGGTAGGCATCATCAACACCCGTCAGCTGGAAGCAGAAGGCGTTGTATTCGCAGTAACGGCACGCAACCTTTTCCGCGTACTGGATGAAGTGAAGAAAGACGATACCGCTGCGCTCAATGTAAAACTGCCGGTTAACAGCGTAGTCAAAAACCTGGAACGCACCCAGCAAATCAAGAAGATTGAGGATTGTGTGTTTATGGTGAAAGTATATTGAGGTTTATCGTTTCACGTTTCACGTTGTCCTGTAATTTGTCTCGCAAAAAGACTGGTTATAGCCATTAGTGCTGGCATTAATTGAAAACCTGAAACGATAAACGTGAAACGCTAAACGTCCTTCATTTCCAAAGACCTTCCGGATATTCCCCCTGTTTTACCAGTTTATCGAGGCTTTGTTTTACTTCCGGAGCATCTTCTTTATAGGTTACACCAAACCATTGTGCAGTAGTCGGAATGACCTTTATCACGCCACCGTCTTTGATGAATTGATCGGCTACGATCGGAATGAAAAACTCCGATTTGGGTTTAGCCACATTTTCGGACAGGAACTCTTTGAACAGTTTCTCCGAGTAGGGGAAAATCGCAGGATCAAAACACCAGAAATTCATGGAAACAGAAGTATCCCGGGGAAGCACTTTGGGTTGCAAACCATCCTCACATGTTACCTCGCCATTTTGAAAAGAAATATTTAGTCTTTCAGCAATGGAAGTAAGGTGTCCCTGCTCATCCACCTGACACACTCCCCTGTTTACGGTACCATTGTCAGATAAAGTCTTCATGAGGTTATAGCCAATGATAGAAAACTGTTTGTCATTGACCTGCCTGGTCAGGAACTCATAGGCTTTTACAAATGCATCTTTACCATAGAAATCATCCGCATTGATTACAGCAAATGGCTCCTTCACCTGGTCACGGGCACACAATACAGCATGTGCGGTACCCCATGGTTTGGTACGATCTGCAGGAACCTCGAAACCATCCGTAAAAGCCGTCAACTCCTGGTACACGTAGTCAATGGCAATTTTTCCTTTTAACCTTGGCTCAAATGCCTGTTTGAAATTGTCGGCAAAATCTTTTCGAATAATAAATACCACTTTACCAAATCCTGCCCGAATGGCGTCGTAAATGGAATAATCCATGATCGTTTCACCGCCCGGTCCAAAACTTTCCATTTGTTTCATACTTCCATACCGAGATGCCATTCCAGCCGCAAGGATCAATAATGTTGGTTGCATTAAATTTGTTTTTGATAAAAGTGTCACGAAATTAACAAATTAAGTATTGAATTCACAGTCATCGGATAGCAAACTGACGCCAGTCGACCTGGGCCAGGCCATCATTCAACCGGTCTGGCACAAGGAACCCGTTTTGCTGGATATCCTCCGGCTGGACAGAATTCACCCTGTCATATCGGGCAATAAATGGTTCAAATTGCACAAATACCTCGATGAGGTCAATCAAAGGCGGCTCCGAGGAGTCATTACGGCTGGTGGCGCTTACTCAAACCATATCGTAGCCACCGCAGCTGCCTGCCGATGGAAAGGACTGCAGGCAGTCGGAATAATTCGAGGAGAAGAACCGGTGCTGTGGTCCCCGACATTACTGGCCGCAAAAGAACTGGGTATGATATTGCACTTTGCGCCGCGCCAGGATTTTCATGATAAAGACCGGATGCGTTCAGTTTTTGAGGCGAGCTATCCCGATTTGTTGTGGATAGATGAGGGTGGTCAGGGAGAGATGGGTGTTCAGGGCGCAGCCGCGATTGGTCAGGTCTACGATCTTCAACCTTACCAGTATATCTTTTGTGCCGTTGGCACCGGCACCATGATGGCCGGACTGGCCAGATCCGCGAATCCGGGTCAGTTGATCTGCGGAATTCCGGTATTGAAGATCGCTGATCTAATGTCCTCGGATCTGGTAAAATACATTCAGCGTTTCTCAGGGGATGGAGCGCTTCATTTTTTTGACGGATTTCATGAAGGAGGCTATGCCAGGAAGAACGATAATCTGATTGCATTCATGAACAGATGGTATGATGAATATGGGGTTGAATCAGATTTCGTGTATACGGCAAAGCTATTCCGGGCCATCGAAACACTGGCGGCGAATGGATATTTTCCCCGTGGCGCCCGGGTACTCGCCATTCACAGCGGCGGTCTTCAGGGGAACCGATCCCTCCCTCCGGGCAGGCTGCATTTCTAAGCAATCGTTTGCCCGTCAGCTATTTCCCCGGAATTTTCACTTTTTAACTAAATGCCGCTGCGCTATCTTTGTTCACTACCATAATACTTACAGACCCAAAGCGTTATCCACTGCATGATCAGGATTGCCAGCTTAGTTTTAATCATCTTTTGCCTTATCGGCCGGCTGGCTGCGCAGGATACATTACCAAAATTCACCGCAACCACCCGCGACGGAAAGAAAATACTGATCAGCTGGACGAACAACTACAAGGTCGTAACACAAATCAGTATTCAACGCTCCCTGGACAGTCTTAAGAATTTCAAGACCATTTTAACTGTTCCCGACCCTACGGCCATTCAGAATGGATTTGTAGATACCAAAGCTCCGAACGGTACCCAATTCTACCGACTCTTCGTTGTGCTCGATAGCGGTAAATATGAATTTTCCCCCAGTAAAAGACCGCGATGGGACACTTCGCGCATTGCCAGTACCCCTGATAAAGGTAATTTACCCAATAACAAACGGGTCATCATCTCCGATACCATGAATGTGAAGGAGGCGGAATCACTTCGAAACAAACTGAATCACATTCCATCAGACAGTGCTGCGGCTCCTGCAGTGGTTAAGCCTGTTCCCGAAAAATTTTTTATTGTGAAGAGGAAGGATTCGATCGTGATGGAACTTTCAGAAAAAAGGTTTAAGACATTCCGGGATTCACTGGTTACCAAAACAAAAGACACCATGGTGTTCAAGAGTTCGGACACCATTCTTATAAAGCCATTCGTTCCCAAAGAAGTATTCAAGCCATCGATCTATATATTCACAGAGAAAGATGGGAATGTCACGCTGTCGTTACCTGATGCGAACAATAAGCATTATTCCGTAAAATTCTTCGACGACAAACTCAACCCCCTGTTTGAAATCACCCGCGTGAAAGAAAGCCCGCTGACACTCGACAAAGTAAACTTTCTGAGATCGGGCTGGTACCGTTTTGAATTGTATGAAGACGGCAAACTAAAAGAGAAGAACAAGTTTTTTATTCCGAAAGAATTCTGAAATAATTTGTCAATTGGTCAATTAGTCAATGAGCCAATGCGATGACGGATGGCGAATTCAAAAGTCAAAAATCAAAAGTCAAAACTACCATACAAAGAAGTCAACACCCGCCAAACCGCAAACCGCAAACCGCAAACTGCCAACCGCAAACCGCCAACCAACGTGAAACGTGAAACGAGAAACGATAAACCATAAACGCTCTCAATCCATTTTTGCCAGTTCGCAATTAAATATCCTTTCAAAATTTCGTTTTACTTTCTCTTTCACCTCTTCGAAATCCACCGGGCTCCCCATTTCTTTTTGAAGGGAGGTTACTGCTTTACCCTGGATACCACAGGGAATAATATAATTGAAATAATCAAGATCTGTGTTCACGTTCAGAGCGAAGCCATGCATGGAAATCCAGCGACTGCAACGAACGCCGATGGCACATATTTTTCTTTCCTGACCCTTTAGCTGTGGATCCAGCCAAACACCTGTTTCGCCGGGAGATCTGTCTCCCTTTAATCCGTATTCAGCCAGCGTGAGAATAATCACTTCCTCGATATTGCGCAGGTAGCGACCAATGTCTGTGTAGTATTTTTCCAAATCCAGTATCGGGTAGCCAACCAGTTGCTGCGGCCCATGAAAAGTAATGTCTCCTCCTCTGTTGGTTTTGATATACTGGATGCCTTTTGCTTCCAGTTGCTGCTGGTTTAACAACAGATTTTCTTCATGACCACTTTTTCCAAGCGTCAACACAGGAGGATGTTCTACGAACAGGAGGTGATGAACGGTGTCTTCGGTTTGTACGAGCGTATCGGCGTTCTGCTGCATTTTCACCCGATGTTGTTTGCGGTTTACATTCTCCTGCAGAAGTCTTTCCTGAAAATCCCAGGCCGCCTGGTATTCCATATTACCCAAATCCCTGAAGAAAACCTTTTGAACGCTGCTCATCCTGCAAAAATACGCAAGCCCCTGCTTATTTGGAAGCTGGTGGATTTATAGAGTTATCCCCCTAAAAACCATTCACATCACGTAATTTTGCCAAAATTTTTTTCATGGCTGCAGATCCTGAAATGGAAGAAAGCTCGGAAGAGCTATATGAACGAATGAACCTGGTGATAGACCGGGGTCAGGAGCCGATGCGTCTGGATAAATTCCTGGTGCAAAGAATTGAAGGCGCTTCCCGTAACAAGATTCAGCAGGCTATTGAAGCCGGCAGGGTGTTGATAAATGGCAAACAGGTACAGGCCAATCATAAAATCAAGCCCGGAGAGGAACTGGTGGTTTATTCCGACAAAGAGGTACAGGGTGAAGAAATCGTGCCTCAGCCTATACCGTTGAATATTGTTTTCGAAGATGACGATATCCTGATCATCAATAAACCCGTCGGACTGGTGGTACACCCGGCCAGTGGAAACCCCGACGGCACCCTGATCAATGGCGTCGCCTATTATCTGCAAAAACAAAATGCACATATCAATGCGGAGAACCTGCCTCGATTTGGATTGGTTCACCGCATAGATAAAAACACCAGCGGATTAATGGTGCTTGCCAAAACAGAAAAAGCGGTCAGCTCGCTGGCCAAGCAGTTCTTTGACCACAGCATTCAGAGAACCTATGTAGCCCTGGTATGGGGAGATGTGGCAGAAGACTCGGGAACCGTGGTTGCTCATATCGGCAGACATCAGCGATTTCGTAAAATATTCGACGCTTACCCCGATGGCGAACACGGTAAGGACGCGATCACCCACTATAAGGTACTCGAAAGATTCGGTTATGTAACACTGGTACAGTGCAACCTAGAAACCGGAAGAACACACCAGATCAGGGTGCACATGAAACATATTGGTCACCCGCTCTTCAATGATGAATTATATGGCGGAGACCGAATCGTAAAAGGAACGGTGTTCAGCAAATACAAGCAATTTGTTGACAACTGCTTTGAAATCTGCCCACGTCATGCCCTTCATGCCAAAACAATCGGCTTCATCCATCCCCGTTCCCGTAAACCGGTGCTTTTTGAAAGCGAGATCCCGAGCGATATGTTACAGGTAATTGAAAAATGGAGAAATTACGTAAGGCCTAAAAACATGTCTTAACCACATAAAAATAAAACCAGCCCCGTTTTAAAGCGGGGCTGGTTGGTTTTATGCTGATAACTGCGATACTTACTGCAAAGAAGCCAACAATTCGTCGAGGTTTCCGTGTGCCATGGCAAATCCTTCCTTGAATCCCATTTCCACTATTCTCTCCAAATCTTCCACGCTGTCAAACTTCACGTCAACCTGTACGGAAGTAGCCTGACCCTGGGGTGTAAACGTGCACTCCCAAAACATGCTCGGCATCTCTTTGATCAATGTTCCCTGTTCATCACAGAATCCATCGATACCGGAAAAGAATTTACCCGGTATAATTTTGTCATATCCAACCAGGCAATAATGCCTGGTACCATCCGGACCTTCCATGTAATAACGCCATTTCCCTCCGCTGGAGAATTGCATCGACTGAGTAACTGCTTTAAACGGCTTTGGCGCCCACCATTTCTCCAACAGTTCACTTTCCGTCCATGCCCGCCAAACCAGGTCTACCGGCGCCTCGAACTGCCGAAGGACAACGATCTTTTTGTTTTCAAGATCCTTGGTGTAAATCGTTTCTTTCTGAATGGTCATGATTGTTTGTTTTTAAGGTCTTTTAATAATTGATCCAGTTGAGAGAACCGGCTGTCCCAAAGTTGCCGGAACGGTTGCAGCCATTTATCCACTTCCTTCAATTTTTTTGAATCGATATAATAGTGCAACTCCCTCCCCGATTGCTCATATTTTACCAACTGGCATTCGTATAAAATCTTTACATGTTTTGAAATCGCCTGTCGGCTGCTGTCGAAATGCTCCGCCAGCGCGTTGGGTGTCATCGCCTGAAGGGCCAGCAAACTTAAAATCGCCCTGCGGGTGGGGTCGGCTATTGCCTGGAATACGTCTCTTCTCATATAATTATTTGCAACCTTTCAGTTGCAAATATAACAGCAACCGATCAGTTGCGCAAATAATTTTTACACATTCAGTTGTTGGAGGTTTTTTGCCGGTAATAAAGAGTTGGTGAAATGCTGGTTGCGGTAGAACTTGTATAAACTAACAGCAGCTCGTTTACCGGTCTGATTCATCTTCGGGATTACCGAGGTGATAGGCTTTTGAGATGAGTTCCGCCGTATTCTTGGCTTTGAATTTTTCCTTTAGATTTTTCTTATGTGTAATAACAGTAGATTCACTGATGTATAACCTTGAAGCAATTTCCTTGGCTCGCAATCCGCGGGAAACCAATTGAAGGATCTCCCCTTCACGCGGTGTTAAACAGGGTTGGTCGCTGTTGCAACAAAATGATTCGCCGGCAGGATGTTGATGATTCTCCTTCCCGTAATCCGGGCAGGTTGAAAGAATATCCTTCACCAGCTCGGGGAAATTCTTATATAAAAAATGAATGAAATAAAGCAGGCGGTCATTCTGGCTTTCGAGAATCTGAAGGCGCTGTTCCAGTTTATTCATTGATCCGACCCGATCATGAATGGAAATGACTTTGTTTTCCAACGATGATTCCGGCAAAGGCCTGGAACCAGGCAAATTATTATGCTCTTCCAATTGCGGCTCTTCCCCTCTGCAGGAGTTCTTGAGTATAGCCGTGTTTATTTGTTCCAAGAGTGTAAGCTTATCCGCAAACATAACATAGGAATTACAGGTTTGGTGATTCCATTTCTACCTATAGACTTAAGGGATTGTTTTCGATGTGGTCGGGGAGTGTTTTACCATCGCAGCCGTGAATTTCTAAATTAGTGAAATTGCCAGCACCCGCAATCGTATTTTAGAAAAATACCACAAAATGGGGATATCCCTCCCATGTTTTAAGGAGGCCGCAAATTTCCTCCTGACGGAAAAACCCCAATAAATGCGGATTGTCTTGCCTTCTATTCGACTCTACATTTGTTACATAGCCATCACACAATCAATACTTCACTAAGACTCTGGAATAGCAAAGACATTTTTTCATGCCTGGGCGACCACTGTTCGGTTATGATCAATTGCTAAAGTCAAAACTGGCTGGAATGAACGATCCTGGTAAAACTCAATCTGTATCTCCTGTCTGGTCTGTTGTAAGACAGAACAACCTTGAATCACAGAATGAGATCATCAGGAGACTAAGAATTCAAAATAAGAAACTGCTGGAGCAGGTTTCGCATGTGAAAAAAGGCCACAAGAAGCTGATGGCCGAGAGAACCAATCTGTTACAACAGTTAAAAGAACAAAAGCGACTTAATCGTACCCTTTCAAAACTCATCAGTCATTCAATCAAATCGGGGAAAGATCAACCCGTATCCCATTCAAATACCAGTCAATGATAGATCAGGCTTTACTTCTGCTGAAAAATGAGCTTCAGGATTATATCGACGCAAAAGAAGATACGGTTGATGTAACCCTCGACAATATTGGTATGCTGGGAATTCCCGAAGGTAAAAACCTCAATAATCACATCGTAATTACACTAGTTAACATTGAGGAGGAGAGCACCCTTAAAAACCTTTCAGCTCAAAAAAGGCCATTTGCCACAACTGCGTCCTATGAAAACCCGCCTGTATACCTGAATCTGTATGTGCTGCTTACCTGTTTCTATGCTGATGATGATTCCGGGAAAAACTACCAGAACGCCCTGGCAAGACTATCCCTGATCATTCGATTCTTCCAAAGCAGAAATTCCTTCTCGACCTCCTCCTCTACCGCTATCGGTGCAGTACTGAAGGATGATGCCGATGTAGCGAGCCTGCGTTTTACCATGGAACTGTACACGCTCACCTTTGAACAGATCAATCACCTATGGGGATCATTAGGGGGAAGACAGGTTCCTTTTGCCATGTACAAACTGAGATTGGTAGGTATCACGGAAAAAGCATTGCTCAGAGAAGTACCATTGATCACAGAAATCGAAACCAACCATCACCCTATCTAATTATCACAAATGCCATCTGTCATCTATAAAACATTATTCGAGGTAAAGATTCTCCATGAATACTTCCTTACCAGGCCGGATGGCAGCGGCCTGTTCGATAAAACTCCGCAACAGAAAGCAACTTTTTTACAGGAAGAATTTTCAGCCAACCATCCCGCTGTAAACGATCTGCTTGCTTTTGAGTTTCCGGAAACGGTAAAATCTCAAATGGAAGCCGGCTATCTTCGAATCATTCCAACCTATTCTGGCTTTAAAGTCGTTGTAAAAGTCATGCCCCGCCTTCAGCCGGGGGGCGAACTATTCTACCAACCGTTTACAGCCATTGCCAGCAACCAGGATTTCATAATACGGATTTTACGAAAGGGCCCAATCGACTCCATTACAGGCGGACGTATTTCAAGACCCATTGCTTCCATTTATTATTTCTCCAACATGGATTCTACTGGCACAAAAAACTTTCCATACCTCACCAATTCGACTCCTGCATATGATCCGGGTATTACCTATATCCAGGGCGATTTGTCAGACAACGGCGGTGTATTGCAGGAATATCAAAAAAAATCCGGCGCTAACCCTATTTTTTATCCGGTTTTAGGGTCGGGATTTGCCGGAGAAGCCGATCGGATGCTGGTTAGTTCGTCTATACTATATCGTTTTCCGAACAGAGCCGGCCTGACTTCCGCAGACTTCATTCTCCGCGACAGAGACAACAATGAGCTGGATCGACTCACAGTAACCGGCGCCGATAATTTTACGAATGGAGTCAAACTGAATTACAAGGGGAAACTGCCTCCTTCCTCTTTGACATCGGCCGATCTTTCCACTCCATTGTTTACGCTGGAAGTAAGAGGCAATAATGGCTATCTCGCCACTCATCCATTGATTATAAATGATACCCTTGCATCATCGAACCCCTGGGGTATTATACACATTCAACCCACTGTATCCAATGCTCCATTCAGCTCAATTGCTACAGACGGATACCTGGCTACCAGAATCGACAATATGGGTGTGTTGACGCCAGCACCGGTTTTTGAAATTCCTGTAAAGAGTCGCCTGGTCTATTATCGGTATGTCCATAATCGTGGGGAGAAACTCGAAGTTTCACCGGCCATGCAACAATACCTGGAAGAAGATGGGAATGCGCTCATAACATTGACGCCTTCGCGATTAGCCCGGTCATTTTTCAAAATCCGGAAAGAAAACAGCGCTTCCACACTGTATGCGCCCAATCCGGTTCTGTACGATTTACAAACGAGGCCTGACGGCCTGATCTATTACAATATCATCGTCAATCATTCCAAACTATTTGAATCATAAAAGCAAGCCAGTAATCAATCTTCACTTAAAAAACCAATCATATGCGTGAATACAAAACCCCGGGAGTATATATAGAGGAAATTCCCAAGTTGCCCCCGAGTATCGCTTCGGTTGAAACGGCCATACCGGCATTCATTGGGTATACCGAAAAAGCACAATGGCGTACACCGGACGACCTGCTTAATAAACCCTGGCGAATCACTTCGCTGCTTGAATTTGAACAATACTTTGGGAAACCTGCCCCTGAAACGCAGAGTATCTCCGTATCGGTAAAAGTATCCGGAGAGCGTGCAGAAGTAAATGCATTTGTGGATGAATCCCTTCGTTCAAAGTTTCTGATGCATTACTCCCTGCAGATGTTCTTTACAAACGGCGGAGGCCCGTGCTGGATCATTTCGGTGGACAACTATACCAACGGGGGCGGACTGATAGCAAGTGCCAGTCTGCTGAATGGTTTGGCGGAAGCAGCGAAGATCAACGAGATCACCCTGCTCCTGTTCCCGGACGCTATTAACCTGACTTCGGAAACCGACTATTACAGTTTGTATAAGGAAGCCATCGATCAGTGTTACACTTTACAGGATCGGTTTACGATCATGGATGTATATCACAAAGCTGAGAACCTTACCAACTGGAAGCTGGATACGCAACTGCTGCGCGATACACTTTCCGGAGACACGGATCACCTTAAATATGCAGCCGCTTATTTTCCCAGGATCTACACGGGTGTAGACTTCAATTATAAATCGCCTGGCAGCGACAGTGACAATGATTCCTGGATAAAGATTACGGATTATCCCGATGCAACCACCCTTGATGCGTTAAAATCGAAAAACAACGCATTCTATTTCCTCGCAAAAAATGCCATTACCAATCTTCAAATGCTGCTACCACCCTCTTCAGCCATGGCGGGTATTTATGCACAGGTGGATAATGCAAGAGGGGTATGGAAGGCTCCTGCAAATATCAACATCGATAATGCCATCAGACCCGAGTTCCTGATAACAAGCCAGGATCAGCAGGACCTCAATGTGGATACCGTTGCAGGAAAATCCATCAACGTGATACGCAAGTTTGAAGGCCGCGGGCCAGCCATCGTATGGGGTGCGAGAACCCTGGCCGGCAACGACAACGAATGGCGATACATACCGGTAAGAAGATTTTTCATCATGGCCGAAGAATCCACGAAAAACGCCACTGAACAATTTGTATTTGAACCAAACGACCGGAATACCTGGGTACGGCTGAAATCAATGATCTCGAATTACCTGATACAGCAATGGAAAGCGGGCGCATTGATGGGAGCCAGTGAACGGGAAGCATTTTATGTTCATATCGGTCTCAACGAAACCATGACCGAGCAGGACATTCTCGAAGGCAGGCTGATCGTTGAAATCGGGCTGGCTGTTGTTCGCCCGGCCGAATTCATCATCCTGCGCTTTATGCACAAAATGCTGGCTGAATCTTAATTAAAAACCTTCAAAAACTGAATCAATGGCTACTAATCAAAAACCTCCAGGTACCGGCGATTGCGGCTGTAACGATAACAAACCCGTTACCGTTACCCAAACCATCATCAACACCGAAAGAAAAGAATACTGTCGTCAATTGGATGCGGCCGGTGGTAGTGTGCTGGAACTGGAAGAAAAATATTCGGGGACCAAAAACCTCAAGAAAAAAAAGAAAACACTTTTCATCTGGACTGAAAAGAATTACCAGGCTATCAGGAACCTCGATCTTACCAAGGGAACTGCCCTGCTCCAGTTCAATGAAAGTATCAAAGATGCCACAACGGGCTTCCTGAAAGACAACAAGACCCTCTCAGACAACCTTAAGGATATTGTAAAAAAAATGAAAGATGTGGTGGCCAAAACAAAAGAACTCCATGCGGCTGCCTGTGATCTGAAACGATGTGTGGACGATGGATGCAATTGCTCTCAGAAAGGAATACTCACCGGAGAATGGGGAGATAAATGTAAAGGCACCAATCCTAAACCGGAAAACAGGTGCAAAGAGGATTGCGACAAAGTGAAAGAACACCTGGAAAAATTATACAGTATTCCTGATACGCTTAGCGGAGCAGCGGATACTTTATACAAATCTGCTGCCGACGTTGTCGGAATCCAGGTCTTTTCCAATGTGGCCACCCTCGAAGAGCTACAGAAGAAATTATATGAGGCCGCGAAAAAATTTGAAAAGCACCTGGCTGATACCGCAAAGAAAGACCAGGAAGAAGTAAAAAAAGCGCAGGATGATTTTGTAAAAGCTGTCCAGGAACATGCAAAAGCGGAAGCCGGTCTGTATGACAAACGAGGTGACTTTACCGGACTGTACAATACAGCCGCTTTCTTCTGTTGCCCGGATTGCAAATGTGTGGACGCCGGCAATTGCCCGGACAGGATATGTGAAATCTGCAAAGAAGTGCAAACGACATTTTGTGAATGTCCCCCTCCGGACAAACCAAAAACCGGTTGCTAACCTCATTCTTAACAGCTAAAAAAATCTTATGAGCTCCCAATACAAACCACTTGATCCAAATTGGCAGAATGATGATTCAATCAAATGCTGCAAAGAAAATCCCAGCGATGGTGGCGGCGGTTGCGACTGCTGTTACGACAGTTGGGTAACTGAACTGAGCGCCGTCAGGCAGAAATACGGAATAGCCAGTGAAAAAGCCAGGCAACTGAATGATGAATGGATACTTAGCGCAGCGCAACGCGATAAACTGAAAGCCTGGCTCGATGATCTTGTCGGAGCGCGGCAGCTCTCCATGGCGGTCTGCGACCAGTTTTCAGTTATGGCCAGCCAGGCTGAAAAAATTTGTACCAATACAGAAAAAACCACGGAGGCCATCCGGATACTGTTCTGCATGATCCGTGATTTCTTCAATAAAACCGACGGCATCATCGACTCCTACAATTACATCGACAATTGCATTAAATGCATCGGAAACGATCTTCTCCCCGAAGGTAGTGGCATACGTAAATGCCTGAAGCTTTACAAAGACAAAGTGGACGCGCTTCAGAAATTAACCAAAGACCTGATCAAAGCAGTAATGACTGCCGTATCCACTTCCAACGGTTTGCATGCAGGCATTTGTTCCGATTACGGTCTGAGATATGTTATCACCGAATGGACCTGCAAACTGGGCTGCGATGAAAAGCCCTGCACGCCTACTGCAGTAGGACCTTGCGAT
Organism: Chitinophagaceae bacterium; assembly: GCA_044226045.1. GTDB lineage: Bacteria > Bacteroidota > Bacteroidia > Chitinophagales > Chitinophagaceae > Endoryza. Next base: position 49,185 of record JBGAHR010000011.1, read on the forward strand.
CCGGTTACCGATAAACCCGATCCGAACGATCCCTGCAAGCTCTTACCCATTCTCAAACTGCCACTGGGCAACGATCCCTATTTTAAATGGGTACAAGACCAATACGATGCGGATGTAAAAGCAACGGATGAACTGGGAGCCAAATTACTGGCGGCCAACAAGGAAAAAGAAGCATTGTCTGCCTGTCAGACCAGCCTGGAGCAGGCAATCAAAGAAGTAGATCCGAAAGAACTGTGCAAATAATTAACCCACTTAAAAAATTAAATCATGGCAGATAATTTCAAATACCCGCTCCCAAAATTTCATTTTGAAGTGAACTGGGGAGGCACGCGAATGGGCTTCACGGAAGTGACCGGTCTTGAATTCGAAACACAGGTGATCGAATACAGGGAAGGGAACAGTCCAGTGCTGAGCCCGCACGCACAACCCGGTTTGCGTAAGCTCACACATGTAACCCTGAAAAGAGGTACCGTCCTGGAAGACTTTGAATTCTTCAAACTCTGGAGAGAGACTTCCAAATTCCAGGAAAGTAATAAAATCAAGAAAGTGTTTCGAAGGGATGTTACCATAAAACTGTTGAATGAAGAACATCAGCCCATCATTTCCTGGACACTGCTGAATGCCTGGCCCACCAAAGTGCAATCGACCGATCTGAAAGCCGATGGTAACGAAGTAGCCATTGAAACCATGGAGCTGGTTCACGAAGGATTGAGCATTGTTGAAGCCAAATAATAACCTATGTCAGACGCGGCTCCACAGGCATTTTACCAGACTGTCAACTTTCATTTTAAAGTCGATTTCAATTTCGATTCGGGTGATGGCGTAGATGTACGGTTTCAATCGGTGACAGGACTCGATTCCGTTCTTGAAACCGAAACCATTAAGGAAGGAGGTGAAAATCGGTTTGAGCATGTATTGCCGGTGAGAAGGAAATACGGGCCGTTGATGTTGAAAAGAGGGCTGTTAAAACCGGGCGACTCCTCCCTGACCAAGTGGCTGAAAGACACTTTCGATGGTAACCTGGTAACACCAATTGAAACCGTAAACATCAGTCTGCTGGGAGAAGACCATCAGGCGCTCATGCATTGGACGATCAACAATGTGTGGCCGCGAAGCTGGAAAGTAGGCGAATTAAATGCTGAGCGCGGAGAGGTTCTAATTGAAACACTGGAGTTGAATTACAATCGTCTCATCTTTAATAAATCCTGATTATGCCAATAGAAATCCGAGAGCTGGTAATCAAGGCCACCATCAACCAGGATGATGCAGGCGCCACCAAAACTTCGCCCAATACCCAGTCTGGAAACCTGTCTGCCACCACCGAACAGATCGTACAAACCTGCGTGGAAAAAGTGCTGGAAATTCTCAAGACAAAAAATCAACGTTAACATGGAGCTGGCCAAATTCGAGATAAAATCCTTTTCTGACAATGAATTCAAGAAAGATGGAGGCAAGAAAGACTTCAAGCTGCCCATCAACCCGGAAACATTTACCCGGAACCTGAAAGTGGAAAGAGATACCACCAAGGGACATGGTAATAACCAGACAAACTCAAAATTTGTCGGAACCGCACCGGAAGAACTGAAACTTGAATTTATACTCGATGGAACAGGTACGATGGAAGGTTACCTGGATTCCATGAAAAAGATGCCAGTCAAGGATCAATTGAAAACGCTGGTAGATTGTGTATACAATTACGATGGCAAGATCCACTCGCCGCGATACCTCAAAATACTGTATGGATCGGAGTTGAAGATAGATTGCGTATTGACGAGTCTTGATATCAATTATACCTTGTTCAATGCTGACGGATCACCGCTCCGGGCAAGAATATCTGCCAACTTCCTTCAGTATTTCGCTCCCGAAACAAGGGCGAAGAAAGAAAGAAACAGCTCGCCGGATCTCACCCATCAGCGAATCGTAAAAGCGGGCGACCGGTTGTTTCAGTTAACCTTTGAGATTTATGATGATCCCAAATACCTGTTGCAGGTGGGAAGAAAAAACGATCTGACCAGTGTTCGAAACCTGACGCCCGGGAGAGAGCTATTCTTTTATCCATTCGATAAAACAGAAGCCTGATGCAGGAAATCAGTTTAACCAATACTTCCGAACACGATGTGTGCACCTACGACATCCTGGTAGAAGAAAAGGCTATTTCGGCCGAATACCAGGTGATGTCGCTTTCGGTATTGAAGGAAATCAACCGGGTGCCTATGGCCACCATCGTTCTGAGAGACGGGGAGGCTGCTGCCAGGGATTTTGAAATCAGCAGCCGGGAAGACTTCATCCCCGGAAAGAAGATCAGAATCAAGATCGGCCGGGATAGTAAAAACAAACAGGTCTTCAAAGGAATCATCGTAAGACATACGATCCGGGTGAAAAATAATGGACACAGCGAACTGCAATTGCACTGTTATGATGAAACTGTTCGTATGACCATGGGAAGACATAGCCGGTATTATGAAGACATCAGGGACAATGAAGTAATAGACGACCTCGGCAGAAGATATTCGGGTGTTTCCACCAAAGCAAAAAAAACCAGTCACAAACATCGGGAGCTGATACAACACCATATCAGCGACTGGGATTTTATTCTTCTCCGGGCAGAAGCCAACGGAATGCTGGTGAACGTGAATGACGGGGAAATAGAAGTCTCCACCCCGGCTACCGCAGACAAACCAGCCCTTCAATGCACCTATGGCGACTCCGTCATTGAACTCGAAGCCGAAATAGATTCAAGATACCAGTGGAAAAAAGTCAGCGGCAATTCCTGGGATTATGCAAATCAACAGCTTTTTGAGGCCAATGCAAGCAATCCATCGATCGAAGAACCCGGAAATATTCGGGGAGAAAAACTTTCGGAGGTGGCCAGCCCGGATAAGTTTCTTTTACATCATAGCGGGCATGTGATTCAACAGGAACTGCAGGACTGGGTAGACGCCACTATGATGAGAAGCAGACTGGGTAAAATAAGAGGACGGATCAGGTTTACGGGAATCGCAGACATTCTGCCCGGAAAAATGATACAGTTGGACGGCGTGGGTAACCGCTTTAAAGGGAAAGTCTTTGTCACCTCGGTACGACACGATGTAGGCAACGGCATCTGGGAAACCCATGTGCAGATCGGTCTCGATCCTGAACGATTTGCCGACCAGCACAAAGACATTGCCGACGCTGAAGCAGCGGGACTTATCGGATCGATCAGGGGTTTGCAAATCGGCAAGGTTGTTCAGTTGCAGGGTGACCCAGACGGGCAACACAGAATTCTGGTACGCATTCCTGTTATAGACAAGAATGCCCGGGGCGCCTGGATGCGGGTAGCCAGCCTGGATGCCGGAAAAGACCGTGGCGCTTTCTTCCGACCGGAAATAGATGATGAAGTCATCGTTGGATTTATCAACGACGACCCGAGAGATGCTGTTATCCTGGGAATGCTGCACAGCAGCGCCAATGGAGCACCGATTGAAACGAAGGATGTCAATCACGAAAAAGGATTCACGACACGCAGCAAAATGCATCTATACTTCAATGATGATAAGAAAAAAATAATCCTCGATACTCCGGCAGGCAATAGCCTGTCGCTGGACGAAAGCGAACAAAAGATTACTATTCAGGACCAGAACAGCAATGCGATTACCATGTCGCCATCAGGTATAAAAATCGAGAGCCAGAAAAACATCGATATCGAAGCACAGGTGAACCTCACCCTTAAAGCAGGAGCATCTTTGAAAATAGGAGGAGTTACCATTTCCATTGCGGCTGACGGAAATGTTTCGGTAGAAGGCGCCATGGCAAAACTGAGTGGTAATGGGATTGCCGAGATTTCAGCGGCGATGGTAAAAATCAATTAATAAAAAAACTATGCCCCCCGCAGCCAGATTAGGAGATATGCATACCTGTCCGATGGTAAATCCCGGACCCGTGCCCCATGTGGGCGGACCTGTAGTGGGTCCGGGTGCCGCAACCGTTCTGATAGGTGGCCAGCCGGCCGCCAAAGTGGGTGATCTTTTGGTATGTACAGGTCCGCCGGATTCAATAGTGAAAGGTTCTTCCACCGTATTCATCATGGGAATGCCTGCGGCCCGAATGGGAGATAATACCGCACATGGCGGGGTGATCGTACAAGGACTTCCAACCGTTATGATTGGTGGTTAAAACAAGAAAACATGACTAAACCAAACTCATTTCTCGGAACAGGCTGGTCCTTCCCTCCTTCTTTCGAAAGGGAAACCGGAACCGTGCAAATGGTCAGTGCAGAAGATGACATCCGTCAAAGCCTGAACATTCTCCTGTCGACCAGCCTGGGCGAAAGAGCCATGCAACCGAAATACGGATGCAACCTGAACGATTATCTGTTTGAGCCACTGAACAGTTCTGTAATTGGTTATATAAAGGACCTGGTGGAACATGCCATCCTGTACTACGAACCCAGAATCATTGCCGATAAGATAGAAGTCACCGCACAGGATTCCATGGAAATCATTGAAGGCAGGTTTACCATTTCTATTGAATACCTCATACCGGAAACCAACTCGCGATTCAACTATGTATACGACTATTATAGTAATGAAGCCCTGAAACCAGCATAAAGAACTGATCAAGTATGTTTGACTGCAATCAACTTTATCACCCATTTCAAAATGATCCCGGCACGAGTCAGCGGCAGCGGGTTATAGATCAGCTGTTGTCTGAGGACATCCGTATTGATGGCCGTACCCTCTCCGATCTGCTCCAGTATTTTTATGATCTTTCCGGCTCCATTCGTTTCTATGATTCATCACTGGCGGTAAGTGACTGGCGTCCTTTCTTCGAAAACAGTCTTCCTTTTGCGCTTGCTCGCATTTCGCGGCACGACCATGAGGGGAAAAAGGGAAAATTTGATCAATACAAGCTCGCCTTCAACAGGAAACCCTCTTCCTCCGGATTACAACTTCTACTCTATTTTATTTATTACAACGGGTTTTCGCAAATACATAAGTGGAACGAAACCCTGCGCGATCAGCAACTCGAGTTCGGCACCACCCTTCGGGCGCTCATTCGGAACAGCCTCTCCGTTGAACTGAAAAATTTTATTATCCTGGTGAATGATTGCCGAAAACTGTTTGGCATAAAACCACCCGACTTCAGCCGGTTTCTGGATACGGCCGAACAAGATGACTGGCAACTGCAAATACAGCATCTTTATTCGCAAACAATCATCAGCACACAGCCGGGGCATTGTCAACTGCTTAAAGACTACTACGACAAGCTGACCCTGATCTGGAAAACACTGACAGATGCCATCAGTAAGTTGTCACCGGATGCGGAAAAGGATATACAGAACAGTTTACTCCCCGCAGCAGAAGAACTAAAAGAAAAACATTCTCCGCATCTGGCACTTGTCTTTGCCTTTTTGAGATTATTCAATCAGCTGCAGAATGAGTTAAACAGGAAAACAAAGGAACACCTGAAATACTTCTACACAGAAGTGTTACAAATAAAATCAAGTGAAGCAGAACCGGACCGCGTCAACATCGTATTTGAAATTCAAAAAATCCTGAAGGATCAGTATCAAAAGCATAAAATTAACCAAAACACCCTGTTAAACGGTGGACGGGACGGTAAGAATGTGGATATGCTCTTCGCTACAGATGAGGAACTGATTCTTAACGAAACGCAGATCGCTGAGGTAAAGACGCTCTATTTGAATAACCAGGAAGTCTTGACTGCCCTCGACAAAAATGGCAAGCCTACAACCTATCTGGAAGGTGTATATATGGCGCCTGCTGCAGACAAAGCAGATGGTGTAGAAAAAGACTTCAGGGAAACAGATCCGCAAAACTGGTATACGCTTGGCAGCAAGTACAGTAAATTCCTGGCCCCCGGCAGCCGCTCTCTGCAACAACATCCTTATGCCAGACTGGGTTTCTTACTGGCAGCGCCGGTGCTTTACCTGAAAGAAGGGAAACGAAACATTACCCTTACGATTAAATGCAGACTGGATAATCCGTCTGTATCCCTACCCGATTATCCCGCTTTCCACCCGTCTATTCCAAATCCGGCCACCCCTAACCCCTTACATGCTGAAGTTCAGAAATTCCTGATGGAGAATCCGGGTAACGTCAATTCCAAAGCCTGTTCCTATGTATTGATTTCACAGGTCATCTTGTCGGAAGCCATGAAAGCCGGAATGAGTGAGGCAAGCAGGGACGCTATCAGAGATGAATACCTGAAAACCGGGAACACTCCCTGTTTAAATGATCCGTTGTACAGTGAGCAATCGTTGGTAAAGTCGTCTGATTGGGATGCATTCCTTGCTTTACCCGCCCATGCAACCATTTCGGCGGAAGTGGCTGTTTTGCCGGAATGGTTTACTCCCCTTTATCCATTCCGTATCCGGCTCAGCGGTGAAAAAGAATGGATATCCCCCTCAGCCATCGAATCAATTTATATCAGCGACCCGGATGTGACCGGCGAGCATTTCTCGATGGTATTAAAAGTCGTTTTGAATGAAGACAAGCCTGCCGTTTTACCCTATAATAAAGACAATTTTGGTGTTGACCTGGGCATCAGCATGCCGGCCATAAAAATGGAATTGGAAGAAATGCCCGGCTTCCGTTTACCCACCAACAATAAGAATCCTGCAAAATGTTGCCTTAGAAAAGAGAATGACAGTGAGTTTCAGCTGGTGTCTTTGTATCACCATTTCAGAAATGTAAAGGTTCTGTCGGGTACTAAAATAGATGTTACCGTCTGCGGCTTAAAAAACTTCGTGGTACAGAACGACGAGAGTATCATGAATGTAAACGATATCCTTTTGCCTTTTGGTCCGAGGCCAAAAATTTCCTCCAATTTTTATCTGTCCTCTCCTGAAATATTCAATAAAAACTGGTCGCAGCTTGATGTTAAATTCAACTGGAAGGATCTGCCTCCCAACAAAGATTTCGGTAAATATTATCACGGATATGAAGATATTGTGCAGCCCATAACACAGGCTGATCTCGGAACTGACCGGTTTGTCTTTCGAAAAGGATTCCTCTTGGACGGAACCTGGTATCCAAATCCAACACCGAATCCTGTTCCGATTCCCTTACCACCCAATAATCCTTTCCATTTACTTTTCCCATTGGCACCGGATCCCGGTAATCTCTGCAACGACAATCCGAGGGAATATTTATATAAATTTCTTAGAGCCGACTTCGGTTTGCCTGTCTATCAACCAAAACCCAATATCAATTTCAACCTGCTGCCATTCACCAACGACTCCAGAAATAATTTCCTGAGACTTACACTGGTGAACCAGGATTTTCAACATTCACGTTATGCCTATGTTTTGACAAGACAAATGCAGGCACTTGGCAAATTCCCGGATGTGTATTTTGGGCCAATCTATGATAATGTAGTGGGCAACCTTCCCTACCAGGTGAAAACCATTCCATTTGAAGAACTGTTTCAGGCTATCAAAGATGCGTATGCAGTTGGTAAAAATTTATCAGATAACGATCCCAACTCCAGACTCAACAAGATTTTCGATGCCATAAGGGATGCTTACAATAACAACAACCCCTGGGACGTGGCCAACGAATCAGCCGCTATGAAGAAAACAGCCATGGGTAATCCTCAGCCCAATGGCGGTCCGGTATCTTTTAATCCCGCAATTGGTCAGCACCCGGGTAAATTCACCAATACAGCGGAGTTTCCATCAGCCGCTGTTGATAAGATCATGAAGATATTGTACGAGCAGATCCTTACCCAGGCCAATGCTGCTGTAAACGATATTCAAAAAATACAGGTAGTAATCCCCAACGAACCGTATACACCACAGATTCAAAATATCCTGATAGATTACGCCGCTTCTTCTTCTCTCGAAGAAATCACCCTGGTTCACCTCCATCCATACAAAGACTGCTATGAAGTAAAGGACATTCAACTGGAGCCTACCTTATTTCCCTTCTTTATTGACCAGGGAAATCTGCATATTGGTCTTACCCAATTCCGGCCAGGAATCAATCTTACTCTGTTATTCCAGATGGCTGAAGCAACAGCGGATTCAGAGAAACTTCCTGAAGAGATCACCTGGCATTACCTCGCGAACAACCAATGGATGCCGCTTCGGAAAGGATTTGAAGTGATCGAAGACGGCTCACTGGGACTTACTACCACCGGCATTGTAAAACTTTTGCTGCCGGAAAACATGACTGATAAAAATACCGTTATGCCTTCAGGGCTGTACTGGATCAAGGCTTCAATAGCCAAGAACAGCCGGGTAGTCAGTGAAACTGTAAAAGTCTTCACGCAGGCAGTAAGTGCCACATTCCAGGTAACCAATCAAAACGATCTTAGCCGGCTTCAGACACCGCTGGAGGCCGGAACCATTGCGAAATTACTGGTGGCGGATCCACTTGTGAAAGCGGTTAACCAACCCTTCAACGGATCTGGCGGTGCCATTGCCGAACTGGATGGAGGTTATTATCTGAGAGTAAGTGAACAATTACGACACAAAGGGAGAGCTATTCAAAAATGGGATTATGAAAGACTGGCATTGCAGGAATTTCCCTTTGTATTCAGGGCAAAATGCATCAACCACAGTATGCACACCGATGCTTCATTCTTCCGAAATGATTTGCCGTATGCGCCTGGCTTTGTATTGCTCGCTGTCATTCCGGATCTGCGAATCATGAACGCCGGCCAGTCTCCCGAACCCAAAGTACCACTCAGCTTATTGGAAAAAATGGAAGGCTATCTTCGCCGACGCACCTCACCTTTTGTTCGCCTGAAGGTGGTTAATCCCAGATATGAAAAGGTAAATTTCTGCCTCACCGTTACTCTGAAACAGGGAATGGATCCTTCCTTCTACACTGATCAGTTAAAATCGGACCTGACCGAATTGCTGGCTCCCTGGGCCGTCGGCAAATACCAGAAACTGGATTTTGGCCAAATTATATTCCGCTCAGATATCATTCGCTTTCTTGAAAACACCAGCTATGTAGATTTTATTCAGAAGATCCGGATGCAACACCAGGATGACTCCGGAATCATGGCTGATATCGAAGAAGTAGTTCCATCCAGCCCACGGTCCATTCTAATCGCTGGCAATATTGAGGTTGAAATAAAAGAGAAGGAATGTCTTTCCTGGTGTAACAATCCACCCGACAACCGGAAGCCCTGCAGAGATACCGATCTTTTGGAAAACTATTGTCCACCGATCATACAGATCAATAAAATAAAAGGCAATGGCTGACACGACTAACGATACCCAAAAAGTCATCAGCAGACAAAATGCGGGTTTCCCGGACTGGCTGGACTTTGACCGCTTGCGCATCGATAGTATGGAATATCTGGGCAACCTGTCTGGAAAGATCTGGACGGATCATAATACACATGACCCGGGTATCACTATACTGGAAACACTCTGTTATGCAGTTATGGATCTTGGATATCGCAGCTCTCTGCCGTCCAAAGATCTTTTTGCGACCAATCCGGATAACGAATCTTCAGAAAACAACTTTTTCACGCCCGCCCAGGTGCTCACCTGCAACCCACTAACGATAACTGACTTTCGAAAACTATTGATAGATATAGAGGGAGTACGCAATGCCTGGCTAACAGTCGCCGAGGATATCAGCACGGATGGAATCTGTGGAAGAAAATACCTGAAAGCACCACTTGCCTATAGAATGTATAATCCTAACCCGGTAAAATCTTCCTGTCTTAATTTCTTAAACGGCCTCTACCATGTACTCATCGAACCGGAAAAAGAAGAGCTGACAGAAACGGAAAAAGAAAAACTGAAAAAACATATCCATGATACACTCGCCGCACACCGAAATCTCTGCGAAGATTTCTACGATATAACATTCCTGTGTATTCAGAAGGTTGGAATATGCGCAGACATCGAACTGGATAATACTGTGCAACCTCTCGATATTTACCCGCAACTGGTAAAAACGCTTCGGGACTTTTTTTCCGCCGCACCCAACTTCTACCGGCTGCAAGACTTGCTGGATAAAGGCCGCAAAATTGAAGACATATACGCCGGCAGACCCACAAACCTTGTCAACAGTCATGGATTTATAGACACCGAGGAACTGGAAAAAATGACTTTCAAGAAAGAAATCCATCTTTCTGACCTGTATAATGCGATCCTGCAAATCAAGGGTATTAATGCTGCCCGAAATATATCGATTGTCAATTGTGATGGAACCCGGTGCCTGCCGGGTCAGGTTACTGCCAATCAGAATAATCCCTGGATCTTTCATCTTTACGAAAATCACAGCGCCCGATACCATACCGAATGTTCGGGATTTCGGTTTACAAGGAATGGTCAGGAGCTGCCATTTCAATTGGCCGACGCGAACAAACAATTGCCGTTAACCTATTCAAATAAACAGTTCCTGGATAAAAAAAATCTTGACCTGTCAATTCCAAATGGTGTATACCGTCCTGACATAGCCGATTACCTGCCTATTGAAAACGAATTTCCAAAAGTATACGGTATTACGGATGGCAGCCTGCTGAAAGACAGCTCAGATGCAAGAAAAGCACAGTCGCTTCAATTGCGGGGTTACCTGCTTTTCTTCGATGTGCTGTTGTCCGGATACCTGTCTCAATTAAAAAACATCCGCCAGCTCTTTTCTTTCCGGGATGATGGCTCCGGGAAAACCTATTTCTCCAACAAACTGCCCGAAACTGACGGATTGAAAAAACTGTTAGGTATCGATCCGGAAAAAACAGGAAGCAGTCATCACCTGGCCTATCCGGTAAACATAAAATTATTACAGAAGCTGATCGCAAACGGAAGTCTCCCTGCCTGTGATCCTTCCTCCCAGCTACCACCCTATCATTTTCGTTGCGCCAGTGAAAGAGACAATGCCATTCGCCAGTTCGCTATCGATTTTGAATCGGGCAACTTCTCAGAATTCCTTTTGCAAAGCAAAAAGAACTGCTGGGTATTTTACCTGCAAAGCAGCGTCAGTCAAATCGTATTGATGTCAACGGAGCAATTCAAAACCGAACAGGCCGCCAGGGCAGCGATCGCCTCTTTACAGTATCATCTATCAGTAGCAAGAAACTACCGGACTTCCAATGATACAGAACATTCCAGGTACAGCTTCCGCGTGGCCACCATGCAATATGATTATTGGGATTATCTGCAAATGCTGACAGAGAATGAGACCCGGTATACCGGAAGAAGAAATCAGTTTCTCGACCATCTGTTGGCGAGGTTTGCCGAAACATTCACAGATTACGCCCTGCTGTCTGCACCGTTTCTTCAACCACTCCCCTTGCAAAAGGAAAACATACGGCAAAAAGAGGCCTTCCTGCAATCCTTCCCCGACCTTAGCAGCAACCGGGGAAAAGCGTATGATTATACGCTGGATGGATGGAATAATAATAATGTCTCCGGATTTGAAAAACGGGTGACGGCCTATGCAGGTATGCCTGCTGCCGGACTCAACAACCTGTGTCACTTCGAAGTGCTGGAATATGAAGAGCAAACCGTGGTTCAGCTTCACTCGGGGCAACAATTGTTCTTCAGCAGCGAACAGCCCTTTGAAAGTCGGGAAGAAGGTAAGGAAGAAGTAAGAAACCTTCTAAAATCCATGCAGGATGTGTCGAATTACAGCTTGTCCGCGAAATTCGACAAGATACAACTCAGCATCAGAAGTTCCCAGGCACTTTATGAATACCCACATTTGCTCACCGAACAGGAAGCTAAAACGGCGGTCTCCCAATTTGCAAGGATGACTACAACAGAAGCGTACAAAGAAGACATTCAACCAAGCAGGTACCGTCACCATTTTACACTTCAAAACAAAGCATCCCGGCTTGAATGGAGCCGGAAAGAGCCGATTTACACAACTGAAAAAAGTTTTTCCATTCCACCTGATTTCCTGTCGGACTTCGCCGACGGATCTCATTGGGAAGCAATAGGAGAAGAAAAGGAAAAGAGGCCGGAGCACTTCGTTGTTCATCCCGATGATCCATCCCTGTTCATGCAATCCGACAATCTTGTCCCCTATTTCAATCGGATAGATGTTCGTGACAGAACAGATATTTTCCAGTTTACTTTATCAGACACAGATAAGTCTTTTTTCTTCCTGTCGGAATCTGACTATGCTGATGAACTGGAAAGCAAAAAGGATCTTACCCGATTGCAATTCCTGCTGGCCGATGAAAAAAACTATATTATTACTGAAACCGGAAAACTCTATTCACTACAAATCATTCAAAATGGCAAAAAAATTGCCACCAACAAAATTGAAGTTCCCTCCCCAGAAGAAGCAAAGAAAGACCAGCTTCGATTGACACAATATTTTTTACAAAGGTTATTTCAACTGACCGACGTTACAAAGGAAGATTTGTATAGATATACGCTTGTACTGGGCAAGCCGGGCAGTCCGGAATTTCACTTTTTAAGTCAGCACGAATACCCTACCTGGGAAGAAGCTTTCCGCCAGGGAAGCCAGCTCGCGCTTTTACCCGATGGTCTGACTGTTACAATTGCAAAAAAACAGCAGCTTCAACTAAAAAAAGAGGACCATGTTTGGGCCTCTCACAACCTGGCCGAATCAGACGATCCGAAGCTCTCAAAAAAACAGGCAGAAGAACTGATAGAGTTGAAAAGACGCTTTAATAAAATCTCACTCGACCCGAAGTCCGACATCATCCATGAAATGGTAAAACCGGCTCCGGTAAGCGAAGATGGCAACTTCGGTTACCGGCTGGTAAAAAAAGATGGCTATTATGCCAGGCTGCAGCTTGACGGCGACTATTCAGATAAGAAAGCAAAAAAAGCCGCGATCAAATCAACTTTCCAGGAATTCATCAATGAATCGCCTCACCTGGATATTTGTTATGGAGGCAATATCTTCCGCGAGATCGTAGATAAAAAAACTGGCGCCAGCTGGTATCACTTCCAGGTAAAATCGAATGAGGGCGACCTGGTTCTTTTCGAAAGCGCTTCCGGATACCCAAGCAAAGAAAAGGCCAATGAAGCTTTCAGGCAATCCTATGCCGACATATTGAAGCTGGCACTTGATATCAACCAGTATGGTCAATCGATCAATTTCGAGGAAGAATGGAGTCAATCCCGAGGGACTTGTGCAAATTCGGCCATCAAGGTGAATATTCCGGATGCTACCATGAAACGGTATTCATATAATCGGGAAGCAGCCGCCAAAGACCTGTCACGGATAGCTGCCAGTTTTCCAGTCAGAATCATTTCACCCACCGATGAACTCTTCAGTATCTATTTCCCTTGCGCAGACATCAAAACCAATACCGAAACAGGAACCAACTGCCAGGACCTGACGCCAAAATATTACTATTTTGAGTATACATCCCCTAAGTCGGAAAAAGTAAAATGGATCAGCACTAACTACTATTCCCGGCCGGAGGAGGCTAACAAGGCCTTTCACTTCTTCCTTTCTCTGCTTCGCTACAGGGGAAACTATCATATAGATTACAAAGAATGTGATCGGGCTTGTCAATGGCAACTCTATATCAGGGAGGTGTTGGCCGTTAGTGCCCACCGTTATCCCGACAGACCGACGGCATGGGGAGAAAAAGGGGTTCAGAAATTCATTACCGTATCGCAATCGAAAGGAGCGTTTAACAGCTACTTCGATCCCCAGCGCTGCCAGTACACTTTCAATGTTGCCTGCGGAGAGATGGGCCTTATTCATCCTTGTCAGTATGAAACAGCCGACCTGCGCGACAAAGCCCTTGAAAAACTGATCACCGCCGCCATGCGTTGGAACGATGATTTCAATTCACTAACGGGTCCTTTCTGGGAAGAAGTCACCTCGAAACTGGAGCAGTTTGTAATATATCGTCAGAAAAAAGATACGACCCCCTGCACCACCATCCAGGAAATTATCAGCATCATCCGTAAAACCGAATCCGGTACAGATAGCGAAGACGAGGTGATCAGACAATTCAATAGCCTGTCGCAGGAAAAGAAACAGGCTGTATTTGCATTGATCAATAATTTCCCGATCAAACAACATGCAACCAATAATAAATTTTACCTCGAGATAAAGTTCCCGGGATTTGGCTATGATGAAAAAAACAAAACCCTGCAATCGAGCATAGCCGGCAACGATACTGATGGATGCAACGAGTGCAACTGCCTGGCCTGGGTAAGCGAATGCTGCTTCGATACCTGCCAGGAAGCCTTACATTACTATTACCATTCACTAAAATGCCTTGCCAACCCGGGAAACTACCTGCCGGTATACGAATGTGAATGCGGGCCATACGGCATCCGGTTCTTTTGTAAATGCCATTCGGAAACCAGGCAAAAAACAGAAAGAGAAGTGTTGGTGACAAAGGACTGTTGCAACGAAATAGAAGCCTATAATCCCAACAGCTATCCAACCCCTTCACTGGCTTGTGATGCGATTACAAGAGCGCGTCGCCTGATCAATGCAGAAGGGCTGCACATAGTGGAGCATATTCTGTTAAGACCCCATTGTCATTCCCAGGACCAATCTACCGACAAAACCAGGATCACACCGGATTGCCAGTGCCTGATCAACACCTGCTCTTCCTTGTCCGATTGCACCTTTGAGTGGATTGTTCCTTCTGAAGACCCCTGCGACAAAGACAAAAGCTATTGCTTTACGCCTGGTGCAGACCCTTATTCCTTTATTGCCACTGTTCTTCTTCCAGCATGGCCCGAACGATTCAGAAGAGCGGAAAACAGGGCATTGATTGAAAAACGATTGTACCAGGAAGCGCCATCACACATCATGCTCCGGATTTTATGGGTCTCTCCCAAAGACCTTTGTGAGTTTGAATATCTGTATAAAAACTGGATTAAATGGTTATCACATAAAACCATTTGCGGCCCCCATGATACACCCTGTGATCTGATCAGGTTCCTCTTTGCCAGAGAATCGATGGTTCGTGAAGATCGAAAAGAATGGGTATTCGAGTGTTTCAAAGGGGAATATTGCATCCCCTGCAAGGAAGAGGTACAACCCGTCAATCCCTGCTTCTCCCGTCATGGGGAGCCGGCCGACAGCAACCTTTATGTAAATACCATTAACAATCTTTACTGCTGGAAAGAGATTTGCCCCCGACCGAAACTGAAGCGGGAACTAAAATCCCTGTCTGCAAAAGGCAAATCCGATTTAGAGGAAGAAGAGCTGTCAGCCGAAAGATTAATTGACGCAAGGTTGAACTCCTGGCGAGAGCTGAGCTCACAAATAACTAAAAACTCGCTGAATAATCTGGCTGGTAAAACATCCGCTTTTCTGCTGGATCCCCGACCCTCAGCAAAAGCCTATGCAACACTGATGCGGGAACTGATTGAAAACAAAACAGCAGAACCCGGTGAGGAGCTATCGAAAGCATTCCGGAAAAAACTTGTAATAGCAGCAACCTGGTACTTTTTCGACACTACCCTGCTCAACCATGACCCGGACGAGAAATTGAAAGACCTTAAACATACACTGGCTAAACTGAAGAAAAACGACTTGTTGCCCGAATATGAATCCTGGAATGAAAAAGAGTTAAGACAAATTGACAACGAGGTGGATGTCGAAAGAATTAAAAAACTTTTTAACCAGCTTTCATGAAACATGTGATCCAAAAACAAATACTGGATATATCCACCAATACCACCGAGGGGGCTTTTGAACTTCAGCAGCGGGTAAACGATTTTTTTTACTTGTCTATCCTGCCCGTTCTCGAAGCCTCCTTTGATCAGCTCTCAAACGATCAGCAGGTGTTTCAGCTGGATAAACTTGAAATAGACCTTGGCCGGTTCTCGATGAAAGATATTCAACGCGAAGCCTGGAGTCAACTGGTATTGATAAAACTCCGCCGAGAACTGAACGATCATTTAAGATTGTCCGGTAAAAAATCCCCTTCCGTAGAAAGAGCTGTATCCGCTTCTGCCCAATGGATCTACTACATGAAAACAGGTCACCTTGCCTGGAATACCGTTCGCAGCACCCGTGAATGGTTCACAAGCGTACTGGAGGGATTCGCCTCCGATAGCAAAGCTGTTGAAGAACTGAAAAAGTTGATTCTGGAAAATCCGGTTGCGCTCCGACGGATCACACTATTGCATGCTGCAGAATGGCTGACTCATATCGTTGAAATAATCACCGCAAGCCGACAACAATTAATTCCGGCTCTCATTGAAATGCTTGAACACATGCCATCCGACCAGGTTTCAAAAGAATCCTCCTCTTCGAACCGGGAGACCTTGCGAATGTTCTGGCAACGGATTCTTACAAAGGTTGCAGCAATGCCGGCTATCCCATCAGAGGAGTTGATTGATCAGTGCGTCCTTCAACACTTACCCAAACCTGGATTGAAAAATATGCTGCGGGTAAAGCATCCCTCTCAAGTTAGAACCATATTAACCCCGCTCATTCAAAGAGCCCTGAAAGCTTCTAAGCAACCCGTTATTCTCCCGGTCGAAGACAACAAGAACCCGATACATCTGAAAGAACAAGAAACATTGATACCGGAAGATGGCATATATGTGGGAAGTGCAGGCCTGGTGCTGTTGCATCCTTTTCTTCAACGATGCTTTACCTATACCGGATTCTGGAATGGGGCGGCATTCGCCTCCGTTGAAAGCCATCAAAAAGCTGTTCTGTTGTTGCACTGGATGACTGCAGGAGAACATTTGGCCCAGGAACATGAACTGGTAGTTCATAAAGTACTCTGTGGCTATCCAATTCATGAACCGATCGATACCGCGATCAAACTGCAGGAAGAAGAGATGAAGATCGCCGGAGACTTACTGGACGCAGTCATCTCCTCATGGAGCATTCTGAAAAATACTTCACGAGAAGGACTGCAACAACAATTCATTCTACGAAACGGAAAACTGATCAATAAAAACCAGGAATGGAAACTACAGGTTGAAAGCAATACCGTCGATATACTACTGGACCATTTACCCTGGACAATCAGCAGGATCAGGTTACCCTGGATGGCCCAGTGGTTAAAAGTGGAATGGAGATAAAAGATATTCAGTCGAAGGTGTCTAACCCGAATATGAAGAAGACAACTCACACATCAAAACCGGATGTTCATAGAGCATCGTCTCCTTTCGTTGCAAAGAAAGAAGGCGAATCAGGTCATGATGCGGAGCAGGAGCCATTCGTACCGGGGTCTGAATCGCCTTCCCTCCAATGCAAGCTACGGGTCGGTGCGCCAAACGATCCTTACGAAAAAGAAGCCGACCAGGTTGCAGACAGGGTAGTAAATAGTTTGTCAACTCAACCCATTGCAAAAGCCCCGGAACAAGGCGTTGAACACAACCCTTCCATTTCCACTTTATTGCAACCCAAATGTGCAGAATGCGAAAAAGAAGAGCAGCAGGAAAAAGAAAAAAATACCGATAAACACACTATACAGCGCAAACCCATATTCGAAAGCAGGGCGGAAAAAGAGGGAATCCAACGAAAGTGTGACCACTGTAAAGAAGAAGAAACAAACATCCGGCGTAAAGGATCCGATCCCGTAAAGGAAGCCAGTTCGTCGCTTGAAAATAAAATTACCGCGTCATCCTCCGGCGGCCATCCAATGGCACCGCAGGTCAGTCGCTCTATGGGCCAGGCTTTTGGCACCGACTTCTCTGGCGTAAGAATACACGATGACACCGAAGCGGCAGAAATGAGCAGCGAATTGAACGCGCAGGCATTTACCAAAGGAAATCATATTTATTTTAACCAGGGTAAATACACCCCCGAAGACAGAAGCGGCCGTCACCTGCTGGCACACGAGCTGACACACACCATCCAGCAGGGAAGCAGTCCATCCGCCAGTAATTCCATCCACAAAAAAGACGATCCGCCTGCCGACCCCGTTCCCACTGCAGAAGGCTTTGCAGAAGAGAAAGGTGGCGTCATTAATGTTTACCTCACCAATTTCGCTTTAAAAAGATATGCCTGTACGTTCAACCTCGACAACGGCAAAGACTACCTGATGCCGAAAGAAGAACGGAACACAGACCAGAAAGCTATCTGGAAAGAAAAAACCAAAGATCACGTCTCCAATTTCGTCGAAAAATTTGTGGTCGATAAGTCATTACAGACCGAGCCGATGCTGATGCTTACCCTGGTATCCAATGATGCCACAAAAGTGTATGGTACCAAAGAGCAAATGAAGGGAGAAATGGCTGTTCCATTCTGGGATCTGGGCGGCAATGCCACCATACACCAGGTAGAGCATGGAATCGACTGGCAGATACTCGGAAAAGATGCGGACCATATTGACAACCTCGTATTGCTGGACAGGAGAAGCAATTCCCAGCTGGGCAGTTCGGTCAGGAAAAATATCAACGCCAATCTGCGCGCCATCTTCAAAAATTATGAAACCAAAATTCCCGCCTTAAAGAAACTCTCTCCCACCAAAGCAAAGAAGAGGCAGGATATCAATATTTATTTCAGGGGATTTCAGCAGGAAAAAGATACCGCCTCCGGATCTATTATTTCCAAATCCAATCTTGGTGGAAAAAACGAACCCTATAAACAGGAATACTTCAAACTCGAAAAAGCCAATATCCCTAAAGGTTATTTTGTGTTAAGAACCAGTACCGACCGGGCAGGCTACCTGTTGCCATACAGTCCAAATGGAAAACTGGTAGGCAATTTCAAGATCACCACCGTCGGCGACCCGAAACTGGCTTCCATCAAACTGGAGCCACAAGTCAATGATGGAAGAAAAGTTTTGGTTAAAGCCAAGGACTACGATGGTGTTACCATCGAGAATGAAGGAGAAACAGAAAATGTCTTTATCACCAATAGCCAGAAACTGGCTATACGGATGCGTGACTTCATCGGCGTGAAATACCTCAGCCCCATCGTACTGGATACTCCTGAACTCACCCCTAAGTTTGGTCTGAAAGTTTCCGGCAAAGTGGTAACCGATGTTCCTTTTCTGAAAGAAAACAATATCGATATCAGCTTTGAACTGATGGATGGCGAATTCAGTATCCAGGCCAGCATAACCGATATCGCCAGCTTTCCCAAACCTTTTGAAGTAACCTACAGCTCCCTTTTTATCAGAGCCAGTTCAAAAGAAGGACTGTCTGTAGGAGGTGAACTGGAATTTCAAATTGAAAAATTAGGGAAGGGTAAACTGAGTGCCATTAAAGGAGAAGAAGGGTTCGCGATCTCCGGAAAATTTGAATTCGAAAGTAAAAAGTTTGAAGGCTCCAATATCACCGCAAAATACATCAACAATAACTGGGAAATAGGCGGCACACTGCATGTTGGTAAAAACCAGTTCAAGGGAATTGAATCGGCCAATATATCTGTCAATTATGGAAAAGATGGCAACAAGTTTCTCAGTTTTGGCGGCAATGCCAAACTTGATATACCGGGAATAGATACCCTTTCGATTGATGGGGAAATTAAGGACGCGAACAATTTCCGGATACATGGCACAGCGGATATCAAAAAAATGACCGGCGTGAAGAGCGGCAACATCGATGCCACCGTAACGAAAACCGCGGATGATTTTGAACTGGCCATGAGTGGTAACGCAGAACCCGACTTACCCAAAATGCCGGGAGAATTAAACACCAAACTATCTATTTCCTACAATAGTAAAACGGATATTTTCCAGGCAAGCGCCGATTTCAGTTACACCAAAGGCATGGTAACGGTGAAAGTCAAAATCGGCGTTTCCAATGCGGCCGTAGAAAAGGGTGTATTGACCGATGCAAAAGGGAATAAACTGGTTTACTTCGGTACGGGCAGTGTCACTGTGAAACTGATCGAAAATAAGGCAGATGCAACTTTTACAGCAACCGTAAAACCTGGTGGAGAACTCTTCGTGAATGGCGAAGCAAACCTGAAGAACATTGAACTGATGAAAGAGTTCGATGAAAAAGAAGTTTTGAAATTCCCCGGATTACACGTTCCTGTAGTTGGAGTACCCTTCGTATCCATCTATTTTGAAATCGGTGGAGGCGTAAAATTCTATTTTAACTGGAAGCCACTCACACTGCAGGGAAATATTACTCTTCCCGAAACCGACATTCAGAAACTAAACCAGGCAAAACTGACACTGAATATTTCAGCCAGTTCGGTTGCCAAAGCCGGAGCCGGACTGGAGCTCTCGCTGAGAATTGGTGCCGAAGCGGCGGTGATTAAAGCCGAGGGAGGAATCGATGGGTTTGCCGGACTGGAAATTACCGGAAGCATCGGCGCGGGACTAAAAGCAGAACTCGATCTGCAAAATGGATTGAAGCTAAAAGAACTGAATGGAGAAATAAAGGTAAAACCTGCTGCCAAATTCGACTTGAAAGGGGTGATCGGCGTCTACCTGAACCTGTTCTTTAAAAAAATAAAAGTTTGGGAATGGCAGAAAGTACTGGCAGAAGGATCCATTGATCTCAGCAACCTGGGCGGATTTGAAGTGAGCGTACCCGTTAAGTTCGATGAAAAGAATTCGGTTATCCCTCCCGATCTTAAAGACATCAAAGTTAAAAAACCCGAATTCTCTGCCGCAAAAGGAAAAGAACTGATCGACTCCGTCTTTAATGAAAAAAAGACCGTCGACAAACCAAAAGAAAACGAAACCAAACAACAGGTTCGCCAATCAATAGAATCAGAATTGAGAAACAAGCTGAGAATTGGTCAATCTAAAGGTTATTCAATAGATATTCAGAGAGTGGTGACGGATATCGAAAACAAGTTGACAGAAAAAGACCAGGAGGTTGCGGAGTTTGAATTATCCATTGTGGAAGAAGAATTGAAGAAAATAGCAAAAGAAGAGTTTCACAATCTGGAAACTGATCTTTCCACGTCCACAGATTCCCTCACCGTTAAACTCTCAATGGTAGACGAGTTTTCTTCCAAATGGAACAAATGGATGGATAAGTCGCTGCCACCCGCCCTGAAAGATAAACTGACCAAACAGGACGCGGCCCAGCAAAAAAAACCGGTCCAGCGCAAACCAGCTTTTGAAAGCGATAAAGAAGAAGATCCGGGTGAAAAGAACAGTGGTTCTCTTCAGCGTAATCCCTCTTCATCCATTACTCCTGTCGTTAGTCCGGCAATCGAAAGCAGTATTCAATCCGGTAGTGGCCACGGTGAGGCGCTACCGATAAGTACACGAAATGAAATGGAATCTGCGATGGGAACAGATCTTTCAGATGTCACCATACACCACGATTCGAAATCAGCCAGCATGAGTGAAGAGCTACAGGCCAATGCGTTCACACATGGAAATGATATCTATTTCAACTCAGGTAAATACGATCCGGACAGCACGGAAGGAAAAAAATTACTGGCGCATGAATTGACACATGTCGGCCAGCAGCAAAAAGGAATCGTTCAACGCGATACTAAACCAGGCCAATCCCCCAAAATCAAAGCGCCGGGCCTGGTTCCGATGGGTGGTACGTTCGGACCTGAAATGAGTTTTGACACCAATGCCGATATTACCGGCCAGGGATTCATTTTCATTCACAGTTCAGCCAGGATTGTCAAAAGTCCTGAAATACTTCACTCGATAAAAACGGACAAAGGATACGAAAGGGTTCCTTACGAATTTGTTTTGGTTTATGAACGCCAGGTGGAACTGAAAACGGTCAAAGGTTCCTGGATCAGGTTTAACATGAAGGCAAACGCCATCCTGCCTTATGAAAAAATGCTGCAACAACCCGACATGGATCCCGTAGAAGCGATTAAACTGGTTTCCGACTTCAATGCAATCAGGGGCGATCTGCAGGGAGACTTTGGCAGCGATAACGTAAAAAAACTGCTGGAGAAAAAGCTGAAGGATGCAGGCGCAGATCCTTTAACGGCCTCCCAATATTTATTCTCCGGCTCCTTTGGCGATAACCTGAATGTAACCGGTGGACAAAGAGCGTTCACCCTCGACACATTTGCAACGATTCACACCCCTAAATATGCCAGGTTCTTCCTCTCCCCGCTCGATCAGTATAACTACCTGCTCGATTTTATGAATGAGGAGATGGACAAGCGTGTTCCCAAAAAGATCCAGCCACCTCAACCTAAACCTCTGTCGCCAACAACTCCCAATGAAAAACAAGAAGAGAAAACAGAGATAGCCGGTCCGGGAAAACCGCGGAAGGAAGGAAAGGACGGGAAGACATCGACACGCATGGACAAAACACTACCCGCCAAAGGAAAAGGAGAAGTGGAAGAAGAATCGGAAGGATTTGAATTACCGGGCTGGCTGGCTGGTATCCTCTCCGCCCTCGGCAAGGCATTGCTGGTAATTGGCGCGATTGTAGGCATCGCCCTGATCATTGTTTACTTTTTCCCTGCGCTTGCATTAGCCGCCGTTATTAAAGTGATTGGCGCATTGGTTCTCCTGGGTACCTTGGTCTATTCTTTATATACCCGTTACCAGGAAGCAAAAAAGAATGGAAACGTAAGCGCTGCCCGCATCATCGGCATTTCTATCCTGGACACCATTGGTGTTTCGGGTATTGTGGAAAGTATTACCGATAAATCCATGCTCACCGGTGAAAAACTGAATCAAACGGAAAAAGAACGCTGGGAAAAAGGAACATCAGGTGTATTGGCCTTATTCGGTACTTTACTGGGAGTGAGATCCTGGTTCAAAGGCAGTCCGGCATCGAAATTACCGCCGGGTACGCCAAAAATTCCCCGAACTCCGGAACCGATTACCAAACTTCCTATTGATGCCACTCCACCGGAGCCGGCGAAAGTTCCATCCACTCCTCCATCCAAAACAGTTACTCCACCGGAGCCTCCCCAACCGGCGGTGCCTGCGGATCAAACTCCCGCAGCCCCCACAACGCCAAAATCGAATATACCTCCCAGTGAGCCGGCCACACCGGTTAAGCCGGTACCCGAACCGGTGAAACCCGCTGAGCCGGTAGCGCCAACGGATAAATCACCCTCTCAGCCATCTCCGAAAGATGGAAAATCAGCCCCGGCCAGCCCATCCAAACCGGCGCAACCCGCCGAGCCTGCACCGGCTCAGCCACCAACAGCAACCGATCCGGCAAAAGATGTAAAACCAACAAACCCGACACCTCCACCGAAGAGAAGGATCATCGTAAGACCTCCCGAGAAGACACCCGTAAAACCCACGGAGCCCGCACCGATTGAACCGGAGGGTAAGCAACCAGGAAAATCAGCGAAGGACCCCGCAAAGAAACCATCACCGAAAGATAAAGAGCCGGCACCCGATCCTACTGCCCCCGCTTCTACAGGTGTTGGATCCTTAGCTAAAGGCGACAAGGTCTCTGTTCCGTATGGACCAAATGGTGCAAGAGTGAGGGCCGAGATAGTTGACGTAACGCCGGATGAGGTCGTGATGGAATATAATCCCAAAGGTCCCAAGAATCCATCCGGAAAAATTACTTACAGAGTTCCTAAAGACGTATTCAGGGAAAGAGTGAAGTCATCGGATTTTGTTCCCTGGAAAGGGCTTAGAGCCTGGCTGATGCGCTCAAGGCCCAGGTATGTAAAAGGCCTGGTTGAAAAAGTATGGAACAAGGCAAAAGGGAAAGACGGACTGGTACGGGATCCCAATCCTCCGAGGGAAATCCTGCAATGGGATCGCACTAAAAGCCGTTTTGAACAATGGCATATGGGCCATCGGCAGGGTTATGAATACAGCAAGTTGGTAGATCGGCTGGTGAATGAAGAGATTACTTGGGAGAAATTTCTGGACGAATACAATGACCCCAAAAAATATTATCCCGAACATCCGAAAAAAAATATGAGTCATGCATTTGAAGAAGCTGAACAACCCGGAGCGGACGACTGATAACCGCAAAGCATATCTTGCCATTCTGCACAATGATCTGCCTTCCCTGCAGGAGTTTGTGACGAAGTATGGAGTGGATGCCATCCTTGAACAGGGTACGGCCCTTCAACATGCTGTCTTTAATGATCAGGCGGAGCTTGTTCAATTTCTGCTGGAGAAAAAAGCTAACCCGAACCTGTTATACAAAGAACAATGGACACCGCTGATCGCAGCCATTGACAGGGATCAGCCTGCGATCGCGAAGTTGCTGATTGAGCATGGCGCGGACGTAAACCAAACGGACGGCCAACGCAATTCGCCTCTTTATAAAGCCCTGCTTCATTTCGAGGGAGATCCATCACTGATCGAACTGCTGGTCAGTAAACAAGCTGACCCGTACCAGGATCTTTATAACGGGTATACTCCTATGAAACTGGCCGTAGAACAGGGAACAGATCAACTACTGCTCCGGATCATGCAGCAATATAATTTGTAACGATAAAAAGAAAGTTATGCCGGTCATTTCAATCGCCACACAAAAAGGCGGAACGGGAAAAACCACCACCGCCATCAATCTCTCCGCCGCCCTTCAAAGAGCAGGATACTCGGTACTGATGATAGATGCCGATCCCCAATGCAATCTAACTTACTCATTGGGATTCAACGATGACCAGGAATTGAATCTTTACACAGAATATAAAAAAGAAATCTCCGGTCAGAAATCCGACCTTCGGAGTACCATTTGTCATTCCAGAAATGGCATGGCCCTAATACCCTCTTCCATAGAACTGGCCAATGCAGAGCTAGAACTGGTCAGCAAATTCGCCCGTGAATACACTTTCAGAAACAGAATGTTGAAACCGCTGGTTGAAGATTATGAATTTATCATTATCGACTGCCCGCCTTCATTTGGGATGCTTACCGTCAACGCACTGGTCGCCAGTGATTACATCCTCATTCCGCTTCAGGGAGAATTTCTTCCCAGGAAAGGAGTAGAAAGTTTTCTTCGGTTGCTGGCAAACATGAAAGAGGTGTTGGATCTCAAGGCAAAGGTTCTCGGATTTCTGCTTACCCGATTCAGCCCTCGTAAAACCATTAACCGGAAAACTAAAGACTGGTTGCAAAACAGTATGCCATATCCGCTTTTTAAAACCTATATCCATGCAGACATCAAACTGGCAATGGCACAAAAAAAGGGCGAAGATATTTTCAACTTTTCAGCCGACAGCCAGGGAGCACAAGACTACGAAGACCTAGCCAAAGAAATCCTGGCGATCCTTCAACCAACTGCGACCACCAGTGATTATCATTCCATGATGGAAACAGTATAATAATAAAAAATGTAACCTATGTCCTATTCATCCCGGGTATACCGCCAGCGAAACAGCCATACACACGACGAGAACGCCAAAGATGCTTTCGCTGGCAAACAGGAAGATATCAGCCCGCAACATGAAGCGCCGGCCTTCTTCCAGGCAAAAATGGAGGTGAACGAACCAGGTGACAGGTACGAGCAGGAAGCCGATGCGATGGCAGATGCAGTGGTGAACAAGCAACCTTACCATACCGTTGCGCAACGAAAAGAAATTTCGGGTATCCAACGACTCTCTACGCCTGCAGAGGATGAACAACTGGGCACCAATGATGCGCGGATGAAAAAAGATAAGGATATACAGGAAAAACCAATGGAAGAAGCAAATGAGAAAAAGCAGGACAATGAAGAAAAAAAAGCAGACGCTAAATCGGCCAAAAACGATCCTGATCTGAAGAAAAGAAAGGTTATTCAAAAAAAAGACGAGCCCGAAAAGAAAAAAGAGGAAAAAAAATCAAAACCTGCAGCCATTCAAAAAAAGTCAACGGATGAATCCCGGGACGTATCGACACAACTGTCAGGATCAATCGAAAAAAGCTCCGGGAAAGGCAAAAAAATGCCGGATCCCCTTCTGAACGAAATGAATCATTCTTTTGGCTATGATTTCAAGGACGTCAGCATTCACAACGATTGCCATGCGGCCGAGATGAACAGGGAATTGCATGCGCAGGCTTTTACACATGGTAAAGACATCTATTTCAACCAGGGAAAATATAATACCGAAACTGCCGCCGGCAAAAAACTGCTAGCGCATGAGTTAACACACGTGGTTCAACAAAATGGAGGCCAGGCTAATGCTGGTCAATCCACCGTTCAGGCCTATCGGCCCAAAAAAGCGTTCAACTTTGGAAGAAAGGATTCGCCCGGAATGGCGGAAGATAGCTTCAATGATAAAAAAGACAAGGAGACAAAACCCTGGATTGAAGACATATTTATTGTATTCACCGGAACAGCCGTTGATACAGACGGTGCGAAAGTGCCGACTGGCATATTGTTGGCATTTTACCATGCCAACAGCGCGATCAAAGGAACATTACCGATCATTTCATTTCCGATTACCGGTGGCAAACACACGGAAATGTATACACATGCCGGTGATTTTACCGTCACCCGCATCGAGGGGGTAGGTTACAGCAATACGTCGAACGATACCAATGAACGCCCGCACGACAATCCTAAAGAAGGCCCCAACAACAAGTACGATGTAGATCTGAACTCCAACATGTCTTACGCCATCTTTTTTCATAAAGGGGAAGCGATTCATCTCGGAGCGCTCGACATAGGCTCACATGGTTGTGTACACGTAGATTGGGGAGGGCCCACTGATGAAGGACAGACAGAACAACAAAAAAGACTGAATTATCATTCGGTGGTAGGCCTGACAAAAGTGCATGTAGCCTATTCGGAAGCCATCCTGCCGGAACTATGTTGTAAGATATTTGAATACAAAAAAATCAAAAAAGGTACAGGTTCCAATCCCTGCAATACCACAAAAGCCCAGGATTGTCCCTGACTGCCAACCCGGTTAATTGATGTGCATTCAGAAACTGATATCATTATTCGGCAGAAACGATCGGAAACCGAAAGAACCCGTTTCTGCTTCTCCTGAACCGGTCGATCCGGACCGGTCAGGTTCGAATTCCAATCAAAACGACCATCGTATGCAAGATCAAAACAACGAAAAAACTGTCTTCCCCGCAGACGAGCCCCTGATAGCTTTTATTGCATCCTTCCTGGTTAACAGGTTGAACATGCTGATCAATAAAGATCACTCGGGTTTTAAACCTCCCTACGTTCCGGACTGGACGGGCTGTGGCTACACTTTGTCTGAAAACTTCTCTGAATTCATCAACGACCTGAATGAGGAACTGGAAGAGAAAGCATTGATGAACTCTTTATTGAATGGCCCTGCCTCTTCCGAAGACGATCTGTTGAAGTTTCACCCTGCGATGGCGTTATACCGGGAACAGATCAGCTCAGCCGAACAACAAATTCGCTCCAGGCGTAAACAATCGCATTCATCGCTCACCAATGATGAAAAATGGATCCTGCTGATTGCCCTGGTTCCGCATGTCTATCCGCACTTCTATGATGAGATCATACTCCATCACATCAGGAAACCGGGCGAATATCCGCAAATGGGTCTTGTGAGAGGAAGAGACTTCAGGGGCTATTATCCTACCGGCGAAACGGTACTCTTTCTGCTGGCAGGAAATGATTTTGACAGGAGAATGGAGCTGCAGCGTCTTTTCCAGGCAGACCAGTTCTTTTCAAAAAAACAATTGGTCTGGCTCGAAGAACCGGCCAAGGAAGAACCGCTGATGAGCGGAAGACTGGTAATTGCACAGGATCATCTCGACAAGATCATGTTCGGAGAAGTAGTACCTCCGGAATTCAGCATGAACTTCCCCGCCAAACAAATAGAAACACAGCTTAGCTGGAACGATCTCGTGATCAATAACGAACTGGAAGAACAGATTGGAATGATTTTAAGCTGGGTGTTCTTCAATGACGAGTTGATGATGACCATGGGATTGAACAAAAGAATAAAAAAAGGCTTTCGTACGCTCTTCTACGGCCCGCCTGGTACGGGTAAAACGCTCACCGCCTCCCTTCTGGGAAATATCACCGGTAAACCCGTTTACCGCATAGACCTTTCCATGGTCGTCTCAAAGTATATAGGGGAAACAGAAAAAAACCTGGAACATCTGTTCGCCAGAGCCGAAGACAAAGGTTGGATACTGTTTTTTGATGAAGCCGATGCCATCTTCGGCAAGAGGACCGGTATTCGCGATGCACACGATAAGTACGCCAACCAGGAAGTATCCTATCTGTTACAGCGAATTGAAGACTATAATGGATTGATCATTATGGCCACCAATATGAAAAGCAATATTGACGATTCATTTATCAGGCGTTTCAATTCCATGCTGAAATTCCCTTTTCCCGACGAAGACCATCGGGCATTGATCTGGAGAAGATCGCTCCCCTCAAATATTCCCTGGAAAAAAGAAAGCCCGGTAGCGCCTTTTTCTTTACCAGAGGGAAAAAACATAGATATCCCGGAAGAAGTGAAGAAATACGAACTCAGTGGAGGCAATATTGTAAACGTAATCCAATATGCGGCGCTGAAGGCGACAGAAATATACAATGAGAAAAAGCAATTGGCGAAAAATGGGCAACGCCTGGCCATTTCAAGCGTAAATGGAAACAGAACAGACGACACCTCCCCTGCTGAAAAAGGAGAAGACATCACCCTGACCTTATACCTGTCAGATGTGCTCGATGGCATACGCAGGGAGCTGATCAAAGAGGGTAAGCCATTCAAAATTTAAGCAGGCAGCATGGTATTTTTGAATTTGACAACAAATTGCAGCAAAAATACAATGGTAAAATAGCCGGCAATTCCCAAATTTGTAATGTCAATTCGTGGAGGATGGCAATCCCATCTTCGTTAACGAAAAATTATTCCATTTACTTCAAGCATTACAGATGATAGCAAGCAATGAGCAGGACGTATTTAAAGATCTTTTCAAGAGTGAAAATCAAATTCCGGAAAACTACAGACTACCAGAAATCCATCAACGTGAATACCTGTTGAATGGCGAACTGGTGCCCTGGGAAGGTCCGGTAGTGAATATTTATTCTCCCGTTTGTATACCAGCCAAAGATGGTTTACAGCGGAAGTTATTGGGCAGTATCCCGGATACCAGTGCCGAAGACGCGCTCGAGGCCCTGGCTGCTGCCGAAGCGGCATACAATAATGGCCTGGGAGAATGGCCCACCATGCCGGTAGAAGGCAGGATAAAATGTATGCAGCGTTTTGTCTACCTGATGATTCAGCAACGGGATCTCGTCATCAAACTACTAATGTGGGAAATTGGTAAAACCCTTTCCGACGCCACCAAAGAGTTTGACCGGACAGTCGATTACATCAATCAGACCATTGATGCATTGAAAGATCTTGACCGGGAATCCTCCCGGTTTCAGCAGGCGGAAGGAACCATTGCACAGATCAGGCGGGCGCCGCTCGGGATTGTTTTAAGCATGGGACCCTTTAATTATCCACTCAATGAGATTTTCACCACGCTGATACCCGCCCTGATTATGGGCAATACCATACTTTTCAAAATGCCCAAGCATGGCGTACTGGCTCATTACCCGCTCCTCAAAGCATTCAGGGATTCGTTTCCAAAGGGAACCGTTAACACCTTATATGGCAAAGGCGCCGAAATCATCGGCCCCGTAATGGAAACCGGACGGGTGAATGTGCTGGCATTTATTGGATCCAGTAAAGTGGCAAATGGATTGAAAAAGCTTCATCCCAAGGTAAACAGGCTGAGAGCCATTCTGAGCCTGGATGCCAAGAACGCAGCCATTGTTACCAAACACGCCAACCTGGATGTGGCGGTGAGTGAATGTCTGCTCGGATCCCTTTCTTTTAATGGTCAACGGTGTACAGCTTTAAAACTGATCTTCGTTCAAAAAGAAGTGGCTGCTGCATTCACGGAAAAATTAAACGCGGCAGTCACTTCCATGAAAGCCGGTCTTCCCTGGGAAGAAGGTGTCAAGATCACTCCTCTGCCCGAACCCAATAAGCCGGGGTATCTTAAAGACTGTATCGACGATGCGGTGAGCAAAGGCGCTTCTGTGATCAACAAGAATGGTGGTTATATCAACAACTCCTTTGTATTTCCGGCTATTGTTTACCCGGTCAATGACCAGATGCGCTTATATCATGAAGAACAGTTCGGACCGGTTATCCCGGTAGTGCCTTTCGAATCGATTGAAGAACCGGTGAACTACCAGGTGAATGCCTCTCATGGTATGCAGGTAAGCATATTCAGTGAAGAGCCACAAGAAGTGGCTAACCTGATTGATTCATTTGTCAACCTGGTCAGCAGGGTAAATATCAATTGCCAGGCACAGCGAGGCCCCGATGTGTTTCCGTTCACAGGTCGAAAAGACAGCGCGGAAGGCACGTTGTCGGTGTTTGATGCTTTGCGCTCTTTTTCGATTCGTTCCCTGGTCGCCACAAAAATTACGGATGCCAATAAGCATTTGCTGAACAGCATAGTAAGAGATCACCAGTCGAGTTTCCTGAGCACAGACTATATATTCTAAAATATTATCTGAAAATCATATAGGCTGTGTTAGTGTCGGGAATGGTGCGACTGCAATTTTGAAAGATCAGGAGACCTTGTTACATTTATTACAACCAAACAAATAACAATGGATAATACCCGGGTCTATAAAATGTCTTTTGCAGGTGTGTACCCACATTATATTGCCAAAGCAGAAAAGAAAGGCAGAACCAAGGCCGAGGTGGATGAGATCATTCACTGGTTAACCGGTTATGATGACAAAGCATTAAAAAAAATCATCGACAATAAAACCAATTTTGAAGACTTCTTTGCACAAGCTAAACTGAATCCGAACGCAACGAAAATTACCGGTGTTATTTGTGGTTACCGGGTAGAGGAAATTGAGGACCCGGTCATGCAAAAAGTCAGGTATCTCGACAAGCTTATAGACGAACTGGCCAAAGGCAAAGCGATGGAAAAGATACTGCGTAAATAATAGGAAATGGTCACTCCGTAATAGAGAGTCCCTTGGCTTGATTGAGATAATCGGGCATTCTACCCAGATACCACATGAATTTACACCAACTTTTCAGCGGTACGGTTTTGCTCTATATTTGACAAGAACGGCCACAGTCGAAACCAGGATTTAATTGATCAAGGAAAGGCAAACTTATGAAGGGAATTGTAATATTTCTATCGTTATTATGCACTAGTTTTACTTATGGACAAAATTGCAACTGCGATTCTATATTTCTTCAGACCCAAAAAATTGTAGAAGAGAATTATGCAGGATGGTTTGACAAAGTAACGCCTGATAACAACTCAACATATACGGATTGGACGAACAAACAGTATTTGCTATCCCAGAAGATAAGTTCCGATAGTCTCTGTGCGAAACTACTGCAACAATGGATATCCTTCTTTAAAGACAAACATTTAAAAGTCAAGTATGCAGCTCCAAAAGCATTACCAGGGAAAGGCGAAATAAAGGGCAATATTGAAATTCTGTCCACGGGGCTGACAGAGGCGGAAATTTCAAACTATTTTTTAAAAAACAAAGAGCTCGATCCGATAGAAGGAGTATATATAAATACAAGCTATCAACTGGCGGTTATTAAAGTGAAAACAGGGCTATTTCATGCTATCATACAAACAACTACAAACGATAACTGGAAACCGGGTGAAGTAAAACTGGTTATCAGAAAAAAAGGAACCGGCTATGAAGGCAGCTTCTATGAGGGCGATAAATCTGACATTTCTGTTCACAAAGTGCAATTGATCGACAATATTCTCGATTTCGACATCGTGTTCTATGAGAAAATTTCGCCGTCGGCAAGAAAAAAAAGAGATATCACCGAATATGAGATGTCAAAAGACAAATACGCACCAAGTCTGGTATTTAGAAATGATGTAGCCATTTGGAAATTTCCTTCTTTTGAAAACAACAGTTATGAACAGACTGCTTATCTTCTAGAAAAATACAGGGCAACACTCGAAACGACTCCTTATTGGGTTTTAGATCTTAGAAATAACAGTGGTGGCGACTATAGTGTTGGGTTGCAATTGCTTGACTATATCTATGCTAACCCGATAGTTTTTTATAACGCAGAAATGCGAATGACCAAAAGCAATTTTGAGATTTGGTACAGAAGTTTCGTTGCAAATTACTACGAAAGCCTGGACAGCCTGGGAAAACAAAAAATGGATTTCAGGCTCGGCAAAATGAGGGCAAACTACAACAGGATGTATAATGAAGGTGAGAAGCCTGCAGATACCTTAAAAATGGAAAAAGTAAAAGCATTTCCAACAAAAATCGCTATACTGATCAATAACAATACAGTGAGTAGTGGTGAACTTTTTACCATGATCGCCCGGCAAAGCAGCAAAGTGATGGTGACCGGAACGAATACCGGTGGAATGATCGACTATGGCAATGTGGTAGTTTATAAGACTTCCTGCCCTGTCATTCGCGTCCAACTTCCCACCAATAGATACCTATGGTTGGATTCGGGCTTTTCCGTAGATAAGCAGGGTCTGCAACCGGATATTATTCTTTCAGGAAATGATTGGATTGAAAAGGCCATCAGAATAATCAAGCGTTAAATTTTGTAGTCAACGCCAGACCTCAACACCTCTTATACGCTGATGCGGGTATGGTTATCAGAGATTTCATTTGGCAGACTAACACGACCTACCCGGGCATAGTTGCCTGATAAATAGGTTTATCAACCCTGGCATGCGATTCCAAGACTCAATAGCAGATGAAAACCATCACCATCTTCGTAATTTCTTTATCATGAAGTTATCCGCATAAATAGTCAGAACACTGGTGAAAGTTGGCAATCTTAAAAACATACAAGAATTAAAATCATTTTCACATTAAGGACAATGAAACATATCAGCTAAAAAGTCATACATCAAGGCACCTTCTTAGCCAACCATCTCCGATAAAGGAAAAAACCGACTGGCATCGGCAGCCAAAACGACAATAATCGGTATACCAGCGTAACGATCACCGCAATATGCAGTGGAACGCTCAGGCTCACAAAAAAGAAAGTCATGCTGCTTTCATATAGAATGAGTGCGCCGGGCAAAAAGGGAAGTATCGAGATAATCTTTGCGCAGATAAAACCCAAAAGAACTGCAATCAGTGAAATGGATACTCCCAAACCGCTAAAGAGCGCGTATACAGTGAACGCATCGGAAGCTATGAGCATCAACTGAAATACGAACGAATACAGGGTTGCCTTTTTATGTTCCTTTACAAAAATAAACAGCTTCATTTCCTGACTCATAATCTCCTGCTGTGTAAACCCCTTATTGATATTAGCGGTAAGAGATCTCAGAAACTTTACTTTGGCAATTCTTTTCAGAAATCGATAAACGAAATTCTTTTTGCCTGCCAGGATAATCGCCAGGCCAAATAACAGGTAAATCAAGGCGCCTCCAGCCAGCGTCCCTTTAAATACTCCCGGTACGCCGGTAAAAGACATACAAAAAAGCAAAAGGAATATAATCACCAGTAACATGGCAACATAGAATATCAACAGTTCTGTGATGATCAAAGAAACAATAGACGAAACACCTGCACCGTAGCGAAGCAGGAAGTTTAAAAAAAATATATTGCCGCTAATGCCGGCACTGGGCATTGTTTGATTAAAGAAAAGCGAAATAAGTGAAGCACTGAAAAGCTTACGCAGGCCCGGTACTTCCTTCAACTGGTAGGCCTTTAACAGAAAATAATATATCGTCGCGGTACAGCCATAAGTTGCAATTTGTGCCGATACCGCAATTCCCAGCCAAACAGGTTGTACCTTCTCCAGCAGTATGAATTCCTTTTTGATCGCTGAGAAATAATACAACACCAAACCGGAAATCAACACAAACAGCACAAATGACCACAACAGATATTTTTGTCTGGCCTTTTGTTTTTGCTCGGACTGTATATCATGCATACCCTCAACAAGCATTCCAGACTATTTATCCCGTTAGGGGGAGTTTGACATTTATACCACTATATCTAAAATCTGTTAGCAAATCCGGTATTTCCAATGTTCTGACAATATACTGAATTGCAGCCGTTTTCGCCTTTTTTAACTGCCTGGCAAATAATTCAGGCAATACACTGAGTAATTTCAAATAAATGGGCAAATCACTAATACGATTAAAAACTGCAGCCTTGTGCAATAGCTTAACAATCCATTCATAAGGGTAAATTTCTTCAAGAATACCACTATTGCGGTATTGTGATCTGTTTCCTGAACGCTATCTTTAGATAGTACACTTAGTATCTTTCCTTTAATCGTCCCTGTTAGACGTGCCCCGTAATTCCTCGACCTGTAAGAAATAATTTTCTTTTCCGACCCCTGGCAATTGTATCCAGTAACCAACCAAAGTACACATGAAACCTTTCGCTGCACTCCATGTATTACTGCTGCTTTTCCTTTGTACCAATGTCAGGGCACAGGAAAAAGAAGAGAATCCCTGGTACTTAAAGCCGGCGGTTAAAATAAAGGATATCAGCATTTCGCCACAGTCGCCCCGTCCGGGAGAACAGATTACCATTTTGGTAACATTGGTAAATCAGTCTGAAACCCCCACGGGCAATTTTTATTTGCAGGTGACGGCAGAAGATGAGTGGCTGGGACATGAACAATTGATCCTGAATTCGAAAAGCTCAAAAACTCTTTCTTTCAAGTGGAAAGCCGTCAATACAGGGGAAATAAACATCAAAGCCATCGCCGACCCGGAAGGAATGGTAAATGAAATTGATAAAAGCGACAACATCTCAGAACTGAAATTGAACATTACTTCTTCCCAGATCAATATTATAAAAGCAAGACGACAACCCGATTCTACCCTATCCCGCGAGAGGGATATTCTGATCGACAATATATCTGTTCAGGGTCATAAATACCAGCCAGGTAAAAAAAGACTGGTTACAATAAATTTCAGGATCACCAATCATTCTTTAGTAAATATTGAACAGCCATTTCAAACCAGCGTGCTGTTGACAGATCAAACAGGGTTTAGGAAAGAATTTCGGATTACCACGTCAAAGTTAAATGCCGGTCAATCTTCCTTCGCTTCTGTATCAGTTCAGGATGCGCCCCATCAATTTGACATTAGTATCGTTGCCGACCCGGGAAATGTTATCCGGGAATCCAATAAACGAAACAATACTGCCAAAACATTTTTTGAAAATCCCGCACCACCGGTAAATAGATGGATATCCGTCGGCCCGGACTATATTAAAGATGTAAATGATGCAAGCTATCCCTGGGACAAAGCAACCGGTCTGCTTTCCGTAATGGCCATTAACCCTGAGGCGCCGCAAACTATGTATGTAGGAAGTCCCAGGTGTGGCATATGGAAAACGTCTGATGCAGGTACAAGTTGGTTTCCGATTACAGATAAAATTGCCATGAGCGTAGCTGCCCTCACGTTATCTCCCGGTAATGCAGATCAGTTGTACTGGCTCACGGAAAACAATGGTATTTATGTGACCTATGATGCCGGCATGAGCTGGACACAAATCAGCAACCAGGATCTGAATGCATTCTCACCGTCCGGCAAATTGTTAATCCATCCCAGAGAGCAGAACATCATGCTGGTAAAATCAAATGACGGAGTGTATGTTTCGACAAACGGCGGGAATGCCTGGAATTTGACTTTACCGGGAGGGTCATGTACCGGTCTGGAGATATTGCCGGGAACCGATGTCATCTATGCCGGCATTTACAGTGAAACAAATATCAATGCTGTCGGCCTTTATGCCTCCTATGACCGGGGGCAGAACTGGCGTAAACTGGGAGGTTGTCCAGGCGGTTCGCTTCCTGCTAACGAATTGAAAACAAAAATTCTCCTCGCGCAATCAGGCTCATCCCTGTACGTTGCTTACCGGACCAAGGAAAAATTTCAGCTATATCGTCCGACCAACATGTCCTGTTCTATCGGTGGCACACCGGAAATCTCCTGGGAAAGAGCATGGAGTACTACAGATCACGCAGATGAATTGTGGGGTCAGATGTGGGCTAACCCATTTAATCCGGATTTCCTCTACCTGGGAGGTACTGCCTTCTGGAGATCCGGCAACAGAGGTTCTTCTTTTTCTAAAGTAAGCGATTATGGTACCAATTCCGGTAGCGCTCATGCTGATCATCATGGTTTTGCAGCGTTGCCCGGTCAGCCAAATACTATCTTCTCCCTCAATGATGGCGGTATATACCGGTCTATAGTTAACGGAGCGGAAGGTTCATGGCAGTTTATTGGCCAGGGGATTTCTAATGTCCTCTTTTATGATTTTGCCGATGCATTTACAAAACATCAATTGTTGGTTGGGGGCACACAGGACAACGGAACAATTAAAACAGATGCCAATCTAACCTGGACAGCCAAAAGGGGTGGCGACGGGGCAACGGTAGACATCGACAATACCAATGAAAACATTATGTATTCGATGGAGCAGTATGCCAGAAGTATAAAACGTTCCACCAATGGCGGAAACAACTGGTCCAATATTTTTAACGGACTTCCGGATGGCTCCGTATGTTTTAACATCAGGTATCATTTGCATCCGCGGAATATGAAAATTCTATTGGCGGCCTGTACACAACTCTGGCGGATTACCGATCCGGCAGGTTCCTGGCAGGTATTGTTTACACCGCCTTCAGGCGATGTTTCCTGCTCTGCCATAGAACCCTCTTCTGATACCTACCTGGCCGGTACGAGTAATGGAAAAATTTTTGCGGGTATCGGGGGCAGTAATTTCCAGGAAATTTTTACTCACCCCTCATCAGCAAAGGTATCAGATATCGAATGTGATCTGGAGAATCAGGCCAACATTTATGCTGGTTTCCCGGGACAATCAACCAAAAGAATTTACCTGTTAAAGAAAAATGGCAGCACCTATTCGGCAACCGACATTACTGCAGACCTTCCAGTTGGAGTGGTGATTCAATGCCTGGCAATTGACAGAATGAACGACTATACAATTTATGTTGGTTCAACTGCCGGCGTGTACAGAGGCAGATCATTCAACAACGGAAAAACCTGGCAATGGGATGATTATATGGATGGCCTTCCCCTGGCCGATATCAGGGACCTGGAAGTACATCCCGTATCAGGTGTACTTAGAGCCGCTACGTTTGGAAGAAGTTTATTCGAAGTATCTACGGATGATCCTCTGGGAAGTGTGCTGTCTGTGGAGGGAAAGATAAACTTTCTACGTGTACAGGATGCTGATACAAAATTTGGCCCGCCGAATGATGTGCTGGATGCCGAAACAATTATTTCCCTCGATACAAAACCCGGTCATTATTTTGGATTTCAATTACGTCCTGACGCCAATGAAGACAGTCACAAAAACGCCCTTGAATCGCTTCGCTCTGCATTTGAATCAAATCTGAAAGTCAGAATTGAATATATCCGGAACGGACTTCATTCAGGAAGAATATTGAGGGTAATTATACTGTAAACAAACAATCTTTCTACCAGCAAAAAAAGATAATTATGAAAGCATTTCATTTTCTTGTAGTAGTGATCACAGGAACCTTTCTGATCAGTGCCAGAAATCCGGTTCCCGACTTATTGAATTCTTCCGGCAAGATAACCATGCTGCGGGTACATGATGTGGGAACCAAATACGGTCCGGCCAACGATCAAATAGATGTGGAAGCAGTTATTCAGTTGGATACAAAGCCTGGGATGGCGTTCGGCTTCCAGTTGCGTAACGATAATCAGCGGGTTACCCGGGAGGGGATGCTCAACCTGCTGAGGGATGCGTTTAGAAATAACTGGACAGTCAGTATAGATTACAATATCGAACCACAAAAAAAGAACGGCGTAATTATAAGAGCATGGGTCATTAAGAATACAGGTACTGTCGGGCCGGTTGTAAGCCACAACTAACAATCGGTAAGAATTTTTTTGAGATTACACAAGAGGGGCGGGCTTTAAATCGAAAATCTTTTGGTGGCCGATGGGGAAGTTTATATTAAATATGGAAGGACAGATTCCTTTAACCAGTTTGTTGCGTCGCTGGCGCGGGTATGGCCAACGATGGGAAACAACATCAGCTCTCTCAGGCCTACCCGTGCCTAAGCCGACTGAAAATATAGAATGCCTATAATAATACTCAAAATTCAGTCAAAACTACCCTTCAACCAATCCCAGTGCTAAGGAATCGAAGAATAATCGATTTAGAATGATTATGCCTTGTGTTGATTTTTGCCAAACAATTCGACATAAACAAAAATTGATATCGACCAGGGCAACATTGAAGCTGTTTCATGAAACTTAATTTAGGTAGACAAGCTATCCATTTGCTGACGAAGAAAGTTGAATATTGAACCGTATATTTATTCTGCAACCTTTGTTAATACCGGTAGTGATGGTAGATTTACCGCCATAGGCTTCCGCTCTGCGAATGATGTTACTAAGTCCAATTCCTTCTTTCTTTTTACTAATATCAAACCCCTTGCCATTGTCAGCAATCTCCAGATCCACAAAACCGGGTCCCTGGGAAAGAGAAATCCTGATCACAGAAGCATTAGCATGTTTTTCGATATTGGTAAGTTGCTCCTGTATGATTCGGTAAATATTAACTATCAGTCCTGGCTGCATTGTTGTTTCATCGATGTTCACCAGCAACTCGACCTTTCTGTCCGCCGCTCTGTAATTTTTACAAAGAAATTCAATGGAATCTTTCAGGTTGTTGTCGTCGAGTATCGGGGTAACGAGACCGGCCGACAATTCCCTTATTTCCTGGATGGCGTTTCCAAGAATATCGATCGATGTACTAATCAAATCATTGCTTTTTCCGGAAGACGAATGTGCGTTTTGAAGATAGAGGCGGGCAGCCACCAGGAGTTGGTTGACGTTGTCATGTAGCTCCATGCCTATCTGCGACCGGCTCTTTTCCTCCGCTTCAATAATATCTTGTTGCCGCTGTTGTTCTGCCCGGTATAACTGCTCTTCCACCTTTATTTTCTGAGTCATGTCTTTTATAGCGATCAGATAAACCCGATTACCCTTGTACACAATGGAAGCAACAATGGGCTCAACACAAATAATGTCGCCATTCTTTTTGCGATGAAACCTAATCGTTTTGTCTTCGGCGTAGTGACCGCTCGTCAATAGAGCTGTTAGCTTTTCGTGTTCTTCCGGCACCCGAATATCATAGAGTGTCATGTGGAGGAATTCATCTTTGGTATATCCGTATAACGCGGTGGCGGTTTCATTGGTTTCCAGGAATTGGAATGTATCCTGGCTCACAATACCGATAGCAAAGGGGCTGCTATTAAAAAGTGTTTTGTAGAGATTCTCCGATTCTCTCAAAGAGTTCTCACTCTTCTTTCTTTCCGTGATATCCTGGATCGTTCCCAATGCATTTTTCAGGCCCGACAATTCATCAAGCTCAAAGTGTGCGCGCTCGCTGACCCACTTTTCTCCACTCTTCGTTATGATACGGTGTTCGATATGACATTCACCATTATGCAATGACTTCCTCCAGCTCTTGTCAACCCTACGTCTGTCTTCCGGGTGCACAGCAGCCAGGAATTTTCTGTAAGTCAATGCAGAACCTATTGGAATTTCAAAGATCCTGTAGACTTCATCAGACCATTCGACCCGGTCTTTTCGTTTAAAATCAAGGTACCAGCTTCCTATTTTTGCCACGCTTTGTGCGTCTATCAGCTGCTTTTCACGTTTGGCTATTTGTTCCTGCACGGTTAACAACCTATCTTCATTTTCCTTCTGTGCGTTGATAAGATTACGTATGGAAAGGTATTGGAAGATTTTTCCTTTTCGGTCAAAGATGGGTGTGATAACGGTATCTACCCAATAATAACTACCGTCTTTTGCTTTATTTTTTATTTCGCCCCGCCAGGGCTTGCCACTCTGAATAGTCTGCCACATTCCTTCGAAAAATTCCTTTTCATGAAAGCCGCTGTTGATAATTCGGTGATTTCTTCCGACGAGTTCCTCTCTCGTATATTGCGAAATCTGTACAAACCGGTCATTAACGTATACGATATTTCCTTTCAAATCTGCAATGGATACAATAGCGGCTTCATCAACGGCAGTTTGGTAGGCCCGAAACGTCTGGAAAACATCAAAAAATCGCTCCCGAGACGGGTTCCGCTTAATATTTTTACTCCCTGAATCCATAGATTTTAATCATATTGAATATACGTAAAGCTATGCTTGTATTTCTGTTCGATATCATCCAACAATATGATTGAGATCAAGTGTCCTACCCGACCCCCAGCGCATTGCGGGCTTTTTATAACATAAGCAATTTCAGAGCAAAAGTTTGTGTTCAAACTCCGCTGGCGCGGTATGGTCATCGGAGATCTAATTTAGCGGACTGATACGACCTACCCGTGCCATAGTTGCCCGATAAACAGGTTGACCTAACAAATCTTAATGTGCTTTAAACAGTAATATCATCTAAACCAACTGCAAACCAAAATAAACCGCTGGTGTAAAGTATGGTTACTGGATATCTAATTTAGCAGACTGATACGAACCTCACCAGTGCTATAGTTGCCTGATAAACAAGGATCTAATAAATCTAATGTATGCTTTGGTAAAAGTAATCAGGCATTTCATCTCTAAACTCGCATGCACTGACAACTAATCACAAATCACCATCAATTACTTCAACACCGAAAATCATTTGAAAGAGTTTTGTAATGCAGTCGAACATTTTCTTGCAACAGAATTGCGGACATTTGAAATAGTTCGTTCATAGTGTCGCATAAATAGTGCTTATAAAATAATATAAACTGCTCATAGCAATGTATCTAAGAAGTGTGATCCAGATTCTGGTTTATGTTATTCAATTCCATTTACATGACATGTATCTTTGCAATAAACATCTTCAGAAGTACATCGATTTTAAAAAATGTCTATACATATTATGTATGACGCTGAACTTTATATGATACATCTATATTAAAACGCATAGCTTATTC
The DNA here is from genome assembly GCA_044226045.1 of Chitinophagaceae bacterium. Classification (GTDB taxonomy): domain Bacteria; phylum Bacteroidota; class Bacteroidia; order Chitinophagales; family Chitinophagaceae; genus Endoryza. Next base: position 89,831 of record JBGAHR010000011.1, read on the forward strand.
AGTTATATAACCTAAGTCAATAAGAAAGACTATACAAAGTAGTTTTTCCAAATAATGCTCTAGACTTTATATCTGTATGTCCCTAATTTGTGTAAAAGCACTACTTTATCAAACTAAAATTATATTGCTTCATTTGAAGAGCCCCATTTATAAATGTCGATCTGATAACAAATAACAAGTTATGTGATACTAGAAATTAATTTTGTAAGAGCAAGATGAGCGATATATACGTCAATAAATAATCTTAAATAGCCGGATTTCTATGATTGAGAAAGTAATCTTCCAATTTATATATAGTTGGATAGAAAATGAAACAAAAAGGATGAGGAAGAGCCTACTATTTATGTACCGACTAGTCCGAAGAAATCACGGTACAATGGAATTGGGCACCTATACTGAAGGCGATGACATAATGCTCCGGAAATATCATTCATCATCGCTGAAGTAAAAGTCACTTCTGTATCTCTGCACAATGATGCATACATTTAATAAAATTTATCTGATCGACAATGAGGAAACAGCAGTATTTTCGAATTATTAATGGGATTATCATCATCACCAAGGATGATAATTTTAACAAATGTAGCTGTTCAATTCATTCATTATTGAAACCAGTAGAAGCACCATAGATTGCATAAAGCAAGTCAAAAATTTCAGTTATGCGGGTATATGACTTGTTGTACAAGTCTAAAATTACACTTCATGTTCGCCTGATACCATCGTGCAAATAGCCTTTATAAAGAAATAATCTGTGAGTCGCCAGAATGTTCCAAAAATTAACAGCTCAATTTGAATTTGACTCAGCAAGGTAATTCAGTAATGCCTTCAAAATTTGTAGAAGCAACCGACTTTATTAACAGCAACATCTCCGCTAGCGCGGGTATGGTTTAATGAGTCTGGATTGCAAACTGATACGACCTACCCAGGCCATAGCGTCGGATAAACAGGCGACCAGGTATGAGCATGTTGCAGCAATCAGGAATAACATTCTAAAACTAATCAGCAAACCAAAACAACTCCGCTTTTCGCGCGGGCATGGTCATCGAGATCTTATTTAGCAGACTGATACGACCTACCCCAGGCCATAGCGCCCGATAAACAGGCTGACCAAAAGGCGAGCGCGCTAAAAAAGCATCTGTAAACAATATCTAAAGTCCATCACAAACCAAAATAAACTCCGCTGGCGCGTGGCGAATACCGGAGATCTTATTTGCAGACCTACGCCGACCTACCAGGCCATGCGTTGGCCTGAGTAAGACCAGGTTGACCAAAAAAGTATTTGCGTGTTTAAAATCACAAAACCATCATCACGCCTTTCGCACAAATAAAAAACCCCAGCAATTGCTGAGGTTTTTCGTGATCCCGCTGGGACTCGAACCCAGGACCCATACATTAAAAGTGTATTGCTCTACCAACTGAGCTACGGAATCTCTCCACTCCAAAACCAACCTTTCAGTTCGTTTTTGGGAGTGCAAAAATAAGGTAAAATCAACTCGCACCAAATTTTTAATAAAATAATTATCAGGTAAATGTGAATAACTTAATCCAGCAATGCCCAACTCTGCTATTTTTGTATAACCAATTACAGAATATGTCTTATTTCCGTGATAAAGTAGTAGTTATTACCGGCGGCAGCGATGGAATCGGCAGAACGATGGTCGAGTCCCTCCTGGCCCAGGGGGCCAAAGTGGCCACCTGCGGACGCAACTACGATAAGCTGTATAGTCTCCAGCTCAAATACGCCCAGGAGCCTCTGCACACCCTCACCTGCGATGTGAGCAATGAACAGGATTGTAAAAGATTTATCGAGTCTACGCTAAAAACATTCGGCAAAATCGACGTGCTGATCAACAATGCGGGAATCAGCATGCGAGCTCTTTTTCGCGAATCCAGCCTCGATGCGATCAAAAAAGTAATGGATATCAATTACTGGGGATCGGTCTATTGTACTCACTATGCGATCGACTCGATCATCGCCAATAAAGGAACCATTGTTGGTATTTCCTCGCTGGTCGGTTACCGCGGAATACCCGGAAGAAGCGCCTACTCAGCCTCCAAACACGCACTGCAGGGATGGCTGGAAGGATTAAGAGTGGAGATGATCGACCACGGTGTAAACGTGCTCTGGATCGCACCGGGATTTACCACTACAAATATTCGCAGCAACGCACTGAACAAAGATGGTCAGTCGATCGGCGAGTCTCCCATGAAAGAAAGCGAACTGATGCCGGTGGAAGAATGCGCGGCGATTATCCTGCGCGCGATCGAATCCCGCAAACGCAGTATGGTACTCACTTTCCAAGGGAAGAGAATGGTTTTCATCAATCGACTTTTCCCGCGACTGGCAGATAAACTCATCCATAACTATTTCTTTAAAAACGGAAACCTGGTAAAATAACCCTCTACCCCTACCCGGATGGCCTTACTAACCCTCACCTCTGATATTGGCAGCCAGGATTACCTGGCTGGCGCTATTAAAGGTCAGCTGTTGCAGGTCAACCCGGAATTCCGGCTGGTAGATGTTTCCCACCAGATTGCTCCTTTCAACTATCCGCAGGCAGCGTACGTTTGCCGCAATGCCATCAGGAATTTCCCGCCATATACTTTTCACTTATTGCTGATCAACCTCTTTGATAGAAAATCGGATCAACTCCTGCTGGCCTATCATAACGAACAATACCTGCTTTGCGCCGACAACGGCCTGCTGACAATGATCCTGGAGGAGAAACCGGAAATGGTGATCGGTCTCCCCCTTCCGGAAGCCCAGCCACGCCACACCCTCACCTGCGTGCGGGTAATGGCCGATGCCATTCAACAACTGCAGATGGGTACCAGTCTTCAACAGATCGGTCGACCGGATCCACCGATCCTCGAAAAAAATCACCTCCGCCCGAATTTCACAGACGAATGGATCGAAGGACAGATCATTTTCATCGATCATTTCGAAAATATCGTAGTCAATATCACCCGCGAACAGTTTGAGGAACAACGAAAAGGAAGGGATTTCAAGATCGTGTTCAAGAGAGATGAGGTGATAGACCGGATCAGTGAAACCTATTCGGATGTTCCCGAAGGTGAGAAGCTCGCCCTGTTCAATGCAGCCGGCTACCTCGAAATTGCGATCAACAAGGGGAATGCCGCCGGATTGTTTGGTCTTCAACGATTTTCGGAGCAGGCCCCCAACCTGCAAAACCGGCTTTTCTACCAAACAGCCCGCATCTTTTTCGAATCCTGAACCCGGCTTTTTTATCCCGTTTTCAGGGGCTGGCATCAGCCCTGAAAACCCCTCGTAAAAACCTTGTTTTCAGGGCTATTTTGGATTTCCGAAATAGGCTGAAAATACTATCTTTGCCCACTCTTAAAAAATAAACTCTACGAAATGAGAGCATTGGTTAGCATTTTTACCGCATTACTGATTGGTATTTCGTTGTATAAGCTTTCGTTTACTTACTTCGTGAACAAACATGAAAAAGAAATTCAGGCTAAAGCAGCGGCATACATTAAAAGAACCTACCCTTCTGCTGATCAGAAATATCCCGGAGCCGGCAACAATGAAGCGCGTGCTTTTTATCAGGATACACTGAACAATCTTCAGACAGATTATTTCGACAGCCTGATCAGGGCTACTAAAGAAAAAAGCATCACCTGGTGGGGACAAACCTACCAGCAGGCAAAAGAAAATGAACTGCTGCTGGGTCTCGATCTGCAAGGCGGTATCAACGTTACCATGGATATTGCTCTCGATGGTCTGGTGAAAAATCTGGCCAATAATCCACGTGATCCAAAATTGCTGAGCGCGATCGAAAAAGCACAGACAGCCAAGCTGACCAGCGATCAGAACTTTATCGATCTTTTTGCCAATGCCTACAAATCAGCGGATCCTTCTGCCAAGCTGGCCCCGCTTTTTGCAAATCCCAACAGAAAACAGATCAATATCAATTCCAGCGATGCGGCTGTTGTAAACTATATCAAAGAAGAAGCGACTAATGCGATGCGTCAAACCTTCCAGGTTCTTCGCAAGCGTATAGACAAATTCGGTGTAGCCCAGCCTAACATCAACCTGGATGAAAACAAGGGAATCATCAACGTGGAGCTGGCTGGTGCAACCGATCCTGACCGGGTGAGAAAATACCTTCAGTCAACAGCCAACCTGCAGTTCTGGGAAGTATGGACATTCCAGGACCAGGAAATTCAAACAGCCATGACCAATGCCCTGAAAGCCATCAAGGCGCTTTCAGGAAACAATACAATTGAAGCGGCTGCCGATTCCGCGCGCCAGAAAACCATCGACAGTCTTCGCAACTTCAAAGATTCTGTTCATATTGCCCAGGCTGATTCCGTAAAAAGAATCTCCGACAGTCTGGCGGTGATGAGCCAGGCGAATAACCCGCTGTTGAATATTCTTTCCATCATTCAGCCTTCCATGGGCGATAACGGAAAGCCTTATTATCCCGCAGCTATTGGACAGGCTCTCCTGAAAGATACCGGTGCTATCAACGCATACCTGCGAATTCCGGCTGTTAGAAATTCATTCCCTTTAAACTCCAAATTCCTCTGGGGTAAACAAGACAGGGATGCCAATGGCCAGCTGATTCCCGCAGTGGCTCTTTACCTGATCAAAACAAGACCCGGCAGAGAAACTGCGGAACTGGAAGGCAATGCCATCGAAGACGCACGCCAGGATTACGACCAGGTAGGTGGTGTAACCGTATCCATGACCATGGGTACAGCCGCTGCCAGAACCTGGGCTAACATGACTGAAAGAAACGTAAACAGACCAATCGCGATCGTGCTCGACGATATCGTTTACTCCGCACCGAATGTTGAGCAGAAAATCGAAGGAGGCAACTCTCAGATCAGAATGGGTGGCGGATCAGGCAAACAAAGAACAATGGTTATTGAAGAAGCCAATGACCTTTCAAATATCCTGAAATCCGGTAAGCTCTCGGCTCCTGCTAAAATCGTACAGGAGCAGGTAGTAGGACCTACCCTGGGTGAAGAAGCGGTTTCAGGTGGTATCAAATCATTCGTCATTGCGTTTCTGGTAATTTTTGTACTGATGATTGTCTATTATAATACGGCCGGTATTGTTGCCAATATCGCGCTTGTATTGAACCTGCTGTTCACTATCGGCGTGTTGGCGGCATTGAATGCCACCCTTACGGCAGCTGGTATCGCCGGTCTCGTACTGACGATCGGTATGGCAGTAGATACCAACGTAATCATCTTTGAACGCATCAAGGAAGAATTATCGAAGGGCCTCAATCACCATGAAGCTGTCAGAATCGGTTACAGACGCTCACTGCCGCCTGTACTGGACGCCCACGTTACGAGCTTCCTCACTGCCGCTATCCTGGCTTACTTCGGGTTGGGTCCGGTATTAGGATTTGCAACTACACAAATGCTCGGTATCGTACTGTCTCTTTTCTGCGGTATCCTGGTATCACGACTGATCACTGATATTTATACTTCACGCGATCGTCACTTCAAATATTTCACAGCCCTGTCAAAACGTATCTTCAAACATGCATCTTATAAATTCATCGAATACCGTCGCATTACCTATGGTATCTCAGTAGTGGTACTGATACTGGGTGTTGCTGCTATTTTCAATGGATTTAAAGAAGGAGTTGAATTCAGCGGTGGTCGGAGCTTTATCGTGAATTTCCACAAACCGGTGAATGAAGAAACTGTAAGAGTTGCGCTGGCAAAAACCTTCGGCGAGCCCCCGGTAATCAAGACTTATGGTGGACCGAGCCAGCTCGATATCACCACCGATTATCGTATCAATGAAACGGGACTGGGTGTTGACTCCAGCGTTAAAAACACGCTTTATTCCGGACTTCAACAGTTCCTGCCCGGTGTGTCAAAAGAAGAGTTCCTTACTACAAAATACCTCGCCGGTACCAAACGGGTTGACCCGACGATTTCCGACGACTTGAAAAAAGGCGCACAGTGGGCTACTTTCTGGTCACTGCTGATTATTGCAGCCTATATCTTCATCCGTTTCCGTGACTGGAGATATTCTCTCGGTACGATCGTTGCCCTGTTGCACGACGTATTGGTTACACTGGCAGTATTCTCCTTCCTCAAAAATATAGTGCCTTTCACGCTCGAAATCGACCAGCACTTCATCGCAGCGATCCTGACTGTGATCGGTTTCTCCATGAACGATACGGTAATCGTATTCGACCGTGTGAGAGAGTATAGTAAGAATATGAAAGGTGCCAGCAAGGGAACTATCATCAATAAAGCCATCAATGATACCCTGAGCCGTACCATCATGACTTCACTGACCGTATTCCTGACGATCCTCATCCTCTTCCTGGTAGGAGGTGAAGTAACCAGGGGATTCGCGTTCGCCATGTTGATTGGTGTAGTAGTTGGTACTTACTCATCCATCTTTGTTGCCGCACCGATCCTGATGGATCTTGCGAAGAGCAAACCATTGGGCGAAGCAGATATTCTTCACCATCATGAAGAACCCGGAAACAAGAAGAAACAACCGGCTCTCGCCAAGAAAGCTTAAAGGAATAAGTCTTTAAAATATGAAAGCCCCGCCGATGATCGAGCGGGGCATTTCATTTACAAACAAAAAACCCTGTGTTCATGAAGGAATTGCTCCTTAAGAATCTTTCTTCTTGGAAACTTTTGCATGATGCTTGGCATGTTTGGCATGCGAAGCGGTATCTTTCTTTACATCAGTTTTAGGGGCCTGAACTTTTGCTTCTTTCTTGGGTTTCTCTTTTTGAGGAGTTGTTTGTGCTGCCACAACGCCAGTCAGGGCAACTGCAACAACCATTGTCAATAATAACTTTTTCATGATCTAACTTTTGGATTATTAATAGAGAATGTGAAACTATCATTCCCGCTCCTATCCAAAAACTTTCACAGCCTGCTTAACCGCCGTTTAACGTTCCCTAACTGCCTTAACATGCGCCCGTTAACATATGTTAACAAGTGATTAACCTCGCAACTCTCGGTTATTGATCGGCTGATCTCAACTTTGCAGTACAATGCGTTCGAAAACTCTTAGATGGATTGTGCTCAGCTCGGCATTTGTGATGTCAGTCATTGTATTGATTCAATTGTACTGGCTGAACATGGTCTATTCGTTTGAACAGCAGAAGTTCAATGTAAACGTGGTAAAAAGTATCAGGGGGCTTTTTGAAGATGTGGAGCTGACATCAAACCCTGTTTTCAATCTGCAAACGCTCATTGAACATCCAAAAGAAAATTACTTCGTGTTCAAAGTAGATACGCTTGCGCCGGTAGATACTATTACCTACTATCTGAAACTCGAATTGGAAGATTTCGATGTACTTACCGATGCCTACCTGGGAATTCATCAAAACGGTCAGTCGTCTTATTCCTCTGTTCACTATCTTCCAACGGTTGCATCGAATTTCTCCCCTGAGTCGAATTATGACATGACTCATTTCAACAAGCCATACACCTACCTCGCCATCTATTTCCCGCATCGAAGGCATTACGTGCTTTCGCAGATGCTATTCTGGTTTGTGAGCGCGGGCGCTTTGATCGTCGTGCTGATTGCGCTGGCGATAAGCCTGTTCTATTTCTATCGGGAAAAATTTTTGTCAGAAACACAGAAAGACTTCGTCAACAACTTCACGCATGAATTCAAAACACCCCTGGCCGTGATGAAGATCGCCTCGGATGTTTTGATAAAAGAAGATATCATTCAAAAACCGGAGCGACTTAAAAACTATACAAAGATCATTCAACAACAGACCGACCATCTTCAACAGCAGGTAGAACGACTGTTAAAGACAGCCAATAGTGAAGAAAAGCAACTGCCCCTCGATAGAAAACCGGTTTCGTTGCAAACGCTCGTATTGCAGGCGGTTAAAAAAATCCAACCCCTGATAGATGAGAAAAAGGCCGTGGTTGATTATGACTGGACCGGCGATGAGATTATCTGTAACCTGGATGAATCACACCTGGAACTGGCGCTGATCAACCTGCTGGAAAACGCATTAAAATATTCCACACAGCCCTTTATCAGGATCAGGGTTGGCCGGGAAATGGAAGAGGTTTTCATCGAGATCAAAGACAATGGAATTGGTATAGAAAAAAAATATCTCACAAAAATTTTCAGGAAGTTTTACCGGGTGCCTACCGGAAATATTCACGATGTGAAAGGTTTTGGACTCGGGCTGGATTTTGTGAAGCGGGTTGTCGATGCCCATAAAGGAAGAATACTGGTACAAAGCGAGCCCGGTATCGGAACCACCTTTAAAATCCTGTTACCCCTATCCTGATCAAAAATTGAAAAACATGAAAAAAGCAAGAGTGCTCCTCGCAGAAGATGATGCTCAACTCGGATTCGTTATTAAAGATAACCTGGAAGATGCCGGTTATGAAGTGGTGCTTTGTTCAGACGGGCAGGATGCCATTGACCGCTACCGGAAAAATGAATTTGACATCTGCTTATTGGATGTGATGATGCCTAATAAAGACGGCTTTACCGTGGCTAAAAAAATCCGCCAGCAAAGCGACCAGGTACCGATCCTGTTTCTCACGGCCAAATCCATGCAGGAAGACAAAATAAAAGGATTCAGTACGGGTGGTGATGACTATATCACCAAACCCTTTAGTATGAAAGAGCTCCAGTTGCGCATGGAAGTATTTCTTCGCCGGACAAAAAAGCTCCATTCTGAAAACCTGATTGGCTACCGGATAGGAAAGCTCGAATTTTCATACACTGATCTGAAGCTATCGACTCCGGAAACAGTACAGAGCTTAACGCAACGCGAAGCAGATCTTCTTCGATTCCTCTGTGAACATCCCAACCGGGTGATCAAAAGAGAAGAAGTGCTGACAGAAGTATGGGGTAAAGACGATTACTTCCTGGGAAGAAGTATGGATGTATTCATCGCCAAGCTCCGAAAACATTTTAAAAGCGATCCGTCAATTGTTTTGGAAACCATACATGGCATCGGCTTTCGATTCACCACCGATATTGAAAGGATGGGAGAATAGCGTAACATTGTAGAATCCTATCTGCGAGGAAGCCCGTAAGAGGCCGGAGAAGAATACTAGACGGCAAAAGAGGAACCGCAGCCGCAGGTTTTGGAAGCATTGGGGTTTTTGAAAACAAAACCTCTTGCATTCAATCCGTCCTGCCAGTCGATCTCCATGCCCATCAGGTAGATACCGTGCGATTTGTTCATGATAAAGGGAAGGCCGTCTACTTCATACATCTCATCGGCATCCTCTTTTTTATCGAAACCCAGTACATAAGAAAGTCCGGAACATCCGCCTCCCTTCACCCCTACCCGTAAGAATTGTGTAGTGTCGAACCCTTCTTCATTCATGAGCCTGTTGATCTCCTGAACCGCCTGTGGGGTAAAACTAACCGGTGCAATGACTGTTGTTTCCATATTATTTTATTAACAGGCAAAAATACATACAATGAGCGGGTTGTTCAAGCGTTTATTCGCTTGCAGGCTTCTTTTAACACTGAAATTTCGAAATTCGAAAATGCTTCCAGTCAATTGAATTTCTGCAAACTACCACCCATTTACTAATTTTGAGCTAAACCCGGATTCATGGAATTAAGTGTTCCTCAATTGTTGATTCAGATCGGCATCGCAGGCGCCCTTGGCGGAACCCTGACCTACCTGTTGATAAAACAAAGAAAAGAAGCCCGTAAATCACAACAGGTAACCGCTAAAAAAGCACCCGCCGAACAGCCACCACAGGCAACTACCCCATTGCAGTTGCAGGCTTACGAACGCCTGATCCTGTTAACCGAGCGAATTGCCTTGCCCAACCTTGTCAACAGGCTGAATCAACCTGGCCTCGGGCTGAAGGATATGCAGGCTATTTTGACCCAGAATATCCGCCAGGAATTCGATTATAATATTACCCAGCAGATCTATGTTTCTCCCGAAGCATGGGAAGCGGTTCGCAATCTGAAGGACCAAAATCTGCTGATCGTAAACCAGGTCGCTTCTTTCATGCCGGCGGAAGCCAGCGGAACAGAACTTTGTAAAGCCATCCTGGAAATGCTGATGCAGTCTCCCAAGGCCTCCCTGCATGGAGTTGTGAGTGAGGTGCTCGCTTACGAGGCAAAGAAACTGATGCAGAAATAAATAGCCCTTTCTGCCCTATTCGCTCTACCTTCGTCCTCCTTCCAATACGATTGATCGATGGCCGAAAAAAAGATTATTACCGACAGCGGGATCGAGATTTCCCCCCTATATTCATCATTACCCGAACATTTTAACCTGGAAGCCCCGGGAGCATTTCCTTTTACCCGTGGCGTTCAACCCGACATGTACAGGGGTAAGCTCTGGACCATGCGACAATATGCCGGGTTCAGTACTGCAGAAGAAAGTAATAAAAGGTATCATTACCTGCTCCAGCAGGGAGTGATGGGTCTCAGCGTGGCCTTTGACCTGCCGACTCAAATCGGCTACGATAGCGATCACGCGCTTTCGGAAGGTGAAGTGGGAAAAGTGGGAGTGGCGATTGACAGCATAGAAGATATGCGAACGCTTTTTAAAGGCATCCGCCTGGAAGACGTCAGTACGTCCATGACCATCAATGCCACCGGGTTTATTTTGCTGGCTTTCTATGTTGCCCTGGCCAAAGAGCAGGGAGCTGACCTGAAGAAAATATCAGGTACCATTCAAAACGACATTCTGAAAGAATACGCGGCCCGTGGCACCTATATCTATCCCCCAAAACCGTCGATGCGAATCATTACGGATATTTTCGAGTGGTGTTCAACGGAGCTTCCAAAATGGAATACTATTTCGATTTCCGGTTATCATATCCGGGAAGCGGGAAGTACCGCCGTGCAGGAAATTGCATTTACCCTGAGCAATGGAAAAGCCTATGTACAGGCTGCCCTGGAAAAAGGCCTCGATATAAATGTCTTTGGTAAACGGCTTTCCTTCTTTTTCAATGCCCATAACAATCTGTTCGAAGAGATCGCCAAATTCAGGGCCGCCAGAAGAATGTGGGCAAAAATGATGAAAGACCTCGGCGCAACAGATCCAAAGGCTATGATGCTCCGGTTTCATACCCAAACCGGCGGAAGCACCCTCACGGCGCAACAACCGCTTAATAATATCTCAAGGGTAACCATCCAAACGCTGGGAGCTGTCCTGGGAGGAACACAAAGCCTTCATACGAATGGGTATGATGAAGCCCTGAGCCTGCCGACGGAAGAAGCGGCAAGGATTGCACTCAGAACACAGCAGATCGTCGCTTTTGAAAGCGGCGCTGCCGACACGGTAGATCCATTGGCGGGAAGCTATTATGTAGAGTCCCTGACCAACGAAGTGGAACAGGAAGCCTGGAAACTGATCGAGGCAATCGATGCCATGGGAGGTAGTGTGTCTGCCATAGAGCAGGGCTATATCCAGGATGAGATTGCCCGGAGCGCATACGAATACCAGCAAAAGATCGAATCCGGAGAAAAGATCATTGTGGGACAGAATAAATTCCAGGTGAAAGAGGAAGAAAATATACCCCTGCTCAAAGTAGATGATCATATCAGAACTGAACAAATCAGCCGTCTGCAATCGCTGAAACGGAATCGGGATAATGCCAAAGTAGACCAATGTCTGCAGGTGCTCAACGACCGCGCGGTTAGCGGAGAAAACATCATGCCCGCTGTCATCGAAGCGGTGGAGAACAAAGTTACACTTGGTGAAATTTCAGACGAACTGCGAGGGGTTTTCGGAGAATATCGATAACACCCATGACACATAAAAGCTTTCTATGTTGACAGCGACTACTGTTTCCGAGACAGCAGAGTTGGAGCAAATACTGGTCTTGCAATCGCTCAATCTGAAACAACATATTACTACTGAAGAGAAACAAAGCGAAGGTTTTCTGACCATGAGCTTCAACCTGCCGATGTTGCAGGCCATGCATGAACTAGCCCCAAGCGTCATAGTTAAAAATGATAATAATAAAGTAGTTGCATACGCTATTTCATTTTTAAAAGAAGGTATTGCATTCTATCCCCAAATAGAACCATTGCTAAATCATCTCGAACAGACCGAATGGAGAGGCAGGCCACTGACAGCCTCAAACTACTATATTATGGGGCAGATCTGCGTAGCAAAAGAAGTGAGAGGAAAAGGCGTTTTCAAAATGCTTTATCACAAACACCGCGAAACTTTCTCCAAACGCTTTGATTGTATAGTTACGGAAATCGCCAACAGCAATCACCGGTCTTTACGGGCACATCTGAGAACCGGTTTCGAAATCATTTCGAACCATAGCGATCATATCGACGATTGGAATGTGGTCGCCTGGGGTTGGGACGATCCTACCTGACAAAACTCCTGGTTACCCCATCCATATTGATGAAATAAAGGCCGTGGGCCATAAAAGGCAATGAAACGCCGATGGTTTGCTGACCACCCACGAGGTTCAACTGCCCCCGATCAACCACTCTTCCCGAGGAACTGGAAATGATATAACTCACCTGCCTGCCCGCATCGGCATTGATCAGCAGGTTAAGCTGATCACCGGAAACTGCTATTGTTTGGAGTTGTATTTGGTGTTTTATTTTATTAGAAATAAATATCGTATTTGTATATATAATCAATTGATTAGCGTCAATCAATTTTACCCTGAAATAAGTTTGAGCTCCTTTCTGTATGGCGAATTGATAGTCTTTGACAATTGCAGCCGCCTGCTCTTTCCATGACTTGATTTCGGTAAAATCCCTGCCGTTGGCAGAACCCTCAAGAATGACTGCGCTTCCAGCTTCCAGTCCCAACACGCGCCAGTTGAACCTCAGCATTCCGCCATCCTCGAGGGCGGTCAGTTTCGAAAAATGCGCCGGCAACAGGGCCGTTGCGCCCTGGACGCTGATATTGTCAATAACCATCCGGCTTGTTCCCCCGCCCGGGATCGTGGCATTATACCCATATACACGAAAGGTCAAAGTGCCGGCAATATGAATAAATGCCGGGATGCTAACGGTATAGTTTGCGTAATTGTGTGTCATTGAACCTGTTGCAAGGTCAGCACTAAATCCGTCCAGGCTGGATCGGAGCGCCCAGGAAAGCGGCCCGGCACCGGCCGGACTACCTGTATTACTGCGCCGAAGCCTCAACACTACACTGGAGAGGTTTAGCTCGTAGCCTGACAGGGGTGTTAGCGAAAATTCAATATAAGAGTTGGTATTTAAAGATCCGGTGGGCCATCCATTTTGGCCATACCATTCGGTACCCCCGTTAAAGGAAGTGCTTCCAATTCCGGAGCCGGCAGATACATTGCCGACCGTATTCAATGGAGTGCCTGTACCAGCCAGGGTGTTATTTAATGTCCAGTTTCCAACGTTCTGGGCTTTCAGAACAGTGGTAAACACCTGAGTAAGAATCAGTAAAATAATATGTCTTAACCTGAATTTCAAAACTCAATTCTATTTGATTTTGAGAACAATATGAAAATCAATGCAAATTAAATTGTATCCACGTGGAACACTTTTACACAATCTTTCCACTTAAATCGGTAACTCCCTGATTCTCCACCACTACACAGAGAAAGCCTGGTTAAGAAACAGGTTTTCCCGCACCACGGAAAGGATGTACTGGCCCTTGCCGAGACTGCCGGTCATCAATTCCAGGGTATTGTTCCCTGCCTTGAACTCTACAAAGCGACGAATGATAATTTGGTGCGTGGGGGTGGCAACCGAAACCAGGAACACACCAGTGGAATTGGCCAGATTTATCCCTGCTTTCAGGCTGTTTTGAGAAATACTGACCTGGTGTATACTTGCGACCGATGTTTGCATAGGTTTTGGATAATTGGATGGCATCAAAACGACTAAGATGATACCCTTAGTATTTTCTGGGAAATATTCTAATCCAAAACCAGGGTTATCCTACATGAAATTATTCAAAAGGCTACGAACCAATGCGATTACGGATGGCGGATGACGGATGACGGATGGCGGATGACGGATGACGGATGGCGGATGACGGATGACGGATTGAAAACGATTTGCCAATATGTTAACTGCACTCGCTCCCGCTCGGCCTTTCCCTTTCCGTTTCCCTTTCCCTTTCCCTTTCCCTTTCCGCTCTCGCTCTCGCTCCCGCTCCATTCAGCCTTTCCCTTTCTGTTTCCGTTTCTCTTTCTGTTTCTCTTTCTCTTTCTCTGTTTTCATTCAATCAACTGAATTCAATAAATTCAGCATTCAAACCACCTGTATGAAAAGGATCTTTTTAGTATTGTTTATCGCGGTTTCAGGTAC